>NZ_JCAQOY010000006.1:0-59247 GCF_059567925.1 Paraburkholderia sp. BGA-UO-ETr-F21 | reverse complement strand
CCGACACGTCAACAAGCGAGAGCGGATAGGTGCGCCGGTTGGTGACCAGCAGAAGATTGGTTTCTGGCTGCGGCGCACCCGGTTTGAGCATCGCGCCACTGTCGTTGATGGCCACGTGCCACGCCTTGCCGTCTCCGATGCCCTCGCCGCTGTTGATGATGTGTTCGCCTGGCTCGAACTGGATCATCACCGCGCGCCCCGGCATGGTGGCCACACGATAGGCTTGGTCCGGATCGTAGGTCGCGCACTGGATGTGCGGGTCTGAACCGCAACTGCGCGGCGTTTCGAGCGCTCGCGCGTGGATCGGCGCCAACGCGAAACCCAGTGCGACCGCGCCCGCGCCTGCTGACATCCGGATCGTTCGTCCTTTCATGCTCCACCTCCGGCTGCCGCAGAGCCCGACGCCGGCGCAGCATCGGCGGGCGCCCGGGTCCAGTCTCGCGTGACCTCGTAGCTCGTGCAGCGAAAACCGTCAGCATTGATATCCTGCTGATCCTGCTTTTCCGGAACGTTCACACGCTCGAATGCGACCGTCGCAATCCAGTACGTCGGATCCGGCCGTTTCGCTGCGGGATTCAGCGGGACCAGCTGACGCGAGAAGAACACCTGCGCGGCGGGTGCGAACGTGATCGAGCCGACGTGTGCGATGACCCGCGCCTGATCCTTCAGCAGCTTGAGCGGGCCCACCGGGCCGCGGACCAGCCCGTCATAGGCTTCCTTCTCGTGATCGTCGCTCATGAACATCACCGCGGCGTGCGTGTCCGAAATCGTCTCCCAGTCGTAGCTCTCGCGTAGTTCGACGTAACGGTGCAGATCCGCGCGATCGGTCTTCTCCGAAAATGTGACGTGTCCGTTAGCTGTTGTTGGCAACACGTCGACCTTACCGGTCGACGAGTCCACGCGCAGCACGGCGGGCGGGTTCGGCCGCTTTAGGAGTCCTAAAGCCCCCATGCCAGAAACAGCGGCGAGAGCGACAACGCCCGATAACACCGAGCGCCGGTTCGCAATACGGGCCTTCTCCTCCGCTGCTTCGACCTTCGACTTTTCGAAGGCCTGTGCCTGTTTCAGGTACCAGCTGACCGCATCGCGCTCGCCCGACTCAACACCGCTCACCGGCGCGTCTGCGCGCGTGGTCGACCCGGCCGGGCTTCCCTTACGTTTGCGCGCGTTCGCTCCCGACGCAAACCATTGCCTGATAGTCGATGTCATCCTGTTCCTCACTTCGATTCCGTATGGCCCGATTGCTGGGCCAACGGCTGGTTGACGGGTACCCACTGGCCAGTTGGCTCGGGTGGTTTCGGCGGTGAGCTGCAGGCCTGCAGCGCAAGCGCTACCAACAGGATTGGAATGGAAGATTTCATGGTCTCCGGTTCCTCAACGCTGCGGCGTACGGCGAAAGCGCGACTCAAGAAAATCGCACAGTCCGGTTGAGATCGCGGCCCCCACGCTGGGAATGTGGCACGCCATGTAGCCCAATACCGCGCACAGACTGAACAGCGTGACGTATGCCGGGCGCAACGGCGCAACAATATGGCGAATCTCCCCTTGGTAGGGACTAAGCAACTGCCAGGCGAGCGCGCAGAAAAACGCGAGCAACACCACGTTGACGGCCAGTCCAAGGAGTGCCCGCGTTATCACAGCCCGCACCGGCACCCGTCGGTTTGCTGCATTGCTTTCTACTGGTTGCATGTCTTTCTCCGTGTCTCATTTAATCAAAAAACCGTGGCTACAGTTAACCAATGCAAAGCTGCGCTTTCAATCGTGATCTCCTGCTGTGTACACTTACTGCAGACGGTGGTAAATGAATGTACCAATGCTATTCAGCAATGCCAGCGCGAAACCAGCAAACGTGACCCAGCAGACAGCGAGCAACCACCAGCGGATCAGCTTCGCAAAAAAATCAGGCATGTACCCTCCTTACGCTTTCGACACGGATCCGCCCGTGTTTTGCTTACCCGCGCCACCTATCTTCATCTTCGACGCGGCAGCGAGAGCCCTACCAGCCGCACCGAGATTGCCGGTCATCGTGGAAATCCCCACACCGCTCGCCAACGCCGAAGCAAGACCCGGCAGATTGAGCGCGACAATGAAGAACACCACGCCCATCACATCGATTTCAACCACCTGTTTCATGGATGGGAAAGCCGATCCGGAAGGCGCGATCTTCTGCGCAAAACCCACCTCAATAGCGCCGGCACCCGCAAATAGAGCCACGAGAAGGGCGTAGTTAAGACACTGCCCTGCCCAGTTCCAGAAGAACTGACGCACCGGCGGAAACAGCGCCATTGAGATAAAGAGCGGCCCTAGCGCAAGCAGCAAACCGAGCGCAAATTTGGCGAGGATGATGTATGCAACGGCCAACCCCATAAACGGCGTCGCGAAGATAAGCAGCACCGTGATCACCCACACGGCACCGATGATCTGGAAATTGTGTGCGTTGTCGTAGATCTGCGCGCACGCGTTGATGTACGAGCTCAGCAGGTTATCCAGGCCGGAGATAGGATTCGCCTGCCCCGTGATCGCGCCGGCCAGTTGTTCACCCAGACCGTTCAAGGCAGGTACGATGTACGTGCTGTAAAACTGGATGTTCATCCCACACGTCAGGATGAACGCCCAGGTCGCCATACGCATGAGAAAGTCGTTGATCGGCTCGTCGTTGCGCCCCTGCCAGTACGTCCACAGGATCAGCAGCACATAAATGCTGAAACATGCTGCCATCAGTGGCGAGATCAATCCGATGATGCGCTCCGAACCCGAACTGATGGTCGAAACCACGTTCGCATCGAAGTCGGACGTCATGCTGGAAAAGATCGTCGTGGTGATCGGTGTGTATGACATAAGACGCTCCGAAGCTAGGCCAGTTATCGCATTGCTTTCTTCACTATTTCGTCAGCATCCTTGTCCTGCTGACGCTGCTCAGGCGTTTCCTCCTTCTCCAGTTGTTCTGGCGTCGTGCCGAGCAGGTGCGCCTTGAATTCCAGCTCCTGCCTATGCTCGATCTCCTCCTTAACGTTATGCTGATGGCGGTCCCACGCCAGATAGCCAAGATATCCAGCAATCACGACCAGCAAACTGATAATTGCGCCGAGCAGGGCTTTATTGACCACTTGAACCTCCAAGAAATTGGTTTTTGAATTCGCGATCCTGCTGCTGTTCGGCAAGCTGCAGCTCTGTTTTCTGCAACTGCGCGGTGAGCTGCAGGCGCGTCTGGTCATTTGTGACCATCGCCTCTTCCGCGGCCATCCGGTTCTGCAGATCAGCCTTTTGCGCCGGATCCTGCGTCATATTGGACTGCTGCATGAGCGCCTGGATGTTGCTCAGGCGCGCCATCGTCGCGCTGTACGCCTGCTCGTTCATCGCCTTGTTGGCCGCGAGCGTGTCGTAATAGCGCTGCTGACCGGGCGTGCTCGCGCCGGTCATGCTTTCCTGCTGCTCGATCGAACGCATCGACGAACTGATACCCGAGAGCCCGCCGTTCTTCGCCTGGTCGTAAATGTTTTGCCACTGTTCCGGAAGGTAGTTACGCAGCGACGCATCGTTCATGATGTTGCCGAAACTGCTGTTGCCAGTCAGCGCCTGATACTGGTCCTCCTGATTCTTGATCTGCTGCCCCAGCTGCTCGACCTGCATCATCTGTTGCGCGAGCTCCGCCGGTGAGATGGTCGGCACACCCTGCGCGTGGGCCTGTGAAAGCGCGCACGCACACAACACCGCGACCAGAGTGCGGCGCGGCCAAAGCGTAATTCCCGGCAGATAGACGAGGCTCATGCCCGCGCGCGCTGATCGTGCCCGCAGCGCCTCACGAAGGTTCCGGATCGCGGGGTCAACCGGCCGGCGCACGGCCGGATAGACATCGGTGCTGTTCATCGTTCCCTCCTTGGGTTGCAGCACATCAGGCAAAAACTTCGTCGTCAACCGGCTGATTAACCGGCGGATAAATCTGCGCAAGCTCGGCACGCTTGCGCTCGAGGCCGCGCTGCAGCTCGGTGGACCACAGCCGCTCATCGGCGCCGTGCTTCGCCGCGAGCCGTGTGCGCAGCTTCCGTTCGAACACGCGATACAGATAGACGGGCAACCAGACGTCCGGATCGTCGCCCAGCTCAGCGCGCACCCCGTCGCAGATCAGTGCGTTCTCGCGATCGCCAGAGAACACCGCAATCGCATCGTCAAGGCCGCTCAGGTCGAAACTGGCCAAGGCCGACTGGTTGCCCTGCTTGATCAGGAATCGGCGCGACTGTGGCGTGAGTTTTTTGAATTCCTTGAACTCTTTGCGGGTCATGCCGTCACGCAGATAGGCCTCTTCTTCTGCCGCCGGATCGGCCAGCCAGATCTTCGTGGCGACCAGACTGCGCAGCGCGGGAAACAGGTCTGCCGCCCGCTGCGCCTGTTCCGGCTGTTGCGTGATCAGTCCCATGAATTCCCCTTCCTTACGCCCGCTCGCCAGCGTTTCCTCGATCTGCTCGCGGATCGTGCGAAAGCGCAGCGGCAGCCAGTACTCTTCGATCACCGTCAGCATCAGGGTGCCTTCCCGACGCATCAGTTTTTTGAGATGGAACAGATATGCAAATGCGGGCTCCGACGGCTCATAGTTCTCGACAAGAAACGCCTCAACATCGAACCCGATCCAGCGTTGCTCGCTCATGTTCAATGAGAGATTGGGCGGGTTATCGAACACCCACCAGAACCGGCCGCCCTCCGACTTGCACCAGATCGACAGACGTGCGCGCAGGCCGTCGTCGCCTTCGTCCGGAATGCTGTCCAGTAGCAGGCTGAAGCGGCGCAGCCGTACGTCATCGACCCCCATTACCGCATCGACGGCGTTGCGGCAGTGAATCTTCTCGCCGGCCGTCAGGTCAATCCTGATTGGCTTACCCTGATGGTCGACACCGTTCTTCCGGCCGCACAGTTCGACGAGTCCATACAGGAATTCGCGATTGTCTGGTGTGTCGGCGAGCTCGAACGGCGCCCACCCGGTCGGCTTGCCTTTCTCCAGATAGACATAGGCGCCACCCATCACCCGGATGAACACTTCCCAGCCTCGACCCTTGTCCAGCACGTACAGCATCGGATCGAAGCGGGACAGCATGCCCGTCGCCGCAACGACGACCGTAGACTTGCCGCTGCCCGTCGTGCCTTTCCCTTCAAAATGCCCGGCCACCTTCTCCGAGACATTGATGTCCCCCAGCCGGCTCGCGTGCGAACTGTAGTTGTACACGCCCGAATCCGAGCGAAATGGGATGACGGCCGAGCCGTCACCGATCGGGTTGCCCTCCGCCTTGCCTGACGAGTAGTCATGGCACGTGTACATCGCCGCAAAATTGCGCGAGGACTGCACTTTCGGTCGCGGTTTGACTCGCGCGCCCGGGACCTGCGAGAAGTACGTGAACGGAGCAGACCCCGTCGCGGGCGACCATTCAACTCCACACTCGTTGCGCGAACGGGACGCAAACCTGTCGGCGTTCTCCAACGCCTCTTTCGCTGTTTCGCCGTAGATAACCGCCGCGCCGTGATACTCGCCGAACGACAGCTCACCCGTGTTCACGTAACCCTGTGCGTCGCGTAGTTCCTTGACCTGGTGCTTCGCCTTGTCACCGGCTGATTCCAGCTTGTTGATCGCCGAATCGATGGTCCGGTTTGACTCGAAGCCCGTCATGCAGTTGAACGTATGCGTAATCGTGAATTCCATGTTCAACGTGATCAGCGGGTCGAGCTGGCCCCAGCCCGGCTTCTCCGGGCAACTGCGAAGGTCGAGGCAGGTTGCAACGCGCCGGTACGCCGGCACGTCGCTCGCCCCGATCTCGAGCGTGTTGTACCCAAAGTGCAGATGGCTCGACGGGATGACATCGGTACCGGGTTCCGCTGCGACCGGAAGATCACCGGTCTTCCCATTGATGAGATAGCTGACGAGCCCATACAAGGGCGAGAACAGCATCTTCGTGCCGTTCATGTGCTTGCGCTCGTACACTTCAAGCAACTCGGCTTCATACTCGCCGAACTGCAGCAGCGCCTGTTTCGCAAGGGAGCCGATTTCCTTGAGCCCGTCATCGAAGTCCTCGTATTTCAGGATCAGCGACAGGTAATAGCGATTCTCGAAGAACTTTTCGGCTCCGAAACGTCGCCCGATGTACTCGCGTACGAACCACTGCATGAAGCGCTGTTTGAACCGGTACACGCGATCAAAACTCACGCGCTGTCGCACGAACGTTGCGTGATAGCCAAGGCGGCCACCCAGGTCGCGCCCAAGCTTGCTGTACGCTTCCGTATCGCGATCGAACATGCGCTCCATCGCGACGTTCTCGTGCACCTCGAACGGCACGCCGCGCATGGCCAGCGTCACCATGAACCGGTTGCCCTCAAGGTGCTGTACGTGTTTCGTGACCGGATGCCCGTACTTCGGAATCCAGTCTTCCACGGCGCCGATCGCGCCGAGGATTTCGCTGGTGACGGCGGGTCTGCTTTGCATCAGGCCTCCGGATCGAGCTCACGCAGCCGGCGCTCACTCTTGGACAACGGTTTGAAAAAATCGCGGTAGACGCGGCGTTGCCGTCCGTATCGCAGCGGCGCAAGCGTAGAGGTATTGCCAAAGCGCGGGGCGGCTCGCCCGGCATTTAGCCGCGCGCGGACCCGCAGCTGCCAGAAGTAGAAGCGGCAACGCAATTCCAGCCACATGATCCGCAGGCCCTGGTCGTCGGTTTCGCAGATGTGCTTGAAATACAGCAGCACCGGAAAGCCCAGGAAGACAAACAGCAGACCGCCTGGTCCGACGAAGAAGGAAATCAGCACGCCGACAAACATCGACGCGACGACGACAACCAGCATCGCCATATAAGGAACGCCCCAGATGGCCGCCGTGCGGCCAAGGCCGTTGAATCCGGGATAGCGGGTTTTTTCGTCCGACATGGCGTGCTCAGCTGAACATGTTCCACAGATACGGTGCGAGCACGCCGACCACCGAGCCCACCGCCGCCACCTTGCCGCACATCGTCACAAACTCGCTCCAGTGCGCGCGATCGGCCCAGCACTCCGCCCCTTTCCACATCAGCACGCAGGCCGCGACGACGCCGAGGAACGAATAGAGCCAGATCTTGAAGGTGGTCGCGCCCTGCGTTGCTGAGTCCAGCCCCCCACCCGCGAATGCGAGTTCGGGGCCGATTGCGATGCCCAATGCCACCGCCTGGCGCGCGCGGGTCAAGATTCGCTGCGCCGTCATGCGATACGCATAACATTTCAGTTGTACTGATTTCATAATCTTGAATTTTGTATTGCGTTGCATGGCTTCTCCTTTCACGTGGTTGAGATCAGGCCGCGTCGTCGCGGCTCAGGTCAGTTGCAGTCGTTGTCACAAGCGGAATCGCCGAATGCGTCCCATGACGGGTGCGGTGCGTCCTGCCGTTGTTTGGGGCCACTGCGGCGCGCGGAAGATGTTTTGGCATCAGGCGCTGCAGCGTGTGCTGGTCTGTCGGACTGACTGTCCATCACAACAGGAATCGCAGGAACGACATTGTTTGAGCCTGCCACCGTCTGGGCGTTGGCAACAACGCGCTGCACGTAACTGGTACCGTTGGCGTCGGCAGTCTCGCCGCGCGTGAAATTGCCGCTGTAGTAGCAGCTGATCGCAGCACGCAATGCCGGTGCACTCTGCCCCATTGCCGCAGTCGCCCGCTCATAACAGTCGTGCAGTATCGCGCTGCCCGCGCGCAGGTTCGCACACGGATCAAAGGCCGTTTCGTAGGTCAATCCGTAGCGGGCAAGATTGGCCTTGTTGACCTGTCCAAGCCCCATACTGAAATTGATGCCTTGTGCATTGAGCGCCCTTGCCGTCGCCACCGCTTCAGCGCGATCGCGCGGCTGGCGCGCAAGGTGGCCACCAACGACGCCGATCGCGTACGGATTGAAGCCGGACTCAGTTCTCACGACCGCCTGAAGCGTCGTGGGGTGGACGTTCGGCGCGCATTGCTGGGCTAACGAGATGAAATCAAGCATGACTTCCCCTCTCGCCCACGTTATGTCGCCGGCTGTGCCCGAACGATATAATGGCTTTAGCCATTGTCGACCTCTCAGGTTCCAACAACTGGTCAGGTCGGCGCCGATGCTCGCTACATCGACGCTGACCGCTCCTACACCCTCACCTACCCTTCCCTGGCTGGCAGTGCCTCGCAAAGATCTGGCTCGCGCGCCTCCTCACGATTTACAACGCCGTCTTTCAGTCCCAGCAAGACCGCCGCGTTGTGCGCGTGGCCGCGCTTGCCCTTCAGTCTTCCCTGCAACACGCCGTTAACGATGTTGCGGGGGATTCCGTGTCTTACGGCCCAGCCCGAAACGGAGATGCCACACCGATCGAACTCTGCCCGGACTTCCTCTAAGGTTTTCAGTGTCATGAGATGGGTCCGTATACTGTCCGTGCCTGATACGTTTGCGATCAGTATGAAACATTTTTCTGCCATTTACAACACAAAAGGCCGTTCCATATGCCATCAACCTTTGGGCAGCGTCTAGTGGAAGAACGTGATCGCCTCTCCCTAACTCAGACAGACGTCGCCGAATGGACACGAATTCACCGCAAAACCCAGTCTGCCTACGAAAAGGAAGAGAGTTATCCGGACGCCGCCTATCTCATGACGCTCTTTGCGCACGGTTTCGATGTCACATATCTCCTGACCGGCCATCGAGCACCGCGCTACGGTGCAGTGGACCCGGAACTCCTACAAAGAGTCTTCAGTGCCCTTGAAGACGGCTTGTCCCACGCTGGGCGAAGCTTTGGCGGCGAGAAGAAAGCAAAGCTGCTTTCCCTGGTCTACCAAGCCGCTTCGGAATCCGGACAGGTCGACCCTCTCGTCGTCCAGAAAGCTGTTGATCTCCTTTCCTGAGCGATCCTTCAATCCACGACGGAGGCCACTTCGTTAGCACGCTTGACAGGCTGGACAGCCACTTTTGCTTTCGCGAGCGCAGCGCAAATTTGGTCAGCGAAAATCACCGCGTGGGATCCATCTCCATGCAGGCACAGCGTCTGTGGGCTAATCGCAACCCAACTGCCGTCGGATGCCCGGACGCGACGATCGCATACCATGCTGATGGCCTGTTCACAGGCGTCGCCGTCGTTCTCGAGCAGCGCGTTCGGCTGGGATCGAGGCACCAGCTTGCCTGCCGGCGTATAGGCGCGGTCGGCGAAACCCTCTTCGATCGCGACTAGCCCTTCTTCGCGCGCAATCCGGATAAGCTGCCCGCCCGCGAGGCCGAATATTGCAAGGTCGGGATCCATGTCACGGACAGCGTGCACAATGGCGCGGGCCAGGTCGGCATCCTCCTCAGCCTGGTTGTATAAAGCGCCGTGCGGTTTCACATGCATGACACGGCCACTCAGACCCGCCACAACCGCCGCAAGCGCACCGGCCTGGTATTGCACTCCGGCGTACACCTCATCTGGCGAAAGGGTCATGACAGCCCGGCCGAAATTCTCGCGATCAGGAAAGCTCGGATGCGCACCGATCGCAACGCCTCGACGTATTGCCTCCGCCGTAACGCGGCGCATGGTCAGCGGATCACCTGCATGCCATCCGCATGCGACGTTGACCGACGTGGCGTAGCCAAGCAGTTCAATGTCGTGCTCGAAACCTTCGCCAATGTCGACGTTCAGGTCAATTCTTTTCGCGCTCATCCTTTGCACTCTCCTCTTCAGATACACAATGGCTGGCCGTACGAACAGCGCCGTCGCCAATAAATACGTTCTCGAAACGGCACGCACTCTTGCCAACTCGTACATGCAACGTGGCAATCGGTCCTTCGTTCGCCTTCCACGGCATCAGGATCTCTGCACGCTCTCTGGCAGACATATGTGACGTGCTCGCGAGCACAAGAAAAACGTAGGTGCCGATCACGCCTGAGGCCACTATCGCACTACGTATCGCGACTACCCGCGAGCGCCCTGTTGAGCTTCCAGCAAGCTGATTGGACATGTGTCCTGCGCCGACGGCGCCTCCTCCAGAAACGCTTTGACAGTTGTGGCGTATTCAACCGGCACGCGTGCAAGCCATTCCTTCATGCGTGCATCACCCGCCTCGCGAAGATGCGTTCGAAAGCCGTCATCGATCGAGGCGTTTACATTGACGCCAGCCAGCCGCATGGCTGCGTAGTTCTCACGGATGCGCGCCGGCAACGTTGCCCACTGGCGGCGCTGTACGTCTTTGGCCGCCTTATCGAGCTGATCTCGCAACTCGTCCGGTAACGCCTCATAACGCGTCTGGCTCATCACGACAAATGACACCGGGAACGCGTAGTGGATCGCGGTGAAGTTTGGCAACTGTCCGTGAAAAGACCTTCCAACCGCCCCATCGCCTGATGACAGCACACCGTCCAGCGCACCGGTCCGCAGCAGCGGACGCACGTCCTGAACGGGTAGCGCAGTTGCGCGCATACCCAAGCCGGTAAGAACCTGGGCAGAGCTGTCGTCGTAGGTCCGTACCCGCAGGCCGGCCATGTCGGCTGGATCCGCCACCGGCTCGCGCGACCACAGCCCGGTCGGCGGCCACGGCGAAATGAACAGCATGTGAAGCCCGGCACGCAACAATGCGCGGCGGTACAGAGGCTCAACCACACACGCAAGACGCTGGGAGTCGCCAAGTGAATGCACCTGGAATGGCAGCGTAGACAACTCGAATATCGGATCCAGCTGTGCGAGCGCCCCGCCAAACACGTCCGCTACCTGCAATCGTCCGTTCTGAACCGCCGATACAAGATCCGTCGCGCCAGCTTTCGCCTTGAACTCCGGCTTTGCCAACACCCTGCCACCTGTCTGGCCAGTCAGCGCGCTGGCGAAAAACGCGACGCCCCGGCCTGCAACCGTGTCGGCCGGATACGCGGTCGCGATCGACCAGGTCTGCTGCGCGAGGGCAGGTTGAAGCCCTACACAGCAGATCAACGTGCTGGCGACAGCCAGCCGGGTAAATAGTTGTCCTAATCTGTTCATTTTTATCAAGGCGGACTGCCGGTGACGAAGGGGAGGCCGCCAGTTTCCGTGCGAGAGGCGCATCGACGGCCAGTTGGACAAGACTCTAACCGGAAAAGCGAGGGTAATTCCGTTTCCGAATTACCATTCCCAAACGCCAACGCCTTTGATATGATGAAAAGTTGGCGTACGTTTTTTGCGCCTACTTGATCAGTCCGCAGCTAACAGCCATGTCGGCCGCCTTGTTAATGTTAGGCGTGCCCATCTTGTTGTTGATTCTCGGATACACGACGCCGTAGACGGTCTTCACGGACACTTGGAGTGCGTCCGCAACGTTGGACGCCGTTCCTCCGCCGTGCACCAGTCGCAGGACTTTCAGCTCCTCCTCGCTCAGGCCAAACTGGCTGGTTGCCTGCTGCCGTAGTCCTGCCAAACGCCAGTCAAGCAGCTCGCATGCAAGCGCTCGCAGCAGTCGTCGATTGCGCCACAAGATCCCCTCTCCGGCCTCTCTTGGTTCTGCGTTGCTGGCCTGAAGCAGGACGACCAACGAATTGGCACCTGCATGCACGGGGCAGACCAGGTTGTTGCGAAAGCCGTGTGTCGCCGCTTCGGTCAGCCAGTGAACATCGTTGTACAGATCCAGCCGGGACGAGAGCACCGGTGTCGCATTGCGTTTTGCATATTCGAGCGACGGATCATTCATGTACCAGACGTGATCGATGTACTTGTTCAGCCATGCAGGATCGCAGCCGACAAGATATCGATGCTCAATGACGTCACCGGACTTTGCGTCCAGTACAAGCCAGCTGAAGATGTATTGTTCAGCACCGAGCGCCCGCGTCACGGTCTGCACAATCGGCAGTAACTCAGCTTCATGGTGGCAATGCTCGATTTCGCCAATCTGGTCGAAGAAATCGCCGGGCATGCCAGGGCGTTGTACGATCGGCCCTCTCGCCTCTGACAGGTAACGCTGCTTCAAAGCCAGATAAGAGCTTTGCAGGCTGTCGCCATATGGGTCCGCCGACGCGAAATCATGAAGTTCGGCCTCAGCGCCGACGGGAAATACCTGCGTCAACGTAACGCCGCCAGCGCGAACGAGCTGACGCTCGAGCGTGAAGAGATCGCCACCTCCCCGGCGCAGGCGCAACGTGACTTCATCGCGGCCGAGCCGATTCACGCCTTCATAGACGGCCTCTCCCCGTCCGTCCGCAGCTCTATCTGTAGCCAGCGTAACCATGCGACTAGGCCGCCCTGGCGATCGGAAGCGCCGTCGCCGGCACCGGTTTGGAAAAATAGAAACCCTGGACCGTCACGTCTCCAAAACGCGAGAGCCACGCAACCTGCTGCTGCGTCTCGACGCCTTCAATCACCAATGACAGCCCAAGGTCGCGCGCCAGGCCGATCAGGTGCGTCAGCATCGCCGACGAAGCCTTCTTGGCGGGCACCCCGCGCGTGAAATGCCGGTCGATTTTCACGCCGTCGATCGACAGGTTGACGAGGTTTGACAGTGACGAATAGCCGGTACCGAAATCATCGAGAAGGATCTTCACCCCTGCCCTGCGCAACGCTTCGAGCCGGGTCCTGACCAAAGCCGACTCATCAAGAACGACCGTTTCTGTTACCTCCAGCTGCAACCGGTCAGGCTCAATCATGTAGTCATTCAGGCATCGCGTAACAGCGCGAACCACATTGCCCGTGGTGAGCTGCACAGGCGATACATTGATTGACAGGGTCAGTGGTCGCGGATCCGTGTCCTGCCATTCCCGAAAGTCCTGGCACGCCTGTTCAAGCACGAATTCACCGATCTGCACGATGAGCCCGCTCGACTCGGCAAACTGGATGAATTCGGCTGGCTGTAACACGCCCTTTGTGGGATGTCGCCAGCGCACCAGGGCTTCGACGCCGCGCAGTTCGCCATCGAGGCTAACGATCGGTTGATATTCGAGGAAAAACTCACGATTGATGATGGCGTACTGCAATTCCTGATGCCGTTCAATATCGTGCAGGGCGCGCTCGGACAGTGCTGGCGTGTAGGTGCAATGCTGGCTGACATTGGCGGGCTTGCCCGTCTCCTTGGCCGCATACATCGCGAGATCCGCTTGCGTGAGCAAGGCAAACTCGTTATCAACCGCATTCCTGTGGACCGCGATGCCGATGCTCACACAGATCAGATAGCTGTTGCCGCGCATGACGAACGGGCGCTCGAACGCCTTGATCACAACATCGGCCAGATCTCCGGCTTTCCTTGCTGCGTCGTCATCCTCTACCAGAATGACAAACTCGTCTCCGCCGATACGTGCTAGCAGTCGCTCTTTTCCAACCACATCGGCAAGTCGATGCGCAACCTTGAGCAGGAGTTCGTCACCCGTCTTGTGGCCCAGCGTGTCGTTAATCTTCTTGAAATTGTCGAGGTCGATATACAGCATCGCGAGCCGCGCCGATGCACCCAAGGCATCCATTCGCCGGCGAAGCGTTTGCGTAAGCAGGTGACGATTCGGCAAGCCTGTCAGCGAATCGGTTTCAGCCAAACCCTGTAGCTTGCCCATCATCACGGTGATAAAGCCTGCTGCCGTGAGCAACAAAACACTGATGACGGCTGCCATCACAAGGTACAGCACCTTCGCGTGCTGGTAGCCAGCCAGCTCGTCGCGCTCTGACAGTCCGACGAGAACAGCAACAGGATATTGGGAGATGTGTCGATACGTCACAAACCGGCGAATGTGATCGACAGGATCACTGACCACACGGCCTTTCGCGCCCACCATTTCGTGATACGCCGCTGCGGGTGGACCCACGGGCGACGCCTTGCCCAGCCCCGTTCGCCGGGACAGCAGATACCCATTATCCGATATGACGGCAAGCATACCCCGAGGCCCGAGGGTATCGAGATTGTAAAAGCCGTCGGTAAGGAAATCGGGATTCTCCGAAACCACGACCACGCCCGCGAACGAGCCGTCAGGGTTGTTCAAACGACGCGTGAACTGCAACGTCCATTGGTTCGACACGCGACCGAGCACGGGCTGGCTGATATACAAGCCGGCCTCGGGGTTGGCCTGATGGATCAGAAAGTGAGGCCGGTCACTGAGATTCACCTGTTTCCCGCCAGGTGTTGTTGTCTGCAACACATCCCCGTTCGACCCTACGATCGTCACCTGCAGGGCGGTGTCGGCTGAGATCATTCCTCGCTGGTCATATGCAGCCAGGTCGAACGTAGCCGGCGAGCGCTCATACTCGAACTTCACCCACCTAACGACCATGTCGGCATCGTGCACCGTCTTGGCAATGTGTGCCGAAAATGACGACGCCAGTTCGACAGTGGAGGCTGCAGCCGTGTCCCGCGCCTCCCTTCCCTCGGTCTGTATGCGGACGACTACAGTCGCCCAGATACCAACGACAAGTGCAATTGCGACTGCTGGGATCCAGATCACAGAAAGTGCTGGGCGAACGCTCCCTACGCGTTGCGCCCAACCCGTGATTCTGCTTTTAACCTGCCCGCTCTTTGTATTCGCCATAACGGCGCCTCCTGTTACTGGATCGATGCCACGGCGGCGAATCCATATGACGAATACCGGCATAGTACGAATCCCCTACCGGCCCGACAACCCTTAAATTGTTAGCAAATTGCTCGCTTTCGACGTCTGACCTCGTTGAAACCACCCGGCCCCATGCGGCTCGCATTTTTATACCCATATATGTATGCCTAGGCGGTTGACTGTCCAAACTTTGGACAAAACCGACTTTACAGGGCCGCCCGATATCGGTATCGTGCACGCAAATCAACAACATCGGACACGCAATGCCAAACTTCGAACACACTAAGGTCTTGGCAATCGCCAATCACAAAGGTGGGTGCGGCAAGACAACGACTGTCATAAACCTAGCGGCCGAATTTGGTCGGCTGGGATTGAAGGTCCTCGTCGTCGACATAGATCCACAGGCAAACGCCAGTCTCCATATTGGCAAAACACATCCAAGCCGGGTTGATTTCACCTGCGCCGAGCTGTTGTTGTCCAACGTCACGAACCTGCCGAGTGCTATCCATGAAGAGACGAACATCGATGGCGTGTCCCTGATCTATGGCTCTCTTGCCCTAGGAAAAACAGAAGATGAGTTGAAGGATGAGACACCGCGCCCATCGGAGGAGCTACGCAGCAAGCTCGAGGCAGCCGACGGGATATATGACGTTATCCTGATCGATTGCCCACCGAGCCTCAAGCTCCTCACGAGCAATGCGATGGCATGCGCCACGCACATCATCGTGCCCGTCGAATCTGGCTCTCAATACGGTCTTTACGGCGCCGACGACCTGCTAAAGCACATCGACAAAATCAGACGGATCAATCCTTCGGTAAAGCTATTGGGTGCACTTCTCCTGAAACACGACGAGCGGCAAACGGTATGCAAGCTGTTGGAGAGCACTGCGCTGAAGACGTTTGGCGAGATTTTGCCCGTCAAGATTTCTACCAGCACCAAAGTAAATCAGGCCGCCGTGATGCAACAGAGCCTGCACGCGCTTGACCGGACCTCAAAAGTCGCACGAGAGTTTCGCCAGCTCGCCGCGAGCCTGGTGCAGACACTTGAACTCAAGGCAGTTGAGGAGGGCGCAGAAAATGAGTAAGAGCCTGAAGGCGCAACTGGCGCAAAAAGCAGAAGAAAACACGCAGCGCCATCGCGAAGCAAACTATCGCGACGACTTTGACGTCGGCCGGCAACACACAAAGCTCCATCTCGACAAGATCGACCCGAACCCGTACCAGCCGCGAACCAGTTTTCCGGAGGAGGAGATCCGCGAACTGGCCGTCTCCATCAGTGCCGTGGGCTTGCTGCAGCCAATTAGCGTACGCCCCGTAGACGGTGATCGATACCAGTTGATAGCTGGGGAGAGGCGCTTGCGTGCGCACAAACTCCTAGGCAAGCCGACGATCGAAGCCTTGGTGATAGCGGTGGACGAGGCCGTCAGTGCAACGCTCGCGCTCGCAGAAAACATCGAACGGGAAGATCTGTCAGATTTCGAGATAGGGGAGAGCATCAAACGCCTCGAAGAACACTTTCCCAAGCGAACAAAGCTGGCTGAATCCCTTGGTATTCAACGGTCCGATCTTTACCGGTATTTGTCGTTTTCCGATCTCCCTACCGATATCCGTGAGCGACTAGCGGCCAAACCGAAGCTGCTGTCTCGTTCTGCGGCAACGGACATCGTAAAGGTGCTCAAGGAAGCAGGCGACGATGGAGCTATCCGTAAGAGACTCGAGGAAGCCTGGGCGTTGTTGGAGACCGGGAAGCTCGATCAGACCAAGGTAGCGATGTTCCTGAGCCACAAGCCGGTAAGTGCGCAGGCATCCCGCCAGAAGCCGACGCATATTTTGAGGCGAGGGGCAAAGGTTGGCACGTTCTCGCATACACCCAACGAGTTCGTAATGAAACTGGCAAATAGCGCGCTAACGGACGAACAAATGGAGAAGATTCAACGGTTCGTGCTGGAGCTTCTGGAGTAGGGAACGGGATGTCCAAACTTTGGACATTGTCCTAATCGGCAAGGTCGCCCAAATTCATGGGTAGCCGTTCGACCCAATATGGATAAGGCTTTTGACAGTTATCAGGAGCCGCCGGGCGGAATGCCATGCCGTGTTTCAAGGCCTTCCGCGCCCCCGTTACAGGAACCACCGATCGATATGCCCGAAGACGTTATTGCGAAAACCGCCGCGCTAGTCAAACGAGCGACCGGCAAGGACGCCAAACAGCTAGAGGAACAAGTCCAGACGGCCGCCACTGGCGGCCAGTTGCCCCTCTTTCCGGAAGAGGACACCAGCGCACTGCCAAATTACCTTGCGCGGACGCCTCTTTTCGCCCCGATTCAGCCAGGGCGGCGCCAGATGCATGACAACACTCTTTTAGCCTCGCCAGAGGGCGTTGAAGTTCGATTCACGGGCAAACAGCTGGATATGGCCGACCAAGACGTATTCATGCTCGCCCTGAAATTCGCGCAGGGCGTTGATCTGACACAACCGGTGCGCCTCAACCGCGCGGAATTTCTCAAAGCGCTCGGCTGGAAGCCAACAGGGAAGACCGGCGCATTCGGAAAATCCGCGTATGAGTGGCTTGAACAATCATTTCAACGCCTATCCGGCACGCTGACGATCAAGACGAAACGCTACAAGGCACATCTCCCCTTGGTAAGCGAATTTGTTCAGGACAATGAGACAGGAGAGTGGGAATTCACGATCGGGGGCAAAATTCGGACCCTATTTCAAAATGACGAGTTCTCCTTCATTGATATCAGAAAGCGGCAACAAATCGCGAATCGCGTGGACATGGCCAAGTGGCTTCAGTCGTACGCAGCGAGTCACGAACGCGGATTGCACCGTATCAGTGTGATAAAGCTGAAGGAGTGGTGCGGTTACACGTCACCTCTGCGTAAATTTCGGGAAGCACTTGCCGAGGCCCTTGAAGAGCTCGAGCGTGTCGGAATTCTCGCCAACGTCGCGTTTTATAAAGACGACACGATGGTCAAGTGGACACGCAGCTGAGCAGAGGTAAATCCACGGCACGGCATTCCGCTCTCCAGACAAGCACAAGGCGGCCACGATCACGGCATGGCATTCCGCCACCGTGCATCAAGCAGGCGATAAACCAAAAATCACGGCACAGCATTCCGCACAAGCGTGTTTTAACCTGGTCGAAGGCGGCCGTGTGGATATCTTTAGCGAGCCACGGCATAACATTCCGACCTTCACGGCACAACATTCCGGTTTCACGGCATAGCATTCCGGTTTCACGGCATGACATTCCACCCGGCCGCAGCCAAACCTAAGCTGGGCGGGGTTTAGCAAGCGATGAAAAGTCGTTAACCTATCTTTAACCTAAGTTAACCACTATGGCTTGTGGACAAGTTCACGGAATTCACACTCCAAACCCATCGATTGCTCAGTCCAGCGGGATTCCCGCGTCCGTCGGTGGACATCTCGGCTGCACACAGCATAAAGCTGTGCACAGCCCCATTGGCCGGTCCCCGGCCTTCGGGGTCCCCGAGATGCCCACCGCCTCTTCGCGAGCGCGCCCTACGGGCCTGACGCGCCCCGCTGGGGCTTGCCCCAATCAGAAAGAAGTCCAACGTCAAAACTTCCGGGCGTGGATAACCTCGTCCGTTCGGCACGAAAGTCCTCGTACAGTGGTCTGTGCGTGCCAGCGAGATGTGTGATGACATTTCAATGTTGCTAATTGCTATTAGCAACATTGCATTTGGTTAGCCAGAATCCGTGAAATCGCGCTGCGCCGCCGCTGCGAGTTGAATTTGTGGCCGGTTGTAGCTACAATTAGCGAATCACCACCCATGGAGGCTGCCATGTCCGTCCACTCCACCCATTCCGCCGCGCCCACCGATACCGTGGTGCGCGCCCGTGTCTCGCCCGAACTCAAGCGCGAGGCGGCCGATGCGCTTGCCGCGATGGGGCTTTCGGTGTCCGACTACATTCGCATGGCCCTGGTGCGCGTCGCGCGCGACCGGGCCGTGCCGTTCGCGGTCGAGGTGCCCAATGCCGTGACCGCCGAGACCCTGCGCAGGAGCGAGCGGGACGAGGAGCTGAACCGCGCCGATGACGCCGATGACCTGTTCCGGAAACTCGGCATCTGATGCGCACACCGGTTTATTCAAACCAGTTTCACCGCGACGTGAAGCGCGCGCAGAAACGCCGCAAGGACATGGAAAAGCTGAAGGCGCTCATCACCCTGCTGCTCGCGGGTGGCCCGCTGCCGGCGCCCTATCGCGATCACCCGCTCAAGGGCGAGTGGGCCAGCTTCCGGGATGCGCATCTCGAACCGGACTGGCTGCTGCTCTACAAGATCGACGGCAACGTGCTGCGTCTGGAGCGCACCGGTACGCACGCCGATCTGTTCGACGAATAGCGGGGCACACTGACCATGCGTGCGATGGCCGAGACGCCTGTGCCCCGTTCAATCACGGTCACCCACACCGCGGTGCTGGACGCGCTACGCCACGTGCGGCAACGGCAGGTGGTCCGCTACCGGCACGGCAGGGTGCTCGACGCCCTGCACGCACTGGGCCTGATCGAATGGACCCGTCAGCCCGTGCGCGTCTCGCAGCAGCAGTCTTCGCCCGACTCGGCGTTCTATCATGCGCCGGCCGAGGTCGCGCAGCTCACGGCCGCTGGCCGCAGCACGTTCGCCCGGCTGGTTTGCCTCGAGGACGCGCCGGGCTGGGCACACGTCGCCCGCGCGCCTTTCCGCGGTTTCCGCTGAGCCGGGCCGATCCGACATGGCCGAGCAGCTGATCCAGCCACCCCTGCGCACCTGGACGCGCACCGACTTCGCGGCGCTGCGCGCCTGGGTGCAGCGCGTGCCGCTGCCGACGATCGCGCGCCTGTACTTCGATTCCGATACGACGCCGTACCACGACGATCCCGCCCGGCTCGAGCACCACCTGCGCACGATGCGCGATGGGCTCGTGCAGCTCGCGCTGCTGCACGGTTCATCCGTGCTGGCCGACCACCTCAAGGCGTCGATCCGCCGGCACGGCAGCGCGCAGCTGACCGCCGTGAGCCTGCGCATGGTCGAGCAGGCCTCACGGCTCGCCGTGGCCGTGCCGCTCGCGCATCACCCGGTCGGGCTGTGGTTCCGGCCGCTGATCGCCAGGCGGCTCACAGGCGAGGGCAGTACGACGCTCGGCGGGCTCGTCGCGTTCTGCAACCGGCACGGCGGCAGCTGGTGGCGCTCGGTGCCGCGCATTGGCCTCCTGCGCGCACGGATCCTGGTCGCCTGGCTGCGCCGGCACGCCGGCTCGCTGGCGGTCACGGTCGACGCCGACGTCGATGCCACCGAACCGCTCGCCGCGCCGACGGCCACCCACGTCGCGCTCGTGCCCGCCGGCTCGGCGGGGCCATCATCCGGCCCGCTCGCGCCGCTCGAACGGATCGAATTGCCGGACCTGCTGTCCGGTGCCGCCGGCGTGAATCGCGCGTCGGGCCTGTGTTACCTGCAGGCGCAGCACGACCTGGATGCCATTCGCTCGTATCTGCACCGTTATACCGACCGGCCGCAGGCGCTGCGCGCGTATACGCGCGAGCTCGAACGGCTGCTGTTGTGGGCGGTCACGGAACGCGGCGCGGCACTGTCGTCGCTGTCCGTCGACGACTGCGACGCGTACAAGGCGTTCCTCGCCGCGCCGGCCGAACGCTTCACCGGACCGCGCATGGCGCGCCGTTCGCCGCGCTGGCGCCCGTTCGCCCCCGATGGCCTCACGCCCGGCAGCCAGAAATACGCGGTGGCCGTGCTGCGCGCCGCGTTCGACTGGCTCGTGAAGGTCCGCTATCTGGCCGGCAATCCGTGGGCGGCGGTGACCGACCCGGCCACCGATACGCCGGAATACGCGATCCGCATCGAGCGGGCGCTGCCGCTGCAGCTCTGGACGAAAGTGCGCGTGGGCCTCGACGGGCGCAGCGGGCGCCTGGGGCCATCGGGTCCGCAATGGCGGGCCGCCCAGGCGGCCATCCTGCTGATGGGCGATTCGGGGCTGCGGATCACCGAGGCGACGCTCGCGCGCCGTGAACGCCTGGGTTACCTGCAAGCCGACGGTGATACGCCCGCCGGCTGGGTGCTGGGTGTGCTGGGTAAAGGACGCAAGCAACGTTCGGTGCCGGTCAGCACCGCGACGCTGGCCGCGCTGCGCGCGCACTGGGCCGACCGCAGGCTCGATTTCAATGATCCGCCGGCGACGGCGCCGCTGATCAGGCCGGTCGACATTCCGCCGACGCCGGCCGCGCAGCGCCGGCACGCTGCCGGGTCGGCGGAGCCAGCCGGCTACTCGAGCAATGGACTACGCGGCCTGGTGAGCTGGGCGTTCGACCAGCTGCAGGGCACCCTCGACCTGACCGACGACGAGCGCCGGCACCTGGCGAACTCGACCCCGCACGCGCTGCGGCACACGTTCGGCACGCAGGCGGTCGCGGCCAACGTGCCGCCCGATGTCGCGCAGAAAGTGCTGGGTCACGCGTCGCTGACCACGACCACGCTCTATGCGCAGGCCGAGACGAAGCGGGTCCGGCGCGAACTGGCGGGTTATTTTGGGCAGATGCAGGCGCTGACGACATCGGCGACGGCCGGATCCGTGGAAGACGCGCTGGAATCCGGTCACGAGGCAACGCCACCACCGGTGGCTCCCGCCGGGGATGCCGGGCCGGTCCCACCGGGACTTCCTCCGGTCGTCGAACAGATTGCCAGGATCCGGCTGACGCTGCAGGTTCAGGCGTCATCCGATCGTCTGGCCGGGCGCGTACGCGGCGAGCTCGAACGCTGGATCCTCGAGACCAGTGATGCCGAGACCGTCGAACCGGGCGTGGTTCTGCTGACGATCGCCTACGGGCAGGAGATCCTGCTCGACAGGGAGGTCGAGGCCTGGCTTGATGACATCTCGATCGAGGCGCAGGACCGGAACTGCACCTGCGCGATCGACGCGCAGTGGGGCGAGCGTCGCTGGACGCACTCCGGGTTGCCTGATGAACGGTCTATAGCAGACGTGATTCCGTTCCCGGAATCGGGGAAGCCCGCGGTGTCGCCGCCGCGCATCTGGCGGCTGCGTGTGAGCCTGCTCGGTGTCGCGCCGGAGATCTGGAGGCGCATCGAGATCCCGACCGACATCAGTCTGGCCGGGCTGCACGGGATACTTCAGGCAGCGATGGGGTGGGGCGACATGCACCGGTACGGGTTTGGACTGTACGGCTTCCTCGACCGGGTCGATCTCGACGTCGATCGCGCCGACGGCGTGCGGTTGCTCAACGTCTGTCAGCCGGGCGACACGATCGGCTACACGTATGACATGGGCGACGACTGGCATCACGCGGTTGAGATCGAGGCGGAAGTGCCGCCCTCGTCGCGCATCCGGTATCCGCGCTGTGTCGCAGGCCGGCGCGCCTGCCCACCGGAAGACTGTGGCGGTCCGCCCGGCTACGCGCATCTGCTGCGTACGCTCGCCGGCCGGAGGACGGGCGCCCGGCGCGAGCTGCTCGACTGGCTCGGCGGGTCGTTCGATCCGGAGGCGTTTCGCGTCGCCGAAGCGAATGCGCGGCTTGCGAACATCGGCAGCGGCTGGGAGTGACGCATGATTGAGGAGCGTGGCGGCACGCCATACCTGATCGGGCAATACGGTGCGGATTGACGTAGCAGCGGGCAAGCAAGGCGGCACACGTGCGATGGCCCCATGCCGCATCAGGCCGGCGAGTCTGGCGGATCGGCTTGTGTGCCGGGCGTTGGGACGCGCCAGATGCAGCCCAGGCCCGCCAGATCGCACAGCAGCGCCCATGCGGAATAGGGAATGGCAGCGTCCTCACTGATCCAGCGACGCACCTGCCGGCCACCGAATTCAGACAAGCCCAGCACGCGCGCGACGCCCCGCCCGGGCAAGCCGGTGCGCCGGATCACTTCCTGGATCTCGGCGCCGTGTGGTCGCTCCCATCCCGCCTCTGCGGGACGCAGACATTCCGGCCTGATGTTCACTTCGTAATTCATCGGTTCAATTTCCTTTGTGTGGTCGCAGGGAACCTCCTGCATTCGTGCCCCCACGGCTGCGCCGCGGAGGATTCACGCGTCCTGCGGACGCTTGACGACCCCGGGCGGCGGTCTGCCCAGGCCGCACCGGATCGTCACGCCGCTATTGCGGCGCGCCGGCGCGCACCCCACGCCTGCCGGCGTGGGTCCCCAGGCGCCTCGATCCGGGCGCGCCGGCGCGCGCGATACGCTCCCGGTTATCCTGAGACCGTGTTTAGCAGGAAGGGGGGCACGGCACAGGTGTCTGCAACCAGACTGGCGAGTGGGAGCCTGTCAGCCTCGAACACAGATACACCGGGCCATCACCAGCCAACGTAGTTCAGCAAAAGCTCCGCGATCAGCTTGCGACGAACAAGGTCCAGCCCCGACAGGTAGGCGAAGCCCCTGATGCCCGCTTTCTCCCACAGAGGAACACTATCGTCCGAGTTGTAGAACGAATACAGCGCGGCAAGGAAGGTCCGCTCGCCGCTGCTGAGAACACCGAAGGCATCGAGAATGACCGCGCCATTGGGCGCGAGCGCCCATTTGTCTTTCGCCTTCTCAACGGCTTGTCTGGTGCCATCGCCGAAATACACCGGACCGGCCAGCATGACAGCCTGTTTCCATGCCTCAAAAAACCGCTCAGGCGCGGCAGTAAAGTGGGCGTCGCTTTCCTCCTGCTCGCGGCGAAACTGTTCGAGCACTTCGGGGGGAAACTTCGATTCGTCGGTCATAGCGGCAATTCCTGTTGATAAAGGGCAGTGGTCACAGCTTCCACCTGCTCGGCTGACAGCGAAGACACGTCGATGGTCGTTGCGTGCGTATAGATCATCTCGCCATAGATGTCGGCAAGGCGACGCGCTTTCGGGCACAGCGCCGCGTCTTCTCCTGACGCCTGGCGATTGCGCCACACGTTGATCGCCTGCTCAATTTCGGCAATTGTAAAGGTTGGCATGTCAGACTCCATAGCCCGCGCGCGGTACGCGCGGGCAGTTCCGGTTATCGGGTGACCAGCACTTCGTAACGCCCGGCGCGGACAATCGACATTTCAGCGCCCGGGAACTTCGCTACACCACAGATGAAGTCGAACGGGCCGCTGTACGGCAGCACCTGAAGAATCGTCTGGTTGCCGAACCATGTACGCAGCACGTCGCCGCGCTTCAGGTCGCAACCCTGTTTCAGTTCTGTCGTCATGCGGCGCGCTCACGGGTGCGCTGGACGGCTTCATGAACCGCAACCAGAGGCGCACGAGGCGGTACGCGGTCGAATTCGGAAAGCGCCGCACGCGCGATGGCGCAAAGCTCCTCACGGTGCATGTCGATTGCGTGACCGTCCCGGTCGAGCATGTTGGCGATACGGTGCAGTGCGTCGGCCGACCTGGCCGCCGCATCCGCAGACAGCGCCATGCGGAACAGTTCAGCACGTACGATTTCCCGGTCTCCATATTGATAGACGGCCAGCAACGGAAGAAGGGCAGTGAGCCACGTCGGGCGGATGTTCAGGGTATCCATTTCGGTGTCCTTGGTATGTCCGGCCTGTGGGAAGACCACAGGCCGGAAAACACGATCAGTCGATTACGCGCAGGATGTTGGCCGCTTCCACGTGCTGCGTCGCGAACGTGCGCAGTTCGTGGTAACGGTTGATGATCGCGTCATCGCGCGTCTTTTCGGCCAGATGGCACAGTGCGAACAGCGTGACGACGATGCCGAAGGCGTCCGCGCCCATCGTGTCGTTATAGCCGTTCAGGTGCCAGCGGACATGGACCCGCCCAAGGTTGGCCGGAGCCATATAGAAGCCACCATTGGACAACGTGAAGAAATTCCAGAAGCCGCCGTCGTAGGCATGGCAAAGGCGGGCCGCCCAGTCGTACACAAGCGCCTCGCCCGGCAGGAAGTGGCGACCGAGGTAGCGGGGAAGCACATTGAGGCGCAACTCGTCAGGGACGACGGAAGAGGTAATGCGGGCAAGAGTCTGGGTCATCGGTTATCTCCGGTTTGGCCATCGCTTTATTGCGAGGCACGATTTCATTATAAGGGCTAAAAGCCCCTTAGAAACGTCTATTTTGCATAGAATTGATTTAATATGTTTACTGGCAAAATAAATCAATTAGATTAAATCATCGACATTACGTTTATTAGGGCTAAAAGACTGATAAGATATCGGTGTGCCTCGCAATAAAGCGATGGCCAAACCGGAGATAACTCTGATGCAAACATCCCGAAAGAATCCCAGTAACGAAGTCCAGGCGACGCAGATCGAATACGTCCCGTACGCCCGGCTGTGCCGCTCGCCGCTGAATGTCCGCAAGAAGGCTCCCACCGGCATCGAGGCGCTCGCCGGAACTGTCGCTGAAAAAGGCCTGATGCAAAATTTGGTCGTGCACGCCATGAAGGGCCGTGGCAAGCAGCCGAAGCTCGGCGTGTGCGCCGGACAGCGGCGGCTCGCCGCGCTGGACCTGCTGTTTTCGCAGGAGCGGATTACGAAGGACTACCAGGTGCCGGTGTTGATCGTCAGCGAGGGCGAAGCGGTGGCCGCGTCGCTGATCGAAAACCGGGAAAGAGAAGCCATGTCGATCGCAGACGAAAGCGTCGCCTTCCGGCTGCTCACCGAGGAGGGGAAAAGCACGGCTCACATCGCCGCGCTGTTCAAGGTGTCGGAAATGGTGGTGCGCCGTGCGCTAAAAATTGCCAACCTTGCGCCGGCGCTGCTGGATCTGCTGCGTGATGACAAGCTCGACTACGAGCAGGCCAAAATGCTGGCGCTGGCCGACGATCACGCGACGCAGGAGAGCGTGTGGAACAACGCGATCAACGCATGGCAACGCCGCCCGTCCGAGCTGCGCGCGGCGATCACGAAGGCCGAAATCGATTCACGCGACAATGCGCTCGCGAAGTTCGTCGGGCTGGACGCGTATGAGGCGGCAGGCGGCTTCGTGCGTCGGGACCTGTTCAGCGACGGCGAGAATGCCGGATACATCACGGATGCCGACCTGCTGCACCGGCTCGCGACCGACCGCCTGATTGAAATCTCCCAGGCTGTCGCCGCCCAGGGGTGGAACTGGATAGAGACCCGGACCCGGGGCGACGCAAACGAACTGATCCGCTATGGCCGTGTGCATTCGACCACGCGCAAGCCGACGAAGAGCGAAAAGGCCGAGCTTGCCGCACTGGTCGCGACACGCGACGCGGCGCACATGGAACTGAACGCCTATTACGACGAGGACGGCGAGGAAGATGAGGCACGACACGACCGCCTGAGTACGGCTGTCGATGTTGCCACGCACGCGGTCGACCAGTACGCCGAACGCTTCGAAGTGTTCGCACCGGAGGACATGCAGCGCGCCGGGGCGTTCGTCTATCTCGATGACGATGGGTTCGTAACCATCGAGCGCGGCCTGATCCGGCCCGAGGAGAGGACCGCCGCACGCGGTGGTAATGCCTTGCCGGTGACGGCAACGGAGCAATCCGGCAAGCCTGCGCGTGTGACGCCGTTGCACAACGAAAAGCTGTGCCGCCGTCTGACAGCACACCGCACGGCGGCGATCCAGACCGAACTGGCGAGGCATCCGAACGTCGCGCTCGCGGTGCTGATGAGCCGCATGATTCCGGTCGTGTTCGAAGAACACTATGAACGGCAGTATCCGGAGCACGCGATCCAGGTTGACCTGCGCACGTCACGCAACGCCCTGGTGAAGCACGCCGACGACATGGCCGACAGCGTGGCGTGGAAGGAGACCGAGGCCGAGCGCGCGAAGTGGATGCGCATGCTTCCGGCGCGCGCGGATGCACTGCTGCCGTGGCTGCTTGATCAGGGTTCCGATATCCAGTCGAATCTGTTTGCGTTCTGCGTGGCGGCCACCGTTGATGGTATCGACGGATGTGACGGCGAACACGCCGTCAACAGCCTTGCTGACGTGCTGAACGTGGACCTGTCGTATTACTGGAAGCCCACGCGCGCGAGCTACTTTGACCACGTGTCGAAATCGCGCATCGCGGACGTGCTGCGCGAGCACGTTTCACCGCAGGCCGCCGCCGAGGTGCAGGGCATGAAGAAGGACGCGGCGGCGGCTGCCGCCGAAGTGCGGATGGCCGAGTCGGGCTGGCTGCCGGAAGTGCTCGCGAACCGCGCGGTGCCGGAATTTCGGTCGTATGCGTGGGCGGATGATGACGCAGACGGTGAAGCGGACGACGAGGCGCACAACGCGGGTGCTGATCCGGATGACGTGATTGATGAGGCCGGGCACGAAGCTGGCGACGACCACGAAGGACTGGCCGAAGCCGCATAGACGACGGTAGCTGTTCACACGTGAAGCCGTCCGGGTGCAGGCCCGGGCGGCTTTTTGCGCCCTGCATGTCGTGTGGGCACAAAAAGGGAGCCGAGGCCGTCAGGTACGGTCAGGCCTGGCTCCGCAAACACACGCCGACGGATCGGGCGACCAACCGGCTAGCCTCATTAAGGGGTCGGTTCCGGCTGGGGGCGGAATGACACCCTAAGCGTTTGCCTCCGTGGGCCAAAGATATTCGCCGGTCAGCAGGATATGCGCCCAGCCCAGAGGAGAGATGTGGGCTAAAAGTTCGTGTGGCACATCGAGGCCTTCGTTTCGCCGTTCGGCGACGGCGTGGCCAAGGTGGACGGTATTCCAGTAGATGATGATCGCCGTCAGCAGATTCAGCCCGGCGATCCGGTAATGCTGCCCCTCAGTGGTTCGATCACGGATTTCACCTTGACGGCCGATGCGCAGGGCACTCTTGAGGGCATGGTGGGCTTCGCCCTTGTTGAGGCCAATCTGGGCGCGGCGCTGCATATCGGTATCGAGGATCCACTCGATGATAAAGAGAGTGCGCTCGACGCGGCCGACTTCCCGAAGCGCGGCCGCAAGATCGTTCTGTCGGGGATAGGATGCGAGTTTCCGGAGCAACTGGCTCGGTCTGATCTTTCCGGCGGCCATCGTGGCAGCACAGCGGAAGAGATCAGGCCAGTTTGACACAATCAGTTCTTCGCGGATTTTGCCGCCCACCAGCTTGCGTAAATCTTTGGGTGTCCCCGCGGGATCGAAGACATAAAGCCGTTTCGACGGTAAGTCGCGGATGCGCAAGACGAGCCGGTAGCCGAGCATGGCACTGGTCCCGAACAAATGATCGGTAAACCCCGCCGTATCGGCGTATTGCTCGCCGACCTGCCGGCCGACTTCATTCATCAGCAGGCCATCGAGGATGTACGTAGCTTCACTGACGGTTGCGGGAATAGTCTGTGAGGCGAACGGCGCGAACTGGTCATTGACGTGGGTATAAGCCTTGAGCCCAGGCTCACTGCCGTACTTGGCGTTGATCATGTTCATGGCCTCGCCCTGTCGTGCCGAAGGGAAAAACTGACCATCGCTTGATGCGGTTTTTCCCATGCCCCAGAACCGGGACATCGGCAGCTTGCCCTGCGCGGCCACGACCATCGCCAGCGCCTGGTTCATGCCCTCGCTTTCGACATGCCAGCGGGCAAGGCGCGAGAGCTGCCAGTAATCATGCGTGTTCGAGGCTTCCGCCATTTTTCGAAGGCCTAGGTTCAGCCCTTCGGCGAGCAGAACGTTCAGCAAGCCGACCCGATCGCTGCATGGCGCTCCGGTTCTGAGATGGGAAAAGGCGTCCGAGAATCCGACCGCCGCGTCAACTTCCAGCAAGATGTCAGTGATCCGCACAGGCGGCATTCGACGATAAAGATCGAGGACCAGTTCCTCTGCGCTTTCGGGAACGTCTGCGGTCAACCGGTCGATCCGCAACGTTCCATCTTCAATGCTACCATGGGGGATGGTCCCGTCGCGAGCGGCACGTGCCAGCCGCTTCAGACCATCCGCAAGGCGACCCTTGCGGTCAGCCAGCCAAGCTTGAGGATCGAGAGGAACAGCCATCCTGGCATTCGCCTGCGCCGAGGTCATCGGAACAAGCACCTGCTTGAGATCGCCGTAGCGGCGGGAATGATCCAGCCATATGTCTCCAGACCGGAAAGCATCGCGAAGATGAAACAGCACCGCGACCTCCCATAAACGACCATCGCCTCGGTCTTGCGCTCGGAGATGGCGATGCCATTTCGAATTCGGCCGCAGGAATGATATACCTGTTGATGTCGGCGCACGTGTTTCGCCGATGGCTTTCGCGGCTGCAATCAATGGCTCCGCCACCGACGCAGCCTTGAGCTTCAGGCATCGCAACATCCGCGGCGCATATCGGCGAAAACGATGATACCCTTGTCCGACGTGAGCCAACGGCTCGTCTGCCAATGTACTGGTGAGTTGCGTCCCTACGGCAACCAGCTGTTCAAGCTGATGCCATTCGGCCGACCGTGCCAACACATTGTCCAACGGAACACCATCGTCGCGAGCTTCCAGCAAAGAGGCTCCCAATGCCGTGAAAGCGCGAAGCGTATCGGTGACTGCGGCCTTGGAACCGGCAATCCGCTCGTCATGTAGCCGTTTCGCCTCTCGCCAAGTTTTCCCAACGATGCGGTCGTGGGTTTCGATGATGGCATCGGCGATCGCGGCTTCCCATTCGACGACGCAAACGGCGAGGATCGCCCACCGCCGATCCGAACTGATGTCGCGCAGGCCATCCGTGAAGTAACGCTCGCCCTGCCGACGCAGGCGCGCGATGCGGTGTGGCGGTACGCCTAGGAGGATCTGGGGATCGACTTCCAGACCGCGCAGGAACTCCAGCCGATCAAGCAAGCGGTTCGCTGATGCGGAATTGCTGCCGACTTCGAACTGGCGAAGCCAGATGAAACGGCTGATGTTTCCGTCAACCATTTCGGTCAGAAGCCCGTCCAGTTGCTCGCGCACACTAAAGTCGAGCCTTTCCGCTATCCGTGTCTCAATGCATCGCTCGGCGGCAACAAGGGCATCGGCGCACAGACGCTCGATCGTTGACGCCGCCGGCAGGATGGTCACCATTTTCCTGCATTGCGCGACGAAGCGCCGCGCCAGATCTTCGTTCGACCTGGCATCTTCAGCCTGATCGAAAAGCCAATCCCGCAGATCACGGGCCCCGCGCCCCGTGAATGTCTTGTAGCCGTAGATCTCGCGCAACGCCTCCATATGTTGCTGGCGGGTCTGACGCCGGGCGGCATAGGTGAGAAGCGCATCGGCCGGAACGCCGAGCTGAGCTCCGATGAAGGAAAGGACTTCATGCGGAATCATTTCGCCCGGAGCCAGCGCGCGCCCTGGATAGCGTAGTGCACAAAGCTGCAGGGCGAAACCCAGCCTGTTTTCTGGTCTGCGGCGTTCCTGAATGTTTGCCAGATCGTCGTCGCCCAATGTGTAATGCTTCAGCAGTGATAACTCGTCCGTCGGCAGGTCGAGCAACGCCGAGCGCTGTCGCTCGGCGAGAATATGTCGTCTTGGCATGCGCGCGTTGTCCCTGTTGAAGTACAGTCTGTTTTGGACAACAATCGCCCCATGCAAATCAAGGCTTTGCGAGCCACAAAACCACGAGGGTTCAATTGGGACAGCGCGTGGCCATCTATTGCCGGGTTTCGACGGCTGATCAGTCCTGCGAACGACAGGAGCGAGATCTGACCGCCTTCGCCGGACGTGCCGGATATAAAATTGCCGGCATATATAAAGAGACGGGCTCGGGCGTGAAGCTGGACCGGGCCGAGCGCAAGAAGATCATGGCGCTCGCTCAGGCCAGACATATCGACGCCATCCTGGTCACAGAACTCTCCCGCTGGGGACGCTCGACGATCGATCTCCTCAACACGTTGCGCGAGCTGGAAAGCTGGAAGGTCTCAGTCATCGCCATGAACGGCATGACCTTCGATCTGTCATCTCCTCATGGCCGTATGCTGGCGACTTTCCTCTCCGGTATCGCTGAATTCGAACGCGATCTTATCAGCGAACGGGTCAAATCGGGCTTGGCCGTTGCCAAAGCGCGCGGCAAGAAACTCGGTCGACAGCGGGGGCAGCGCCCGAAGTCGGACCGTCTGGCTCCGCGAGTTCTGGCGCTCGTTGCTGAAGGCCGCAGCTATCGGCTCATTGGTCGCGAACTTGGGCTCAGCAAGAACACCGTCTCCGATATCGTGCAACGTAACCGCAACGCTATCGTCGCTCGCGAGCCAAATCGTTGAGCCCGATAAAGGTCCCGATGACATCGAGCGAGAACCGGAACGCCGGTTGATCGCCGGGCAACGCCGGCTCCATGACCAGAGATACGCCTACATCGTCTCCCGTTCGCCAAAAGCGAACTGATTGTTTCGGTGTTACCGGCTCCTTAGCTGGCGTACTCTGAGCCAGACATTGAGAAAACTGGCGGCGATCAAACCAGAAATGCCGACGTAGGCCAGGACAAGGCTTGGCATGAGACCGAGAAACACGACCGCTATCGCCAGCGTACTGAGCCCCCCGATGATGAGAGCCCACGGTTGATGATGGCTGCGTGTTCCAAGATATAGCCCGAGTAGGGTGACGGCCAGAAACGCTGCTAACAATGGGAACAGGATCGCATCTCTTTTGATGAAGCCAAGCCCGACGGCCGATACAATCGAAAGGAGTACCGGGGAACCGAGGCAGCAGAGCGCCGCGAAGACCGATCCGGCGGCCCCGAATTTGTCCAGGTGCCGTTTCCAAAAGGTACTTTGCTCGATGGTGTTCGCGGCCATAGCTGCAGTCTCCTACACACCTGCAACTTCGCACCCGCCGGGTGGATATTTTCGACGGCGCCGTTCACCCTTTGAGGCAGCAGCGTGCCGATGTGGAGCAGCGAAGAGAGGTGATACCGCTCTCCGCCCGCCGCCGCCAATCAGCCGGCGGCTATTGCGCCACATGCGACGGATAGCCGGCGTTGGTCGTCGCAGCAATGAGGGTCGGTACGCCGGTGACTGCGTCATCGAAAGAGACCGTGGCGACAGCACCCGACATTGCGTCGGCTTCCTTTACCTGGACCGCTGTGACACCCGAGACACGAGAGAGGGCCGTTTTGACGATGGGGGCGCAGAGCGCGCAGGTGGCGTTGTCAACGTTCAGTATAACAGTCTTCTCGCCGGCCACGGCGGCGAGCGGGGAAAGCAGAGCGAGGAGAACGGCAACTGCGACAGGGCGGATCATGGGATCATTCTCCTTTGGCTTAGAGGAACAGGGGCGCAAGTCTCGGGAACCCTAGTCCGACGATGACGAGGACGGTGGCAACCCAGAGGCCGGCTTTGGCGATCCGTCCCGACTTGGGCTGGGCGCAATAGGAGCCCTCAGCGCAGGCGACCTTTGGCTCGCGATAGACGAGATAGAACCCGTAGCCGAGGATACCGAACGTCATGGCGGCAAAAATCGGTTGATACGGTTCGAGGGCGGTGAGGTTGCTGATCCAGGCTCCGCCGATGCCCACGGTGAACAGGGCAAACGGGATGACGCAGCAACTCGAGACGGCGATCGCCCCGAGAATGCCGCCGGCGGCGAGCAGTTGCTGGCGTCCGCCCCGCTGGTGTTCCGATGTCACGTGGATGGCGGCGGTCGCCGACGTTCGGGATCCTTTGAGACCTGATGATGCCTCCATAATTGCTCACTTTCTGCATCGTTGAACAGCGATTTGCGAAGTAGCCTACGCCTTGTAGTCACTACAGACTCAAGGGGGATTTCAACGATTTGCGATCACGCTTCTGTGAGGGCGTTGGAAAGTGGAACCCGTTGAGCAGTCGCTGTCGTCTGAAGACCGTAGCTGGGGTTTTCAAGCATCATGAACCGTGGCGCTACCAATCTCTGTTTCCGCAGTGCCTACGTGGCCAAGCGATCAAGATTTTGTCTTGACCCTGTACCGAGTACAGGGTGTAACGAATCTCTTTGGCAGCGATCGCGTCATCGGGATACCCGACGCGGTCGTGCTTGTGATTAATGGACCGCGCCGCAGCGATGCTATGGATCTGCGATCAGAACGGAGAGCGCCTTGGACGACAAACCGACCGCCGGCATCGTGACCGCGATCATCATCGCGCCTTTAGTCGCGCTTTGCTGCCTTGGACCGGTAGTCATCGGCTCGGCGGTGGGCGGCGTTTTGGGCTGGTTCAGCGGGCAAGGTCTCGTGATAGGGGGTGTGCTGACACTCCTGGCTGGAGCCGCCGGCTATGCCCTCATGCGCTGGCGCCGGGCTTCATCTCGTCGGGAAGATGCCTCCCCGACATGCACATGTGACGAGCCCAAAGCACGGCCCGGCAGCCGCCAACCACCAACCATCCTTTGAGCCGGCACACTCCAATCGCGAAATACCCCGTACACTCGGAGATACGCCCTTGCCCATGACCACGCCGGCCGCGGACCTCGCGGAAACGATCGAAGAAAACTCCATTCTGACGCCGCAATTCAACGCGGATGGGCTCATTCCTGCAGTCGCCACGGATGCGGCGAACGGTGTGGTGCTAATGCTGGCGTGGATGAATGCGGAGGCGCTGGAAAAGACGATCGAGACCGGTCAGGCCTGGTACTGGAGCCGGTCCCGCAAGTGTCTTTGGCATAAGGGCGCGACGAGTGGGCAAGTCCAGCAGGTCGAGGAACTGCGCATCGATTGTGATCAGGACGCGGTGTGGCTCAAGGTGCGCGCTGGCGGAGACGGCGGATGTTGCCATACCGGCCGGGCGAGTTGCTTCTATCGCCGGATCGTTACGGCGCCGGGTCGCCCGACGCTCCGCCGGGTGCCGGATGCCCCGCCGAGATAGGTCCTCAGGGTAATATCGATGTTTTCGAGCGCGACCAGGCGCTCCAGTATCACGGTCAGAAGACCGACCAGCCGCCGAAAACCCTCCAAAGCCACCTCCGGAAAGCCGTTCCGCCGGCGTGTCGCGATGGAGAGAGTATTGATCGTGCCATCACCGAAGCGCAGCGGAACGATAAGATAGTCGGTAAAGCCGTCAGCCCTAAGTTCGCCGTAGAGGTCGCACCGAAACGCTCGGACGTCCTGCAGGCGAGGAACGCGGAGCTCCGTGCGCGTCGTGTGCACATGATGATCCGGGGAAGCGAGATAGCCCGGTCGGTTCTTCAGACCATGCGGCCAATCGATGACACGAACTCTGTCGTCGTCGGCAAGCCAGAGATAGGTCCGGGCACGGAAGGCCGGATGCAGCGGCTGCGCGCTCACAAAGATGCGATCGACGCGAAGCGTTGCCGCGGACAGCAACCGTCCGATATCGCGGATCACCGCACGCGCGTCGGTCGACGCAGCGGCGCTGTCGGAGAGACCGAGTGCGAGGCGGCCGAGATGCATGCCCGGATCGCCGTAGGGTGCCTCGGAATCACAGACCCGGCGCTTGGTCATGGGCGTAATCCTGCTGAACGGGCAGGACTAAGACGCTCGACCGTCGGGAATCGCTGACTGGGGGACATTCCTTTGCTCATGCTGTCCTCGATGGTAAGGCCGTTGGCCGTTCGAAACGATCGTGTGTCTGCCGGTGGGGCGCCTCCCAAACTCTGCTCCCCGTCGCGTCGAGCGTTTTCAGAGACGCCCGCAATCGAAATGCCAGCCTTGCCGCATCAGCTACACCATCGAACTGATGTCCGACGCATAGCTGGGATAGGCGAAGATGATGCCCTTGATCCTGTTCGCGGTCAGCCCTGCGCCCATAGCCATGGCAAAGAGATTGATTTGTTCCTCCGCTCCGGGGCCGATCAGATGTGCACCAAGAATATGGCCGGTCCCGTTCTCGACCAGAACCTTGTAGGCACTGTAGCGCGCCCCGACCCGCAGCGACGAGTACCAGCCGGCGGTCTTTTCGAAATGCGTGTCAAAGGCCAGCCCCTTGTCGCGTGCTGCGGCTTCGGACAGGCCGACCGAGGAAAGCTGCGGCAGCGTGAAGACAACGCTTGGGATCGGCGGATAACTGACCGCGCGCTCATCCTTTCCTGCGAGCAGGTTCTTGCCTGCAATCCGGCCTTCGTTGGCCGAAACCGGGGTCAGATTAGGCCCACTGTCGGCACAGTCGCCGGCTGCAAAAATGGCGGAATTTGTGGTCCGCATGTAGGGGCTGACCTTGATGCCTTTGCGGCCGTATTCCACGCCCGCGGCCTCCAGGTTGAGATGCTCGATGTTGGGCACGCGCCCGGTGGCATGAACCACCAGATCACAATTGATCGTCTGCTTTCCTTCCGGCGTCTTATAGGTAACGGTGAAATCCGACCCGTCTTTCTCGATCTTCAGAACCTTGGCCTCGGTCCGCAGGTCAATCCCCAGATCGGCGGTCGCCTCGGAAAGGATACCGACCAGGTCGGGGTCGAAATTGCCCAGCGGTCGCTCCATCATCTCCAGAACCGTGACTTCCCGCGCCCCTGCGCGTTTGGAGATATGGGCAAATTCCATCGCAATGAATCCGCCGCCGACGAACACGACCCGGTCCGGCCGTTCGGGCAGCTCGAGAAAGTCGGTGCTAGTCGCCAGCAACTCCTCGCCGGGGATATTCAGCGTCATTGGCCGAGCGCCGGTGGCGATATGAAAGTTCCGGGACGACAAGATCTCGCCATTCACCTCGATCTTGTCTCGCCCGGTGAAGCGTGCCTCGCCATGCAACACGGTGATACCGGCTTTCTCCAGCCCGCCCTCGATGCGACCAGGCATCGCGTCGGTGAACGTGCGCTTGAAGGCGATCATGTCCGCCCAGTCGACGGATGTCTGTGCTTCCAGCCCCTTGCCGCTCAAGTTGCGGGCCCAGTCAATGCCCTCAGTCACGGCGATCAGCATCTTTTTGGGATCGCAGCCTCGCAATGCACAGGTGCCGCCGAAAGGAAGGGCGTCGATGCTGGCGACCTTCCAGCCAGCGTCAGCGGCCATCCGGGCGACACCATTTCCACCCGTCCCACCTCCGATCACGATCAGATCGAAGCTTTTGTTATCGCTCATGCAATTCTCCTCTCCTAAAAGACTACTTTTCCCCCTGACAAAAAACCTAACCCCCACAGCAAGGTTTGCAACGCCCTGCCTGCAATAATACCCTTCTCAACATGACATCCGGCGACGCTTTTGAGCAGAACTACTTGCGCCGACCGTATATCGGTTGACCGACGGGGCCTTTGCCGTCGGTCTTGCCATTTGCCCGCGCGCGGTGCCGCCACAAGTAGATTCCGACAATGGCCAAGACGGCCGCTGCCAGCCAGAAGTAGCCGCCGCCGACCAGCCAACTGGCAAGGCCGGCAAAGCTGATCGCGCCTGTTGCTGCCAGTACAATCGCGCCGCAGCAGACGATCTTAGCCGCGAGCAATCCCGCAAGGCCGTATCCGTTCGAAGGTTCCATCGAAGCCTCCTATCCGGCGCAGCATGACAGCTTCGCCACGTCCTTGCCGAAGCCCTGCGCCGCCAGTTTCAACCCTTCGACCGTGGTGAGATAAGGGAAGATTGTCTCGCCGAGCGCCTTCGCCGTCATGCCGTGCTTGATGGCCAACACCACCGTCTGGATGCTGTCGGCGCCCTCGGGCGCGAGGATCTGTCCACCAAGCAATCGGTCGCTTTTGGCGTCGGCAACCAGTTTGATGAGCCCGCGCGTGTCGCGCGCGGCCAGCGCCCTCGGCACCTGGTCAAGAGATACGATCGAAGTCTTGGTCTCGAAGCCGGCGTCGCGAGCCGCCTGTTCGGTCAGGCCGACGCCCGCGACCTGCGGATCGGTGAACGTCACCCACGGCATGGCCGCATTGTCATAGACAAGGCTGTCACCGTTCAGTGCGTTTTGGGCAGCGAGCTTGGCGCCATAGGCTGCCATATAGACGAACTGGTCGCGACCGGTGACATCACCTGCCGCATAGACGCCAGGCTTTGAGGTGCGCATCCGCTCATCAACCAAGACGCCGCCATTACCGCATAGCTTAACTCCCGCCTCGGCAAGGCCAAGACCGCCGGTGTTCGGGGACCGCCCAGTGGTCAAAAGCACCTGCTCGGCCGCGATCACTTCGTCCGCTCCGTCGATGGCGACCGTCAGTTCGACACCGCGGTCCGTGCGCGCGATCCGGCGATAGGAGAGGCCGGTTAGGACGGTAATGCCCTCGTCGCGAAGATAACCGGTCAATGCTGCGGAGATTTCCGGCTCGGCTTCCGGCAACAGGCGGCGGCGGGTTACAAGTGTCACTTCCGCCCCGGCACGGGCGAACATCTGCGCCAGTTCACAGCCGATATAGCCACCGCCGATCACCAGCAGCGAACGCGGCAGCTCGGAAAGCTCGAGCGCGGTCGTGCTGGTGAGGTAAGGCACATCCCCAATGCCGGGAATGTCCGGCAGGGCCGGCGCTGATCCGGTAGCAATGATGATTTTGCCAGCCATGATCGGATCGCCGTTCACAATCAGAGCGCCCTGACCATTCAGGCGCGCTTTCCCTTCCAGATAGGCGACGCCGTTGTATTGTGGCAGAAGGTCGACATATTTCTTCTGCCTGAGCGTGGTCACCAGGTCGTCCTTGGCGGCGACCAAACGGCCCCAGTCAGCGACGTTGGCTTCCCCGGCAAGACCGGGAAAGCGATGCGCGGCGCGTGCACCATGCAGCGCCTCGGCAGCGCGGATCATCGTCTTCGACGGTACGCAGCCGACATTGACACAGGTGCCGCCGATCGTGCCGTGGCCGATCAGGGCGACATTCGCCCCCTGCTCAGAGGCCGTGATTGCGGCCGAGAACCCGGCCGAACCGGCACCGATCACCGCAAGATCGTAGCGGCCATTGCCTTTTTGGGGCGCACAGCAGTCAGACATGAAAATCTCCTAATGTTTCCTGGTATCGATGTGTGAACGATGTCGCCACAGCAGGTAACCGGCTGCGGCAATGATGAGGATGAGAATTGGCACCAGACCGTAGACCGCTGTTGTCAGCGCTCCCACGCCGATCAAACCTGCCGCCACCAGCAGGATCGGCACCAGACAGCACAGCGCCGCGATCAAGACGCCAACCACTCCGACGCCAAGCATGGACCGGTCAGGCACGGACTCAACTCCCGATCGCCTTGGCAGGATAGCCAACATTGGTGGAAGCAGCGGCAATGGCCGCGACCGTCGCGGTCGACGGGTCATAGGCAACCGTCGCCGTCTTGGCCTCGAAATCCACCTTGACCGACTTCACGCCCGCAACGCCTTCCATGGCCTTGCGCACGGTGACCGGACAAAGGGCACAATACATGTTCTCGATTGCGAAGGTCTGCGTCAGCTCCTTGACGGTAACCGTTTCCGACGCGGATTGTGCGGACGCGGGAAGGGCAAGTGGCAGCATAATAGTACCGCTCAAGCCAAGCGCAGCCGCGGCGACCAGATGTTTCGACAGGTATTTCACGTGGTTATCTCCTCGTTTCAATAGAACAGCGGCGCCCACCAGCCGATGGTGCTGGCGAGCACGATGAGGATCGTTGCGATCCAAAGCGCGGTCTTGGTGATGATGGCGGAGCGCGGACGGGCGCAGTAGGAACCCGGCTCGCACGCGGCTTTGGGCTTGAAATAGACCTGCCAGAAGCCAAACCCGAGCGGCACGAGTGTCGCCGCCGCGATATAGGGCTTATAGGGTTCGAGCATCGTCAGGTTGCCGATCCATGCGCCCGATACACCGAGTGTCACCAGGAGCAGCGGGACGATGCAACAGGCCGATGCCAGAAAAGCGCCGATAACGCTTATCGCCGCGAGCCCGCCCTCGCGCCGATCCGGTTCGGCGGCCGCCTTCGAAGAATTCAATGTCTTGCTACCAATTTCGTTCATCGCAAACCATCCTCGATTTCTGACTGAAAACAGGATAGGCTCTGTAGCCAGTACAGACTCAAGAGGTATTTTCACCATGAATTCTCTTCTTTCCGCCAAGGGACTGCAGCGCCACCAATTGGCCCGTGCGACCGGCTGCCATCTGGAGACCATCCGCTATTACGAGAAGATCGGCCTGCTACCCGACCCGCCGCGCAGCGCCAGCGGTTATCGCATCTAGGGGGCATCGCAGAATCTGGTCGTAAACGTACGCTAAGGCCTGCGCTTGTCGAGCGGAGCGGCAATGGCTCTGGCTTTAACGTATCAGGTGCCCGGATCGCTGGGGATCAGAGGTCGTTCTTTTTCAGTGACTTCTCAATCATCCAGAGATGGAACCAGTGCGCGGTCAGGAAAACCAAGGCTATGAAAATCACCCCTGGAATTTCCATTCCTTCTTGGCCCGGTCTGGGCGACAGAAAAAGTGTCACCGCGACGATGGCGGACAAAATACAGGAAGCCAAAGCTGGCGTCATCGCAAGCGCAAAAACGCGAGGCGCGGTCCAATTTACCGATCCGTCCAATGCCCATTGCATGGGCAACCGGACCTCTTTGCGGAAGCGAGCATTGGCACGGAAGGACATGCGGATCAGCAGGCCTATTGCGATGAGGGCGATGATTGACTGGATCATCTCAGCGCTTCCCGTCGATCAGAATGTTAGCGGATGAAATAACCATCTACCTTCCATCCGGCCTGTTCTTTTGCCAGTATCACCGTCTCAATCGCCCCTCGCTTGGCGGCAAAGTTCGTTTGAAACTCGAGAACCTCATATTCCCCTGCTGGCACGCCGGGTAGCGAGGTGGCTTTCGTCGCCTTGGCAAGCGAACGGGATATTACCGCGCCAAGCGGCTTACGGACTGGGACGATTGCAGAGGCCCAGCCATCTGCTGAAATCTGGGAACGGAATATCGTCCCCGCCTCGCGCCAACTCTCCGACCAGTTCTGCTGGTCGACAAGCATCAGCCATTTTTGGGCTTGGCTTGCACTAGCCGCACTGGACGGCGCGGGCGAAGGGGCGCTAGCTTGGCTCGCGAGCGCTGAAGAAGCGCGGGGTTCCTCTACGCCATTCACTGAGAGGAAGGCGACGGCGACGATGGCAAATAACACGAGTAATCCTCCTGCGAGCCACCAGCGACGGTGGTTGATGCCCGTAAGTGGGCCGGTGCGCACCGTCTGTTGAGTTCCAATCTCCTGCTCGGCCATCCCGAAATTTGTGGGTGCAAGAGATTTGGGGTGTTCGCCCTCAGCTTGGCCGAGAAGCCGGGCTGCCTCTCGGCTGCTGGAAACGCCGAGTTTGCGTCGTGCCTCGCGAAGGCGGTCGTTGACCGTGTGAACCGAAAGACCGAGATCTCTTGCGATCGACTTGGCATCATGTCCCGCCAGCAGCAACCGCAACGTGTCCTGTTCCCGTTCACTCAGAGATTTTAACGGTTCGCTCATCAGATTTTCCAGTTTTCCTCTGACCGAGCAGGCGCTCGCCTTCGGCGCGCAATGCGCCCTTGGGATCGACAAACCGGTACAGTGTTTGCCGAGTAATCCCGATTTCCACACAAAGGTCTGCCACGACGGTTTCCGGCTTTCCCATCGCCGCCTGCGCGAGGCGAAGCTTGGCTGGCGTCATCTTGAATGGCCGTCCTCCTTTCCTCCCGCGCGCGCGGGCCGCCGCGAGACCAGCTTTTGTGCGCTCAACGATCAGTTCGCGCTCGAATTCTGCCAGTGCGGCGAAAATTCCGAAAATGAGGCGGCCATTGGCAGTCGTTGTGTCGATCGAGGCACCTTCTCCTGCGAGAACCCTGAGACCGATTTCGCGCGTGGTCAGTTCGCCGACGGTGTTGACCAAGTGTCGCAGGTCGCGGCCTAGACGATCCAGCTTCCAGATGACCAGAGTGTCGCCGGCACGCAGTGCCTTCAGGCAGGCGTCGAGCCCTGGGCGATCATCACGGCGTCCCGATGCACTGTCTTCGTAGATCTGGTCGGCGGTGATACCGGCGGCAACCAGCGCATCGCGTTGCAGGTCATGGGCCTGCGAGCCATCGGCCTTCGAGACGCGGGCATATCCGATGAGCATGTCACATATACGTCCGTTTATGGAGCGCGGTTGCCAGCACCCTGCCACTGGACACGATAGTGTCATATAATCCGTCATTTTGTCTATGGATGATAAACGGTTCTCAATATGAATAAGTGACACGTGAAATCGGGAATCGCACATGGCGGGCAAAACCATCCTCACTCCCGGGCAGCGTGCGGCGCTGTTCGATCCCCCGACAGACCATTCCAGCATTGAGCGGGTCTACACGCTGGGCAGTGCGGAGCTGGCGGAGATCTTTCGTCGGCGTCGTCCCGCTAACCGGATCGGCTTTGCCGTCCAGCTTTGCTATTTACGAGCGCCGGGCCGAGCCCTTCGCGCAGATGAGGCACCGCCCTTGCCGATGCTGGCGCTGCTCGCCGAACAGCTCACCTGCACAGTCAAGGATTTTGACCTCTATGCAGATCGATCCCCGACGCTGCGCGAACATCGCGCTCAAGCCGAAGCGTGGCTGGGCATGCGCCCGTTCGTGGTTTCAGATAGGCGTGCGCTGTTCGAAATCGCCGCCGATGTGGCTGCAGCGACCGACAGGGGCGAAGCGATCGTTGTGGCAATGGTGCAGGCCATGCGCGACAACAATGTCACCTTGCCGGCCAGCGATACGTTCGAGCGTATCGCCCTAGTAGCCCGCGCCCGTGCGCGAAAATCTGCTTATTCCGGAATTGCGCGTGGCCTATCTGGCGACCAGCGGGATAATCTCGCACAATTGCTCATTACGGGGCCAGCTCTTGGCCGGACGACGTTGGCCTGGTTGCGCGAATATCCCGAAGCGCCGAGCGCCGGCAACCTCGCCGCAGTGATTGAAAGGCTGGAAATAGCGCGGGGTCTGGCCATCGAGCCGGAGCGGGCGCGCACCATTCACGCCAACCGCTATGCCGTCATGGCACGCGAGGCGGCGATCATGAGCGCACAGCATCTATCGAGGCTGGATGAGGTTCGGCGTACCGCGACGCTCTGCGCGTTCACCATCGAAATTGAAGTGGCGCTGACCGACGCCGCCGTCTTCATGATGGAAAAGATGATCGGGTCGCTCTTCCGTCGTGCCGCCCGATCGCGCTCCGACCGGCTTGTCGAGGAAGCTGGCCGTCTGAAGGAAATTGGCAAAATCTATGCAGCCCTCGGACGCCTGTTGATCGAAGGGCGCTGGAATCCCGAAGATCCTAGAGATGCAATTGACCGGGAAATTGGATGGTCGAACATCGAGCGCAGCGTTCGCGAAACCGAGTTGCTCACTGCTGGGAGCGAAGACGGCCTTGAGGATGTGCTTCAACGCTATCCATCGGTACGGCGTTTCGCCCCGCCTTTTCTGGCGGCCTTTACGTTCAGGGCAGCGAAGTCGAACGAACCCGTTCTTGCGGCAGTCGCTATACTCAATGACATGTATACGGCCAACCGGCGGGCTCTTCCGCCCAACGTGCCGCTAGGATTTCTTCGGGTTCGCTGGCGCAAGCTCGTTCTTCAGGACGGCACGGTGGATCGCCGGGCCTATGAGATCGCAGTCATTGTGCATTTGCGGGAGCGCTTGGCGTCGGGCGCGATCTGGGTCGAGGGCAGCCGGGCATATCGGACGCTGAGTGACTATTTGCTTCCAAAGCCCGCGTTCGAAACCATGCTCCTCGAGCAGAATGTCCCCGTCGCGGTCGATACCTCGTTTGCTGCCTGGCTCGCCGATCGACGCCAAAGGCTCGGTGCACGCATGGCCGAGGTTAACCGCAAAGCGTTGAAGGGCCAGTTGCCCGACGTAATCCTCGACGATGGCGGTCTCAAAATCTCCCCGCTCCGCAACGCCGTTCCCGAGGAAGCCGAGGTGCTCAAAGCCCAGCTTTACGGCCTATTGCCGCGCATCCGCATCACCGATCTGCTCGCCGAAGTTGCGGTATGGACAGGGTTTGGCGATCACTTCGCCCACGTGCGAAGCGGCGAGCCGCCCCAGGATGGGCCAGCCTTGATGGCCGCCATCCTGGCCGATGCCACCAATCTCGGGTTGGGGCGCATGGCAGAAAGCTCGCAAGGGTTGACGCACGCCCGCCTGATCTGGACCGCGCAGTGGCACATCCGCGACGAAACCTATGCGGCCGCACTGGCGGCCATCGTCGATTACCATCATGTCTTGCCGCATTCGGCGATCTGGGGACCAGGCACCGGTTCGTCGTCAGATGGTCAGTTTTACCGAGCCGGCGCCAAGGGCGAAGGCCGCGCGGACTACAATGCCAAATATGGCTCAGAGTCCGGGGTCCTCTTCTACACCCACGTGTCAGACCGCTATGCCCCATTTTACAACAAGGTCATCGCCGCCAACGCTGGCGAGGCGGCGCATGTCATCGATGGCCTGCTCAACCATGAGAGCCAACTGGAGATCAAGGAGCATGCCACCGACACCGCTGGCGCTGTCGATCATGTGTTCGGGCTTTGCCATTTGCTGGGATTCCGGTTTGCCCCGCGTATTCGCGACCTCAGCGAGCGGCGGCTCTATACGCTTACGCCCAGCGTCGAATTTGCCGCCCTCGATCAATTGATCGGCGGGACCATCAATGTGAAGGCCATCGAGGACGATTGGAAGGATGTGCTGCATCTGGCCGCATCGATCCGCACCGGTACAGTCAGTGCGTCCGTCATGCTGAAGAAGCTCGCGGGCTATTCGCGGCAGAATTCATTGTCGCGGGCGCTACGGGAAATTGGCCGTCTAGAACGATCTCTGTTCATGCTCGACTGGCTTGATGACATCGATCTGCGTCGCCGCACCAACGCCAATCTCAACAAAGGTGAGGCCCGCAACGCCTTGGCCCGTGCCGTATTCTTCAATCGGCTTGGTGAGATACGGGATCGCACATTTGAAAATCAGCGGCACCGGGCCTCGGGCCTCAATCTCGTGTCGGCGGCGATCATCCTGTGGAACACCGTCTATCTGGGGCAAGCGGCAGATTATCTTCGAGGGCAAGGCCGCGACATCAACGACGCATTGCTCAGCCATTCGGCGCCCTTGGGCTGGGAGCACATCAGCCTCACCGGCGATTACCTCTGGGGTGATATGAAATTGCCGGAAGATGGATTCCGTCCATTACGCACACAAAACCGCCAGTCAGAACCTTAGCGTACGTTTACGACCAGATTCTGCGATGCCCCCATCTATGACGAAACCGACGTCCGCCGCCTGCGCTTCATCCTCAGGGCGCGCGAACTCGGCTTTGGCATCGACGAGGTCCGCGGCCTGCTTCATCTTGTCGATTGCAGAAGCCAGACCTGCGCGGAGGTGCAGCGCCGGACCGAACCGCATCTAGCCGAGGTTCGCGCCAAGATTGCCGACCTCCAGCGCATTGAAGCGGTGCTCGTGACAATGATCTCGCAATGCTCTGGCGAAGACGTGCCGGAATGCCCGATCCTTAACGCGCTCGCCGCTTGACGGGCGCTTAGGGTGTCATTTCGCCCCATACCGGAACCGACCCCATTAACGGCACGGCAGTAAAACCCTGAATACCGCCCCTTTTCTGAAAACCCTTTGCTGCGCCTGACGACCACCAGGCGGATTGGCGCGCGCCGCGCGCCCGTATCGAGGGCCACGGGGACCCATGCAGGATGCATGGGGAGCGGCCCGACCCGGCGCAGCGCGGCGGGGCGATACGGTTTAGCGCTTCACCTGAGGTGGGTTGTATTTGCGTTTCATTTCTTCAAGCTCTTCGGACGTAACGACTGGATCGGCGTACTGCTGGGCAACCAGTTTGCTGATCTGAACGCTCGACAAGGTTGGGTTGTCGCGTTGCAGTTCTTCACGTGTCTTGACGGTGGCGCTATTCGTCATGGCAGACGCTGCGTTGGGCGTAGGCGCGTGAGTGACTGGCGATGCGGGCCGAGGTTGAGGTGTCGGTGTGGCTGGTTGCGCAATGGCCTGGTCGGGGTTGCGCGAACCTCGGCGGGGGGCTGGCCTACCCAGGCGTTTGCGAATCCGCTGCAAGGCCTTGATGAAAGCCGGGAGTGTCATGGTGAATCCGCCTTCATGGAGGCGCGACAGGACGACGGCGCGTGGGACGCCTCTCGCAATGGCGGCGTCAATGTGCTCGATCAGATCGACCAGCAAAGCCGATTCGCGGCGATCGGAAGGGGCGTCATGGTCGGGTGCGAGCGACTGGGTAATGGCATCAATGTCAATCTTGGGCATTGGTGTCTGCTGGGAGGGTACTGGACGGGATGATGATGGCATATGATGGGTATGTTGTGTCCACTTGGTGTCTGTTGATGTCCACCTGAAAGGTGCATTTAGGGTATGGTTCGGGGTGTAGGCGGGTATTGTGAGGTAGCGCGGTTAAAATTGAAGGCGAGGCGAGGCACGTCGGATATGTTTACGCGATGCTACGCATCCCGTAAAATATCTCGTGCCAAAGGGGCGAGCCCCTTTGAAACCCCGACGCGGGCTACTGCCGCGTCAGCATGTCGGCACTCCGTTACCGACACTAAGCACTGCCAGGTATGCGTAATGCATATGTAGCGAATACGGAGGTCAGGCGATGATTCCGAGCAGCGAATGGGTGATCCAGCTTGTCGTGGGGCCGCGTGCCGATGAGCGCGGCAGCGAGCCGCGTTATCCGCCGTGGGCCGGTTATACGTGGCCAATGACGGGGGACCAGGCGATGCGCGTGCTGCGCGAGTGCGAGTTGCGGTGGCCGGAATACGAGTTTCGCGCGCATCCGATCGATGACGACGGCAGGCCGTTTGCGATGGTCGGCGCTGAAATCGACCGTAGTCGCTCAAAGGGGCTCTGGTGATGCCAAAGCAGAAAAGCAATGGCGTGGCAGGGCTGGGCAAGCCGATCGCGTTCCGTCTGTCGGATGCGGATCGCGCAGCGTACCTTGCCAAGGTGGCGCAAAGCGGGATGACGCAATCGGAGTTTTTCCGCCAAGCGGTGCTGACCAACCGCACGCAGATCGTCGCGCGACCGAAGGCAAGCACCGATCGCAAGCGCCTGCTGTACGTGTTCAACAAGACGAGCAACAACCTGAACCAGATCGCGCACCGTGCGAACTCCGAGCACGTGCGCGGCAAGCTGTCCGAGGCGACGTATGCGCAGTTGCTTGACCAGTTGCAGATGATCTCGCGGTACCTGAAAGCGACGTTAGGCAAGGTCGACTGATACGGTGACCTGATACGGAGACGACATGAGCGAGGTGCAGAAGGCGATCGCATCAGTGGCCGAGCTTGAAACGCGGCTGCACTGCGAACTCATTGGCGCCGGGCGGGGCGCGTTGAGCCGCACGCACTGCGACGGCGTGCGCGCTCAGGTCATGGCAGCGCGGCACCTGTTGTACGCGAACGTGTATTTCGGTCTCGAGCGGCGCATTGCGCAGGTCGAGTTGTGGCTTGAGGCGCGCGCGCAGCCGGAGGCCGGCTCATGCTGATCCGCGTGCGTGGCCACCATGACGGCATCAAGGAATATCTGGAGAAAGGCCAGAAGCAGGATCGCGAGTTCGAGCGCGACGAGATGGACGAGCGGGTCATTCTCGCGGGCGACCTGGACCTGACGAACGAGATCATCCAGTCGATGGACACGGCGGCCGAGCGGTATCTGACAATCACCCTGTCATTCAAGGAGGACGAGGTCTCGCGCGACGTGCTGGAAGCGATTGCGCGTGACTTCGAAGCGTTTGCCTTTTCCGCCTATCGACCCGACGAGTATGCGTTTTATGCCGAGGCGCACGTGCCGCGGCTTAAAAGCTACGCCGACCGCAAAAGCGGCGAGCCGATCGAGCGCAAGATCCATATCCATTTTGTGGTGCCGGAGGTCAATCTGCTGACCGGGCGACGGCTGGAACCGTTCGGCAAGGTCGACCAGCAGACACGCTTTCTCGAGGCCTTTCAGGAGCACGCGAACGCGAAATATGGCCTCGCGAGTCCGAAGGACAACCGGCGCGTCGCGTTTACCGACGCATCCGAGATGATCAGCCGGTACAAGGGCGATGCGTTCGCCGGCGCGAACCGGGAGTTGAAGGCATCGATCCTCGAGGCGATACTCACACGCAACATCACGCGCCATGACGACTTCAGGGCGCTGCTGGCCGAGTACGGCGACACGCGCACGCGCAACGCCGGGCGTGAAGTCGAGTATGAAAACGTCAAGCCGCACGACGCGGCAAAGGGCGTCAATCTGAAAGAGTACGTGTTTTCGCGCGAGTTTATCGAGCTCGATGCGGACGCCAAGCGCGACGCGCTCGCATCGGACATCCACGCCAAGTACATCGAACCCGGCGTGCCGCGCGAGACGCCGGCCGCGTATGTTGAACTGCTGAACGAGTGGCATGCGGTGCGGGCGCGGGAAATCAAGTATCTGAACAGCGGCAGCAGCTTTTACGAAACCTACCGGAAGGCATCGCCGGACGAGCAGCGGCACCTGCTCGCCCACCGTGAGACGCGCTTCTATCAACGCACTGGAGGACTGGATGAACGCGGAATCGAAGAACGTAGCGAACGACGCAGCAGCCGTGGACCCGGAAACTGGCGAGATTGGCGGGGGCTGGGAAGAGCTCGCGGCCACGGGCGGGAACCCGGAGCCGGAGGAGCGTCAGAGCGGGGGCAAACCAGCTGGGAAGCGCTCGAACGCGAACACGAAGAAATCACCAGGCGGTGGCGAGCCGGAGCGGATCGTGACTTTGACGCTCGTTTCGATCGATCCGGCCCGGCGCCCCAATCCTTCGACCGTGTGCGAGGTGTGCCCGGCAGCGGTCTGGATGGCGACGCCGCTCGACGTCAAATGCTTCTGCCGCCTGATGCATTACTGGAGCTGGGAAACCAGCAAGCCGAACGAGTTGACGCATTGCGATGGTCTGGCGATCGCGAGCGAGAAGGAGGACTGACAGGGGAGCGCGATGCGCCGAGCTGGAGATCCATCGCGGCGCGGATGTACACGGCGTATCAGCAGGCTGATCCGGCTGAGAGGGCGAGACTTGTAGCGACCAGCGCGGAGAAGTTCGAGCGCAAGACCTTCGGAATGAATCGGGCGCTCGGCGGTGGCAGGATGCCGCGAGAGTTCAAACAGGACCGGTCGCCTCGAAGTATTTCGGATATCCAGTCGTTCGACGCGATCGCGTCGATGCCGTTCGGGTCCGTGACGTTGGCGGCGGGTCGTGACCGGATCACATTGCCAGGCATCGACGCGTTTGAGCGGCCACTGTATCCATTCGACGCTGGCGACGGGCTGTCCGATACCTATGGACAACCGCCCGGAACGATGGAGGCGCCGCGCAACTGGCCAGATGCTGGCAGGTCTGCGGGGCAGTCGTTCAATGCCCGCGCGAGAGCATCGACCGGACGCGAAGCCGATACGGTGCTCGACCAGTTCGCGCGTGATCTGGACGAAACGAGATCCGTTCGGGCGGACCGCGAGCGGGCCGAGTTTGCGGAAATCCGCGCGACGCTCGATGCGAGCCGGCTGCTCGCAGCCCTTGCGCACTCGCACGGTCTGATCGTCGAGAAATACCAGGTCGGCAAGGGCCGCGACGGTGCCGACCGGATCAAGGCAGGCTCGCGCAATCTCAATGTCTCGGACTTCCTGACGAAGGAAATGAATCTGTCGTGGACCGACGCGGCGCAGCTGCTGCGCGATACCTATCGCGCGCAAACCGGACGGGATCCGGCGCATGCTCCGCGGCGCACACCGGAGCGCGATCTGTGGGCGGAGTTTCAGGCGTGGCGCGCGGCGTACCGCGATGCATTGCGCAGCGAATGGACCACGCAGGGCCGGCACGAGACGGAGCGACGGACGGCCATCAAGTCAGCGTTCTACGGGAAACGCAGCGCGATTGCCGACCGGACAGATCTATCGCCGGCGCAACGCAAGGACGCGCTCTCTGCTGCACGCGTTGGACGGCTTGAAGCCGAGGCGGCGTTGCGGGAGCAGGTCGCCCGCGAGCGCGACGCGTTGAAGGGCGCCGCCCGGCGGTCGTTGACGGACCAGTATCGCGACTTCCTGCAGGAGCGCGCGCAGGCGGGCGACGAACGCGCGTTGCGCGAGCTGCGGCGCATGCAACGGCTGCGGTCGGAACTCGCGAGGACGGCAGACGAGACACGCACGGTGGCGTTCCGACCGGCAGATGCCGGCGAGCCGAACGAACTCATCTATCGTGGACCGTCGATCACTTATGAAGTGCTCGTCAACGGTAACGTGGATTACCGCAAGGATGGCGCCGCGCTGTTCGTCGACGAGGGGCGAACGCTGCGCCTGTGGGATCAGGAGCGTGACGCGCTGGAGATCGCGCTGCGGTTCGCACAGCAAAAGTTTGGCTCGTCGCTGACGCTCACCGGTCCGGAGGCATTTCAGGCGGCCGCCGCGCGCGTGGCAGCCGAAACCCGGATGCACGTCGAGTTTGCCGATCCCGAGCTCGAGCGTATCCGGCAGATCCGGCGAGCGGAGCTCGATGCCGAGGCGGCTGAGCGTCGGGCGGCGCAGCGCGATACCGATCGCGAGCGTGACGCTCATGAGCGTGAACGGCTGCGCGATATACTGCGCGCGCCAGAACCAGAACCGGGCGGGGCCGACGCCGGACCCGGCAATGACGATCGCGAGGACCCTGAGGTACCAGACGGTCCGGATGCTCCGGAGCGTGGGCCTGACATCGACCGATAAGGAGGAAACAAATCATGGCGCGGTATGGCATCGTTGCCCGGGCGGAGATCGCACGGCAAGTCATCTTCAGCGGGACGCCGTCACAGGTCGTGAACCTGCCGGCATTCATCAAGTGGCTCGTTGTGGCCGCACTGATTGTCGCTGGCTACGTGTTCGCGCTGAACCGCTGGCCGGTGCCGTGGTTCGCGCCGGCGATCGCGCTGCTGCTTGTCGGTCTTAGCGTGCTGCTGGTGTACCTGCAAACGGCCTTTACCGAGATCATCATCGATACCGAGCGCATCACGTGCCGGCAGGGCATCCTGAACCGCCGTGTGTCGAGCATCGAGCTGTTCCGGATACAGGATGTCACGTCAGTTCATCCGTGGTGGCAACGCCTGTTCGGTATCGGCGGGGTGGTCGTGATGACGAGCGATTCGAATAACCCGGTGTGGCGTCTGCCGGGCATGAAGCACGCCGAGCAGCTACGCGACGAGCTGAACCGCGCCGCGATCGCGCTGCGCGATATCAAGGGCGTTCGCGAAGTAAACATGGGTCGCGTCTGACTACGGTTCTGTGAGCGATGTACGTTCCGTTCCAGTTGCGGATCGCGCAGGTAGCGCAACGTGTAGATGCTGCGGATGAGCTTGTCGAACTCGAAGATCGCGCGCCGTGTCGGATTCGGCGCGGTGTAGGTGCACAGCTTGCGGATAAGTGTAACGACTTGCGTTTGAATCCGGCCTTGCTTGCAATCGACGCGATTTCCTGCTCGCAATAACTGCAACTGACGGAGCGCGCGTGCTCGGATTATCTGCAACCGTGCTTGCATTCGGCCGTGCGGGCTTGCATTCCATCGCCGCGTGCTCACATTATCTGCAACTCACTGACAGCAGGTCAGCATGGCGACGAGAAGCGGCCGATCCTCAATCTCTGAGGCTACGACTTTTCTATTCGGCATCTACATCGTCGCGTTCGCTGTACTCTGGTTGGCGCCGGAAGGCCTCGGATAGCGTGACTTTGGGTGTCCGGGCCAACTTCTTGTAAGAACCCTGCGCGTTGAGCTGTTGAGCGTTCGGATCGAAGCGATAGATATGCCGAAGAATACCTTCAAGTTCGCGAATTTCCTCCGCGCGGACGTTGGGCCATACAACGAATACTGAACAACAATCCCAGTAATCGCTCTTGCGCCGACGGTGAGCACGCAAGCGCCCCTTGATGCCAGTGGCCGACATGCCGACATAGACCACGTGCCTATACGGCTTCCGAGGGTTGCCCGAGTCCGCTGTCCGATATAACACATAGATTCCTCGCAGCCCTCTTGGGATCGCGTCGATATCGGCGATGGGGATCAGTTCGTTCTTCTGCTCGATAAGCCGAAGAGGGTCGACCCGCCGGCTTCCCCGTTGTGCTGGAACGTCCACTTGTCGCTCTCGTTATATTATTCCGCCGCCAAGCACGTGCCCTTTGGAAGGGCTTTTCGAGCATCCACCTCCGGCGCTACCCAACGATGGCGTGCCCGTGAATGGCGGTTGTTGGCCGTCTACCGACTGTCGCAAACGGTAGCATCATTTGCGTGACTTTCTCCGCGCAACTCAGCGCCGTGTGCACGGATCGCAGCGATCAACTCTGCTGGCGTGATCTCATAGCGTACCTCACGATGGATGCCTGGCTTGCGCGAATCCACGTCGATGAGCAGCACGCTCCTGCCGTCGGGCGCGGCTTCGAGCCGCACGGTGCGACGCACGCACTCAGTCAGAGCATCGCTGTCGACCAACAGATTGACGGTGCCATGAGCGCCTTTGTGAGAAGTAGTCATCGGTTGAGGCTCCTGAAAAGGCTCACCAGCCGCCCCCGCAAAAGCTCAACGTTTGAGTGGTCTGGCCTGTGTGCGCCGAACTCAGTAGTCCGGCTTTGATAGGGTCTATCCAATATGGCATCAGCTCGCCTCGGCGGGCTTTTTTCATGGCACACGCAAGGACTCGATACTGAGCATCGGTTAAGACAACCGCGATTTTTCCCCCACCATCCATTTGGGCAGCCGCCAGAACAGCCGGTGCAATCGACTTCTGACATTCCGTTCAGTCGTCTTCGGAAAATGACAGACAGACAGCCCGCAAGCGGAACAAGCCAAACACGACATCGCTGTACGCGCACGCCGGTAGTCGAGCGGATTCGCGTGTGGTCGGCAACGCTTGCCGAAGCGGTCACAGGGGCGTGACGTTCCTTAAACAAGCGATTGTGCCGTCTGCGCATCATCGATGCGCACGCGATAGCGATGAGGCGTCCACGATCCCCATTTCGCTTCGTAGATAGCCCGATTGGTCTCGAACAACATCCGCTTCCTTTCCTGGCCGAGCTTATTAAATGAAGCGGACAAATGGTGGTGCACGAACACATCTTCGGCGCACGCGACGACAAGGCCCGCTGCCTGGACGCACCGGCAATAGTCATCGTCTTCAAAGAAACCGACGCCGTAGTCTTCGCAGATTGGACCGCAGCGTTCATAGGTGGAACGCGGCAACATTGCGCAGAAGAAGGCGACCGTATTGAGCTCGAACCACCTGCCCAGATTCGACTGGGTGATTTCCTCAGCCTCGTGGTGCATTGCGTCCAGCGTGGTATAGCGCGTGTCGACCCGCGCCTCGTTGCCAATGTTGTTGGTCAGCGGTCCCAGGATACCGATTTCAGGCGCATTCCGGAAGTGATTGACCATGCGCCGGGCCCAGCCACGCGTGACGACCGTATCGTTGTTCAGAATGACCAGATAGTCACCGCTCGCTGCCGCGAGGCCCTGGTTGTTGCCGGCCGCGAAGCCGCGATTGTCGCTATTGAGAACCAACTTGACGTTCGGGCGAGATGCAGCCCACGACGACAGATACGCAGGCGAACCATCGCTCGACGCGTTGTCGACAACGACGATCTCCAGATCGACATCGTCGCTGTACGTCTCCAGACTGTCGAGGCAGTCCTTCGTCAACGCGAGATTGTTGTAGGTCAACACGATCGCGCTGACTTTCGGACGAGGTAACGCTTCGATTGCCTGCCGGAATGTTTGAACGCGGTGCGCCCAGGTCTGTCCCGCAGCGAAAGCCTTGCGGCGATCGATCACTTCGGTGCTATCGGGCAGCACCGTCATCGCCTCACGCAACTTTTCGACAAAGCCTTCGTGGGTGTCGGCCAGCCTGACGCGTTCGCCAAATTGTGCCATTTCCGGCAAATCGATCGAGACGACGGAACGCCCAGCCCCCAGATACTCATAGACCTTGACTGGATTGGTCGCGAGCGTTAGCGGAATGACCCTGAAGGGCAACATGCAAATGTCGAACGCGTACAGGTAGTAAGGCAGCCGCGCGTAAGGCACTTCGCCGGTCATTTCGACGTTCGCGAACGCGCTTAGGCGTGCGCCCGCACCGGCGGTGTCGGCTCCGACCAGCAGCACCAGTGCGTCGGGAAAGGCCTGCGCGACGCGCGCGACGAGATCGGCATCGAACCATTCTGCAATGGCACCGTAATAGCCGATTATCTGACGGCCACGCGGGTCAATATAGCGTTCGGATGGCGCATTGCAGAAATCGGCGTATTGCCCCGCGTTCCGGATCACCTTGACATGCTGATTGTATTTGCGGGCGTGATCCTCGAGCCACGACGAGGTCGCGACCAGCAGATCGGCGCGCCTCATCATCCGCTCTTCGAGGTCGAGCAGCTCCTGCGGTACATTGCCGAATCCTTCGTGATGGTCCATGCAGTCGTACGTCACACATTCAGACTGCATTTGCGTAGCGATCGGATACCAGTAGCCGTGCTGCACAAGCGAATACGAGCGATCAGTGCCGCTCCATTGACGGAAGAGCTTGATCCCAGCCAGGATCTGCGTGGTGGCTTTAGCCGTCGGCGCTGCAAAATAAATCGCCGGCGCACCGCTGACCTTCAGCTTGACCTGATACAGCGGCAGAGTGTCGTCCAGATGCTCGACCGAGAAGCCAGGCTCCTTCGAGTCTTCGAAGTGATTGGAGAAAAAGTACACGCGGTGACCCGCCCGCGCGAATTCACGCGCAAGGTGCTGCGGCCGCTGAATTCTGAAATGCCAGTCGATAATGCTGAATACGAACACGTCTGCCAGGGCACGTTGCACCCGTGGTGCATGCGCAACCACGACCGCGTTGGCGGGTGCGCTTGCGATTCCGTCAGGGAACGATGTCGTGCTTAACGGGAGAACCGCCCGCCGCTTCAGATGCTTGGGGATATACGTCAGCGACCGGTAAGCGACGCTGCGGACGCCGCCATGCACGTAGGCGTAGTTCACATCCCGAAGGCGGCCTTTCATCCAGTCAGGGGTGCCACGAATCGCTCGCAGCGGGGCAGTCATCCGCCAGCTCTTGGTCGCAAGCAAGGTCTTGACCTCGGTCATCAGTGCCTGCTCGCGGTACTGAAGGAAATGAACGCGTTCGCTATCCTGATGGGCGGCTGCAACCAGCATCGCGTTTTGTTTAGTGAGTTGTCGTACCTTGCCAAGCTCTTCGTCGAGCTCGACCAGTAGCGCAGCTGTTTTGGCCTCGGACATGACCACGCGCGCTTCTGAAGCAGTTAACTGCGCCGTCGAAGTATCCGCACGAGACTTTTCGTCGTCGAGCCGAGCTTGCATCGATTCTGCGTGCGACTGTGCCAGCCGGCATTCCTCGCGCGCTGCTTTGAGCTCGCTGGCATGGTGCGCTTCTGAAGCAGCTAACTGCGCTGTCGCAGTATCCGCACGAGACTTTTCGTCGTCGAGCCGAGCTTGCATCGATTCTGCATGCGACTGTGCCAGCCGGCATTCCTCGCGCGCTGCTTCGAGCTCGCTGGCATGGCGCGCTTCTGCCAGTGCAAGCTGCTGTCGCAACGCCGCAGTCTCATCGGAATGATCCGCGTCGTATAAGCTGGCGTCCGCGAGCGTGAAGCGTTGAGTGGCGAGCTGCGTGGTACGCGCGTACACCAGCAGAATCTGGTCGCCCGGCCAGTAGCTCGGATCCCTGAACCGCGTATTGACGACTGAACGGTGCACGAGCGACCAGGCGGCATTGGGCGAGACCGGAATGTTGATCGCGTCGAACGTCACCTCGTGCTCGGCATGCCGCTCGAACTCGCGGTACGGAAGCAGCAACACGATGAACTTGGACGCGTAGTCCGCGATTTTGTTAAAGACATTCCATGGGTCCGCGAAATGTTCAAGCGTGTTCGACGAAAAAAGAACGTCGAAAGCCGGGCGGTTCGGCGCGTCGAGCAGGTTTTCGTGAGAGAACTTGATGCTGTTGTATTGCTGTTGCGCGCTCTCGATGGCGGGGCTGGAGAAATCGATGCCGGTAATGTCCCATGACAGCATCTGCGCAAGCATTTCCGTACCGTCACCCTGCGCGCAGCCCCAGTCGCAGACGGTCAGATTATTCCAGCGCACCGCATGCACGAGCCATTCGGGCATCGCCTCGATCGCGACGCGTGCGAAGAAGCGGCTCTGCTCTCTGCCTCCGTTCGCTTCCCAGTCTGTCACGAAGCGTCGGTCCCAGTAGGGATTGCTATTCATATTTTCTTGGTGGCTCATGCGAATGTCCGTTTTGCTAGCGGTGCCGCTTGCGCGGAATCGATGACCTGCTCCACATCCAGTAGGAACGTCCCATACAGCTTTTCCTCGACGAGCGACGTGAAGTAGTGAGCACCTTCGATGTACTCGTAGTACTGGGGCATGACGCTGGTCCGATCTTCTAGTGCGACGGCCAGGAGGTAGTTGCCGCTATTGAGTCTGTTTTTCAATCGGAATCGCACAAAGGCAACGTCGGCCGCCTGCGCGAAGTCGATCGCCTTTTGATCCCAGGTGGTCGACACGATCAGATCCGTACCTCGCAAATCCTTCAGCGAGAAAGCGACACTCAGGGTCGTTCGGTCTGCATTCGCCGGCGGACGGACCCTGACCCTCACTTCGATATCCTCGCGGGCCATGAAGGTTGACGCGCGTTCGCCACGGGCGTTGTAGATACCCGCTTCTAGGATCGATCCGATGTGACTACCCCAATGATTGATCGGGTGATGCATCGCCATCAATTCCAGGGCGTCGTTCGTGGTGGCGTCCTGCTCCGGTTGCAGGGATGGCTTCTCGCTTACCGCGACCGGGCTTTCCTGTGCGGGCGCCGTGTCATTGACGTCGTCGCTTTCTTCGACCTCGAACAGATACTGGTTGTACTGGGCCGTCACGGAAAACGCGTCGCCCAGCATCCGGACCTCACCCTTATCCAGCCAGAGAGCGCGTTCGCACAGCGTTCGAACCGCCCCCACGTCGTGCGACACGAACAGGATCGTGACGCCTTTTGCCTGCATCTTCTTGATGCGGTTCAGACACTTGGCCTGGAAGCGCGAGTCGCCGACCGCGAGGGCCTCGTCGACAATCAGGATCTGCGGATCGACGTGAATCGCGACGGCGAACGCGAGGCGCACATACATGCCGCTGGAGTAGGTTTTCACGGGCTGGTCGATGAAGTCGCCGATTTCCGCGAACGCCTCGATCTCTGGAAAACGCTCATCGATCTCAGCGCGTGAAAGACCCAGCACGGCGCCGTTCATATAGACGTTCTCGCGCCCAGTGAAGTCGCCGTTGAACCCGGCGCCCAATTCCAGAAGCGCTGCGACCCGCCCGTTCACCTCAATGCGGCCCGACGTCCCGCGAAGGGTGCCACACAGAATCTGCAGGAGCGTCGATTTGCCTGAACCGTTGCGGCCGACAATCGCACAGGTCTCGCCGCGCCGGATCGTCAGATCGATATCGGTGAGTGCCCAGAACTCGCTGAATCCTTTTTGTCGGCGCGGCGCGATCACATGCTTCAAACGTTCCAACGGTGTGTGGTAAACAGCGTAACGCTTCGATAGACCCTCAATTCGAATTGCCACATCGTCATTGACCACGCTGCCGGTATGTGTCGTATTTGACTCAGAGTACATCGGCAAATCCATCCCGTGCGCGTTGGAACCAGGCCAGCGACAGCCATGCGAAAGCCATGCTTGCCGCTGTGTACATTGCAAGCGTTCCGAAGTCTGGCATGGCGCCGTCAATCATGACTCTACGGGCTTGCTGAATGATGAGCGTTAGAGGGTTGATGAGCAGCAACGCCTGAAACGGCTTGGGTAGCGACTCGATTGCGTAAAAAATCGGGCACAGGAACATGATGACGGAGGTCAATACACCGATGACCTGACCGATATCGCGCACATACACGCCGAGCGAACTGATGATCCAGCTGACGCCGACCGCCATGAAGATCAGGGGCACGAAGATCAACGGTACGAAGATGAGCGTCCAGTGAACCGTGCCATAAACGAACGCGGAAAAAACCGTCCAGACTACGAGGCTGATGCCCGCATGAAAGAGTGAGGTTCCAACAGTCATCCATGGAAGCAGCTCCAGCGGAAAGGCCACTTTCTTGACATAGTTCACATGGCCGCCAATGAGCATGGGTGCGCGGTTGAGGCACTCGGAAAAAAAATTGAATACGATGAGACCGGCAAACAGCACGACGGAAAACTGGAGGCTGTTCGCCGCGCCGGACCATCGCGCATGCAGGAATATCCCGAACACCACGGTGTACAGGGACAGCATCAGGAGGGGGTTCAAAAATGCCCAGACCGTGCCGAACAGGGAACCGCGGTAGCGGCCCGCAATATCGCGGCGCACGAGCTGGAGCAGTAGCTGGCGATGAGTGAACAGGTCAAGCAGTACTCTGCTGAGGGCCGCGCGATGCTTGAATTCAGCGCCGTTCTTGATAAAGCTGATTTGGCTCATTGATTCGGTAGGATTGGGCGGTCCGGCGTGGATTGAAGTGAAGGAGCGACAGCCTTATCGTGCGCGTGTCGCGTGGCCGGTGCGATGGCTACCATCCGCGAACGGATCAGGATAGGCTCAAAGCGCCTGTTCCAGTCTACTTCGGCACGGAATGACGCAATTGCCTCCGGGTTGACGGTGGTTGCCCGGGCCTGTTCCCACAAGCGCGGCCAGTCGGATTCCCGCGAAATGTGCGTCACGCCTTCCGTATGCTCGCGAGATTTCATTTCACCAAAGGCAGTCGACCAGACCGGTACGCCCATGCTCCGATATTCATAGAACTTGATCGGGTCGACACCGGACGTCAGGTCTGTGATCCGGAAGGGAATTAGCCCAACGGCAAACTCGCGGACCATATTCGCCATCTCGTCTTGCGGCAACTCGCCAAGCAACTCGATATTGGCAGGCAGATTTGCGGGGCGGGCGACGAACTCAGGTCCGATCAGTCGGATCGTCACGTCGGGCAGCGCGAGCGCCAGCGAGTGTACCAGGGGCCAGTCAAACCACTCCGCAATTGTACCGATGTAGCCGACGTATCGCCGTGGGCCCGCGTTCGACAGCTCGGGGAGGCGGCTCGTTGGATAGCCGTTAAGCACGATGATCGCATCGCGCCTCATCCTGCTCACGTCCGACGCGAGCTGCGACGAGGAACAATACACATCCGTGACGTTTTGACAGACGGCGCGCAGGCGGGCTTTCATCGAGATTCGCGATAGTCCGCGGTAAAACGCCGGAAAGTTGTCGAGGACGTCGACGAACGAGCGTTCATGCGGAACTCGTTTCAGCGCCCATTCTGCGAGCTTGCTGGGCCGGCCAATGGCGAGCACACAATGATCAGTTCCGCGCGCGAATTCCAGCAACTGGGCACGCACCGTTCGCCACGCAACGACATGATTGACGAAGGCGCTCATCGGAAGCGGTTCGATGGGCAGAGCGGCGGGCCGCAAGACCCGGACGCGCGCATCGCCGGCGTGCACCATCGCCGCCTTCCCGGGGCGAACCCGCTTCAAGTCTGCGATTGTCGGCAGACGCGTGGGATAGGGATCGATCCATAGCACTGAGTCGAACCCGCTGTTCGCGAACTCAGCGACCATGAAGTGCGGACGCTGCGCATAGCTGGCATAAGGTATGGATGAAAAATAAATCAAACGTCGGCCGTGCGACGCGACGCCGCGGCTGCTGTCCCCATCCACGCGCGCGTTCATGCTGGCTGACCGCTTGATGCGAACGTCGAGGAGCCGGCTGGAACGGAACCGTCTCCGGTCAGTGCATCCTCAAGTATCCCAACGATGCGTCGCGCGGCTAGACCATCGCCATAAGGAGATGCGCCTCGTGCCATCTCTCTGTAAGCGGCCGGATCAGTCAGAAGGCGCTGAACTTTCTCGACGATACGTGCGGTATCGGTGCCGACCAGATCCGCCACGCCGAAGGACACTGCCTCGGGACGCTCGGTTTCCTCGCGTAGCACGAATACGGGCTTGCCGAGCGCGGGCGCCTCTTCCTGCACGCCACCCGAATCGCTCAGGATGATATGTGCTGCTTCCATGGCAGCAATGAACGACAGATAGTCGAGCGGTGCGCACAGATCGACTCGTGGATGGTTGCCAAGCATATCGCGCACGACGGATGACACATTCGGGTTGGGATGCACCGGGAACAGCACATCGAGTGCCGGATTGCGTTCCAGTAATTCAAGGATGGCAGCACAAATACGCTTGAGCGGCTCGCCGAAATTTTCGCGGCGATGTGTGGTGACCAGAATCATCTGGCGGCCATCGGCCACTTGCCGCTGCACCTTGTCTGCATGTTGGCGCGCTTCGAACAGCGCATCGATCACGGTATTGCCCGTCATAAACACGGCATCAGCCGGCACTCGCTCATCCAGAAGGTTCTGTGCTGATGACTGGGTGGGTGCGAAATGCCAGTGGGCCAGGCGGCCGGTGACAACGCGATTCATTTCCTCAGGAAACGGATTGCGCATGTCGTTGGTTCTGAGGCCCGCCTCGACGTGACCGACGGGAATGTTGTTGTAGAAGGAGACCAGGGATGCCGCAAGAACGCTGGTCGTGTCCCCCTGAACAAGCATCGCACTCGGCGCGATCTTCTTTACGACTTCATCGAGCGATGTGATCAAGCGAGAGGTGAGACCCGGCAGTGTCTGGTTGGGGCGCATCAGATCCAAGTCGTAGTCAGGCTTGATTGCAAATATTTGCAGAACCTGATCAAGCATTTCTCGGTGCTGCGCCGTTGCGATAACGACGGGTTCGAGTTGCGAGGATTCACTGAGGGCGCGTACCAATGGCGCCATTTTGATCGCCTCGGGACGAGTACCGAAAACCACAGCTACTTTTTTTTTCATTGATAAAGCCCTCTCCGGTAAAAATTGCCGAGCCGAGCCCGAGGCATTCGGCATTCTACGTAAGATTTCGAAAGGGGGTCGCTTGAGAAAACGGAAAATAAAGCACGTTTAGCCGGCGACGCCCTGTCGGAAAGGGCGTGGGCTACGGCGCGGCGAACGCTTCGTCCATCTGGCGGGAGCGTTTAGCCTCGTCGC
>NZ_JCAQOY010000005.1:0-654897 GCF_059567925.1 Paraburkholderia sp. BGA-UO-ETr-F21 | reverse complement strand
CGTGCGTTTCGTTGAAAGATCCAGACCAAGACCGAGCTGTGTCATCGGGGAACCCCTGAAACTTGCCTTCTCCCAGGATAGTCGACCCAGACGTCAACGCCAGGACTTTTGCAGACCTTCCCTAGATCACCAAGCGTCAGCAATTGCGGCAACGCCACCTCGCGTATCTGACGGTCGCATCGTCGATACCATGTCGAAACTCAGCACGCCGACCGCGGGCCCCAGCGCCAAAGTTTCGCAACGTCGCGTGCCCTCAACTTATCCACACCCTCCTCTGGACAACTTTTGTACAACCCATCTGACACATTGTGGGCGAAACCTTGATAAAAACGCGCCTGACCCAGGTCGCACAAAAGTTTTCCCTGGCTCCGTGTTCCTGTTCGTGCACGCTCCGCAGGGTTATCGATTCCGCATCGCCTTGATCCGTAAACGAAGTTTCAAGTTATCCACAGAAGAAGGCGAGGCTTGTTAACTATTACTACGTATACATATACAAAGACTATAAAAACCAGAGAGACACCCGCGCGGCACGCTGCACAAGCGAGCATAGCCGGCAGGTATACGCTCAGGCCAACGGTAAACAGATCTCCGTAACGAGATCAGCAGGCGCCGTATCCTTCGGGCTATTCAGATACTCCTCGAACACCGGCGCGTCGGCGGCTTCTCGCCCGGATTGCACGAGCCACGTTCCATACAGCCACTCATAAGCCGCACGCATATCGCTATACGGTCCTTGATGTCGCAACACCGCGTACTCACCACCCTTCACATGCGCCACGGAAACCGGCGGACTGACCGTCACGGACGCCTGAACCGGATGCGGCAACAACACTCCAGCCTTAGACCGCAGCTCACTCTCCGCAACGACACCCGGATCGTCGTAGTAAACACCGATCATGCGCATCTGCGCCGCGAGCAGATTATGTTTCGCCAGCCAGCCGAACAGCGCATCGAACGCTTTGCCGATCTGCATATACGGCCCAATGTGATCGACCGACAAAACCTCCATCGGCTCCACGTGACGAATCACCACTTCACGCAATGTCATTTGATCGTCTCCTGATAGCACCGGACGAAACCGGCAACGTGTGCCTTGCTTGCGATGCTGCGCCGGCGGCGTGCCGAACACAGCGCGAAACGTGCGGGAAAAAGATTGCAGACTGCTGCCGCCGGAGCGTTCGGCAATCTCCGGAATCGGCATCGAGCCGTTCGCCAGAACGGATGTGAGCCAAAGTATCACGTCCGCGTTTACCGAATCCTGCGAAGTTCACCTGAACTCAGCGGTAAACATACGCTGCAGTTAAGCGCCCGCTGACACCGCCACGCCGCAAAACTTTGCCGAATTTCGATAACACCTCGAATAATGGCTCACTACCATCGGCTGAAACCTGTCCGCCCATGCACCGCAAAGCCTTGCGGGATCGAGCCGGCGGCACCGTCAGGGAGCACCCGATGAAATCAGAGTCCAACAATCAGCACGTCGGTAAAGTCACGCATCACGAGTTGAAGCAGACGCTCGGCACGTGGCAGCTGTGGGGCATCGCGGTCGGTCTCGTCATTTCCGGCGAGTATTTCGGCTGGAGCTATGGCTGGGCAAGCGCCGGCACGCTCGGCTTCGTCATCACGGCGATTTTCATTGCCGCGATGTATACGACGTTCATTTTCAGTTTCACCGAACTCACCACCTCGATTCCGCATGCGGGCGGCCCGTTCGCGTACGCCCGTCACGCTTTTGGTCCGACCGGCGGTTATCTGGCCGGCGCGGCGACGCTCGTCGAATTCGTGTTCGCGCCACCGGCCATCGCGCTTGCGATCGGCGCCTATCTGCACGTGCAGTTTCCGGGTCTCGAGCCGAAACATGCGGCGATGGGCGCTTATCTCGTCTTCATGGCGCTGAATATCGTCGGCGTGCAGATTGCCGCGGCGTTCGAGCTGTGCGTGACGCTGCTCGCGATCTTCGAACTGCTCGTTTTCATGGGCGTCGTGTCACCCGGTTTTCAGTGGTCGAACTTCGCGAAGGGCGGCTGGTCGGGTGCCGACACCTTCAGCATGGGTTCGTTTCACGGCATGTTCGCGGCGATTCCGTTCGCGATCTGGTTCTTCCTTGCGATCGAAGGCGTGGCCATGGCGGCCGAAGAAGCCAAGAACCCGAAGCGCTCGATTCCGATCGCCTATGTCGCCGGCATTCTGACGCTCGTGGTGCTCGCCGTCGGCGTGATGGTGTTTGCCGGCGCGGCTGGCGACTGGACAAAGCTGTCGAACATCAACGATCCGCTGCCGCAGGCGATGAAGTTTATCGTCGGCGAACATAGCGGCTGGATGCATATGCTGGTGTGGCTCGGCCTGTTCGGGCTGGTCGCGTCGTTTCACGGCATCATCCTCGGCTATTCGCGGCAAATCTTCGCGCTGGCACGGGCGGGCTATCTGCCGGAGTGGCTCTCGAAGGTGCATCCGCGCTTCAAGACGCCGCATCGTGCGATCCTTGCGGGCGGCGTGGTGGGCATCGCGGCGATCTACAGCGACGAGCTGATCCAGTTCGGCGGCCAGACGCTGACAGCGAACATCGTGACGATGTCGGTATTTGGCGCTATCGTGATGTATATCATCAGCATGTTGTCGCTGTTCAAGCTGCGCCGCACGGAGCCGAACATGGAGCGCCCGTTCCGCGCGCCGCTGTTTCCGGTTTTTCCGGCGTTCGCGCTGGTGGCCGCGGTGATTTGTCTGGCAACGATGGTCTACTTCAATTTTCTGGTGGCGGTCGTGTTCGCAATCTTCCTCGCGCTGGGCTACGTCTACTTCCTGATGACGCGGCATCAACGCGAAGCCGCACCGGCGGACGCTTTGCTCGAGGAATGACGGATCGAGCCGCTGCGCGAGCAGCGGCGATGGAGTCGTAAAGATGAGCTACATCGAGACGATCGGCAGCCGCACCTACCGCTTTGCCGATCTGAAGACACTGATGGCGAAAGCCAGTCCGCAGCGTTCCGGCGACCAGCTCGCGGGCGTGGCGGCGGCGAGCGAGGAAGAACGCGTCGCCGCCAAGATGGCGCTCGCGCAATTGCCGCTGCGCACCTTCCTCAACGAAGCGTTGATTCCCTACGAAAGCGACGAAGTCACGCGCCTCGTGATCGACGATCACTCGCCGCAGGCATTCGCCGAAATCGCGCATCTCACGGTGGGCGATTTTCGCAACTGGCTGCTGAGCAGCACGACCGATGCCGAGGCGCTCACGCGTATCGCCGCGGGTCTCACGCCGGAGATGGTCGCAGCGGTGTCCAAACTGATGCGCAATCAGGATCTGATTGCGGTAGCGCGTAAACGTCCGGTGATTACACGCTTTCGTAACACAGTCGGCTTGCCGGGTCACATGTCGGTGCGCTTGCAACCGAACCATCCGACCGACGACGTCAAAGGCATTGCCGCCTCGATGCTCGACGGCCTGATGTACGGCTGCGGCGACGCGATGATCGGCATCAATCCGGCCAGCGACAATCTCGCCGCGATCACCAAGCTGCTGCTGATGATCGACGACTTCCGTCAACGCTATCAGGTGCCGACGCAATCGTGCGTGCTGACCCACGTCACCAATACGATTGCCGCGATCGAAAAAGGCGCGCCGGTCGATCTGGTGTTTCAGTCGATTGCCGGCACGGAGAAAGCGAACGCGGGCTTCGGCATTTCTCTCGCGCTGCTGCAGGAAGCGTATGAAGCGGGCCTTTCGCTGAAGCGCGGCACGGTTGGCAACAATCTGATGTACTTCGAAACGGGCCAGGGCAGCGCGTTGTCGGCAGATGCGCATTTCGGTGTGGATCAGCAAACTTGCGAAGTGCGCGCGTATGCGGTCGCGCGCAAGTTCAATCCGTTCCTTGTGAACACTGTGGTCGGATTTATCGGACCGGAATATCTCTACGACGGTAAACAGATCACGCGCGCCGGTCTCGAAGATCATTTCTGCGGCAAACTGCTCGGCGTACCGATGGGATGCGACATCTGCTACACGAACCATGCCGAAGCCGATCAGGACGACATGGACAATCTGCTCACGCTGCTCGGCGTAGCGGGCATCAACTTCATCATGGGCATTCCAGGCGCGGACGACGTCATGCTCAATTATCAAAGCACGTCCTTCCACGACGCACTTTACGTGCGTGAGGTACTCGGCTTGCGCCGTGCGCCGGAGTTCGAAGAATGGCTGGAGTCGATGCAGATCACCGACTCGCGCGGTGCGTTGCTCAGTGCATCGGCACAACAACCGCTGCTGGAAGGCGCGCCCGACTGGATGGGCATCGCATGAGCGACTTCCTCGAAAAGAATCCGTGGAACGCGCTGCGGCAGTTTACCAATGCACGCATCGCGCTGGGCCGCGCGGGCAATAGCCTGCCGACTGCGCCGCTATTGGCGTTCAATCTGTCGCACGCGCAGGCGCGTGATGCCGTGCATCATCCGCTCGATACGGAAGTGTTGCACGAGCAACTGCGCGCGCAAAACTTCAACACGCTCGACGTGCATAGCGCCGCGCCCGATCGCGAGCATTATTTACGGCGTCCCGATCTCGGCCGACGTCTATCGGAAGCAAGTCGCGTAGCGCTGGCGGCTGTCCCCGACGATTCGCCCGAGGTGGTCTTTGTCATCGGCGACGGTCTTTCGGCGTTCGCCGCGTCGAAGCAAGCTCTTCCGCTGCTGCAAGCGGTCGTTCCACGTCTCGCGGATTGGAAGATTGGCCCAGTCGTGGTCGCGCGTCAGGCGCGCGTTGCGCTGGGTGATGAGATCGGCGAATTGCTGAATGCCAAGCTGGTGGTGATGCTGATCGGTGAGCGACCGGGTTTGAGTTCGCCCGATAGCCTCGGCATCTATCTCACGTACGCGCCGAAAGTCGGCTGCAGCGACGCGCAGCGCAACTGTATTTCGAACGTGCGCCCTGAAGGACTCGACTATCCGTTGGCCGCACACAAACTGCACTATCTGCTGACGCACGCAAGGCGTCTGGGTCTCACCGGCGTCGGCCTGAAAGACGACAGCGATGCGCTGCTGGCAGAGACACCAGCAGCACCCTCGATCAGCGACGATTCAAACCCTGGCACCGCATAACAGATCGCACACAGGATCAAGCATCGGCCCGCTGCACCGGATGCGTGTCGAGCCACGCGTTCTCGTCGTCTTCGAAAAGACGGGAGCGCGTCAGGAAACGTAAACCGCTCGGCCGCTCCAGCGAAAACATTCCGCCGTTGCCCGGCACCACGTCGATGATCAACTGCGTGTGCTGCCAGTATTCGAATTGCGATTCGCTCATGTAGAACGGCACGTTCGCAATCGTGCCGAGTTTCACGTCGGACGAGCCGACCATGAACTCGCTTTGCGGAAACATCATCGGCGCGCTGCCGTCGCAACATCCGCCGGATTGATGGAACAGCACGGCCCCGTGCTCGGCGCGCAACTTGTCGATCAACTCGACGGCGGCCGGCGTTGCGATTACGCGGGCGACTTCCTTCTTATCAGCCATCACATGCCCTTGCAAAAAAGAGAGCGAGCCGCACAGTGCGGCTCGCCCGAACAGGAGCGCGGTGCTTAGAAGAAACCGAGCGGCTTGTCGCTATAGCTGACCAGCAGATTCTTGGTCTGTTGATAATGGTCGAGCATCATCTTGTGATTCTCACGGCCAATACCCGACTGCTTGTAGCCGCCGAACGCCGCATGCGCCGGATAGGCGTGATAGCAGTTCGTCCACACGCGGCCCGCCTGGATCTGACGGCCGAAGCGATAGGCGCGCGTGCCGTCGCGCGTCCACACGCCGGCGCCGAGACCGTAGAGCGTATCGTTGGCAATCTCGAGCGCTTCTTCTTCCGTCTTGAACGTCGTGACCGACACGACCGGCCCGAAGATCTCTTCCTGGAAGATGCGCATCTTGTTGTTGCCGCGGAATACGGTCGGCTTCACGTAGTAGCCTTTGCTCAACTCACCGCCAAGCGCATTGCGTTCGCCGCCAATCAGACATTCGGCGCCTTCCTGTTTGCCGAGGTCCACATACGAGAGGATTTTTTCCAGCTGTTCCTGCGAAGCCTGCGCACCGATCATCGTCTTGGTATCGAGCGGATGCCCTTGCGTAATCGCGGCGACACGCTTGAGCGCACGTTCCATGAAGCGGTCGTAGATCTTTTCATCGATCAACACGCGCGACGGACAGGTACACACTTCGCCCTGATTCAGCGCGAACATCGTGAAGCCTTCGAGCGCTTTGTCGAAATAGCTGTCGTCCTCGCTCATCACGTCCGCGAAGAAAATATTCGGGCTCTTGCCGCCGAGTTCGAGTGTGACGGGAATGATGTTCTGGCTCGCGTACTGCATGATCAGCCGCCCGGTCGTGGTCTCACCGGTAAACGCGATCTTGGCGATGCGCTTGCTGGAGGCGAGCGGCTTGCCGGCTTCAAGACCGAAGCCGTTCACCACGTTCAGTACACCCGCGGGCAGCAGATCCTGAATTATCTCGACCAGCACGAGAATCGAAGCGGGCGTTTGCTCGGCAGGCTTGAGCACCACGCAGTTGCCGGCGGCAAGCGCGGGCGCGAGTTTCCACACCGCCATCAGGATCGGGAAATTCCACGGAATGATCTGCCCGACCACGCCGAGCGGTTCATGAAAGTGATAAGCGACCGTGTCGTGGTCGATCTCGGAGAGCGAGCCTTCCTGCGCGCGCACGGCGCCGGCGAAATAGCGGAAGTGATCGATGGCGAGCGGAATGTCGGCGGCCATGGTTTCGCGCAACGGCTTGCCGTTGTCGATCGTCTCGGCTACGGCGAGACGCTGCAGGTTCGCTTCCATCCGGTCGGCAATGCGGATCAGGATATTCGCGCGATCCGCGGCCGAGGTTTTGCCCCACGCCGTTTTCGCACGATGAGCGGCATCGAGTGCGAGTTCGACGTCGGCTTCACGCGAACGCGGAATCGACGTGAACGCCTCGCCGGTGATCGGCGACACATTGTCGAAGTACTCGCCGCCCACGGGTTTCACCCACTCGCCGCCGATAAAGTTCGCATACTGCTTTTTGAACGGGAATTCGGTGGTCAGGAATTGCATCTCTGCATGGTTCATCTGTGTGCTCCTCACATGTTTGAATGGGCTATATTCGGCGCGATATTTCGCTTGGCCGCCTCAGGGTAGAGCCAGAAGCGTGCCAATGCACCGCGCTGGTGACCCATGCACACGCGGCAGGCACTAGCGCACGGCATGGCGCACGAGGTTGTTCAGTCGCTATCAAGGGAGCGTCACATTTTTGAGCAATGCACGCAGTGCTGTTCATCCATTGAACAGTGGGCCTGTGGGCTGGCGGTACGATTCGAGTGGCGAGGCGTCGGAGTCGTTCGGCATGGGAATTGCCTTTCCGTTTTACCCTCATGTTCCGTTTGCGCAGATCCGGTATGACGATCGACACTTTCCGCGATAGCCTGGCCGCTTCGGCACTGACGCCGCAGCCGAGCTTCTGCGTGCAGACCCGCGTCGCCCATGATGCCGACGAGCAGGCGCGTAACCTTCATGGCTGGAGCCAGACCTACGACCAGTTGACGGCGGGGTGTTTTGTCGGCGGCCTGACGGAGTTGTGTCTTGATCACATGCAGGTGTTCGTCGAAACGACCAGCCACACGCTGCGGCAAACCTGCGAAGTGCAAAAGGACGCCTACTGGTTTGGCATTCCGACTTGCCCCGCCGGTTCCGGCCGCATCGACGCGCAAGTGATCGCCGGCGACGCGCTCGCGTTCCGTCCGGGCGGAATCGAATTTGAGCTGCTCACCTCTGCGGGTTACGAGATTTTTGGTGTGGTGGTCAAAGGGGAGGTGCTGCGCCGTTACGCGGAGCAAGTGGAGCGCATCGGTCTGGCCGACCCCGTGCCGAATACGCAGGTCGTGCCGATCGGCATGGCGCGCAAGGAACAGTTGTGCGCCACGCTGCGTCAGTTGCTCGACGATGGCGCCGTGCGCGGCACGCCGCTATCGTCGGTTGCTCGCAACAATCTGCAGGCCGCGGTGCTGGCTTCGCTGTTCGACGTCGGTGCGTTGCCCGCTTTGGAGTCAGCTTCGGAGCAGGTTGTGATGCCGACGCGGCCGCGTCGGCAGTCGATCGTGTCGGAAGCGCGCGACTATGTGCTGTTCAATCGCGACCGCGCGGTGAGCGTGCCGGAGTTGTGCGAGCAGTTGCATGTCAGCCGGCGCACGCTGCAATACTGCTTTCAGGACGTGCTCGGCATGGCGCCCGCCACGTATCTGCGCGCGATTCGCCTGAATGGCGCGCGGCGCGATCTGTCGAGCGCATCGCGCGAATCACGCTCGGTGCAGGACGTCGCGGCGGCTTGGGGCTTCTGGCACCTGAGCCAGTTTGCGACCGATTACCGGAAGCTCTTCGGCATGCGGCCTTCGGATACGTTGAAGGCGGCGATCGGCGCTCACGGGGAGACGGCCGGCGCGGTAAACGCGGTCGCGCACTGACCTGGCCGGCTGCAAGCGCCGTGCGCTGCACCGCAACTGCAAAACTGGCTATGCCGTCACTTGCGCAACAGCCGCAACCCGTTCGCGACCACCAGCAGGCTCGCGCCGACATCGGCGAAAACGGCCATCCACATCGTGCCCAGGCCGATCACGGTCAAGACGAGGAACACGCTCTTGATGCCCAATGCAAGCGTGATGTTCTGCACCAACACCGAATGCGTCGCCTTCGACAGGCGAATGAATGCCGGAATTTTGCGCAGGTCGTCGTCCATCAAAGCGACGTCGGCGGTTTCGATTGCCGTGTCGGTGCCCATCGCGCCCATCGCGAAGCCGATGTCGGCGCGTGCCAGCGCGGGCGCGTCGTTGATGCCGTCGCCGACCATGCCGACCGTCGCGTGATCGCTCGACCACTGCGCGACCGCGTTGAGCTTGTCTTCCGGCAACTGATTGCCGCGCGCTTCGTCGATACCGACCTGCTGCGCGATCGCGGCGGCGGTGTGCGGGTTGTCGCCGGTCAGCATCGCCGTGCTCACGCCGAGGCGCTGCAATTCGGCGATGGCGGCGCGGCTCGTCTCCTTCACCGTATCGGCGACCGCGAACAGGGCCAGCACGCGTTCGGCGTCCGCCAGCATCACCACGGTCTTGCCCTGGCGTTCAAGCCCGTCGAGCCGTGATTCGAGCGACGCCGAGCAGCGTCCGAGTTCTTCGATCAACCGATGATTGCCGAGCCAGTAGGGCAAGCCGTCGATCTCGCCGCGCACGCCGCGTCCCGCGAGCGCCTCGAAGGCGTCGACCGTCAGATGGCTGACGCCGTCGGTCTTCGCGGCCGCCGCAAGCGCCATGGATACCGGATGATCCGAGCGTCCCGCGAGGCTCACCGCGAGCGCGCGGCAACGGACCGCGTCGACCTCGGCAAGTATCTCGAACTCGGTTTGCACGGGCTTGCCGTGGGTGAGCGTGCCGGTTTTGTCGAGCGCGAGCCGGGTCAGCTTGCGGCCCCGTTCGAGAAATGCGCCGCCCTTGATCAGAATGCCTTTGCGGGCGGCCGCGGCGAGACCGCTGACGATCGTCACCGGCGTCGAGATCACGAGCGCGCATGGGCACGCGATTACCAGCATCACCAGCGCCTTGTAGATCCACGCTTGCCACGCTCCGCCGAAGAGAAGCGGCGGCACGATGGCTACGGCGAGCGCGACGGCGAACACGATCGGCGTATACACGCGGGCGAACTGGTCGACGAAGCGCTGCGTCGGCGCCTTGGTGGCCTGCGCTTCTTCGACTGCATGGATGATGCGCGCGAGCGTCGTGTTGCCGGCGGCGACGCTGACGCGATAGTCGAACGACCCGGTCTGGTTGATCGTGCCGGCGAACACCGCGTCGCCCGTCTCCTTGTCGACCGGCAGGCTTTCGCCGGTGATCGGCGCCTGATTCACACTCGAGCGGCCCGCCACGATCTCGCCGTCGAGCGCGATCCGCTCGCCCGGCTTTACGCGGACCACGGCGCCGGGCGCAATCGCCTTGAGGTCGATGGACCGCCAGCTGCCGTCGGGCTGTTGCACGCTGGCCTGGTCGGGCGTGAGCTGCATCAGGCCCTGGATCGCATTGCGGGCGCGGTCGAGCGACTTCGCCTCGATCAGTTCGGCGATGGTGAAGAGCACCATCACCATGGCGGCTTCCGGCCATTGCCGCAGGATCAGCGCGCCGGTCACCGCGATGCTCATCAGCGCGTTGATGTTCAGGTTGCCGTTGCGGATCGCAAGCCAGCCCTTCCTGTACGTCGTGAGGCCGCAGGAGAGGATGGCGAGGATCGCCAGAGCCGCAGACACCCAGACCGGTGCACCGAGCCAGCCTGCGGCCTCTGAACCGGCCGCGGCCACACCGGCGAGCACCAGCGGCCACCACGGTTTGGGCGGCGCGTGCGGAGCGGCGGTGGGCGGTGCGTGCGGATCGGCGTCCGCCAGTTCCGGCGTGAAATCGAGCGAACGGAGCGCGGCGAGGATCGAGTCGAGCGCCTCGGGCGCGTGGACCACCGTCAAGACCCGCTGCATCAGGTTGAAGTCCATGCTGCGCACGTGCGGCATGCGGCTGAATTTCTTGCGGATCAGCGCTTCCTCGGTCGGGCAATCCATCTGCATGATGCGAATGGCGGTGCGCAGGTCGCTGCCGACGGCTTCCGGCTGCGGCAGCCGGACTGGTGCCGACGCGGCTGCCGCCGTCGCGCAACAAGGCGTCTCGGCGTGACTATGAGCGTGGCGATGGTTGCTGTGGTCGTGGTCATGGCCGTTGCCATGGTCTTGAGCGTGGTCGCCGTGGCCATGGTCGCACTTCGCGCCGTGACCATGAGCCGGGTCATGCGCATGAGCATGGCCGTCGTGCCCGTCGGTACAGGCTTTCGCCCTTTCCAGGCGGTCGGTTTCGGCATGGTTGGCTTGAGGCATGGTGGCTTCCTGGTTCGATTTGTGGTCTAGTAAACACCTTGAAGCCACTACAAGGTCAAGGCCGCCATCCGGAGGGTCCATGAAAATCGGCGAATTGGCGAAAATCGCCCATTGCACGACCGAAACCATCCGTTTCTACGAGAAAGAGAGCCTGTTGCCGGAAGCGGAGCGCACCGAGGCCAATTACCGCAGTTACACGGCAAAGCACGTCGAACGGCTGCGTTTCATCCGTAATTGCCGCGCGCTCGACATGACGCACGACGAAATCCGTGCGTTGCTGCGTCTGACCGACGCGCCGGCCACCGGCTGCGGCGGCATCAATGCCTTGATCGACGAGCACATTGCGCACGTCGATACCCGCATCGACGAACTGAAGCAGCTCAAAGTGCAATTGACCACCTTGCGCGAGCAATGCCACGGCGAACAGGCCGTGGAAGATTGCGGCATCGTGCACGGGCTCAACGAAATGGATGTGAGCGCGCCGCGTGCGCGGCATACGCACCTAGGTTGATAGCCTTCGGCCGTCGTCACCTCGACGGCCGCGACCCATTCACGGCTGGGCCGCTCGTGCGGCCCGCCGGATCAACAATCGAATCCAGTTGGAGAAGCAACGTGTTTACCTGTAGAAATCAATCCTGCGAAGCGCAGTGGGAGCAATCGGACGTCGTCATCAAGAACGAAGGGCAGGGCCTCCTGTTCCGTTGCCCGATGTGCGGCGCGCGTAATTACGTCGAGCGTTTCGACGGGGACGACGGCTCGGTGTTGTACGAGCAGATCGAAGGCCGTCCCGCCCCCGGTCCCATGGCCGAATAGTTTTTGCCTTCAGCAGCCTCTTGCCGACTCAAGCCGATTGCGAGCCATCACACCTATGAACAGTCCCACCACCGCCGGCGCGCCGTTTAGCCAGCTACCGCTGCCGCCCGCGACGCTCGCCAACCTGACGCAGCTCGGTTATGTCGAGATGACGCCGATTCAGGCCGCGAGCCTGCCTATCGCGCTCGCCGGCCACGATCTGATCGCCCAGGCGAAAACCGGCAGCGGCAAAACCGCGGCGTTTTCGCTGGCGCTGCTGGCGCGCCTCGACGCGCGCAACTTCGCCGTGCAGGCCATGGTGCTGTGCCCGACGCGCGAACTCGCCGATCAGGTCACGCAGGAAATCCGGCGCCTTGCGCGCGCCGAAGAAAACATCAAGGTGCTGACGTTGTGCGGCGGCACGCCCATGCGTCCGCAAACGGCGAGTCTCGAACACGGCGCGCACATCGTGGTCGGCACGCCGGGCCGCATCATGGATCACCTGGAGCGCGGGAGCCTGCCGCTGCAGTCGCTCAACACGCTGGTGCTCGACGAAGCGGACCGCATGCTCGACATGGGTTTCTTCGACGATATCGCGACTGTCGTGAAGCAGTGCCCGAAAGAACGGCAAACGCTGCTGTTCTCGGCGACGTATCCCGAAGGCATTGTCAAACTGAGCCAGCAATTCCTGCGTAATCCGAAGGAAGTCAAACTCACCGAGCGGCATGACAACACCAAGATCCGTCAGCGCTTCTATGAAGTGACCGAAGACGGGCGTCTGCACGCGGTCGGTCTGCTGCTGAACCACTATCGCCCGGTGAGCACGCTGGCGTTCTGCAATACCAAGCAGCAATGCCGCGATCTGCTCGACGTGCTGCGCGCGCAGGGATTTCATGCGCTCGCGCTGCATGGCGAACTCGACCAGCGTGAACGCGATCAGGTGCTGATCCAGTTCGCCAATCGCAGTTGCTCGGTGCTGGTAGCGACGGATGTCGCCGCGCGCGGTCTCGACATCGCGCAGCTCGAAGCGGTGATCAACGTCGACGTGACGCCGGATCCGGAAGTGCACGTGCACCGCATCGGCCGCACGGGCCGCGCCGATCAGGAAGGCTGGGCGCTGAGTCTCGCGAGCATGAACGAGATGGGCCGCGTCGGCAGTCTCGAACAGGCGCAAAAGCGCGAGGTCGAGTGGCACAAGCTGTCCGAACTGACAGCGGCGAGCAATGAGCGACTGTTGCCGCCCATGGAAACGTTGCAGATTCTCGGCGGGCGCAAGGAAAAGATCCGCCCCGGCGACGTGCTCGGCGCGCTGACCGGCGAGGCGGGTTTCGCCGGCTCGCAGATCGGCAAGATCAACGTGACGGAAATGTCCACCTACGTGGCGGTGGAGCGCAGTATCGCGCGCGATGCGTTGCGCAAGCTCAGCGCCGGCAAGGTGAAGGGCAAAAAAGTCAAAGTCCGCCTGATGGACGACGCCTGATGGCCGACGCCTGATGGCCGACGCCTAAGGCAACGCCGGCCGCGAGCGCTCCGCTCGTGGCCGGGCGCATCACATTACGTCATACCTCTGCAGTTTCACGCGTTCTTCACGCGACCTCGTTTCTTCCCCGAAAGCACCGATCTGTCTGGCTTCGCCCATGGCGGCGCGGGTCCGCTTCAGCCATGACGTAAACGCATGCGGCGCATGACAAAGTTTCGATTGTGACGGTTCTTTGGCTGATGCCTAATCACCACACCAGAAGGGACCGCCGCGCAGCTGGCCGTCCGTGAATCCGCTGCCGGATGGAGAAAGGGAGAAAGCCTTATGCAGAGCGCCACACAAGCCCGCTCGAAGTTGCCTGATGTGGGCACGACGATTTTTACCGTGATCGGTCAACTGGCCGCGCAACACGATGCGCTGAATTTGTCGCAAGGCGCGCCGAACTTCGCGCCGGACCCCAAACTGATTGACGGCGTTGCTCAGGCCATGCGCGCCGGTCATAACCAGTACGCGCCGATGGCCGGCATTGCCGCCTTGCGCGAAGCGCTCGCCGACAAGGTCGCCACGCTGTACGGCGTGCGCTACGACCCGTCCAGCGAAGTGACCGTGATCGCCAGCGCGAGCGAAGGTCTGTATTCGACGATCAGCGCGTTGGTGCATCCGGGCGATGAGGTGATCTACTTCGAGCCTTCGTTCGACAGCTACGGGCCGATCGTCCGCCTGCAGGGCGCGACGCCCGTGCCGATCAAACTGTCGTTGAGTGATTTCCGCGTGGACTGGGACGAGGTCGCCGCAGCGATCACGCCGAAGACCCGCATGATCATCATCAACACGCCGCACAATCCGACCGCGACCGTGTTCAGCGAAGCCGACGTCGAGCGCCTGAAGGCCATTACGCGCAATACCGATATCGTGATTCTCGCCGACGAAGTCTACGAACACGTGGTGTTCGACGGCGCGAAGCATCAAAGCATGGCTTGCCATTCCGAACTCGCGGAGCGTAGCGTGATCGTTTCGTCGTTTGGCAAGTCGTATCACGTGACCGGCTGGCGCGTCGGCTATTGCCTCGCGCCCGCCGCGCTGATGGACGAGATTCGCAAAGTCCATCAATTCATGGTGTTTTCTGCCGATACACCGATGCAGTACGCGTTCGTCGACGCATTGGCCAATCGCGAAAGCTACCTCGGCCTGTCCGCGTTCTATCAGAAGAAGCGCGATCTGCTCACGGACGCCCTGCGCGATTCGCGCTTCGAATTGTTGCCGAGCGAAGGCAGCTTCTTCATGCTCGCGCGTTTTCGCGGCTTCTCCGAAGAAAGCGATAGCGATTTCGTGCTGCGCCTGATTCGCGACGCACGTGTTGCTACGATTCCGCTGTCGGCTTTTTATACCGACGGTACGGACTCCGGCTTGATCCGCCTGAGTTTCTCGAAGGATGATGCGACATTGATCGAAGGCGCGCGCCGTCTGTGCGAGATCTGATTGTGTGAGTCACGGATGCAAGTGGCGGCTTCACGCGACGGCGGGATTTTTGACCGCAGTATGATCGTCGCGCCGTCACGCATCAGCGCGCCGCAATGCGGCGTGACAATAAATCGAAGGGAAAGGGACCTGCTATGAAATTGCTCAAGCCTCTATTGGCACTGGCCTGTGCTTTTGCGTCGCTCGCGGCGTCGTCCGCCGCGAACGCCGCCGAGACCTCGACGCTGCGTTTCGGCCTCGAAGCGCAGTATCCGCCGTTCGAATCGAAGGGGCCGAACGGTGAGTTGCAGGGTCTGGATATCGACGTCGGCAATGCCGTTTGCGCCGCTGCGCATATGACGTGCAAATGGGTCGAGACCTCGTTCGACGGGCTGATTCCCGCGCTGCAGGGTCGCAAGTTCGACGCGATCAACTCGGCGATGAATGCGACCGAACAACGCCGTCAGGCGATCGATTTCACCACCGTCGTGTACCGCGTGCCCACGCAGTTGATCGCGAAGCGTGACAGCGGTCTGCTGCCGACCACGGCCTCGCTGAAGGGCAAACGCGTGGGCGTGTTGCAGTCGTCGATTCAGGAAACCTTCGCCAAGACGCACTGGGAATCGGCGGGCGTGACCGTCGTGCCGTATCAGGACCAGAACCAGGTCTATGCGGATCTCGTGGCGGGCCGTCTCGACGCGACGCTCGTGCTGGCGCCGGCCGGACAGACCGGCTTTCTGTCGAAGCCGAACGGCAACGGTTACGCCTTTGTCGGCGAGCCGGTGCGCGACGACAAGATTCTCGGCAGCGGCATTGCATACGGCATTCGCAAGGGCGATACCGCATTGCGTGAGCGCCTGAATGCGGCGATCGCGAAGCTGCAGGCCGACGGTACCGTGAAGACGCTGGCTGCGAAGTATCTCGGCAATATCGACGTGACGGCGAAATAAGCTGTCGCGCCACGTGGTTCATGTTGTTAGTGAGTCGGCTTGTTGATGGTGCGTTTGGCGGCTACGATACGTAGGCCTTGCTGCGGCGAGGCCTACGCAATAATCGGAGAGCGCACAGATGAGCGGAATCACGCAGGCGGCTGTTCACGCGAAAAGCGCTTGCGCGCCGCGGTTCTGGCGCAATGATGCGTTGCCGTTCATCGAGGTGCGTTCCATCGAAGACGGCCGCGAGGTCTGCTACGCCAAACATTCGCACGAAACCTTCTCCATCGGCGCCGTGACCGGCGGACGCAGCGTCTATCTGAATCGCCACACGCGTGAATGGATCGGCGCGGGCGCGGTCGTCATGATGAATCCGGACGACGTGCATGCCTGCAATCCGGTTGCCGGCGAGCGCTGGTCGTATCGCATGATGCATGTCGACGTCGCATGGCTCACGTCGCTGCAACACGAATTGGGTTTCAACGAGAACCACGCGTTTCACGCGTTCTCGCAGACCATGTCTACAGACGCTGCATTGTTCGGCGGTTTGAACCGGCTGCATGCGATTCTCGTCGACAGTAACGCCGACGTGTTGCGCAAGGAAAGCGCGGCTATCGCCTTCTTCTCCGAAGTACAAAACAAGCTGAATCCGGCGGTCTTGCCGGATCGTGACGCGACCCGTCAACTCACGCGTGCGGCGGAGTTCATTGCTGAAAACTGCACGCGCTCGCTAAAACTCGAAGACATTTGCGACGCGGTCGGTCTGTCCGCGTCGCATCTGATCCGCGCTTTCAAGCAGCGCCACGGCATGACGCCGCACGCATACCTGATCAACCGGCGTATTCAATACAGCCGTGCCCAACTCAGGCGCGGCCGGGTGATCGCGGAGGTCGCGCTCGACGCCGGTTTTGCCGATCAGGCGCATTTGCAGAGAATCTTCAAGCGGCTGGTCGCGGCGACGCCGGGGCAGTATCGCAGTTGAAGCTGTGGCGGCGGCCGTGCGTCAAGCCGCGAGCAGATACAGCGCGCTCGCCGCGAGCAACGCCGCCAATATGCGATTGAAGAACCTCACCCGCTGCGGTTGCTGCAAGTATTTGCGCAGGAACGTGCCGGCGTAGGCCCAACTGGCGATCGACAGATAGCAGATCACGAAGTACAGCACGGTGAATTGCGCGATGAGCCTGCCGTCGCCGTCGGCTGCATACGCACCCATGCCGGCCAGCGACGCGAGCCAGGCTTTGGGATTGAGCCATTGCATGGCCGCGCCGTAGGCGAAGGACGGTCCGCGCGCCGGCTTGTCCGCGCCGAGTCGGCCGTCGTCGACAGCGAGTTTGTAGGCCATGTAGAGCAGGAATCCCACGCCGGCCCATTTGACTATGGCGATCAGGTCGGGGAAACGGGCGAGCAGTTCATGCAGCCCGAGGCCAATCAGCAGAAGCAGCACAGTGAAGCCGACGGTCGCGCCGGTGACATGCCGCATGCTCGCGGCCAGGCCATGTTGCGCGCCGGCGCTGAGCGCGACGACATTCACCGGGCCCGGTGAAATGGAACAGGCCAGCGCGAATGCGGCCATGGAGAGCAGTGCGGTCATCGGAAGCCTCGATACGGAAGTGCGCAGGATCTGCGGCGCTCAAAGGTATCGGGCGAGGGTGCCGGGTGTATTGAAGGAAATTGCTATGGACGGCCCGTGAGGTTGCGCCCCGGGCCTTGCGCTTTTAGCGATGCGTGATGCCGCACCATTGGTACGGAAAGACGCCTTGGCCGACATAGGCGCGGTAAGTGGCGCAGGAACTGGCGTCGATGGTGAAGCCATGCCGCTCCAGAACAGGACGCGCCTGTTCGATCAGTTGTGCATTCTCCGCGGCCACGTCGCGCACGTCATCGTGGCGGATGTCGAGCCGGCACATGCGATTGTCGGCGGCGTTCGGCGTCCATTGCGGGCTCGCGTGAAGGTGCAGGTGATCGATCGCGGCTTGTATCGTGTTGCAGCCTTTCACGCCCTCCGTCAGTCCGATGGCGTTGGCGATCCGATCCATCTTCGCCACGTTGTCGACGCGCCAGTTATATCGGCCTTCGATGATCGCATACGCGGGACCGCCGCGAGAACGCACAAGCTCCGCTATGTGCTGATCGAATTGCGGCGAGTAGGGAAAGCTGCCGTCGATCTGCGTGAACGAGACCGACACGGGAAAGAACTGCACGATCCAGCCCCATGGCGGATTCCCGCCGACAATAACCGCCGTCGTGTTCTGAGGGCTAGTCAAAGCGGGCACGTCGGCACGGAAGGCCGACCTTGCCCAGCGCTCGTGTCCCCAAGTCTCGACGCCGCCGGCCACGACAACCATCGTCGTCACGCAGAGCAACCATGCGGCGACCCGTCGCGCCGTCAGGTAAGGCAGTAGCCGGTCGAGCAGCAGATACGCGACGAGCGGCGTCAGTGTTTCGATCGGAACGACGTAGCGGTAGATGCTGAACAGAATCATCCACAGGAAGTAGCCCAGCGCCACGAAAGTCGTGACGTATGCCGCTCGCGAACTCAGTCGCCGGGTTCGAGGCCGGCGGCGCAATAGCTCCGCGATCCGGGTGGCGGCCAGCATCCAGAACAGCACGTACACGACAGGCCAGATGATCTGATGCAGGCGTGCTTGTCCGACGCGCTTCGAATCGAATGCAAAGACGAAGGGCCAGAGAATGTATTCGCGCGCGTTTTTCGGCAGCCACGATTGATCCGCGACGCCGCTCGGCGGGCTGAGCGGATTGGGGAAGATCGAGCTGAACTGTGGAAAGAACGGGTTGCCGAACGTGTGCCACATTACTGCCATCCAGTAGCCGCCCGCAGCCAGCAAGCCGGCGAGAGCGCCCACGCCGAACAGGAAAGCGGCGCGCACGCGCGCGAACGGTGTTGCTGGCAACAGCAGCAACCCTGCGCAAAGGGCGAGGGCAAACGGCGCATTGGTCAGCTTGAGGCCCATGCCAAGGCCGGCGACGAGGCCCGCGCTTACGAGTCCCGCAGCGGTGGCCGCCGACCACGTTGCCAACCGGTCCCACAGATGCAAGATGAGCAGCAGCGCGGCGAGCACGAACAGCGTGGTCGTGTCGTCGCCCATGGAATTGCCGAAGCCGGACAGAAAATTCGCTGTCAGGATGCCGGCTGCGGCAAGCAGTAGAGGCGTGCGGTTCGCGTCTTCGGGGGGCAGTTGCGGCAGGGTTCGCCGGATGATCGACAGCAACAGCACGAAATTGAGGCCGTGCAGCGTGCCCATGATGAAGCCCGCCAGCGGCGCGGGAAACGTCCGGTTCAACGCGTAGTAGAAGACGTCGAGCATCGGATTGAAGTAGGTCTGCATGCCGGCCGGCGCGAAGTCGGTATGCAGCTTGTCGTTCAGGAACGCGAAGCCGTTGTACTGGTGATAGTTGAACCCGTCCCAATTGCGGTCCTGGCCGAGGAAAAGCGACCACAAGCCGAAGAGGACCGGGACCCACACAAGTGCGGCGGCGCTCAGGCGAGGATCGTTGAGATCCCATGACAAGGCCCGCTGCCAGAAGGAGCGGCGAGCGGGGCGGTCGATCGTGTGCATGTTTTTGTCGGTGCGGGGAAGTGCAAAGCTTTGCGCCGCATGGAGGGCGGCGAGGGCAGCCGACATGGTATCGGAAGGCGGGCGCGCGAAGTTCAGCCTTTGCAGTGCCTTTGGGGAGGCTGAAAAGCAAAACGCCCGGTCGCAAGGACCGGGCTTTTTGCTTTGAATCTTTGGTGGGGCGTGAGTGACTCGAACACTCGACCTACGGATTAAGAGTCCGCTGCTCTACCAACTGAGCTAACGCCCCCAACAGAAGCGAAATTATGCAGAAATTTTTCGGGCTTGCCAAGCCCCTTTAGCAGATTTCTTAAAAAAATTTGCATCGACGGTCCCGAGGCATTCCTCAATGGACTCGCTGTCGTGAAAAAGGCGTTGTCTATATCGTCCCGGTATCATGTCGCGGACACTTTGCCGCACGCAGCATCGCGCGGCTTTCGACCGGGGGCTTGCCATGGATGACAAAGAGATTATCGAATTACTCGACCGCATCCTCGCGCCGTGGGTCCGCGCGCTTACGCTGACGCCGGTCAAGGTCGATGAAGAAAGCGCCACGCTGCGCCTGCCGTTTTCGGGCGGGCTGCGTCACGCGGGTGGCGTGATCTGCGGCCAGGTCTTCATGGCCGCGGCGGACACGGCCATGATCGTCGCCATTTCGGCCGCGCTCGGCGGTTTCAAGCCGATGAGTACGGTCTCGCTCAATATCAATTTCATGCGCACGGTGCGCAAGGGCGACGTGCTGATTACCGCGCGAGTGCTGCGCATGGGCCGCAACCTCGTGTTTGGTGAGGTGGAATTGTTCGACGAAGCCGGCAATATGGCCGTCCACGCCACCACGACCTACGCGCTGCTCGACTAAAACGGGCAGAGCGCCGCATAAGAGGAAAAATCAGGATGTTCGATCAGGTCGTATTCGCCGGCGGTGGCAATCGCTGTTGGTGGCAGGCGGGTTTCTGGGACGTGGTCCAGCCGGAATTGCGGATCCGGCCGCGCGTCATCACCGGCATTTCGGCCGGCGCCGCCACCGCGTGCATGCTCTACACGCGCGATTCCGACTGGGTGATGCGCTATTACGAAGACGCGCTGCGTCACAACACCCGCAACGCCTACTGGGGCAACCTGCTGCGTGGCGAGTCGGTGTTTCCGCATTACCGTATCTACCGTCAGGCGCTGCTCGACATCTACGGCGAGAAATTTTCGACGCTCGCCGATGCGCCGGAAATCCGCATCGGCGTGTCGCATCTGCCGCGCTGGCTCGGTGCGCGTAGCGCGGTGGCCGCCGGTCTGATCGCATACAACATCGAAAAGTACGTGCGCAAGACGCTGCATCCAACACTCGGCCAAACGCTCGGCTTTCATCCGGAGTTCGTGCGCGCGCAAGATTGCGCGAGCGTCGAAGATCTGGCGGATCTGATCCTGCAATCGTCGAGTACGCCGCCGTTCACGCCGGTGCTACGGCGCAACGGCAGGCCGGTGCTGGACGGTGGCATGGTCGATAATGTGCCGGTCGGCGCGCTCGACGCCGAGGCGCCCGGCAACGTGCTCGTAATGGTCACCCGTCTCTATCCGCGCCCGCAGATGTTCGTCGTGCCGCACGGCGTACAGCAACGGCTCTATGTGCAGCCGTCGCGCAAGGTGCCGATTTCCAGTTGGGATTACACCAGCCCCTCGCAGATGGTGCACGCGTACAACCTTGGCCGCGCCGATGGCGAGACCTTTCTCGAACGCATGCCCGATCTGATGGAAGCCGCCGCGCGCGAATCGGCGCGGTGAGAGGACTGGCGGTGGGCGTGGGCCGATACTGCGCGAACCCCGCTGGACGAACTCTCTTGCGGCTCAGCAGGCACCGAGCCGCCCATCGCGGAACCTGCCGTTCTTAACGCCGGCGGCCGCCCTGTAACGCTTCCGGATTCGCCACGCTGCTCGTATCGCCAGCGTCGAAAGCCAGAATGTTGTTGAATGCGGCGGTGAAATACTGCTCGTAGCTTTCCCGCTCCACGTAGCCGATGTGCGGCGTGCAGATCACGTTTTCCATGCGCAGCAGGCTGTAGCCCTGCAGAATCGGCTCGCTTTCGTAGACGTCGATAGCGACCATCCCCGGACGATTGTGCGACAACGCGTTCACCAGCGCGTTTTCGTCGAGCAGCTCGGCCCGGCTCGTGTTCACGAGCAGCGCGGTCGGTTTCATTCGCATCAGGTCTTCCTGTTTGACGATGCCGCGCGTGTCGTCGTGCAGGCGCAAATGTAGCGACAGCACGTCGCTCTGCTCGAATAGCGCCTCGCGACTCTCCGCCACGCTGTAACCGTCGGCGCGAGCGGCTTCGCGCGAATGCTCGCGGCCCCAGATCAGCACGTTCATGCCGAATGCCTTGCCGTATCCGGCAAGCAGCTGGCCGATCTTGCCGTAACCCCAGATTCCCAGTGTCTGACCGCGCAACACCTGCCCCAAACCAAAGTTCGGCGGCAGCGCCGACGTCTTCAGACCAGACTGCTGCCAGGCTCCTTGCTTAAGGTTTGCTACGTATTGCGGAATCCGCCTCTGGGCCGCCATGATGAGAGCCCACGTCAATTCGGCGGGCGCGTACGGCGAGCCGGTGCCTTCGAGCACGGCAATGCCGCGCTCGGTACAGGCCGCCAGATCGATGTGGCTCGAAACCTTGCCGGTCTGGCTGATCATGCGCAAACGCGGAAGTTTGTCGAGCAGTTGCGAGTTGATGCGGGTGCGTTCGCGAATCAGAACGAGTGCGTCGACTTCGGAGAGACGGCTTGCCAACTGGCCCAGACCGCGGACGGTGTTGTTAAAAACCTTGACCTCGTGGTCGGCCAGCAATTGAAAGCAGTCGAGCTTGCGAACGGCGTCCTGATAATCGTCGAGGATGGCAATCTTCATGGTATGTGTCTTGCGACGCACCTTGGTGGTGCGGAACGGAGTGTTATGCTGACTGTCCCACCATGTGACCTAGGTCACATGCCGGTCTGGCTGAATGCCTTACCGTAGTAGCTACCGCACAGAATGGTAGCGCCACGGCAAAGGCCGATTGACATCGTTTTTAACAGTTTGTTGCGTGTTGAGGCAAGCCGCTTTACAGACGGTTGCAGAAGCCCCGTCGGCTGGCCTCTCCGCTCAACAGGCTGTGTGGCCCGGAATGACCTGCACAATTGCGCGTCGGGTGGCAGCAACCCCGGCGTGAAGAATTGAACGCCTCTCGCATGCAGCGTCGCTGGGCTTGTACCGTTTTTCTATTGCTTTCAAAACGGAGACAAGTCGATGAATCATCCCTCATTCGAAGGTCAGCCCACTATCGAGGCGCCCGCGTGGGTCAAGAACCGAAAACTGGTCAACTGGGTGCAGCGCGTCGCTGCGATGACCAAGCCGGAGCGGATCGTCTGGTGCGACGGCTCGCAGGAAGAATACGACCGGCTTTGCGCGCAGATGGTCGAAGCGGGCACTCTCAAAAAACTCAACCCCGCCAGGCGTCCCAATTCTTATCTCGCATGGTCCGACCCGTCCGACGTGGCGCGCGTCGAAGATCGCACCTTCATCTGCTCGCAGCACCGCGAAGATGCGGGCCCCACCAATAACTGGATCGCCCCGGCCGAGATGCGCTCGACGCTCGACGGCCTGTTCGAAGGCGCCATGCGCGGCCGCACCATGTACGTGGTGCCGTTTTCGATGGGACCGCTCGGTTCGCCGATCGCGCATATTGGCGTGGAACTGAGCGACAGTCCGTACGTGGTCACCAACATGCGCATCATGACGCGCATGGGCCGTGAGGTTTACGACGTGCTGGGCGAAGACGGCGAATTCGTGCCGTGCGTCCACTCGGTCGGCGCGCCGCTCGCGGCGGGCGAGAAAGACGTGCCGTGGCCGTGCAATGCCACCAAATACATCGTTCACTTCCCTGAATCGCGTGAAATCTGGAGCTACGGCTCGGGCTACGGCGGCAATGCGCTGCTTGGCAAGAAGTGTTTCGCGCTGCGCATCGCATCGACCATGGGCCGCGCCGAAGGCTGGCTGGCCGAGCATATGCTGATTCTCGGCGTGACCTCGCCGGAAGGGCGCAAGCATCATGTCGCGGCGGCGTTTCCGTCGGCGTGCGGCAAGACCAACTTTGCGATGCTAATCCCGCCGGAAGGCCTGAACGGCTGGAAGATCTCCACGATTGGCGACGATATCGCCTGGATCAAACCGGGCAAGGACGGCCGCCTGTACGCGATCAATCCGGAAGCCGGCTACTTCGGCGTGGCGCCGGGCACGAGCGAGAAGACCAACTTCAACGCCATGGCCACGTTGAAGGAAAACGTGATCTTCACCAACGTTGCGCTGACCGACGACGGCGACGTCTGGTGGGAAGGTATGACGGACGAAGCGCCCGCGCACCTGATCGACTGGCAGGGCAAGGACTGGACGCCCGCCAGCGCGAAGGAAAGCGGCCGCAAGGCGGCGCACCCGAACGCGCGCTTCACGGCGCCGGCCTCGCAATGCCCGTCCATCGACGCCGACTGGGAAAATCCGGCGGGCGTCGCGATCGACGCGTTCATCTTCGGCGGACGCCGCTCCACCACCGTGCCGCTCGTCACCGAAGCGCGCAACTGGGTGGAAGGCGTCTACATGGCGGCTACCATGGGCTCGGAAACGACCGCCGCGGCGGCCGGCCAGCAGGGCGTGGTGCGCCGCGATCCGTTCGCGATGCTGCCGTTCTGCGGCTACAACATGAGCGACTACTTCGGTCACTGGCTGAAGACCGGCGAGCGTCTGCAGCAACTGGGCGCGACACTGCCGAAAATCTTCTGCGTCAACTGGTTCCGCAAGGGCGCGGACGGCAAGTTCGTCTGGCCGGGCTTTGGCGAGAACATGCGGGTGCTGAGCTGGATGGTCGGCCGGATCGAAGGCTCGGCTCAGGGTGAGGAACATGCTTTCGGCGTGTCGCCGCACTATGAGGACATCGACTGGAGCGGGCTGAATTTCAGCCGCGAGCAGTTCGAGCAGGTGATTTCCGTGGACGACGCAGCGTGGCGCGACGAACTCGCACTACACTCGGAACTGTTTGACACACTGCAGCAGGGCCTGCCGCCCGCGCTGACCCAAGCCAAACGAGCGCTCGAAGGGAAACTTGCCGCCTGATCATGTGAGTATTCACTTCGCATGAAAAACCGCCTTCGGGCGGTTTTTCTTTTGGAGGCGACCGCAGAGCGATTTCTTTCTGATTCCACACCGCGCGCACGACCGTTACGTCTGTTGGGTTGAGAAAGGCCGTGCAAGCTGCATTGCAGCAGATTGTTTCTTTTCACGGAACAATCGATGATCGCGCCCCATGTTAGGGCGCACAGTCGCACAAATATTGACAATATTTCCGCTTTCGCGGGCAACTTACACACGATTTCCCGAGTCGTAGGAGAATTCCAAGTTCGCTTCACTGGTTTTCACTAATTGTCAGGAAGCAGTAACACGGCAGGAGTTGTCCTATGGATCATTTGCAGTCGATGCGAGTTTTCGTCAAAGTGGCGGATCTCGGCAGTTTTGCCCGCGCTGCGAGCGCGATGGATATTTCCAACGCAGTTGCCACCCGTCACGTTGCCGACCTCGAAGGCCGTCTCGGTACGCGACTGCTCAATCGCACCACCCGCAGCTTGTCTCTGACCGAATCAGGCCAGGTTTATCTCGAGCGTGCGCGCCAGATTCTCGACGAACTGGAAGACGTCGAGCAGATGGTGGTCGCGCGCAATCACGAACCCGTCGGTACGTTGCGAATCGTCGCGCCGGTGGTGTTCGGGTTGCACAATCTCGCGCCCGTGCTTCAGACGTACGCGGAGCGCTATCCGAAAGTCATCCCCGACGTCACGCTGGTCGACCGTCAGGTCGATCTGGTGGAAGAAGGCTTCGACGTAGGCGTGGTGATCGCGCGGCAAATGCGCAGCGCAAGCATCGTCACGCGGCGTCTCACCACGGGTTGCATGACTGTGTGCGCTACGCCGGCGTATCTGGAGAAACACGGCATGCCCACCCGTCCGGAGCATCTGCTCGAGCATCCGTGCCTGAGCCTGCCTTCCGAATATTGGGGCGACGAGCGCGTGTTCACCGGCCCGGAAGGCGAGGTCCGCGTGCGTCCGTCGAACGTGATCGTGGCGAACAACACCGAAATGCTGCGTCAGTTTGCGTTGCTCGGCATGGGCATCGCCATCCTGCCGAGCTATCTGATCGGCCGCGACATGACGCGCGGCAGGCTCGTGCGGCTGCTCGGCGACTACCGGCTGCCGCAGGTCGAGATCAACATTGCGTATCCGAGCCGCCGCCACTTGCCGGCCAAGGTGCGCACGTTCATCGACCATCTGGTCGAGCATTTCAGCCAGACGCCGAACAGCCTGCTTGGTGAACAGTGGATCAAGGAGGATGGCCTTGGCCGGACTGCTATGACGACGGCGCCCGATTCCGCGGATCCGATGCCGCCGGAAGCCTTCGACGGCGCTGAGCCGCTCTCGCGCCTGCTGGACAGCGAGTTGTCGCCGCTGCCGAAGTCGCTGGCAAAAACAACGCCCCGTACTCGACCCACGGCCTTGTCGCCGCTGTAAGTGGTGAATCAGTGGTGAGTCGATAAAGCCGGCGGCGCCCGCACAGAGCGCTTTCCTGAGAAGCAACAAAAAAGGCGCGATCACACAAGTGATCGCGCCTTTTCTTATGGTGGCCTCGAATGATGCCGGCCGGAGATGAATCTCGCTCCGGCCGCCGGTCCAGTTACGAGCCGGTTTTGCGTGCCGCGGTTTTCCTCGCGGGCGCTTTTTTGGCTGCTGCGGTCTTGGTTGCGGGTGCCTTCTTAGCCGCCACCTTTTTGGCTGCCGGCGTGGCCTTGACCGCGACCGGTGCGTCACCGTCCTCGGACTCCGAATCCACCGAATCCGCCGCTGCCTTGGCAGCCGACTTGGCCGCCGCAGTCTTCGCTGCAGTTTTCGCCGACGGCTCCTTCTTCTCGAACTCGAAGCCGATCTTGCCGTCGTTCTGTTTGACGAGGAATGCCTTGAAGTTCCGGCCGGTACGTGACGACTTGAAGTTGGTCAGCAGGTCAGTGCGGCCTTCTTCGAGTAGCTTGGCCATCTGTTCGCGGGCAATTTCCTGCTGCAGGATCACCTTGCCGGAGCGGAAGTCGCAAGTCTTCGGATTCGCGACCGAGTTTTCGCAGACGTAGCTCATGCCGTGCTCGAACACGCGGCCCTTGCACTTCGGGCACGCGCCGACCGGCTGCTGATCGGAGAAGTCGGGCGGTTCGCCGTCTTCACCGCCGGCATCCTGGCCGAAGTCGAATTCGAGCTTGAAGTTCTTGATCTCATCGTCGAACGAGAGCTTCAGGATCGCCGAGAACGGCCGGCCCATCTTGCTGCGGAAACCCGACAGCGGCCCGATCGTCTTGTTTTGCAGCAACTCTTCGACTTCCGGAATTTCGAACTGACGTCCGCCCGGGATCTTCGAAATTGAAAACTCGCACTTCGAGCACGCAAAGCGCCGGTAGTTTTCCTTCACCTGGCCGCCGCAATTCGGACACGGCGTTTCCAACGTCGCGTAATCGCCGGGGATCGTGTCGGAATCGTACTCTTTCGCGCGCTTCACGATGGTCTGCGTCATGCGGGCGATTTCCTGCATGAACGCGTCGCGCGGCAGGTTGCCGCGCTCCATTTGCGAGAGCTTGTATTCCCACTCGCCAGTCAGTTCCGGCGCGGTCAGTTCCTTTACGCCGAGGCCGCGCAACAACGTCATGAGCTGGAAAGCCTTGGCGGTCGGAATCAGATCGCGGCCTTCGCGAATCAGATACTTTTCACCCAGCAAACCTTCAATGATCGCCGCACGCGTGGCCGGCGTGCCGAGACCTTTGGCCGCCATGGCTTCGCGCAGCTCGTCGTCTTCGACGAGCTTGCCCGCGCCTTCCATGGCCGACAGCAGGGTGGCTTCGTTGTAGCGTGCGGGCGGTTTCGTCACCAACTGCTGGGCGGCGATCTTGTCCGTCTTGACCTTCTCGTCCTTCTGCACCGGCACGAGGTTCGCGTCTTCGCCGCTGATTTCGCGGCCATAGACCTGCAACCAGCCCGGTTCGACCAGCACCTTGCCTTCGGTCTTGAAGTGATGGCCGACCACTTCGGTGATCCGCGTCGTCACCCGATATTCGGCGGCCGGGAAGAACACCGACAGGAAGCGCTTCACGACGAGGTCGTAGAGCTTCTGTTCCGGCTCGGACAGATTTTTCGGCGCTTGCAGCGTTGGGATGATTGCAAAGTGGTCGCTGATCTTCGAATTGTCGAAGATGCGCTTGTTCGGCTTTACCCAGCCCTTGTCGAGCACCTGCTTGGCGAACGGCAGATAGTTGTTGCTCTCCTTGAGCATGCCGAGCGTCTCTTTGACCGTATCCATATAGTCTTCCGGCAGCGCGCGCGCGTCGGTACGGGGATAGGTCAGCACCTTGTGCTTTTCGTACAGCGCCTGGGCGAGGCCCAAGGTGTTCTTCGCCGAGAAGCCGAAGCGGCCGTTGGCTTCACGCTGCAAGCTGGTCAGGTCGAAGAGCGCCGGCGACAGTTGCGTGGACGGCTTCGATTCCTCGGTCACCGTGCCGATCTGGCCGCGGCAGGCGGCGACGATCGTCTCGGCCGCGGGCAGCGCCCACAGACGCGAATCGCGTTTTTCCGGATCGAACTCGTCGCGCTTGAATTTCGGATCGAACCAGCGGCCTTCGTAGAAGCCGGCCGCGCAGACGAATTCCGCCTTCACTTCCCAATAGTCGCGCGGGACGAAGCGGCGAATTTTCTCTTCGCGCTCGACCACGATCGACAGCGTCGGCGTTTGCACCCGACCGACCGTGGTCAGGAAGAAGCCGCCGCCCTTGCTGTTGAACGCGGTCATGGCCCGCGTGCCGTTGATGCCGACCAGCCAGTCCGCCTCCGAGCGGCAGCGCGCCGCATCGGCGAGCGGCTGCATCTCTTCGTCGCTACGCAGGCGGGCGAAGCCGTCGCGGATCGAGCCCGCTGTCATGGATTGCAGCCACAGGCGCTGCACCGGCTGCTTGGCCTTCGCGTGTTGCGCGATCAGACGGAAAATCAGCTCGCCCTCGCGCCCCGCGTCACATGCGTTGATCAGACGGTCGATATCTTTACGCTTGAGCAGCTTGGTCAGCACCTTCAGGCGCGACTCGCTCTTGGCGATCGGATTGAGATCGAAATGCGGCGGAATGACGGGCAGGTTGGCGAAGCTCCACTTGCCGCGCTTGACTTCATAGTCTTCGGGCGCGGCAATTTCCAGCAGGTGGCCGACTGCCGAGGAAAGGACGTACTCGTCGCTTTCATAGTATTCGTCATGCTTGGTAAAGCCGCCCAAAGCGCGCGCGATGTCGTTCGCGACGGAAGGCTTTTCGGCGATGATCAGTGCTTTGGACATGACTCGATGTGAGGTTGGTAGATCAGGGTTGATGGCCGTGAGTGCGCTTTTGCTAGCGCGACCCTCGTTTGCGACCTTTGCGACCCATTAACGACCGCTTTATAGCACACGGCGCGAAGGCGGCGTGTCAAGTGCCATAAAGCGCGCCATCATAATTGCGCGCTCAGCCATTGGGCAAGTTGCGGCAAATGCCCTGTGCACCACTCGCAACGCCCGAGCTGGTGGGCCCGCAAGCCGGCCGCCCGAGTCAGGCTGCAGCCAGCGCCGGCCGGAGCTTGGGCGCGCCGCTGACGCCGGGCACCGCCGTCAGATCAGACAACATCCGTTCCACAATCGCCGCCTGCGGCAGAACCGTGCCGAAAAACCGCGTCGTAACCGAATCTTCGATCAGTATGGTCGGAAAATTCTCCACATCCAGATCGTCGAAGCGGTCCGCATGGGTTTCGATGTCGATCCATGCGAAGCAGATTTCCGGGTGCCGGTCCGCCAGTTTGTCGAAAGCGTCCCGATACTCGCGGCAGGTTCCGCACCATTCCGCGCACAGGCAGGCAACGAACAGCGTGTCGGGTTCGTTGACGCGCTCGGCGATCCGGTCTTGGTCGGTGTCGAGGTTCAGCGCGGGCATGGTGGTTCCTTACGTACTTTTGTCAGGTGCTTTGGCGCGAATGTAGCATGGCCGATCCCGAATGGTCGTTGAAGCTGATCAATGCGGGGTCAGCCGTGGCTCGCCCGCACGAAGCGGCCGCCGGGCAGTGCAGTCACCTGGCCAGCGAGTTCGAGCTGCAGCAAGTGGCTCTGCAGGGCCGCGTCTTCCATCTCGGTGCGGGTAGCGAGAATTTCAAGCGTGGTGGGTGAGTGGCCGAGTGCGGCGAGGAGGCGTTCGGCTTCGGGATCGAACGGTGGGCGGGGCGATGCGGGGTGGCCTGCTGTTACCGGGTCGGCCGCGGACGCTCCTGCAGTCGGCCGCGGCGCCGAGCTCGGCCGGCTGACTGTCGCGCCGCTGAGCGCTCGCGCATTCGTCGCACCAGCGTCGCTCGAAAGAACGGCATGCGCCGCGCTGGAAGGCGGCCGCGGGGCGGCCCGCCGCGCGAAGCCCAGTTCCTCCAGCACCTCATCCGGCGTTTCCACCAGCTTCGCGCCCTGCTTGATGATCCGATGACACCCGCGCGACAGCGGTGCGTGAATCGAGCCTGGCAGCGCGAAAATATCGCGGCCCATCTCATTGGCGAGCCGCGCGGTGATCAGCGAACCTGAACGCATTGCCGCTTCGACGATCACCACGCCGCTGACGAGCCCCGCGATCAGCCGATTGCGCTGCGGAAAATTGGCGGCGCGCGCGGGCGTGCCGAGCGGCCATTCGGAGAGGATCGCGCCCTGCACGGCGATTTGCCGCGCCAGTGCGTGGTGCGCCGCCGGGTACACGAGATCCGCCCCCGTGCCGATCACGGCGACGGTGCCTCCGACGCCTGCAAGTCCACCGCGATGCGCGGCGCCGTCGATACCGAGCGCGAGGCCCGAGACGACGGTAACGCCGGCTACCGAAAGCTCCCGTGCGAAACGCTCGGCGTCTTCGACACCTTGCGGTGTGGCGCTGCGGCTACCCACGAGGGCGACTGCTCGCGTGTGCAACAGATTCAGCCGACCCTTTATATATAGAAGAGGCGGCGGATCGGGCATGGTCAGCAGCGCCGGCGGGTAAGCGGGGTCGTCGAGGGTCACGATCTGATTGCCGGGTTGCTCACGCCACGCGATCACCGCGTCGAGCCGGGCGTCGAAATCGCTGCCCGTCGGGGCCAGCGCCGCGCGCGCCGCGGCCTCGCCGGCAATCGCGGCGAGCGCCTCGGGCGCTTGATCGAAAATCGCTTCAGGCAGGCCAAATGCGCTTAGCAGCAGGCGTAGCGCCGCGGGTTTCAGGCCCGGCGCGAGCGAAAGCCGCAGCCACGCGGCGAGTTCAGTGTCGGTTGCAGGCAAGGTGTGCATTGCGTGTCGATCCTCTTGCTGGGCCAGCGGGCAGGCGGGCGCCATGCTAAAATTTTCATCATCCGAAATAACCGCAGCGCCGCGCCCACCCGCGCGGGCTCGTCGTTTAGCGCATGTGGCGCGTTGAATCGAACCGGTTCGACACCATCTATCCTCTGCGTAACGCGACAAGCCCACAACCTGGCCGAATGGCCAACGCGAGCCTTCCACCGGTCAGCGGCGCCTGAAAATCACACTCGAAATCATGGCTTTACTGAACATCCTCAATTACCCGGACAAGCGGCTGCACAAGATTGCCAAGCCGGTCGAAGCGGTCAACGACCGCATCCGCCGCCTCGTCAAGGACATGGCCGAGACCATGTACGCGGCGCCCGGCGTCGGCCTCGCTGCAACCCAGGTGGACGTGCATGAACGCGTGATCGTGATCGACGTATCGGACGACCACAACGAACTGCTCGCCTTCATCAATCCTGAGATCGTCTGGTCGAGCGACGAAAAGAAGCTCTCGGAAGAGGGTTGTCTCTCGGTGCCGGGCATTTACGACAATGTCGAGCGCGCGGAGAAAGTGCGCGTCCGGGCGCTCAACGAGAAGGGCGAAACTTTCGAAATGGACTGCGAAGGCCTGCTCGCGGTGTGCATCCAGCACGAAATGGATCATCTGATGGGCCGCGTGTTCGTCGAGTATCTGTCGTCGCTGAAGCAGACGCGCATCAAGAGCAAGATGAAGAAGCTCGCCCACGCCATGTAATGCGCGTTCACCTCGCCTACCGCCCCCGTTCATGAGTCATTCGTTGCGCGTCATCTTTGCCGGTACGCCGGAGTTCGCCGCGGCCGCGCTGGCCGCGATCCACAGCGCCGGGTTCATGGTGCCGCTCGTGCTGACTCAGCCGGACCGGCCCGCCGGCCGCGGCATGAAGTTGCAGGCGAGTCCGGTCAAGCGCTATGCGCAGGAGCATGGGCTCGCCGTTGCCCAGCCGCCGTCGCTGCGTCGCGCCGGCAAATATCCTACTGAAGCCGCCGCCGCGATCGAGCAACTGCGCGCCACGCCGCACGATGTCATGGTGGTGGCCGCGTATGGGCTTATCCTGCCGCAGGAAGTGCTCGATATCCCGCCGCTCGGCTGCATCAACATTCACGCCTCGTTGTTGCCGCGCTGGCGCGGCGCGGCGCCGATTCATCGCGCGATCGAAGCGGGCGACGCCGAAACCGGCATCACGCTGATGCAGATGGACGTTGGCCTCGACACCGGCGCGATGATCTCCGAAGCGCGCACGGCAATTTCCGGCGACGACACCACGGCCACATTGCACGACCGGCTCGCACAAGACGGCGCGAAGCTGATCGTCGAGGCGCTGGTCGAACTGGAGCGGACCGGCAAGCTGGCCTCGACGCCGCAACCGGCGGACGGCGTCACCTACGCGGAAAAGATCGGCAAGCACGAAGCCGCGCTCGACTGGCGCCGCCCGGCGGCCGTGCTCGCGCGCCAGGTGCGGGCGTTCGACCCGTTCCCCGGCGGCGTCGGCACGCTGGAAGACGGCACGTCGATCAAGATCTGGGCCGCGGTTCCCATTGATGCGAAAACCAACGGCGCACCCGGCACGATCACCGACATCTCTGCCGAAGGCGTGGTTGTAGCGTGTGGCGAAGGCGCGTTGCGCCTCACGCAACTGCAAAAACCCGGCGGCAAACGCCTGCCGGTGCGCGAATTCCTGGCCGGCTCGACGCTGGCTGTGGGACAACGCTTTCAACTTCCCGAAGCAAACTAACACCGTTGCGCATGACCTGAACATCGTCCGTTCGGCCGATGTTCAAGACCCCGCTAGACGATCCTGCCGCGCGTTAGAATCCTCCATGCAATAGCCTGGATTTCAAGGATTCCCATGTTTGGCATCACCCATTTCGAGTTTTTCGTTGTTGCGGTCTTTCTCCTGAACGTGACGCCCGGTCCCGACACGGCGTATATCGTTGGGCGCAGCGTCGCCCAAGGCCGCGGCGCGGGGCTCATGTCGGCGCTCGGCATCTCGGCAGGTTGCTGCGTTCACTCGCTGGCCTGCGCGTTCGGTTTGACCGCAGTGCTGGCCGCGTCGGCCACCGCATTTACCGTCATCAAGTTTGTCGGCGCTATTTATCTGATTTATCTTGGCGTGCGCCTCATATTCGCCAAACCGGCCGCCGACCAGGCAGCGGGCGAAGCGCGCGCGGCCGGTGCGCCCAAGTCGCTGCGGCAGCTTTTCCTGCAAGGCTTCTGGACCAACGTGCTGAACCCCAAGGTGGTGCTGTTCTTCGTATCGTTCTTCCCGCAATTCGTGACGGCCGGCAGCGACCACAAAGCGCTCGCCTTCCTCACGCTGGGCGCGGTGTTCGTCGTGATGAGCATGGTCTGGAACAGCTTTGTCGCGTGGGTCGCGGGCAGCGTGACGCGGCGTTTCTCCGGGCAGCCGTTGGTGAAGCAGTGGCTGGATCGGGGCGTCGGCAGCGCTTTTGTTGGTTTGGGTATCAAACTCGCCACCGCATCAAGATGATTGAATTTTCCTTGTGCGCCCATATCTAACAATTCGCTTACAATCAGGCGCCGCGATTCTCGCGGTGCAGATATGAACCCCGCGTCAGGGGCAAGGAGTTGCAGACATGTTCAATTGGGTCAAAACCGCGATGTTGATGGCCGCGATCACGGCCCTTTTCATCGTGATCGGCGGGATGATCGGCGGGTCGCGCGGCATGACGATCGCGCTCGTGATCGCCCTTGGGATGAATTTCTTCTCGTACTGGTTCTCAGACAAGATGGTGCTGCGCATGTACAACGCGCAGGAAGTCGACGAAACCAGTGCGCCGCAGTTCTATCGCATGGTGCGTGAGCTTTCGACGCGTGCAGGCCTGCCCATGCCGCGCGTCTACCTGATCAATGAAGACGCGCCGAACGCGTTTGCCACCGGCCGCAATCCGGAGCACGCGGCGGTTGCTGCCACCACGGGCATTCTGCGCGTGCTTTCCGAGCGCGAAATGCGCGGCGTCATGGCGCACGAGCTCGCGCACGTGAAGCATCGCGACATTCTGATTTCGACCATCTCGGCCACCATGGCCGGCGCCATTTCCGCGCTGGCGAACTTCGCGATGTTCTTCGGCAGCCGCGACGAAAACGGCCGGCCCACGAATCCGATCGCGGGCATTGCCGTCGCGCTGCTCGCGCCGATCGCCGGTGCGCTGATTCAGATGGCGATTTCGCGTGCGCGTGAGTTCGAAGCCGACCGTGGCGGCGCGCAGATTTCCGGCGACCCGCAAGCGCTCGCTTCGGCGCTCGACAAGATCCATCGTTACGCGAGCGGGATTCCGTTTCCCACCGCCGAGCAGCATCCGGCCACCGCGCAAATGATGATCATGAATCCGCTCAGCGGTGGCGGCATAGCCAGCCTGTTCAGCACCCATCCCGCGACCGAAGAACGCGTGGCTCGGCTCATGGAAATGGCGCGCACTGGACGTTTCGACTGATTTCAGGCAGACCGGATGGGCCAGGATCAGGCACAAACCCCGGTATCCCTGCTGCTCAAAACTTAGGCGTTGCACCCGCCTTTGCACCGCTTTACCCCGTTTTACCGGTATCCGGGCGGTATCCTGGGATCCTCGGATGACCCAGGATACCGGATCCGGCGTATCATTCGTGGACGGCACGAACGAGACGCAGAGGACGGGGGATGATCGACAGCGAACCCACACAAACGGAACAGGCGGCGCGCAATGCGCCGAAGGGCAAGATTCCGTTCAACGACAAAACCCTGCGGCTCATCTACAGCCTCCCGTTCGACCAGCGACCGGTGGGCGTCACGGAGAGCGGTGAGATCATCACCGAGGCGGTGCCCGCGTCCATGAACGACTACTTCGTCAGGGACGCAACCCTCCCCGGATTCAGCCTGCGCATCCAGCGTTCCGGCACCCGTTCCTTCGTCGCTGAGAAAAAACTTGGTGCGCGACCGTGCCGCTACAAATGCGGGGAATACCCGAGCACGTCCCTGACCGACGCGCGCGCCAAAGCGAAGGCGGCGCTGAACATCATGGGGTCCGGCCGGGATCCAAACCTCGAGATCAGAAAGGCCAAGATCGCGACGGCGAAAGAGCAGACGGGGCAGCGGCTCACCTTCTACCGCATGATGCAGCGGGACGCCGAACGGCGCGCTGCGGGCGCCGAGGGCAAGCGTGACACCCCGAACACCGCGCGCGATCGTCTGAACACCCTCAAGGTCGTGAAGCGTCACCGGATCGCTGCGATGCCGGTGGGCGAGGTCAACGCCAGCCACCTCGACACGTTGATCTCAACCATCCGCAAGAAGCACCCGACGACGGCGATCAAAGTCTGGCGTTACGCACGGGCGGCGTGGACCCGCCTGGCGGCGGACGAAGCGCCCGACGTCAACCCGTTCGATGAGTTTTTGAAGAGCCATGAAACAAGCCTGCCGCGACCGAACCGCGTCACGCGGGTGCTACCGCTGAACGAGGAGCGCGGCCGGGAGTGGCTGCGGCGCATCGCGGCACAACGTTTCCCCGAGACGGCGTTGAAGACGGGGCACCCGTGGACGCGCGGCGTGATGGCGGATTACATCCTTTGCACCCTGTGCTGGGGCGCCCGGAAAATGGAAGGGATGGCCCTCAAGTGGACCGACATCGACTTCGACCGAAAGATCGTGACCTTCCGGGGAACCAAAAACAAGACCGACCACTTGTTCCCCCTCACCCGAGGTGTTGAGGCAATCCTCCGCCGGCGACAGGTCGAGAACGCGAAGCCACGAGGACGGGACGTCGAACTGGCGAAGAAGGGGGCGATCATACCGGTATCGGAGTACGTGTTTCCCACCGAGCGGCGCACCGCCAAGACCGGGCACATCACCGCGGTTGATTCGCTCATGAAGCACGCCAGCAACGAAGGCGAGGTGCGCTGCACCCTTCACGACCTGCGCAGAACAATGGCCGGCGAGGTGGCCTTGGACGTGTTGAGCGGGGACCAGACGGGCCGCGGCGACTTCCGGCTGGTCAAGCTTGCCCTCAACCACGCCGAGGCCAACACCGACATCACGACGACGTATTTGATCGAACACAAGCTCCGCGTGCTGGCGCCGATCTACCAGGCGCACGAGCGACGGATCCTCGACATCGCGGGCATTCCCGTTCCGGGTGTCGCGGCACCGGCGGACGACGTCGACGCGCAGGTCGCCGAGGCGGTGGAGCAGGTAGGAAGCCTGACGGCGAAGGATCCGGCGGCGCGCGCTCGGGCGAAGGCAAGACTCGAAGCGTTGCTGGCGAGCCTCGACCTTGAAGAAGCCGCAGACGAAGATGTCGAGGCACCCAGCGAGGACGCGTGACCCGCCCGACCCGGGTGCTCTGCACCGGGTCTGCCCATCCTCGGGCATCATGCCGGCGTTGTTTCAATAAGCCATCGACGTTCATTTAACGTTCCATTGAAAAAATAAGACGCTCTTATTTGAACAAGCGTGGCATAATCGTGCCCGCTCAACAATAAAAGGGAACGCAACATGGAACGGCATCGGGAAGCGCTACTTCGCCAGGCTTTGGACCAGGTCTGGCTGACCGGCAGCGTCTGCATACGCTGGGACGAGTTCTACCTCTGGACCGGCGTCCAGCGAATCGCCAAGAAGCCATGGCGCGAAGTCCATCGGCTTTGGGAAGAGCTTTGTACGGAGTGGGGCTACAAGACGCTCCCCCTGGAAATCGTCTCGAAGGATCACTTCGTCGTGTTCCGTCGCAAATGGGACGCTGAAGAGAAGGTCAGCCAGTTGGAGGATTTGGTCTGATCGACAGGCAGCACAGAAGGCGCACCCGGTCGCGCAGGTGACCGGGCGAGAGACCAACGCTGTACGACGGGGATAGCAATGACCGAAAACAACGACGAAGAACGCAAGGCGACCATCCATACGGCGGTTCTGGACCCAGATCGACGTGACAAAACCGGGCTCAAAAGCGGGGTGATCTCTGAAAAGGACGCCCTCTGGATGGCCTACTACAAGGGCATCCAGTATTCAGGAGCGGGATTCAGCGGGTTCACGTCGCTTCGGCTTGGCGACGAGATCACGTTCTACGAGGTGAGCTTCAAAGGCAGGATCTACCGTGGGCTGGCGCGCCCGGTCCCGGGTCAACCTTCGAACATCCGGGAGGACGACGTGCGTTACGAACTGGCGCGGTCATGCGCGACCGGCTTGCGCGCCGACGGGTGGCTGCTCGATCCGCCGACGACCATCCCGAACACGCCCCGAGCGCTGCTGGCCGAAATGCAGGAGGTCTTGCAAACGGACGCGGCCGACATCCTGGCGAACGCATACAGCATCCTGAACTACCGGCGGCACAACGGCGCGCAGTACCCCGAGACGATGGAGCCTGCGGGTTACCGTTTCGACCAGATCTTCCTCATGCGCGCCCGGGAGGATGGGACGGTCAACTGCCTGTACGAAACACCGTCGGGCGTCTCACCGGAAAAGTGGACGTTCTTCCTCCGCGACCTTGACCGGCCCTCGGCACGTGAGCGACTGGGACGTTATCTTGCATCCGGCATGGCGGAACGTGACTTCGGGAAGGACGGCGCTTCCGCGATGCGGGCGGCGGTCATTTTGCGAAACGGCTCGTTGGGGGCTTACGATCCCCTGCCGTTCGGGCATTTCACCGACGTGTTCAAGATCGGGGAGTACGAAGTAAAACTGGAACGCCGCGTCGGCGGTGCACGTCGCTGAACCTGCATCGGAGCCATTAGAGGCTAAGGGATGGGGTGCAGCGTCACCCAGCGCGACGAACTGAACGAAACCGCCAGACCCCTTCCGGGAAAACCTCCTCCGGAGGCGATGGCACCCACCCCGCCGCGGCCTGGGGCATGTTGGCGGGCTCCTCCGAAGGACACAGCGCGCAGCGGGGTCGCCCAGCGGCGTTAGCCGCCCAGGTTGTGGGGTGGCGGAGCACCCAGCACGCCCATGAAGCGGGAGGTCACCGCAAACCTTCTCGGTGGTGTTCGCGCCGTCCGTGCCGGTTTGCAGATCCCGTCCCGGGCAGAAGCCTACCACCGACACAACGGGGCGCCGAAGCGCCCCGTGTCATCCGGCGACGTCCCGCTCACTCCTTCGGGAACATCCGGCTCAGCAGGTCAAGCGCGGCCGGCGCATAAGCGTCGTCGAACGCATAGCCCACGCTCTCGAACGTCGAGCGATGCGTCACGCCCAGGACGCTGTCCTTTGCGTCCCATTCGGCGTTCAGATCGCCTTGCACCGTGGCGGGACCGTAGACAGTCGTGATGCTCTCGCGAGCGCGATCGAGGTCGGTGACCGCCGGGCCCAAGGTCGTCAACACGACCCGCACCTTGCCGGCCTTGTCCACGCCGACCGTCGCGGCGGTTTCGCCGGCAGAACCCAAGGGGGCCAGCCCGGTGATCATGTAAGCGGTCAAGTTGCCGACCGGACCGACAGCGCTGGCAACGCACGGACCGGTGGCGATTGCGTCGCAGGCGGCGGGCAGAGTCTGACCCAGTCCGAGGCCGTGCACGAACAGGGGTTGTTCAGCGTGAGCGACGCCGGCGGCGAACAGCATGGTGAGAGCGAGCAGGGATTTACGCATGGTGATGGTCTCCTCTAGATATGGCCTGGCGACGCCGGGCCTCGTACTGCCCCAACCGCCTTGCGGCGGTCACGGCTGGGGTGTGTTGCACCCAGGCAGCGTCAAAAACCGAGCTTGACGGGAAGACCGATTCGGGCCTGGAAGCCGACGAAGGGAGAAACACCTTCGCTGCGGAACGGCGGCACAAAGATGAGGTTCACACCCCACTCGTGGTCATGTTCGTAAGAAACGAGGAAACCGGCGGCTGGCATGAAGCCGCGGGGCTTGTATTGGGTCACCATCAGATCCGCAAAGTAGGGCTGCTGTCCAGCAGGATGGAAGAAGTGCTGTCCTTCGTTCACGGTGTAGCTTTTCTCGTAACCCGACAAGATCCCCGCGAGCAAGCCGATGTTCACGCGATCCTTCGACGTCAGGTCGAACTGAACCGGGGTATAGCGGCCGAGCACGTACCACGAGCCTCTCCAGATGCTGTTGTGGTAGTAACCCGCCATCACCCCGAGAACGTCGTTGGTCAACTCCAGACCACCGCCAAAGTTGTTCTCGTTGTAGTGGTTCGCGTGAGCTTCAGCGCGATCGAAATGGTATGCGTGCAGATTCGCATCAACGTAGATATGCCAGCCGTGCTCACCGGTCGGCTGGAACGACAGCATCGGGCGGGCGGTCGCTTCCTGTGCGACCGGCGTCTGGACGTACGAGGTCGTGGTTTGCGCAGAGGCTTGATCTTCGAGCGACTGGGCATGAGCAGGCATCGAGGCAAGCATGAGAAGCGTCGCGAACAACCCGACGCACGTGGACTTGGTGAATCGCAGCATGGTGGTCTCCTCCGGTTGGTTTATCGGGGCCTTCACGGCACCCCTCTTATGTACATAACCGACCCACGAAGACGCGCAATAGCTACAGACGGAATCCTTGAAATATTTTTGCAGGTGCTTCGCCACCCAGCAGAAAGCCCCGCAACGGCGAGGCTTTGATCGCTTTCGCGAGACGGGCGAACGTCACTTGCTCAACCGTGCCATCGCTTTCCAGCCGTCCTCGACCAACTGCGGCAGCGACGGCGCAGCATCCTTGCTGTACACGGCGGCGTAGAGCACATGCTTCGGGTTGGGCCCGGCGAAAACGGGCAAGACGTTGTCCTCGTAGTCGTAGACCAACTTCGCTTGCGCACCGCTCGGCAGGTCCCACACCGCTTCAGTGTCGCCCAGCGTCATCGACGGCCCCCGTCCGAAACGGTAGAGGAAGCCCCGCGTCGCGACCCGGGCAAGGCTGTCCACGGGAGTTAACGGAACGACGATCGCCGTGATACGCCCCGATGCGTCCGTGCTCACGAAGGCTTGCCCGTAAACGAGGTCCCCTTCGATAGGGTCCGGCAGGCCCTTCACAACCGCACCACCTTTGAACGAGTCGGTGATGGAGCAGGGCTTGTTCACCGGCTTCGGTGCGCCGGTGATGACGCAGGCGGGAGCCTGGTCGAGCAGGGGAGCACCGATGCGCAGACCGACGAGGCTGGCGCTCGGCTCGTAAGTGAGGGGGTTCTCCGAATCCGATTTGCCCTTGAACGTTTGCCCGTATTCGTACGTGTAATCCTTGAACGAGAACGGCAGCGGATTCGATGCGGGCGGATCGCTGTGGAACAACGAAGCGTGAGCGGTGGCGGCAAAGCCGACGGCTGCGAGCGATGCAGCGACCAAGGCTGCGGCAACGGTTTTCTTCAACATGGTGTCCTCCTGGGGATCGTTGAGGGTGAAGGACCGTTTCGACGGCCCATGCTTGTACGAATACAAGACCCAGAAATGCTGTCAACGCCAAACAGAACATTTGGTGCAAAAATACCTGATGGCATTGTCCGACGGTGAGGAAAGAGAAAGCCCCGCACGGAGCGGGGCTTGGCGCATCGCGTGAACGTCAACGCGGTGGATCACTTCGTCGCGGGGACGACCGACCAGTCCGCGTTCAGCAGCGCGGAGACGGAACCTGCGCCGTCTTTGCTGTACACAGCAGCGTAAAGATCATTCGAAAGGGTCGCGCTGTGCGCTTTCAGGTAAACCATACGATCGACCTCATAGACGAGCTTGACTTGCACACCACCGGGTAGATCCCACACGGCCTCGCCATCGGTCAGCGAGGTGGGCAAACCGAAGCGATACAGGAAACCTTGCAGGGCGACGCGAGCGAGGCCATCGCTGGGGTGCATCGGCACGACGATCGCGTTAATGCGCCCGGAGGTGTCCGAACCTACGAGAGCTCGTCCAAGCGCACCTTCCTTCACCTCCAGCGAGTCGGTCGGCACACCGGGCAGAACGTAGCCATCGAGGTTGAGACGATCCGGCAAACCGAGAACGATGGCGCCGTCCGCCCCGGATTGAAGGGTGCAGGCGCTGGCGACCACCTTTTCGCAGGCGGGGGCCTGGTCTTTCAGCGAATCACCGATGCGGAGACCCAGCAGGGTCGCGCTCGGCCCATACGCGAAGGTGTTGGTGAACTTCGCCTTGCCCGCATAGGTCGTCGAGGTCATACCATTGCGATACACGTCCTTGAACGACAGTGGGGTGGGAGCGGGCGGATCGCTTCCGAACCACGAAGCATGAGCAACGGTGGCGATCGCGGACACAGCGATCAGTGCGGCGGCGGCAACAAAGGTTTTCTTCAGCATGGTCATCCTCCTGGTGGTTGAGATCGCGGGGGCGATCGGGCTGGGCCGTTTCGACGGTCCTCACCTACAGCAATAGATGATCTGGCGAGCATGTCAACCGTCCGGGACGGACGACGATCGACCGCGAGGTGCAAGACACCCCGGCCTGCCCCGTCACCTTCAAATATTTCGCCCGGTGCTATTGCTTTGCTCTGGGCTTGAGCTAACCTGGTCTTAGAGGGCGCACACGAGCGACACCTCACCGGAGACCACCATGACCACCACCCAAACCCTCTCGATCACCCTCCCCGATCACTTCGACCCGCTCCCGTCCTTCACCACGGAATCGGTCCGTGGGCACCTGACGGCGCTGTGCGGCGTCCTCAAGGCAATGCGCAGCAACCCGCGCAACGGTCACCTGAACGAAGAGGGCGTGGTGCTCGACCTCCTGATCGGTCGCATCGACAACGCACCGTCCAACGCCGACCGGGATTACCTGATCGGCTTGCTGCGCGAAGCGACCAGCGCGATGCAACGCCGGGACAGCATGAACAACGACGAGGCGGCTTACAGCGCGGTGGCGGACCCGGCATTGACGGCGACCGCCCGGCAGCAACTGCGGATGAAGCAGGTCCGCGCGGACCGTCAGATGCGGTTGAACTGGGCGCGTCAGACCCGGGAACTGCTCGAAGAGAACGCGCAAAGCATCGAGCGTGAGACGGCGGAGCGCGAAGCGTCGTTCAAGGCCATCGAGGGCATCCTCGACGCGGGGATCGCAGGGATCGAAAACGAAGTCCTGATCGCTCGCGCCAAAAACACCGGGACCGTCGCCGTTCCGGACATGATCAAGCTCATGGACAACATCGTGAGCATCGCAACAGACGGCCCGACGATGCGCCCGCGCGCACGCATGGGCTTCTGAGCAGCACCCCACCGCCCACGGTCATCCGGCCCGGGCGGTTTCCCAACCGTTGCCCCATCACGACCCGCCGGAAGAGCGGTAAAGGAGGCGTTTTACCTGGAGGACCTTCCCCATGCTTCGCACCATCCGCATCTTTCAGCGAGCGGCGATCGCGCTCACGACCATCGTGTTGACGATGGGCACCGCCCACGCGATCCCGCATCGGACATCGTTTCGCAACAGCATCGCCATGACCCGCCAGGCGCCGGCAACGACCAGCGCCTACTGGCGGACGGCGTTCGACCAACGCATCACCGCCGTGGTCGTCGTTCCCATGGCCACCCCGCAAGCGATCGGCGTCGCGTCCTACGTCGCCCCCGAGGCCGGCACGTTCTACGCGCAGGACGAACGCAGCGAGACGTCGGTCTTCGACATGGGGGACCAGTGGCAATACAACGCCTGGCAACCCGTCGCACCACCGCGAGCCCTCCCTTCCCTGCGGCCCGGCTTTGCGACGCTCGCGCTGGAAGCGGGACCGGTTGGTCTACCGCCTCCCGTGGCACTCCCCGCGGGACCGAAGGTCATCCCCAGGAACTGGCGTGCGCGGATGATCGAGAACGCAAAAACCTTCATCGGCATACCGTACGTGTGGGGCGGCAACTCCCCGGACCAGGGGCTGGATTGCTCAGGCTTCGTGCGGTGGGTGACCGCCATGACGCTGGGCAAAGCACTTCCTCGCCTCGCGAGCCAGCAGAGCGTCATGGGGCACGAGGTGCAGAAGGAGGATCTGCAACCCGGCGACCTGGTGTTCTTCGACACCGACCGCGGCCCGGCGACGCACGTGGGAATCTACGTGGGGCACAACGTCTTCATCAACGCCCCGCACACCGGCGCGAAGGTGCGGTTCGAGAATCTGACCAGTGACTACTGGGAAGCGCGGTGGCATGGGGCGCGACGCATCGGATGATCGAGCGTCCCGACCAAGAGCAAGGGCCCCGTTTGGGGCCCTTGGTTCGTGAGGTCATCGGGCGGGCCCGACGGATCACTCGGCGGAGCGCTCGGTACGCCGCGCTGCTTTCGATGCGTTGAAACTGTCGAGCCAGGCCTTGCGCGCTTGCGTCAGCGTCAGACCGGACAGACGGAGCACGCCGTAGCCGGCGGCGAGCAGAGCGATGAGAACAACGGCGGTGGTCATGATGGGTTCCTCCCTTGGTGGTTGCGGCCTCGTTGGCCGATGACCCACGTTACCAGGCGTCGGGCAGAGGTCAACCCTCCGGGGCAACGAACGTCGCGCCGGGTGGAAAGCACCCAAAACCGAGACGGCGAACACCGTGGGCACCCGGCCCCGTGACCGCCTGAGGCGGTTGATGCGGGGCTCATGGCCGAAGGCAACGGCGCGTGAGCGGACCGCCCGGACGCACAAGCGTCCCAAGAGGTTTTGGGGGGTTCAGGTCATCACCGCTCGGCCCCTTACATCGCCATGCGCATCAACGGCCGCAGGGAGCGTTCACCGTCGAGATCCTGCGCCGGCTTCTCCGAAACCAACGCCAAGCGCTCCCACGGATACGGTTCGACCTTCACAGCGTGGGCGCGTGCGAGGTCCTGCGCGAAGCGTTCCGCCACCGCGCGCTCGTCGAAATCCTGCACATGGCTGGCATGGCGCTCCCGGTCCCGCACGTACACCGCCCAGTCCGTCGTGCTGCGGTTCGGGCCGTCGTGCTGCACCGTGACGTTCTCCCCGTCATCGACGACCGGCACCACCTGAACGCCGGTCACGGCGTCCTTCAGGGCGAGCGCTGGTTCGATGCCCAACGCCTGACGGAGCACCTGCCCGTGGATGCTTTGCGCATCACGGACGTAGGGGCTCTCCCGCAGCGATTCCACGGACGCGCCGGCGTGCTCGAGCTTGGCCAGCACGGTGGGGATCCGGGCGGCCATCGTCTCGTCGTAACACTCCGTGTCCGGGCGGAAATCCGGGGTGCGCACAAAGGCTTCGAGCCACAGCGGAAACGGCGATTGTTTCCGGTCGTTCAGCATGTCGGGCGACGTGTGCTGCAGCACCAGATCAAGCGCCCCGTCGTCGCCCATCACCCGCGAGCGGTTCAACGTGCTGGGCACCAGGTGCGGCGCGGCAGCGAGCAGGGCGTCCACGGCGGGCAACGGATCCTCCTCCCGGCGCAGCGCCGCGCTCACGGTCTGCTCATCCGGCACGACGCCGGATTGGAGCCACGCTTCGACGACCAGGATCGGAGCGGTCTCGACCGCCACCCTGAGTTGATGCTCACGGTGCAGGTCGCGGATCGAGGGAATGCGCTCGTCCGGGTGCGGAAAAGAGTTCGACGGCTGGGCGTTGGTCATACGGATCTCCTGCTGGGTGCTCCGGCACCTGGGTAACCCAAGGTAGCAACCCGGCGCGAATGACTCAAGCCCTGACCTCACCGGCGCGGGCGTGGAACAGCCGTTTCTGCGCGGCACGATTCCCCGCACCGGCGGAGCGGACGAGGTGGGTTCGGGCCCGCTCCATCAGTCCGGAGGCGACGAGCGGGTCCTCGCTGGATTCGGCGGCTTCCTCTGCGGCGATGCTGGCGAGGAACCCGGCGTGCACCGGGCGGTGCTCGGCCAGGGCTTCGAACGCGCGAAGCGCTGCGGCAGGATCCGGACGTCGGGGCTCGTGCGCCATCCCCGAGAGGGCGTCGATGGCGTCCCACAGCACGGGCTCGCGGGGTGCGGCGCGGGCAGCGTCCCACGCGTCCTTCGTTTCATGCTCCAGTTCGATGGTCGGGTCGTCCGTGGGCGACCAGAACGCGGCGGTGCGGTAGACCAAGGACAGGCGGTTGTACGTCCTTGCCGTCCGGCCGTCCTGACGCTCGTCCGCGTCCCGGGCGAGTTCTTCGAACACGTTCGACAGCAGCAAAGCCGATCCGCCGTGACCAAGACGCGCAGCGTCGCAGAGCAGCGGGATGGCGCGCTGGGGATCACGCGGCGTGTCAGGATCACCGAACCAGGCCCGAAAGCCACCGAGGAAGGCGTCGAACCACGGCTCGGACCCCGGGCGGGTCGATGGGGGAGCGGCAGGGACGGTGAGGGGGATGGCGCGCAGCATGATGTACCTCGGAGCGAGACGGGGCGTCAGGCGGGTAACAACCATGGCGTTACAAACCGCACGAGTCAATCCCGTACGGGAAAACGGCCCCCGCGTTGCGAGAGCCGTGCACGGCAGGGTGGAGGGCGGAGGATCAGCCGGCGACGAACGAGCGGCGGTTCTTCGAGACCATCGAATGCCACGACCAGGCGCGCAGGCCGCAGACACCGGCGATCAAGCCGGCGAAGGCGGCACCGTGGACGTCGCCGGCCGCGAGCATCAGCAGCGCGGTCATCACCTGCAACAGCCCGAACACCTCGGCGGTGCTCACCGTGGTCGGTGGTGCGGAGGTGGACAGGAACGCCGGCACACGCCAGGCGGTCCATGACCAGGAGGCGAACGACAGAGCACCGATCGCCAGTGCGATGGAACCGTAGACCACAGCGCTTTCGAGACGGAGCAACGAGGCGAGCAGCAACCACCACATCCACGGCGCACCGTCGGTCATCAGAGGGGCGCGGAAAACGGGAACACGGATCGAACGCATGACGGTGCTCCCGAAGATCAGTGGAACATGCCCATCAGGCGGGCCCCGAGACCGGCGGGCTCTACCTTCCGAGCAGCGGGCTTGACGGCGCGCGGAGCGTGCTTCGCGTTGGCTTGCGCGATGCGGTCCTTGCGGGACCAGACATCGACCTGGCCGTACCCGCCTTCGTCGTCGTAGACGTAGGCGTATTGCACGTCGTCGAGTTCACGGGCCTTCATCACCGCACGGTAGAGTTCGGCGCCGACGGCCGCTTGGGCGTCTTTCACCTTGAGCACGCCTGCAACCACCTGCGCGAGAAGCTTGGCGGGCAACCCGAGGCGTTCCGCCGTCAGCACGATCAGGTCGGCGCGGGGCTTCGTGTGCTCGGGCTTTTCCGACAGGATGAGGTCCGCGACCGCGATGCGCTCACCCGTCGCAGGAACTCCAATGATCCGGCGGTCCGTGACAAGCGACTGGTAAGCGTCGAGCGCAAGGTCCATGGCGAGCCAGTGCAGCGGGGTCTTCAGAACGTCACGACCCAGCCCACGAAGGGCGCGTCGCACCGTAAGGACCTGCTCGGGAGTCTTCCGAGCGTCGAGCGTGGGGTATTTGGCAGTATCGGAAAAGCGAAGGGTGGTGGTCATGATCCGTGGTCTCCTGATGAGATCGGTCGTTCGCCGATCTTCTACAGCCAGGGTAGCTCAAGCCCAGCGCAATGCAATAGCACCGAGCGAAATACTTGAACTTTAGTTTGAGGTGCAAGAGCACCCGAAAAGGCTCAGCGTCGCCAGCGTGCCCGCGCAGGACGTGGGCACGATTTTGCGGCGCGCAGCATCGCAGCGAAGGCAGCGCCGCCCCCCGCAAGTACGGCAAATCCCTCGTGGTCGAACGCGTAGCAACCGATCGACGTTGCGAGGAGCAACGCGGTGGCAGGGCTCCAGACGAACAGGTCACGCACCCACCCTGCGGGCTCGCGCAGCACGGCCACGACGGCACGAAGCGCCGCCGGTTTTCCCGCCCACCGATCGACGCTCGGAGCGGGGGCATTGCTTTTGTTCGCACGACCACCGGCCCGTTGGTTTCCGCGGTCGTGGTGGCTGGGCAGCGCGGGCACCGCTTCCCCGAGCAGCGCGCGTTTGACGCGATCGCGGTCCGAACGGGTCCCGCACAGGGCGACGAGCGCATCGGTGTGCGCCAGGACCGCTGCGTTGCGCCACGGACGCGCGGCGCTGTTGGGGTAGTTCAAACGGAACCCGGCATAGTCCAGCAGGACGTTGAGCGAATCACGGGACGGCTTGTCCGACGCAGCGGTGGCGGCGACGAAAGCGTCCCATTCGCGGTTGCCGTCCCCCCATTGCTTGATGTCCCAGTAGAGCAGCGCGATCCAACCGCCTGCGGCCGGCACCTCGGCTTGTGCCTCGAGGTAGAACCCCCGTGCTTTCCGGCGCAGGTCGGACCGGGCGTTCGGGCTCTTGCCCTTGTCCCGGCTCATCTCGTGCGCGGCACGACCGGCGTAGTACGAGCCCCACACGGACCCCATCGACGACGCTTGGCCCAGCAGTTCGAGGGCGCGGGGCAGGTCCTTGATTTCCCCGTCGATCCCAAAGAGCATCGCGACGCCTTGCTTCTTCAACTGCTCCACGGCGCTGCGGTCGTGCGATTCCAACCCAGCGAGGTGCTTGAGCACCTTGACCGCGGTGGCGACGTCGCACCGGAAGAACTCCCGGTTGTTGTTCACGCGGTATTGAGCGAGGTGCACGTGCGCGGCGCGCTCGGCGCCCCACACGTCAGCGAACGCGGCTTCGAACGCGATCTCGAACTCGGTGGAGACGCCCGTTGCGCGGGACAGTTCGTTCCGGCGATGCTCGGCCGTTCGGGTCGTCGCGCCGACCTTCACCTGGCCCGGGATGCTCGGGTTGGTGAGCACGTAGACCATCCCGCGCTCGGGGGCACGACCGGTGTCGGTGGTGGACGTGAGAACGCGGGGGCCGGGCGTCGGGGCATCCTGGAAACGGACGGGGGCGGGGGCGTAGGGCATGGGGGTCTCCTCGTAGGATGAACGTTGCTATGAACCTAGCAAACGCACACCGCCGGTCAACCGAGCGCGTGCGAGGATCGGAGACCCTGCGGGCAACATCCCGCCGGAGGCGGAGGGCACGCACCCGCAGAGCACCTGCGGTGCGCAGGGCGGGCGAGGTGGCGAAGCACCCGACCACCGAACGCAGGCAGTGGTGGCGGGGCGATCACCGCAGGAGGCGGCGCGAAGCGGGGTGCCCGGAGCCGCCAGGCTCCCAGGAGTTTGCATGCGTCCGGCACCACAAGGGTCCCGCAGGGTCCGGGGGGCACAGGTGGGATAAGATCCCTGATACACAGTGTTCGACCTCATCGACAACGACAAACAAAATGAGCAAATACACAGCCCTCGGGGATTACCTTCGCCAGGCGACCGGCAGCGAACTGACGCTGAGCTTCGACCAGATCGAGGCGATCATCCGCGACGACCTGCCACCGTCCGCCCTGAATCACGACGAGTGGTGGCAAAACTCAACGCCCGGCGTCGATTCGCACGTGCAGGCGCTCGCCTGGATGACGAACGGGTGGCGCAAGTCGCGTGTCGATCGGACCGCGCGCTACGTGACCTTCAGCCGCGTGGGGACCAACCCGGACGTCGAGGCGTTGGAAAACCTGGCGCCGCGGCGAAAAGAGGTCATCTACGACATCCTGGTGCGCGCGAACATTTCGGTGGACGCTTGGCACCGGCGCAAGGACGGCAGCGAGGTCGAGGACTACCGGTCCAATCCCCAGTTTTGCTACAACTGGTCCTTCGGCTCCCCTGCGGATGGCTACGTGCTGTGCCTGTGGCACGGCACGCTGCAGGCGGAAGACGGGATCCCATTCTTCGCGGAGTCGGTGCTGGACACGGCGAACGAGTTGAAACGCATCGCCGACGATGCGACGCAATCGGCGTCCGCCAGGTCGAGGGCGATCGACCAGTCGGTTCGAGCGTTGAACCTCGACGCCGCGATCCGCGAGTCCTACGAACGACGAACGGCCGTGCACGTGATCGTGTGCGACGGCGACCGCCGGTCCCGCGACGAACTCGCCGAGAAGGCGTCGGCGGTGAGCCGGCGCATGTTGGACAGCGAACCTTGGTACGTCCACCGGCACAACCCTGTGACCGGCGAGTGCAAGATCGTGCGCGGCGTGAAGCCGGACCTCGACATCGGCCCGGATACCACGCAGTCCGACGATGAGGAAACCGACGACGAGGTGATCCAGCAGCGGGCCATCAAGACCCGGCGTGGCCAAGGTCCCTTTCGCGATGGCCTGCTCTCGGCTTACCGCCGCAGGTGCGCGGTGACCGGATCGATGATCGATGCGGTCCTCGAAGCGGCCCACATCACACCCCACGCCCAGAAGACGGACTACTCGACGCGCAACGGCATCCTGCTGCGGGCCGACATCCACACGTTGTTCGACGAGCACCTGCTCACCATCGACACGCGTTACCGGGTGAAGCTCTCGAAACTGCTCCGCCATTCCGAATACAAGGATTACGACGGCAAGCCGTTGAAAGTCCTGCCGGAGCGGTCCGAGGACCAGCCGTCCGTCGCGGCGCTGGAGCAACGCGTGTTGGCGTTCGACGCCAAAGAGGAGAAGCGCTGAGGCGACAACGCTCACAGCCGTCGGCGCTCGACCCCGATCACATCCCCGACTTCCCCATCCGCCACGGCGCGCAGGGATCGCCGTTCCTCCTCGGCCGCCGCCTCACGCACGACCTTCACGGCGTCGGTCGTCGCCCCCTTCGGGAAATCCGGGTGCATCACCACCCGCACCGCGCTCGCGCCGCGCTCGAGCAGAAGCCGCACGCACGCGACCTGATCGCACAGCGCTGCGTTCAGCAGAGGCCCACGACCGTCCAGATCGGCGGCGTTGACGTCCGCCCCCGCGTCGATCAGCAGACGCACCAGGTCGGTGGGATCCGCAGCGTTCGACGTCGCCTCGTGCAACGCTGTTTCGCCATGGTCGTCCGTTGCGTTGACATCCACCCCCGCGTTGAGCAACACGCGAACGGTGTCGATCGGCACGTCGTCGTAGCACGCCCGGAAGAGCGGCGTTCGTCCCTCACCGTTCCTGACGTTCACCCGGGCGCCGGTGGCGATGAACGCTTCGACCGTGTCGACGACCATCGCGTCGATCAGGAAAAGCGGCAGGATGCCGTTCACGTCCGGCGCGTTGGGGTCCAGACCGGCCGCGAGCAAGGCCACGATCGCATCGGCGCCGGCATTGGCCAGCGCGATGTCCAGCAGGGATTGCACCTCGACGCCATCCCCCTCGTGGTCATACGCGATCCGGTTCAGGTCCACCCCAGCGGCTTTCACCGCGGCGATGGCGGGGACGATCGCCCCCAACCCGTGGAGCGCGAGGAACAGAGGATCCGTGTCGTGCACATAAAACCAGCCCTCGCGCGTCGTCATGGTCGTCTCCCGGGATGTGGGTCAGGCCGCGGCGACCTGGTCGTCGTACTCGTCGAGCGCAGCGTCAGCGACCGCGGAGACATACCCGTGCAGGTCCTGCAGCACGGTCCGGCAGAACGACAGGTCGTAATCGCCCCCGGCACGACCGAGCGCGTCGAGCACGGCGGCGACCATGCGGTAATAACCGGAGGCGGCGAACTGCGCAGGCTCGTCGCTCGCCCACGTTCCGCGTTTGCGACCGTTGACCTCGCGATGGAACGTGACGACGTGGTCCTTCCCGTTGATGGGAACGATCACGTCGATCGAGACGGCGGACCCGCGGCCGGGACGTACCTCCCCGAGGCGCATGACGGGCAAAACGAGTTCGACGGCTGCGCGCATGGGGGTCCTCCGGACGTTGGTGCGATGCTTTGGCTCCCTCCAGGGAACCAGACGGGCGGGAAAAAGCAAGAGAGGCGGGGCGTACAGCAACGAAAAAGCCCGGCACGCGGCCGGGCTTTGCATGAAGGTTGGACGATCAGAACGCCCACTTCGCCTGCACGCCACCGGCAACACCGGTGTAACGGCTCCCTGCCTGAACGTTCACCTGGGCGTTGAGCGAGAGGCCCTTGGCGCGGTAGAGCGTGGCGCCCACGGACACGTCGGCGATGTTGCGCACCGGGCTCGCGCTCACGGTCGTGAACGTGGTCTCGCCCGTGGCGTCACCGTTGAACGTCGAGGTGGTGTTCGGCACGTTGCCCGACCACTCGTGCACGTAGCCCATCCGGACATACGGCACCACCGTCCCAGCCTTCGTTTCGAAAGCCTTGGACACCTTCACGCCCAGCGTCGAACGCACCGACGTGTAGCTCGCCCCGTTCACAGCGAGGCCAAGGCCGGAACCACCGTCGGTCTCGGTGTAGCCGCCGAGGTTGACGTGCTGCACGGTCAATCCGAACAGCGGGGTCACTTCGATGCCGTTCTTCCAGAGCAGCGGGAGACCGGTTTCCAGGCGAGCACCGTAGGACTGGCCCGAGAAGTGACCGCTGGCACCGCCGGCGCTCACGCCCGCCAGGTTGATCGAACGACTTTCGTCGAACTGGTGGATGCTGACGTTTTCCGCGAGGTCAACGTAGAAGCGACCCGGAGCGTAGCTCTGGGAGAGCGTGAACCCGAACGCGTTCACGTTCAGATCCTGACCGCTCGCATCGCCCGTGGCATTGCTCTGACCGTGGGCGTACGTGAACGCACCGCCCACACGCCAGTCACCGTTGCCGACCGCCTTGTCCACACCGACCGCCAGACCACCGTAGGTCAGGTGCGAACCGCTCACCTCGCCGAACGTCCCGCCGTCGGTCGATCCGCGTTGCTCCGAACCGCCGAACGCTTGACCCCAGGTCTGCACGCCGTTGCCCATCGCGGCACCTGCTTGCTTCGCAGCGCGCTGACCTTCCGCACGATCAGCAACCACGCCCAAGGCGCCGTCCGTGATCGCGAGCGCCGCGTTGCCGGCTTGCGCGTGCGGGATCGCGGCCAGTTGCGTGCCGGCTTGCGTCACCTGGCGCGCGGTCCCGTTCTGCTCGATGGCGAGCACGACGTTTTCAGCGTTCATCAGCCCGGCGCTGTTCCACCCGGTGTACCGCACGATCCCGTTGGACGCGGCGACCGAGGTCTGCGTGAGACCTGCGACGCTGTGCACCACCGGTGCAGCGGGCGACGTCGGGCCCGTAGGGCTCGTCGGCGAGGTGGGGGTGGTCGGATCGGTGGGCGACGTCGGGGACGTGGTGGTCGTGTCACCACCCGTGTCCGTCCCGCCGCCGGTCCCCGTGCCGGTTCCGGTGCCAGTACCCGTACCCGTGCCGGAACCGGTGCCCGTACCCGTTCCGGTCCCAGTGCCAGTGCCAGTGCCGGTTCCGGTGCCCGTCGAGGTTGAACCCAGCACCGCGTAGAGGTTGTTCCCAACCTGCTCAGCGGTCACCGTGCCGGAGTAGCCCAGTGCGCTGGCCGCGATCCCCGGCAGGTTGTAGCTCGCCGTGCCGGCGGTGCTCACCATCAGATACCGCTGTCCGTCCGCGAACCCGAAGGTCGTGTAGGGGGCAAGCGTCACCGTGGTAGAGCCGGCGAACGTCGAGTTGCCGGTGACGTTCCATTGACCGTAACCGGCGTCCAGACCGTTCACGACTTGCGACACCAGCCCCGCGCCGTCAGCAACGTTGAAGTTACCGTTGATCGCTACCGGCGCATGGGAGACCAGCGTGGCACCGGTGGACACGTTCACGTTGGGGGCGGTCACCGAATCGTTCAACACGGTGTACCCGGACGCGAACGTCACGTCGCCGGTGCTCTCGATGACGGACTGACCGAGTACGCCGGCGCCCGTGAGCAGGCCCAGTTCGCCGTTGACGCTGCTACCGTCGGTGTACGTGTCCGCACCGTCGATCACCAGCGGGTTCGACGACAGGTTCTTGATCGCACCTTCGATGACCCCTTGGACCTTGAAGGAGGTCACGGAGCCGGTGCTCTCGATCTGAACAGCGGTCCCGTTGCCCGTGTTCGCCACCAGCGCATCGAGGTCGAGCGCAGCGGTGCCCGCGATGTCGATCGTCGGCGCGGTGCCGTCGCCGGACGAGATGTCCGGACCAGCACCGGCGGCGCTGTACCCGGTTGCGGTGAGCGTCAGGTTGCCGCCTTGAGCGACCGTGATGGCGGACCCATTGCCGAGATTCGAAACCTGGGCGTTGCGGCCGACGAGCGTCAGGTTGAGGTTGCCGGCGGTGTTCACCGCGGAGCCAGCGCCAAACGCTTCGACGTTGGCGTTGTCGTTGACCGTCACGTCGGCCGTCGCGCCGGACGCAACGTTCACCCCGTTGCCCGAACCGTACGCTGCGATCGAGCCGAAACCTTGTGCGGTCACGGTCGCGTTCGCACCCGCGCCCACGTCGAGACCGTCGGCGGTCGCCCCCGAACCGTCGAGGACACCGCTCACGCTGACCGTGGTGGAACCGGCGTTGAGCGCAACCCCAGCCACCACCGTACCCATGACGTTGCTGCCTGCCCCAACGTTCAGGGTCGGCAGGTCACCGTTGTTCACGATGCCGGTCGTGCCCGAAATCGTGCCGCCGGTGCCGGTGGTGATGCCGTTCGTGACCGTGCCATCGTTCTCGATACCGACACCCGACGAGGCGGCAACGTCGCCGTTCACCTGGATGGACGACATGGTCGCGTTGGTGCCGTTCTTGATCACCGCGTTGAAGTCGTCCGTTGCGAGCGTCTGCGCGACTGCACCGGTCGTGACGCTCAGGTCGCCCATGACGCCTTCGTTGTCGATGACCGACGCTTCGGACGACGAGACCCAGCCTCCGATCGTCGCGTTTTGCATGGTGCCTTTGTTCCAGACGACAGCACCCTCAGCGCCGGACGACCCCAGGTCCGTGAAGTTACCCGCGGTCGCGCCTGCTTCGTTGTCGAACGCCGCGGTCCCGACGCCCGAGCCGTTCAGCGTACCGCTGGTTTCGACGGTCACATCGCCCAGTTGCGCGTAGTTGTGAATACCGTCGCCGGTTTGATTGCCGCCCTGCCCGTTCAGTTGGCCGCTCACATCGATGCTGGCGATCGATGCGGTGGTGTTCGTCGGCGAACCATTGACCACCCCGTCACCGCCCGCGCTCAGCATACCTGCGATGTTCACGTTCGTCGTGGTCCCTTCGTTCACGTAGCCCGGCGTGGTCCCACTGAGCGTTACCCGGCCCGTCGCGCCGATCGTGGCGTCCTGGACGGAACCCGTGGCGCCGTTGACGAAGAAGCCGGTCATCCCCGACATGACGCCGCTGAGCGTGCCATCTTCCTCGAACGAGCCGATCGCGCCGCCGTTCAGCACGTACGTTTCCCCGTTCATCAGGCCGATCTTTAAGCCACCGCTCTCGTCGATGATCGTATCGATGCTCGCACCCTCATCGTTCTCGATCGCGTACTGCGCGGCCATACCGCTACCGATGACGCCGCCGCTCTTGTTGTCGATCGCGCCGATGTGGCCCGAGCCGGTGTTCAGAATGCCGGCGTTGCCGGACATACCGTTCGGACCGATCGTCCCATTGTTTGTGATCGTGCCGATGTTCTGCGTGTTCGAGATCCCGTTCGTCTGGCCGGTCGTGGACGACCCGCTGCTGGTCGTGATGCTGGTGATCGAAGCGGCGTTGTCCACGCCGTTCGCACCGCTCGAAGCGTCCGTGCCCGAGTTCGTCACGCTGTCGATGACGGTGCTCCCGTCCGGTCCGAACTGCGCACCGGTGGCGCCGGTGATGTCCACGGACGGCGTCGACGAGGTGACGACCACCGATTGGGCCTGCGCGCCTTGGGCGGCGAGGGCGAGTGCTGCGAGAGTCGCGATGCTGACCGCGGAGCGGCGCAGGTTGTACGACGTGGGATTGAACGGCTTGCTCATGGGGGGGCTCCTCCAGAAGGTTGATAAAACGATGACAGGTGCAAGAGCACCTGACGTTTGCGAGGCTGCCCCTCGTTCTGCGCGGGGGGTCTCAACCCAAAGTAACCGACTGAAAGAGCTTGGCAAGCGCGTACGGGCGTGTACGGCAAAAAAAGGTCGCAGGGTGTGGCGCGGACCGCGACAAGACGTTCGGTGCCGGCAAAGGTGAGGCTTTGCGGGATGCTCGCAAGCGACGGGTGAGCCTTTACGGGGAGGGCTGCACGGCGACGAAAACCACTGGGGAGAGCAGGGACGTGGGAAGGGTTGAGCGGATCGGCGGGGCACCAAAACCTGGGCCGCATTCGCGTCCGGGCGACCCGCTCACGCGCCGTCCCCTGGCGTGGAAGCAGAGCGTCGTGTCCGAGGGAGCCCGGCGTCATCACCGGAGGTGCACCCGGGTGAGGGACCCGCGGCGTTAGCCGCTCCGTCTCGAGGAGTGCGCGAGGGTGCGCGGGGCAAAAAAATAGCCCGGCTCTCGCCGGGCAACTGTCGGTTGGATGTGACCGACAGAGGAGGAACCTTCGTACTATCACGCGGCCTGGTCGTACGCAATCCCCAAGCGATCGAGTTCATCGAACACCGTGACGACACCAGGCTGGAGCGACGCGAGGTCGCGGATCTGCTGGTTGGTCAGAACGCCGATGGACGCCATCACGTCCTCGCGCACAGCGCCACCACCACGCTTGAAACTCGCCACACACACGAAGTTGCCTTTGAGCAGCCCGTACCGGCGACTGTTGAAGAACGGCTCGATCGAGTTGTCGCCCGATACTTCGTCCTTCTCATGCGCGGAGAACGGGATCGGCGTGACGACTTTCTCGTCCTCGGTCTTCGTTTTGGCACCGCTCTTGCGCAGCACAGCGTGGTATTGACGCTTCACCCACGCTTGCAGCAGCACCAGGTCCGCTTTCATCGCACCAATGGCTTCCGGCACTGCTTTCAGAACCAGGTCCAACGTAAACATCCGTGCGAGGTGGGCGCGCATGTGCAGCCCCGTATGGCTCTTGTGCCCGTCATCGTCGAGTTCCTTCTTGTCGTCGTCCGTGAGCACGACGTCGGTCGGGTAGGTCAAGGCAAACGCGTTTTCGGCGTGGAGGCGCTGCATAGCGTCTTGATCATCCACGGTCGTCTGCGGCATCAACTTGTCGTGCGCAACGTCTCCCGCGTTCAGCCCTTTGAACTCGAAGAGGCGGTGCGTGCCGATGCGGTCACGCACCCATTCCTTGGTGCTGAGTTCGGCTTCGAAGGTGATGAACGAATTGAAGTTGCCCGCGAAGGCTTTGGCACCCGCCTCACCAAGACGGTTGGCGTACTCAGCGTACGATTGCGTGAGGTAGAACGCCACGCAACCCTTCGAGCGTGCCATTTGCAAAATCGCTTCTTCGGGGCTTCCCCCATCGCGGGAGATGAAACTTTGCGCTTCGTCCACTTCGAGCAGTACCGGGCGCTGGGCCGGATCCTTCGCCCAATCCGACGGACGCGACAGCATGGCGTTGAAGAACCGGCGCTTGGCGAGGTTCAGGAAGAACTGACCGGCCTTCTTGTGCTCCGTGACCGAGAGCGACAAAGCCACCATCCCACCGCGCATGCAGGCGGTCACGTCAGCCCCAGTCTCGAGTTGCAGCCAGTCGATCAGCGCTTCGCAGGTGCTGGCCGTGTCCAGCCACGAACCGACGGTCGCAAGAATGTTCTTGCGCGTTTCCAACTCCATATCGGGCAAAAACCGCGTCGCGTACTTGATGGCGGTGTCCAGCATAACGCCCTTCGCATCACCGGCTTTGTAGTAGTCCAGTTCCTTCAGTTGGGCGACGAGACCGCCCGCAGGCATCTTGGGCGCATGGCTCACGAAGCTCGTGATCTCCTTCCCGTTGCTGTCCAGCGGCAGTTTTCCTTCGAGGAACACCCGGTCCAGGATGAAGTCCTTGCACATGTCTTCGAAGTGCGGCCAGATCCAGATGAAATCGCGCTTAAAGGTGTCCCGAACCCACTGCGGCAGCGGCTTGCCGGCTTTCTTGTACGTGTCGAGGACGTGCTTGTAGCTCGTGTACCCCAGCACCTCACCCGTGATCGGGTGCTTCAGGTTCTGAGCGATCGCGTCCAGACGAACGGTCTGCACGTCGATGGCTGCTTCCAGCAGCGTGCCTGCGACCTGGATCCACTTGTAAGTGCTGGCCGTGAAGAACGGATTTCCGCCTTTCTCTTGACCTGCGATGTCGGCGAGGGCTTGCGCGAGGTCCACCGGCTTCTGCCCTTCGAGAATCGCCATCGGCACGCAACCGTCGCCGGTACCGATCTCGATCAACTCGATCCCGAGCTTTTCCATCGACATCTTGCGGGCGTCGCGAATCAGGTCACGGCCCAGTTCCGCCTTACCGTCCATGATGAACATCCCGCCGGAGTTGCGCCAAACGATTTGCTTCACCCCGTTGGCGATGATCGTCCTCTTCGTACCGAGAGCCATCCATTGCTGCGCGAACGGACGAGCGGTACCGTAGGTCTTACCGACACCGGTGCTACCGAAAACCGCCAAGTGCTTGCCAAAATCGCTCACCGACGCGCCCATCGGAGCCCCCTTATCCGGGGCGAACGGGTGGCCTTCTTCGCGGAAGCGGCCGGTGGCATACCCGAGCGTGATGAAAGGACCGTTCTTTTCGAGGCTTTTAGCCCCTTCGATTTGCTCGGCACGACGTTTCTTCTCGTCGCGCAAGTCGGGCGGGAAGTAACCCTGCACCGGCAGAGGACGGCGACCCAGCCCACGGGTCACATGGCGACCTTCAAGGAACGGACGGGCCAACATCGCAATGTTACCGACGATCAGCAGCGGGGCGACCCAAGACGGGGGCAACACCATGGCGAGCAGCACTTGCACCATCCCGATCGACACGGTGGTATTCACCGTTGGGCGCATGTTGTAGCGCCAGTTGCGCCCGAAAAGAGGGATGGTGAAATGCGCGTAGGCGGCTTGCGCCCCCAGGAAGAACGCAAGTCCGAGCAGCGGAGAACCGCCGAACAGGAACGCGACGATCAGCATCGACGCGAGCGTGAAGAACGGGTGCGAATAGAAAATCAGGCTCTCGACCAGGGACGAGCCACCGTGGGCGATCTCGTCCTCGTCGCCTTTGCCGTTTTTAACGACCGACGAGATGGGCGCGAGGTTCGACGTGACTTGGCTCCCCGATTGCGTGTCGCGCAGGTCGTGCGGAACGTCGCGGGGGTCGTCCTCGCGCACGCCAAGGTGGTACGTGAAGTATTCGACGTGCTTGGCATGCTGATCATCGCGGATGGCTTCCAGGTCCTTCGCGTAAGCGCGACCGAGAACACCGGTTTCGATGGGTTGGCGGCTCGTGGGATTCTTGCTCATGGTCTCCTCCTGAATTTTTAGAAACGTTGCAACGACGCGCCGATAAGGCTGGCGGCCGATCCCGAAAACAGATGGATCGGGGTCATGTGCTGCACAAAACGCGGCGCGATGAGTGCACCGAGCAGCACCACCACGACCCCGTACTTCGCGGCTTTCTTGCTCAGCAGTTCGCGTACACGCACCCGAGTCTGGTTGTCGTGCACGTTCTTCGCAGCGATGTCCCGGAAGACTCCGACCTTGTGGCGGCGGTCGCCCGGGACCATGAAGAAATCCAAATGGCACTCCATGTCCTCGGGGGCGAAGAACACTAGGCGACCGATGCGATCGAACAGACGGGAGCGCTGCGAAAGCTCCTCGCGGAACAGGACCTCCTTGCGGGGGTCGTTGTTTTTGTATCTGCGAAACGTCGGGTAGGGCGTCCCGTTTTCCATCAGGATTTCCTTCCCACGGTTGAACGCCCACCACAGCGCCAGGCATTCCTTGGCCACCGAGAACATCGAACGGGGTTTGGCTTGGTTTTCCATGTCTTCTCCTGATTTATTGGCCATGCCGTTGCACGAGCGACATAACGTTGAAGCCGACCCGCATCAGCGTGTAGGCACGCACCCGGACGAACGCCGCAGCGTCTTCGTCACGGCCCGGGTACATCGAACGGCACGTGTCCAGGTAAGCGTTGACGCGCCGGGTTTCCGCCCCGTTCGGGTTTGCGAAGACGGGCAACGCGGACGCTTGAACAAGGTGATTGACCAGAGCGGCGTGGTTCGTGAACATCGTCCCCATCGCTGCAACCGGTCGTCCCGGAACAAGCGTGGTCAAGGTGAACGCCATCGAACGCAGTTCGTCGTTCGACAGCCCGTCGAGGTCAGCGGCCGACGGGTGCGACAGCATCGTCAGCACGGCCGGCGCGTTCAGATTCAGGTTCATGCACGCCTGACGGCTCACCAGCGCAGGGTTCGCCTTGATCGACGCTTGCACGTCCTCCTCCGGCGTCAGCACATGCACGGCGGGGGCAGAGGGCGCCGATCCCACGAACGGCACGTTCGGCAGGCTCACGTCCCCGTGACCGAGGCGAAGCCCCACATAGCCGACCACGGCCAGCCCGGCGACGAGCGCCCCGAGCTTGATCAGCAGGCCCTTGGGGGAGACGGGCGTCGCGCCCTCGTTGTCGAAATGGCTCATCGCTGACCTCCGGTGAACACGTTGATCCCTTCGCTCGCGGCGTCCTCAGCGCTGTGCGCGACACCGGTCGCGTTCGCGTTGACCTTGGAGCCGAGGTTGAAGCACAGGTTGGAGTCCGGCGATGCGCGTCCCAGACGGGGATGCACGACCGGCGTGGCGTCGGAGCAGTCGTAACCGCCCGCGACCTGCCATGCGGCTGCGTTGAACACCACCAGCCACGCGAGCGCCACGACGAGCGGCAACGTCAAAAGCGTCAGCGACGTGTGAATGAAGCCCGGCGCCGAGACGGTCGAACCGTCGTCTTTCGACGACGTTGCGAACCGCACCCAACGCAGCACGAAAATTAGCAGCGGCAGCGCAAAAACGATCAGCGACGGCACGCCGATCATCAGCATCAGTGAGGGGTCGTAAATCGGCAGGTTGGGCTGCGCGGAATACTGCGCGAGCGGCACGTAAGCGGCGGCTGGGTTCATCGGTTCCTCCATCAAGTTCTGTCGTTGTCCCTCCATAAAAACAGACCTGGCGGGCGTGTCAACATCCACCAGGGTGAAAAACACCTGCACGCTGAAAAAGAAACGCCCCGCGGGAAGCAGGGCGTTCCGGAAGGCTAGGTGGGTCACTCGCCGAGCTTCTGGCGGAGTTGATCCAGCGCCTGATTCGTCTCGTGCATCGTCGTGACGTGCTCATGCTCGACGAGGTGGGACGGCTTGCGGACCGTCGGCGTCGGCGCGACAGCGGGCGTGGGCTTCACCATCGCTGGCTTCACAGGGGCAGGCGCAGGGCGCACCGCAGGAGCGGCCGACGCCGGAGCGGGCACGACCGGAGGCGCTTGCACCACCGGAGCGGGAGCAGGTGCCGCAACCGGCACAGGCAGGGGCACAGGCTCCGCCCGGTGAAGGTGACCGATGAAGAACGCTGCCCCGAGGACGAGGACGGCCGCACCGCCGGCGAGGGCGTAGAAGTGCTTGTGCAGGAACGCCATCGGGCCAAACGGGGACTGGGCGTCACGAGGTGCAAGCGGGTCGCTGGCGTGCGTGACGCGCGGCAACGGATCCTCCTGAAACAGGGCGTCCATCGGGTCCTGATCGTCCGCCTCGTCGGGGAGTGCGTCGGCAGCGTTGCTCGTGGCTTCGGCTGCTTCAGACAGTGCGAGCGACTTCGCGACAGCATCGTCGTCCGGCATGGCTTCGGCCTGCGCGAAAGCGGCTTCGGCCTCGTCCAACGTCCGAGCGGGAAGGGGCGCGTCCGTGGCCTGATCCAGCGGTCCAGCGACGGCCTTGCTGACCGGCGGGCCCATCTGCTCCAGCGGGATCGGCGCCAGGATTTCATCGTCACCGGCACGAATAGCATGGTCGGTCGTGTCGGACTCTGACGTCGCCGGAGGGACCTGCGGTTCGGTGTTTTCGACGGGCAGGGCGGACTTCGCAGACGCAGCAAGCGCCCGTTCGAGCTTCGCTTGATGGGTCCTCTGCCACGTTTCGACCGCGGACCAGTCGCCGTCCAGCGCCCGCTCGTAAGCGGCGGCGAAATCGCCCATGGACGTCAGTTCTCCGCGCAGGACCTTCATGGCTTCGTTCAACGTCGCGGCCGATTCGCGGGCCTGTTGATACTCGGTTGGGAGAGACAAGGCGGTCCTGTTGAAGCGTGCATTGCGCTCATCGAGCGCGTGCGAAACGTTTTGCCTCGCAACCAACCACGCCTGGTGCGCAGCGGCTAACGCTTCAATCTGCGCGTTCAGCGAGACAAAAGGATCGATGTTGAACGCCTCGCCCGTGCGCATCGCTTTATACAGTTCAGAAGAGGCTTCCATAATCTCGGCCCCCTTGAAACGTTCCACGGTGTATTTGGGCAGGCTGAAAACTGAGCCAAAAATCAGACGTGCACCGTCGAGCGTGCGGTTCATCCCATCGACCATCGTGAACAGGCCGGCTTCTCCTTCGACGGAACGAAGTACGGCCTCTGACGCTGCGACCAGCGCGGCACGTTTTTCGAGCGCGTCCTGAACGACAGGGCTCAAGCCCTTACGCACAGGGACCGCAATACCAGCGGTTTCGACCGATGCAACCGCTTGCTCGGGCGCCAACGGACCGCCCGGATCGCCGGCAACGTCGGCAACGTCGGCGAGCATGGCGGCGAGCGCGGGATCGTTTACGTCTTCTACGTGGGACATGGTCTTCCTCCTGTTTCGTTGTAGGAACGGGGCGGCGGACCGCCCCGTGATGCACGGCGCTTACTTCGCGGCCGGCTGGTAGACCGTGCCCGAAGCAGGCGCGGTCGTCGTTGCGGCAGGAGCCGGATCCGGGATCGGCGTCACGTCCAGGTGCGGGTTCTTCGTGACGATGTGCGTCGCGAACATCACCTTGGTGCCCTGCAGGCCAGCGTTCAGCGCATCGCTGTACGCCTGCTCGTCCGCCTTCTTCACGTAGACGTCGATGTGCGGCACCTTCTTCGACGCGGCGGTCAGGGAGGCGACCTTCTTCAGCACCGCTTGCACGTCCGGACCGTGGCCCGGAGGCATCGGCACGACGGTCTTGTTCCACGCTTCCATTTTGTGATTCTCGGCAGTCTTCTCGTCGCTCGCGACCTGCTTCGTGTAGACCACCGCCGCCAGTTGGGCGTGATACTGCGCGAGGGTGGCGTTGATCTGCTTCTGCTGCTCCTGCGCTTCCTTCAGTTGTTGCTGGATGCTCGCTTCACGGCTGATGAAGCCACCGGCGGCGCAACCGCCGGCGAGGCCGATGCCGGCCCCCACCCAGCCCTTCGCGAGGCCGCCCGCGAGGGCACCGGCGAGACCACCAACGACGCAACCGCCCACGGTGGACGCCGTGGTGCGGTCCTGTACACCCACAGCGTTACCGATCGACTGAGAGCCCCCAGCGATCGACGCGCAGCCGGACATGCCCAGCACGCTCACAGCAACGGCGAGAATGGTCGCGCTGGTGCCAGCGCTCTTGTAACGGATCTTCATGATGCGTTCCTCCTGGGGTTGATCGGGCAAGGCGCCCATCCTTCGTACATACAAAACCTGGGAAGGAAGTCCAGCGTTTTGGGGTGAAAAGCACCTACTTTTGTGGCGTGGGCGCCAAGGCGTTGGCCGTCAGCGTTTTAGAGCAAAAGACGGAGGCTGCAGCGGTTGACATTCGCCAACCGTCTGGTTCACTGAACCACACACAACCACTTATCAGGGGGACACCATGACCACTTTTCTTTGGATGCTGTTTTTGGGGATGTGCGGAGCGCTCAACGGGTCGATCCGACACGTGAAAGCGCGTCTTGCGCACAGCAGGGAGAACGCTCAACGGAGCACGCCCACCGCGGACGACATCGAGTACATGGACCTGAAGTTTCAGCGGGACATGGCCTCGGCCGATCGTCGCATCGCCAGCGAGCAGGCACGCATGGCCGAGGATCCGGAGGGTGCCCGGCGGCAGATCCGGATGACGGAACTGGCGAAGAAACAGTGCGTGGAGAAGCACGAGAGCGCACGCAAGGAGATGCAGGCACGGATGAACGACACCAAAAAGCCGTCATCGAAGGGCATTCTTCTCTGGACGATCTCGGGCTTGGCCGCTGGCTTCATCATCGGCATGTTCAGCCACTGAATCGCCGCCTCAACGTTCGTCCGAACAGGCGGAGCTTCGGCTCCGCTTTTCGTTTCCGCTCATCAAGCGCGGACGCGGCGAACGCCTTCCCCGTCCCGTTGGAAACCTGGAAAAGAGGGCGGTCACCCCGCACGGCGCCGAAGGCCGGAGGCGGGGCCAGCGCACGGCGCAAACGTCAAAACCGCTCCGCCAGGAACGGCGCGAAGCGGGAGTGCCCAGCGGCGTCAGCCGCCCAAAGGTTTGGAGGGTTTTACGCCGCGCGTTGCAGCATCACCGCGTTGCACCGGGGCGGCTCGATCACGCGCACCGCGTCCTGGTCGATCTCGGCCCAACGGTCGTGCGTTCCCTGCCCGTTCGTGTAACGCCCGTTCACCAGCGCGCGGGCGATGTCGGCGTTGGCCACAAAGCGGGGCTGCATGTCGGCGAACACGAAGGCGTGGACCCCGTTCGCAGCGTTCTCGGTGTGGAAAGACCGGCGATCGCTGTGCGACACGACGAAGTTCGTGTCGTTGTCGTTGTTGCGCTTCTTCACTTCGACCGTCATTCCGCAGCAAAGGCACACGCGGTCCGGTCGGCGGATCCGCTTGTCCTTCGAGCGGATCTCGAAGAACCCCGGCGTCTCGCACGCACCCTCTTCGAAGGTGTGTCCCGCGGTGTCGCGCAGCAGGCGCGTCACAACACGCTCTGCTTTCTCGCCGGCTTTCGCACGCATCGCGAACTGACCGTCTTCTTTCATCGTTCCCCAGCCGTCCGACGGGGAAGCACCGACATAACGCACGTCGATCCAGAACGCCTCAATCGGATGGCTCCCGTCTTCGACATGGGGGAGCACCACCGCGTCGATCAGGTCACCGCGTTCGATCACGCGCTCGAAATACGCTTTCGCGGTGATGGTCTCCGGTCCAAAACGCATCGTCCGGTTTTGCTCAACGCTGAGCACCAGATAATCCGTTTTGATTCGGAGAAAACCGTCGGGGGTGAACGCGGCGTCGAGGACTTTCAGACGGCGGACGATGGCGGGGGCGTGCAGGTATTTCGCGATGGGGGCGGGGACGTCTTTCAGTGACCGCTGGCGAATGGCTTTGGGCGTGTAGCGCGGACCGGTGATTTTCTGGGAGGCCTGCAATCCGAAAAACAGTCCTGATTCAGCGGGACGAGGCGTCGAGGACGCGTTGAGCGGATCGTTGGAAGGTGTCCGGTGGAACGTGAAGCGGCGCATGGTGCGTCCCCTGATTGATTACTCCATTCCAGGAAACCACATTAAAAACTTTAGTCAACGGCTGATCGGAAAATATTTAGGGTGAAATGCACCCGGGTATCGATCATCAGAAAGCCTTGAATAAGCCCCGCCGAAGCGGGGCTTTTCGAGAGCGGAACAACCGATCACAGGGAGTGACGGTGCCGCAGTCGCATCCCCTCGCTCGGCGCCTGCGACTGCGCGACCAGTTGTTCCAACGGGGCAACGTCCTGCGTGCTCGCGAGCGTCTGTTCGAGCGCACGCGATGTCGCGAACATGCGCTCGATCGACGACGACAGCCGATTCAGCCCTGGGATCGCCTCGGCGTTGAACGCTTGCACGTCGGCGTTGAGCTTCGACGCAAACGCGGCACGGTCCGGCACGTTCGCCGGCGCCTGATGATTCACCTGTTGGTCAGCGACCGGTTGGGCCGCCGGCTGCGCAGGTTCCGGCTGAGCTTGCGCTTGCACCGGGGCAGGCTGCTCCGCCTTCCGCGCGTCCGCTTGCTGCTCGACCGGAGGACGTGAGTCGAGGCGTTCACCGAGGTTCGCGAGGTTGGGCACGACCGGACGCGCGGCGCTCTGCTCCTGAGCGGCTTGCGCCACGGCCGGGGCTTGCACCTCAACCTCGGGCTTCATCGGCTCCTGCGCTTGCGAAGGGGCCGGCACGGGTTGCTCCGTCGTCTGCCGGGCGTCCACGCGTTCCCCGATGTTCGCCAGGTTGGGCACGACCGGACGCGCAGCGCTCTGCTCCTGGGCGGCTTGCGCCACGACGGGGGCCTGCACCTCGACCTCGGGCTTCACCGGTTCCTGCGCGGGTTGCTCCGACGTTTGCCGGGCGTCCACGCGCTCACCGATGTTCGCCAGGTTGGGCACGGCCGGACGCGCAGCAGCCTGCTCCTGGGCGGCTTGCTCGACGACGGGTTGGGCCTGGTGATGCTCGACCGCAACGCCGGGGACCGCGACCGCTCCGGCATCGCCCTGACGCTGGGACTTGCCCTCGTCCTGCTGGACCTCGGCCGCACGGGCGTCGAGCTTCGCAGCAAGGCCGTTCCGGTCCGGCAAGTTGGGGATCCCCACGACGTAGCCGTCGCGCTGAATCGTGTCGATCGCAGAGCGTTCGACGTAAGCGTGCAGTGCGTCGTTCATGAACGACCGGGTCTCGTCGTTCACCGGGTGACCGAGGGCCTGCTCGAGCCGGCCACCGTCGGACGACGTGAAGGCGTCGATGGCATTCGGCTGTTGCTGCTTGCCCAGTTCGATCGTTTCGGGATTCCACGCGGCGTGGCCATTGACGGCCTGGCCCCCGACCTTGAAGTCGAAGTACACGTTCTGCTTGTCGCTCGTGAAGCCCGTGCGCATGGTCGTCCCGGCGGCGTCCAGCGTGTCGGCGAGGACCTGCTGGTCGCTCTTGTGCTGCGTGAGCGCTTGCACGTGGGCGTCCTGCTGCGCGGGTGCGGCAGCAGCGGGCTGGTTCAGCCCCAGGCGCTGATCGCGCTCGTCACGGACGCGGTCGACCTCCGCCGCCATCCCTTCCCCAGCCGCGGCGGGGTTCTGCTGCGCTTGCGCCGGTGCTTCGGTCTTCGGAACACGTCCCAGGATCTCGTCCAGGCGACGTTGAGCGCGCGTCGCGGCACGTGCGATGGGCTCGTCCTGAGCGTCGGCACGGGGCACAGCGGGCGCGTCCAGCATGTCCGAAAACCCTTGCAGCGTTTTCTGTTCCGTCGGATTCCGCGCTTGCCACGCTTCCGCTGCGACCTTGAACGTCTCGAACCGCTTCGCTTCAGCGGCGGTGAACTCGTCTTTGCGAACGACCTGCGCGGCATCGTGCTCGGCTTTCTGAGCCTGATCGTGCGCTTCGAAGTCGTGGGGCTTGGCGACCCAGCGACCGCCCTCGTCGATGTTCATCTTCCGCAGTTCGAGGGTGTCGCCGACGCTGATCTTGCCCGACTGGATGGCCTTCGGCACACCAACGCCGAAGACCTTCCAGTCCTCGCCGTTGCGACCTTCGATTCGCGCGTAGGGCGACATGCTGGTCGGATCGTCGGGACGAACGAGCGCTTCCCCGGTCTCTTTCAGAGTCCCCCGGTAGAACCGCTCGCCCTCGTCGGTAGCGCGCGGGCGGTGGTCCGGTTCCGGCTGGAACGCCTGCTCTTTGAACTCCCGCGGCTCGAACGTGGGCGGCATGTCCTTCGCACGCTCAGCGGCGCGGGCTTCCGCCTGTTTCTGCTGTTCCACGGCGTGCGCCGCATCCAGCCGGATGGCTTCGCGGACGGACACGTCCACGTCGTTCGCCGGGCGGGGCAGGGGCTCGATCTGGCGGATGGCCACGCCACGGTCGCTGCTCTGAGCGTTGTACATCAGCGCCTCGTACTCTTTCTGATCGTACAACGCGCGATCGGGCTGCTGACGCTTCCCGTCCTCTTCGCTGTCGCGCCCGTAGAGCCAGTTGAACCGTTCGCGGTCCGACAGCGGGGCTTTCTCGAAGTCCCGATCCGGGTTCGCGATCGGATGGTTGTGCGCGTAGTCGTACGCTTGCAGGTCGGCGAAGCGATCCTTCGCTGCTTCGATCCGCTGGTCGGCGTCGGGCAGGTCGCGCAGACGTCCCATATGTTCCTCGACGGACGCGCGCTCGGCATCGCTCAACAGCGAAAGCCGGACGTGATCCGGCCCGGTGGCGAAGCGCAACGCGCTTTCAAGCGACTGACGGCGTTCGGTGTACCGCTGCTGCAAGTCCGCGGCGATCAGGCCGCGCAGCCCGCGGTCGTTCATGCCGGAGTCGGCGTGCGCCTGGCGCAGTTGCTCGACCTCGTGGCCGGCGTCGAAAAACCCGGAGAGGCGTTGACCGTCGGCGTCCACGGGAAACCCGTCCTGGACGTCCTTCGCAGCCTCGAGGGGCGACATGGCCACGTTCACCGTCCGGTAACGCTCCTTCCATTTTGCGTAAGCCGCGTCTTGATACTGCTCCGGAACAGTTTCCCACCGGCGCTTCGAGCGCTCGCGTTGATCGACATCAGCCATGATGGTCTCCTCCTGAAAATGGCGTGGAACCGCGCCCGTGCACGGCCTGTACCTCTGAAACTAGCGGTTTCACGAAACAGCGCAAGAGCCCGAAGGCCCTTGGCTGAAAAAAATCAGTAACGGCGCGTAACAGGGTGCGTTGCACCCAACGTGTCGCAAAAAAGTCAGTAGGCGAAACCCAAGGTCCGGTCCACGCCGGAACGTTTCAGGGCCGCGACGCTGCGCTGGCGGGCTTTGCGCAGGTCAACTTTGCGCGATCGAACATCGTCCTCGCCGGCGTGGCGGGCGATCCCGTGGGCACGGCGCAAAGCGCCTTGCTGGACCTCGCCCAGGATCGGGCAATACGGACGGGCGGGCGGGGTGGAAATGTCGAAGGGGCGGTTCATGATGGTTTTCCTCGGTTGTCGCCTCGCTGTCGTCGTGGAGGCCATGAACCACCGTAACTCGAGCCAGCGCTTAAGCAATAGCTACGGGCGAAATACTTGAACTATTTGTGAGGTGCTGATGCACCTGCCAAATGAGCACGACGCCGGCAGGACCGGCGCTGCTCGCCGCGAGGCGTTCCGGATCCCCCGACCTGCGCTGCACCCCCTTCACGTCCGACCACTCCGGGACCTTGGCACCGGCGTCTGCGCGATCAAGGCGCGGGGAACCGGGTGGTCGTTCGCTCCGCTCCCTCCGGCCCGCACCACCTTCCCCGCTTGATTCCTAGACCGCTCACCCGCTCGTCGCCGAACCCAGGCCCGGGTCGGACATGAGGAAAACGGTGCAGCACACCAGCAGGGCACTGGCTCTCCGGAACAACGGCAAGGTCCACAGCGGGCCGCCACCAGGAGCCGGTGCATGTCAAGGCAACACAACGCAAGGGGAAGAGCATGTTTGTCACGCGAGGCTACAAAGGGCATTACATCCACGTCAACGCGCCGGACCGCGGCACGGAAATCATCGAGGTTCAGATCGTTCACGCGGACGGTGGGTTCGACCTGATCAAGCGCAAGACGTACGCGGGCGCCCAGCGCTTCATCACGAAGCACGTGGAGCAGGCCTGGCAGAAAGCCATGTTCGCGGCCGGCGGCACGCTGACGAACGTCACCCGGGCATCGCAGGGCAGCGCGGAGGCACGGTCATGATCCCCATCGACGAAGCGACCGATTACCAGCGGTGCATCTTCCCGTGGGTGTTCGACCGGATCGAGGTCACCGGTTCGCGCTTCACCGGCCCGGCGACGGGCACCCACCTGCGGGCGGACTTCGACCGCCCCAGCGAACCGGTGGCGTTCTCCCTGCTGGGCGCGTTCTGCTGCGATTTTCAGGGCGGTCCGCACCTGGCGGTGCTGGCGAGCCTCGCGGCGGAGATCGTGGGCGGTGGTGGGTTCTACGGCATGAAAAGCGGGAGGCGGGTGGCCCCTTGATCCGGCAAACGCGGGGACGGTGGGAAAGGTTGGGAACGTCGAACCTGCGGTGGAGCACGGTGGGCCTAACCGGACCCCTGCGGGAACCCCAACACCACCCCGCCGGAGGCGTGGGCACCAACACCGCCCCATGGCCACCGGCAGCGAGGCGGGGCGCCCCAGGTGCTTTTGGCCCCGGCAGGCGCACGCCACCGGTCTTCGGCGCTTCCCTGATGGTGATGCAAAACGTCATGGGTTGATGTTTTGTGTTGATTCTCGCATGACAGCGTCCTACACTTGCCGCGAGCGGCCGGTGAGCCGCGGGACGCCGCCGGACGAAACGGGCCGGCCGACGTTGAACACGATCAAAACAAGCAACGAAGAAGAAAGGACGTGAAGCAATGAAAACGCATAAAAAGCAAATCGCTTTGGGGGCGATGGGTGCGATCGGGGTTGTTCTGAGCCTTGCGCTCAGCGGGTGCAGCGGGGGTCCGTCGAAAGGGGATCTGAAAGACGGTCTGGCGGACTACTTCAAAGCGAAGCCGCAGGAAGCGTGTTGGAGCGTGCAGAACAGCCAGGCGGTTCAGTGGCCCATCCGGATCCCGTTGCAAGGCATGGAGAAGGACCAGGTGGCGATCCTGAACGGGTTGAAGTCGAGCGGCATCGCCAGCATCGCGGAAGCGCCGCAGGTGCTTCCCGGCGGTGGCATGGGCACGGTGCTGACGATCAGCCTGACCGACAAGGGCAAGGACGCCAAGGCATGGGACGCGCAGAAGGGGTTTTGCGTGGGTACTCGCCAGGTGCAGGACGTCACAGAGTTCACCGTCCCGGGGAAAGACACGGAAGGTCTGACGGACGTGAAGTTCACGTGGCAATACACCGACCTGCCGGGATGGGTCGATCGGGACAAGTTCAAGCTCGTCGGCATGGCCGCGCCGGTGCCCGACGAAGCGGTGATGCAGAAGACGAACAACGGCTGGCGCGTGCAGTAAGACGCCCACGGCCGAACGATCAACGGAAGTGCGAGGGACCAACCCATGAAAACAAGCACCATCACCACGCGCGCTGCTCACGCGCTCACCCTGCTCAGCGCCACCGCGCTCACGATCGCCCTGTCCGCGTGCGGCGGAGGCGGGGGTGGCGGATCCAGCAACACGGGCACGGGCACCACGACGACCGGCACGACCGGCCAGTCGCTGCTCGACACGTACACCGTCCCGGCCGCGATCGCGGCGGAGAAAACGGCGAACTACCCGACGGCGTTCGACGCGAGCACCACGTACCTGCAATCGAACTGCCAGGCGGGCAAAGCCAGCACGACGGTCTACGTCGGTCCGAACACGCTGGTCTACGCCACCACGGGTGTCAGCGACAAGGCGCAGGCCTTGGCGGCGGACTACGCCGAGCAATCCATCGGGGCGATCAAGTCGTACTTCGGCCTGGACACCTCGGTCGTCGGGTTCGACGGCACGAAAGTCCAGGTGTGCGCGGACAACACGCTGGGCGCGAGCGTCGGGGACGACACGACGGGCGTCAGCGGGCAGGGCGCGTTCCGGGCGCTCGACGTGATGAGCGCGGATTCGGCCAACTTCGCGGCGCGGTACCCGGGCGCGACGAGCTTGAACGCCCCGGTGGGCACGAGCTACTTCGACCTGTACCGGCACGAAATGACCCACGTCTACGCCGAGACGGCGGTGGGCGCGATCGCCTCGGGCTCGCTCGAACGCTGGTTCAACGAAGGCCTCGCGACGACCGTCAGCCAGTTGCCTGTGCCGTCGAAAGCCACGGTGCTGGGCTACGCGCAGCAGGACCTGATCGTCCCGATCACGACGGCGTCGACCGACATGACCGTGTACCCGGCTTACGAAGCGACGATTCAAATGATCGTAAGCACGGACGCGGCCGGGCTGAAGAACGGCGTGGCCTCGATCCCGGCGTTCCTGTCGGCGTACAAGCAGAACGCGGTCACGGCCTGCTCGGTCGCGATCCCGTCGGGCATCACCGAACCGGCGTACCTCACGGACGGGATGCCGGCGGGCACGTACAACGGGTGCTACGAGCCCAACGGCGGGTCGTCCACGTTGCTGGTCCCGGTGTTCGACGCGACGTTCCGGCAGGTGTTCCGGGAGGCGGACGGGGTGACGCCGTTGCTGCTGCACACGGCGGACGGCGGCAATGCGTTGGAGCCAACGCTGGCGTCCAGGCTTGCAGCGTTCCTGCCATAAAGGATGGGTAATATCACAGCGTAATGAAACAGCGCGACGGCCCTTTGGGAACGCGGTGTGTGTTTGAGGCGACCCGCCAGGGGTCGCTTTTTTTTGGTCAGGGCCTGGCGAGGCGCGCGGGGATTGCTGGCCCGAGCGAACACCAAACCCGCAACCGGCCACAACCGGACGGAGCCTTCGGCCCCCACTCACCCGGCGCGCACCTGCGGTGTCGGAGGCGGGCAGGGTGCTATTTCAACCCCTCGGTCGCAGCGCGAGCGGAAGGCAGGGGGCAGGCAGGGTGCGAGGCACCTTGGAAAGCGGTGCACCCGGATTCATGGGGCACCGCATCAGGGAACCCGTGATCGTGGCAAAGGCTGCACCGTTCGGCGTCAGGTGGGTGTTGGGAAGCGGACGGGGTGTTATTTCAACTCCCCGGTCCCAGCGGGAGCGGAAGGCAGGGTGCGATGCACCCTGATTCATGGGGCATCGCATCAGGAAACCCGTGATCGTGTCAAAGGCCCCGCGTCGTTCGCCGCCAGGCGAGTGCGGGGTGAAGTGCCCCGCGGCGATAGCCGCCCGGGTTTTGGGTTTCCCGGAGGGGATGTGGAATCCCCTTCACGACCAAAGGTCCCGAGCAAGACCGCGTTGTTTCTCCGCTGTGGGTTCGGGTGAACCGCCCAAAGGCGGGTTCACCCGAGAACCCTCCCACGATTTTTCTCTAGAGTTTTCCTCTTGATACCTTGGTACAGGGGGGGTGCGCGCCCCTGCCGGGGCGCACCCCCTGTAGTCTTTAGTACTGTACGGGGCCGAAAATCGCGCTCAAACCCTTATCTGGCTTGGGTTTCGCGTTTTGGAAAAAACTTTCAAACCCGCGGTTTCGACGTTCCGCAACTTTCAAACCCGCGGTCGGCGAAGCGAGGGAGGACGGATTCGGAGGGAGGCGACCCGTGTGGCAACTTTCAAACCCGCGGGTGCTCGCTCAACCCCGATGGCACGCAGCGGGAAGGGCTTCGCCCAACTGTCCAAAATATTTCCGAAAAAAGTGCCGGAATATGACGCTGTTGTTTGACGACCGCTGTCGGTTTTGGTTTCCTGGGGTATGACCTTGCAGGAGACCACCATGCCTCGCCTCACCACCCACTCGCCGAGCGTTGTTCACCCAAAGTTGCCGAACGCCATGGTCCAGCAGTTGGACGCGGTGGCCGACACGTTCGACATCATCCGGGCACGCGTCACGCGGGTGATCCTACGTGAATGCCTAGCCGACGCCTCCCTCGGCGCTCTGATCCGTAAGGAGATCAAGCGTCAGCAAAGCGCCCGCCTCACCGGAGAGTCCACGATGGTCAGCGCGACGATGAACAACGACACGTCCGCGGCGTTCGCCGATCTGGTGGCGACCACAGGCGCCCGCGGCACGGAGATCGCACGGGCGATCTTTACGGTAGCTTGCGACGGACGTCTGTCCCGGTTCAAGAAGGCGTTCATCGCTGAAGGCCAACGGCGCGACGAGGTGCTTGCACGGCAGCGTGCGGACATCATCGAAACCGCCAAGCGTTTGGGTCTTGGCATTGAACTGAAGGTGCTCGCATGAACACGACGACCCGCCAATCGGCTTTCCCGCACCCGTCGGCACGGGCATCCACGCCGGCCGCGCGCGCCACGAAAAAGGCACGTTCCGGGATGAAGGCTCCCACGCGCGGCAACATCACGCCCGCGACCGACCTCGGGATCAACCCGAAAGCGCAACAGGAAGCGGCAATCGTCGCACCCAACGGCACCAAACCGTGGCCGGGTAACTTGAACATGGTTCCGAACGCAATGGTGCGCAGCGCGCTGTTCGGTTGCGCGCGGATTACAGGGGACGCTCGCAACATGGTGCGCGAGCGCGTTCTGCTGGAATCAGAACAATACTATGTGAAGTATCGTGGGCACGATATGGATCAGAACGATTGTGAGGTGTGGGAACTGGCGCTGGCGTGGTGCAGGCAGTCGGGCAAGCCCATCGGCGCTCAGGTGCATTTTTCCTTCAACGACTGGTGCCGTGTTCTGGAACGCCCGTTGAGCGATGGCAAGGGCAACGACAACATCATTGAATCGCTCAAGCGTCTGATGACGGCGTTTCTGATGGTCAACCCCGGGGATGGCAAGGAGCGGTGGGTCCACCTGATCAACGACGCAGGGCGGGAAGCCAATGGCCGCGCCTACGTGGCGATCAATCCGCAGGTGTATGAGTGGCTGACCCAAGACCTGTGCGAGATCGATTTGAAGCGCAAGGTTTCGCTCCGGGCTGACATTTCACGCTGGCTCCACGACTACTACTCCACGAGCAGCACGCCGTTTCCGATGAACCTGACCACCCTGCTGGAACGCAGCGGCAGCAACCCCGACACGCCGATGACCAACTTCCGTGCTCGGGTGATCAAGGCCGTCGAAGAGTTGAAGCAATGCGACCCTCCGCTGTTCGCACCCGAAAGCCGGGTCGAGAAGAAAGCGAACGGCGACTATTCGTTGATCGTTGTGAAAGCGACGAACTCCCGGATCGTCCCTCCGAAGCGAACCGAAGAGGCAGCACCGGTGATGGCAGCGCCGGCACCGGTGGCGCAAGCAACCTCGCAACCCGTCGTTGCGGTGCGAGCCGACTGCGCACCGGCATCGCGCGTGCCGCAATCGCCCCGCGATCGCGTCCAGGTGAACGAATATGGCGAGGTGGACAGACGATCGGCCGCGGAGAAAGCGGCAGCACGTCAACGCGCCTATGTTGCGCTTTAACACCAACTGGAGAGGCATAGGTGCGTTGACAACTGAATCGCGCGCCGCACCGCCGACCGATCCACCAGGCCAGCGCCTGACCCACGGCCCTTCGGGGCCGTTTTTCATGCGCCCTGCATTCGCGCAACTTTTTGCGCATTTCCCGCAACATTTTTCCGACGTTCGGCCTACTGCACCTGACGTACGTGCTTGTCGGTCCGTGCCGACCTCGGGCACACTTCCTCCACCACAACGGACGAGGGACGACGATGGGCGACAAACAGGAAACTTTCATGCTGACGGACGCGCTGGTCGAGGCGGTGCTCACCAGGGCTAGGCACAAAAAACCCAGTCAGAAGGAGGTGCAAGACCTGACGTTCTCACTGGTCAACTCGATGCTGACCACCCAGCAATACGTCGATCGGCGCTGGCCAGGAGTAAAGATCGTCATCCCGGAGGGCATGACCGTCCGTGAGTTGATCAAGGGACGACCGTCTTGGGACGAAGGTTTGCCGGAGTCGGTCGTCGCGATCGACGTCAACCTGGTGGAAGCAGACCTCCTCGATCCGAGGAACCACGCCCTCGGGCCGTGGCGTTGGCTCGGGATCTACCATCTGCTGAGTGGCCTCGCGAAAGCGCTTCATGGGGACCTCGACCCGCAAACCTGGAACGAAGCCATGGAAACCGTGGCGAGCCTGGCAGGTCTGATCAGGCCCGCGTACAAGAAACTGACCGAGGTGCAGATCGCATTGATGGCGGTGGCGCACGACGCAGAAGGGAAAGGCATGCCGTGGGAGGACTGGCTCGACCAGGTGAACGACTACTTGAACGGCTGGCAGAGGAACACGATCGAAATGCCGAAGCTCCGCCGCGAGGTTGCTGATTTCAGGGAGAAGGGCTTTGTCGTGCACGATGACGGCATCATTTTGCGGATCCCCACGAGCCTGATCGTGATGTCCATCAAGCGCCTGCAAGAGATCATCAAAACGGTCCGGCCGTGACATCCAGAGGCGGGCGCCGCGCTTTTTGACGGCAATGGCGGCAGGCGAAATATTTCGCCTTCCTCCATTGACCTAGGAGGGGGACCTGGTAGTACTGGAGGTGTAAGCCGCGCCGATCGAGCAGCGGCACCCCAGGAGGAAACCCCACCATGCGTCTCGCCCAAACCCTCGTTCTGTCCACCCTTGCGCTCGGCGCCGGCAGCGCCGCGCTGGGCTCCACCACGGGCTTCACGATCCCGACGTCGCTCTCGGACGTTCAGCAGGACGCCACCGCGGTCTGCGATCGCATCCCGTCCTCCGCGGATGCTGCGGGGGTTCCCGCGTTGACCGCTTCCCTCTCGAACACGTGCTACGGAGCAGTGGCCACCGTGAACGGCCGGCTGAGCGCAGGGCTGGGCGACGGTGGGAGCGCGCTCGTCGTTCCGGACGACGGGCGTCCGATCCTGATGCGTGTCGCGGCGATGACGGAGAACGTCGGGGCCCGTCTGCGCAACGTGCGCTGAGCGAAGCAGGGTGCAAAGCACCTGATCATCGGGGAGCCCGAAGGGGCGTGCAGGGGGCCGCAAGGCCCCCATCTGCTTTGGGGGTCGCGCAAGCGCGTCCGAACGTCCCATGCTCGCGGCTTGTTGCAATCTTCGATCGGTCGGTTACGTTGAACCTCTGGCCACGACCGTGCCAACCCACGACCAACACGAGGAGACAACCATGACCATCCCAAACACCACGACGTCACCGACCTCGAGCGGTGCAAACCTTCCATCGGACGACGACCAGCACCAGCGCATGACGCTGGAAGATGCGCGCGTCGCGCTCGGCTTCAGTTCCCGCCAGGGTGTGCGCGACCTGGCGAGCAGGGGTCAACTGACCGCGATCGCGTCCCCGCGCGGCAGCATGACCTTCGACCGAACGGAGGTCGAGACGTTGGCCGCGGCACGCGCACGTCGGCTCGACAGCCGCCAGGCGTTGAAGCGCGCCGGCATGGTGGAACTGCGATCGTTCAAGCGCTGGCTGGCGCTGACCGGCGGAACCGTCCATTGGCATGGCCAGCGCACGGCTTACGAACCCGACGATGTGGACGCTGTCCGCCGTGCGTATCGGCCGGACGATGCGATCAACCTGACCGAAACCGCCAAAATGCTCGACGCGACGGTGGAGCAGGTCCGACGCCTCGTACACCGTGGCGACCTGCCGGCGCTCACAAAACCGCGGGGAAGCACCGGCTGGCGATTCGATCGCGCCGCGGTGGAGCGTTACAAACAGGAGCGCGACCGCGCTGCGATGCGATCGGTGGTCGAACGCTGGCCACGGCCCGACCACGACGGCATCGAACGCTCCCCGGGCGGCGGCTGGGTCTACCCGGCCAAGCTCCACAACGACCGCGGATCCCCGCCTTCGACGGTACCCGACGCGTGGAGAGCCTGGTGAAGCGGCGAGCGGACAAGGGAGCCGGGCGATGCCCGGCTTTTTCGTTGGGATGTGCCCGGCACGTTTGACTCCGCCCGCACGTCTGGTATCCAGGAAGGACACCAACCTCAAACCGACCGGAGGAGACCATGCGTCGCACCACCAACAACATCATCGCATTCCTGGCGTTTCTCGTCGGCGTGTCCATTTTTGCCTGCATCATCGCAGGTATCTGCCACTACCTTGAGTACGGCGGGATCATCCACCGACTGCTCTACTTCTTCGCGAATGAACACCCCGCCTTGGGCATGGCGCTCATCATCCCGATTGGGGCTTACGTTCTTATCTACGGGATCACCGCTGGTTTCCTCGTCCTCGTCTATGCCTGGGTAGTCTGGTGGTGGTTGATCGTCGCAACGTTCGACCTGATCGGGATGCTTGTCCGGGCACCGTTCAGTTGGCAAGCCCGCTCCGAACTCCGGACGCTTGATTTCCTGAAGCATCCCTTGCGGGGAAGCGGACCCGCTCCGACGAGCGACATGAGAAGCTACGCGCAGGACCTCGCGGACAGCAAGGGAATCACCTTGTCGCAGGACACGCTGGCCTCGTACAGCCGCACGCGAGACTTCCTGAACGCGCACGGCGGCCGGAAGATCTGAGCGGAAATGGCCCGCGGGGACCGTCCCCGCCGAACGCTCACCCTCCAGTGGGCGTTTCCCATGGCGGGATCGCCACGCTTCCCGTCCCATGCCGGCGATGGCCGCCTTTTCTGAACCGACGTGTAGCTCTCCCATTCCCTGCTGGGCGCAAGGCAACGCTGGCGCGCGGTGGTCCTCTCTCCCGTTCCCCTCACAGGTTCGGCGCGTGCGGCATCCGGCACCGTCCTGGCACCCGTGAACGGTCTCCCTGTTTCGACGTCCATGGCGGCTCACCGAGCAGCACAGACAGGAGAAACAGCATGGCTTACTACCTCCGCATGGGAAACGACGTTCTGAACGACGCGGTGAAGCACACGACGAAGGCCGACGCGATCGCGTCCTACCGCGACACCTCCGACGACCTGGACCGCTTCGGGCAGTCCATCACCGGCTCGATCCACATCGCGGATTCGATGGACGACATCGTCGAATACCCGGACTTCGTGCTCGAACGTGGCCCGCGCGGCGGCGTGAAGGTCGAACGCGCGTGAGCGCGACGCCCACCACTGGGTGGGCTTCATCGATCCCCTGCGGGCAAACCCAACCCCTGGAAAGGCGGGCACGCACCCGCGCAGCACCTGCGGTGGCACAAGGCGGGCTCCCAGACCGCCGGGTGCGTTTCACCCTGGCCATCGAGCGACGGGCGCGAGCCTGGAGTTGACGCGCCGCTCGATTGCATTAGCTTGATCCTGTCGGCCGTCCGTCCTCGTCGGGACGGAGCCTCACCAGGAGGAACACCATGTCGAACCTTTCGCTCAGCGCTGGGGACAGCCGTACCAGCAGCACGGTCCTGCGCAACGCCTATTTGCTGTTGGCCCTGTCGATGATTCCCACAGCCCTCGCCGCGTGGTTCGGCATGGGTTCCGGCTTCAACGAGTTCAGTAACGCCCACCCGTGGATCGCCTCCGCCAGTTTCCTGATCGTCGGCATCGGGCTCGTCGTACTGATCTGCGCCACCAGGGAAAGCCTGCTTGGGGTGGTTTTCCTGCTGCTGTTCGCAGCGCTCGAAGGGATTTTCCTTTCGCCGATGCTGACCCACCTGCTTCACAACAGCGTGAACGGTGCGCAGACCCTCGCGGTCGCGGCCGGTGGCACCGGCGTCGTGCTGGTCGTCATGGCGATCGCGGCTTCGGTGACACGCAGTGACCTGTCGGGCATGGGCGCCTGGTTGTCAGCCGGGCTTGCGATGTTGATCGTCTTGACCGTCGCCAACCTCTTCCTCGGCATCCACGCGCTGGAACTGGCGCTGGGCACCGTGGGTTGCTTGGTGTTCGCCGGCTACATGCTCTACGACGTGAACCAGGCGGTGCAGGGCGGGGCGACGAACAGCATCGTCGTCGCGCTGAACCTCTATCTGGACGTGATCAACCTCTTTCTGAGCGTCTTGCGTCTTCTGGGAGACTGAGCCGACACGGCATCCCTCGAACGCCCTCCCCGGAGGGCGTTGTCACGTTACGCCCAAGGTTTGAGGCGCATCACCCTCGCTCCGCGAGGCAGCGGCGCGAAGCGGCGTGCCCAAGGACGCGCAAGCGTCCCAAGTTTTTCGCCTCCCCGAGGCTCGACCTTACCCCGAACCAACCGCCTCACCCCAACGTCCAGTACACCCGCGGCGCTCCTCGCCACGTACGCGACGCGTTCCCACGTCGATCGTTGGCCCATTCCCCGGTGGACGGAGCCACCGCGTCTCGCCTTCACCGACGCATAGCCCTTCCGACACCGTCCAGGTCAAGGGTGCGTTGCACCCCGTCGTTCACCCGTTCCTTTCCTCCTGCGTCGTCAACGCGTGCGGCTTCCGGCCGGTCCCTTGCCCCGGTGACGGCAGGTCTGTTTATGCGTCAGGCGAAACACGGCAGCAGGCACATCCACCAGGAGGAACACCGTGACCAACGATCAACAACGCACCACGGACGGCAACGGCATGAACCGCGGCAGTTCCTCCGCCCACCTGGCTCCCACGACTGCAGATTTTTCCACCACCACCACGAAGGAGAACACCATGGCCATGAACGCCAACGAACTGCGCGACGCCCTCAACCAATGCACCGGCAGCGAACGACTCTACGGCATGGGCCCGCTGTTCCGCGCCGTCATCACGGACGGGGTCAAGCTACTCGCCGACGAAGCCCAATGCTTCTGGTTGCTCACGGACGCCCTCGCTTGGGTTTGCCAGAAAGTGCCGGGCAAGAACTACGACGACGGTTTCATGGTGATCGAACTGAAACCGGCGGACGACGGCAGCGCGGAACTGCGCATCACCACGGGCAACGACGGCGTACCGGCCCTCTACACGCAACGGTATGAGAGCCATTCGTTCCCGCTCCCCGAAGGGATCAAGCTCTACGCCGTCTGGAGTCAGGCGTCGGAAGAGCGCGGGCAAGAGTGGCATTTGATGATCCCGTCCGAATACTGATCGACCAACGCCCCGCACGCTACGGTTTGCGGGGCACCTCCTCACCGCGCAACGGAACATCACCATGAACACCCTCACGATCAACACCGCCGACCTGACCGGCGCAGCGCTGCACTGGGCGGTGGCGAAGGCCATCGGCAGCACCGACACCACCGCGCCTTTTTCGACCGAGTGGAACCTCGGCGGTCCGCTCCTCCACGATCACGGGATCGGCGTCCACCGCAACGGCAAGCGGGTCTACGCCAACGACGCCAAGCGATGGGAAGCGAATCGCACCGTGAACCAGGACGAAGCGCCGATCCTGCGGCACGGCTACCGGGCCCACGGTGAAACACCGCTCATCGCGTCGATGCGTTGCCTTGTGCGCAGCAAGCTCGGGGAAACGGTGGACGTTCCTGCGGACCTCATCGCAGCGTGATCCTGGGGGAGCGGCCGGCACGGTTTTCCGTGCCGGTCATCACGGCTTGATTTTTTCCCGTTACCCGTTAGGTTACGTCGATCGCATGACCGGGTCATGCAGCCAACCTACGGAGACCTAGCATGGCCAACAAACGACGTACGCCCCAGGAGATCGTCCTCGGGTTAAAAGAGCAGATCCGCAAACTCGAAGCGCAGAGCCGCGAGCGTGAGAAGGCCGCGGACGCGGCGAAGCAGCGCCGGCTGGTGGACCTGGTGAAGCGCGCCGGGCTCTACCACGAACCCGAGGACGTGATCCTGGGGATCCTGATCAAGGCGCACACCTCGCTGCAGGACCCGGAGCGGGGCGAGGCGGTGCGGTCGGAGGCGCGCGGCATTGCCGCGTTCGGCGACCCAGCAACGCTCGACGGCATGATCCAGCGGGCATTGCAGCCCGTGGTGCCAACCGTGCCCTCGCCGCAGCCCGAACGTCCGCAGGCCGGGACGGTTCTGGCGGAGGCGCCTGCCGGCAGCGTGTCCACGACCGAGGCGGCACAGATCACGTCCCGTTCGCCCGCGAAGGTTCTCAGCGCGGTCCACGACGGAAGGCTGTACGCGGTGCGTGTTCCGGGCCCGGGTCGAGCAGGATACTCCTGGCGGTTCGATCGCCGGGACCTGGAGGCGTTCCTGACGAAGACGGATTCGCGCCACGCCTAACCAGCACGCCAAACGCGATCAATCAGCGCCCACCTTCGCGGTGGGCGTTTCCATGTCAGGTCCTTCGGCACCTCGCACTTCAAATATTTCCCGGGGCGCTATTGCGTTCCTACGTACTCGAGCTACCGTAAATCGAGCAGGTCTTCGGCGCCTGCGCATCCCACAGACCGCGCAGCGGCGCCACCGAGGAGACCACCATGTTGACCTTCCTGAATCGCATCCCGTCCTACGTTCGGATTCCCTTCTTCACCGTCCTGTTTCTTCCCGTCGCGATCGCGATCGGGTTTGGCATGGCGCTACTGATCATGCATCCGACGATGTTGGGCGCCTACCTGCATCACGACTCCGGCAACATCAAGCAATCCTTGATCGGGTACGACAAGCACAACCACCTGACGCTGAACGGTGTTCCCCTGGGCGTGCCGGTGGACGTCGCATTGCCCGCCTGCCAAGGCGATCCCGAAGTGTCGAAGGTGCTTTGCCACGGACCGTTATCCAGGGGGCTCGGGGGATTCGGGCATAGCCTGATAGCCGACCTCTACGGCTTCGACGCGGGAAAGGATCGTGATGGAAAGCCGGTCGTCAAGGCCATGTCGATCGAAACCGTTGCGTTGAACGACATGACCATCGCGCAAGTTGTCGGGGAAGTCGCTACAACGTCCGCGCTCCCAACGATCGTGAACACGACCGAAGCGATGGGATCGCCCACCATGTCGTCCAGCGATGATATGAAGCACGTGGACTGGGGGGAAAAGGATGGCAATAGGTTGTGGATGACCCAATGGCTCGACACGGACCACGCGAACATGTTCCTGGAAGCCCGCTGACCATACGTCACCAGCACCCCATCCAGACCGAGCGAACAACGCTCGGTTTTTCTCGGCGCCCGCGATACGCGCACGTCGCAAGCGAAAGACCGGCGGACTCTGAAATATTCAGGTGCATTTCACCCTATACGTGTTGACCTCGTGTTCCCGTTTGGTATGTACGAAGGAGGAGACCAAACGGCGGGGACGGGACGATGGCACCAAGGGAACCGTGGCGTTCATACGATGAAGCGAGCAAGTGGGCGCAAGCGCATGGGATCACCAGCGCGCAGACCTGGGTCGCTCGTTCAAAAGCTAAAGCCATCCCGTCGAATATCCCATCGAGTCCAAATAGCATCTACAAGGACGACTGGACGGATTGGGGCACTTTCCTTGGGACCGGAAGGATCGCGAATCGCAATCATGTCCACAAGCCGATGGCGGAAGTTTCTGCCTGGGCACAAGCGCAGGGCATTACTACGGCCACCCAATGGCATGCTTACGCGAAGAGCAACGGTTTGCCGGATGGCTTTCCATCGAATCCAAATCGTGCGTATCAGAAGCAATGGTCAGGGTGGGGCCACTTTCTTGGGACCGGTCGGATTGCGTCATGGAACCATGTTCATAAACCATTGGCTGAGGCTTCTGCCTGGGCGCAGGCTCAAGGGATCACGACGCGCGAACAGTGGATCGCTCGCGCCAAAGCAAATGATCTCATGGAGGGCATTCCCAAGGATCCCTACAAGGCGTACAAAGATGAATGGGCAGATTGGGGCACATTCCTTGGAACCGGAAGGATCGCAACACAAAAGCAAGTATTCAAACCCATGGAAGAGGTCTCTGCGTGGGCACAGGCAAGGGGGCTTACGAGTGTATGCCACTGGCTCGCTCACACCAAACGAGAAGACTTCCCCGATGGCTTTCCGGTGAATCCTGATCAGATGTATCGGAACGAGTGGCAAGGCTGGCCCGCCTTTCTTGGAGTTCGCACAATCAAGGGACAATCCCGAAAGGAACTGATCCTCAAGCGGGGACTTGGTGCCGTCTTGAACCTCGACGATAAACGTCGAACCACGGTTGATCCGAGCGATGGCGGACGATCGATCCAGGTGGATCTTGTCGATCGCACAAGGATGATTGTCATCGAATACGACGGAAGCCTTTGGCATAAGAACGGCGATGCTCGCGATCGGCGCCAGACCGAACGTCTTACCAAGGCGGGATGGACTGTGATTCGTGTGAGGGAAGCACCGTTGCCGCTTCTTGATCCGCTTTGTGACATCCAGGTGGCTGTATCAGATGTTGAGTTCTGGCCCATGATCGACGTCGTGCTCCGACACCTCGAATCGCTGGTGGCTCTAGGCATCTTGGCAGACGCCGGGCTGGTCAGCGCGATTCAGCGAGTGATGTCAGGTCCAAGTGACGAAGCGGACTTCGCGGACGTGTGGTCGATTGGTTGGCCTCCCTTCGAGGAAGTGCGCGGATGGGCTCGCTCTCAAAGTATCCAAAGTTCCGACCAATGGCGCAAGCGGACGAAGGAGCAGGACTTCCCGGAAAACTATCCAAAGACCCCCTACCTCGCGTACCGCGCAGAATGGACAACGTGGGGCGACTTCCTGGGCACCAATCGCGTTGCGGCGCATCTCGCTGGATTCATGCCGATGGCCGAGGCATCCGCATGGGCGCGAGCGGAGGGGATAACGACGCAAAAGGAATGGAAGGATCGCGCCAAGTCTGATGATTTTCCAGACAGGCTCCCAACAAATCCATGGAGGTCCTACAAGCAGGAATGGACAACGTGGGGGGATTTCTCGGGCACCAATCGCGTTGCTTGGCATCTTGTCGTTTTCAAGCCCATGGCCGAGGTATCCGCCTGGGCGCGAGGCGAGGGGATAACGACGCAAAAGGAATGGAAGGATCGCGCCAAGGCTGATGACTTTCCCGACCGATTCCCAGCGAATCCACAGAAGACCTACAAGGAGGAATGGACGTCGTGGGGTGATTTCCTTGGGACCGGGCGAATCGCCACTCGAGATCGTGTCTATAAGCCCTTGGCTGACCTGTCAGCCTGGGCGAAGGCGCAGGGCATCCGATCATCGAAACATTGGCAAACCCTCGGCGCATCAAAAGGGCTTCCCGACGGATTTCCGAGCGCGCCAGATGCCGTATTCAAAGATGAATGGACCTCATGGTGCGATTTTCTCGGAACAGGGCTCAACCCACTCAGAGCAAAGCCAGCGTCCCTTCCGTTCCCCTACATCATCCGACTCGCGAAGCCCGGCGAAAATGTGGCAAACGACTGGATCGCCGACGCAGATTTCGCCATGCCAAGAGCGGCATAACAGACGTTGCGATTGACGTTGCAATGGGACCTTCCGAAGTGGCCGAGCGTCACCCGATGCTCGGTTTCCCTTTCGGCTCCCGCTATTCGCGCTCCCCGTTGAGCGCAGCGCGCGTACGCTGCGGTTCCAGCAACACCTCCACCACCTGAGTGCTTCAACCCACCGCGGCGTTTCTCGCCACGGTCGTGCTGATCGAGGCGCGTTGATACGTGGTCCCATTCCCGTTCGTTGGTTCCGCTGCTCCGTGTCGCCTTCAACCGACGTGTATGACCGATTCACCCACCGTTCAGGGCAAGGGGTTCGCTTCGCGCTTCCTCTCCCGTTCCCCTTTCTCCCTCTGGTCGTTCGGCGCGTGCGGCATCCGGTGAGCCCCCTTGCCCTTGTGGTCGTTCGGTCCTGTTACCCGTCCAGGCGATGACGGCAGCAGCAGGAAAAACCCAACCGAACGGAGAGAAGAGCCATGACCACGAACCAACCGATCAGCACGAACAACCACAACGCAGACCGCGCGTTCCTCGCACCCCTGGCTCAAACGACTGCAGATATGAACACCCTCTATGCAAATCCCTTCGACGGCGAGTCGCGAGGCTTTCGGTTCGTCTCCCTTGACGACTACAACGAGAAGTACGCGGCCAACCGCAACGCATGGGGCGGCGTGGTGGAGGAGTATTCCATCGAGTTTCTGGACGGCAGCGACGAAGACGCGGACCTCTTCGCACGGCTTCGTGTGGACCAGAGCACCCTTTCGACGTGGTTCGATTTGATGGACCGGGACCTGAGCGATGCGGAGAAGGCGGCGCTGGCGTGGCTGGTGGGCGACCGGGGCGCAAAGCTCGACGACGCGATCGACCAGATCGACGACGTGATGCTGCAACAGGGCGACATGAACGACGTCGGCGCGGACCTTTTCGAGGAACTGTATTCCGAGGAAGTGCGGAAACTCCCGGAGAGCCTGCGCGGCTACTTCGACACCGACGGGTGGACCCGTGATGCAAAGCTCAACGGGGACTTCGACGAGATCACGTTCGCAGGCGTGAACTGGGTGATCACCAACGCCAACCAGTTCTAACCCTTCATGAACGCCTTCAACGAACAGCAAGCGGAGGCGTCGTTCGGTTCGGACGCCGCTTTCGGGATCCTCTTCGAGGACCAGCAGGGCAAGCGCTACACACTCGACGAGGGGCGGGCGATGCTCGCCACCGGATCCGGTCCGGAACTGTCCAGCGTCTTCCCGGACGGCTCGAGCGCCATCACCTGCACAAACTACGCACGGCACGTCGTGGCAGCGCTCCCCGGCCGTGCGCGAATCGTGGGGTTTTTCGTGGAGGACAACCCGGCCTCGCGCCTTGCGCAGATCGCCGGCGGGCACGACTTCGCGATCGTGGACGATCGGTGGATCGTCGATCCGTGGGTGCGCCTCGTCGAATGCGAATCCGGGCGGATCTGTTTTGACCTCGCAAGCCCCGCCGACCGGGCGATCGTCGAAGACCTTTACGGACCTCAAGAGCGGTAGATCGACGCCGAACGGCCGGAGCAGAACGATCCAGCGTAAGCCAACGGCAAAACGCCCGGTTCCCCGGGCGTTCCCACGGGCGGTACGCCCTTACTTCTTCAGGCAACCGCCCGGCTTGCCGCAGTGCGCGGCGAGGAAGTCCGCGAAGCTCCGGGCCTGATACGCCCCGACCGTCCCGGGCGCGCGCTTTTCAGCGTCCGCCGCCATCTCTTGCGTGCCCTTGAGCCACGCGTCCCGCTTCTGGTCCAGTTGTTCCTGCGTGAACATCTTCGCCGTGTCCGGGGGCAGCGGTTGCTGCACCGGGGCGACGGGCACGAAGGACGGCGGCGGCAACGCCGTCGGCGGACCGTACACCACGTCCTGGCGACGCGGGAACGCGTGCTGCACCAGCACCACCACCGCGAGAGCCACGACGGCGGTCCACACCACGCGCTTCACGCGGGTCGGGGCCGATACGCCGGGCGCGAGGTAGTACGCACGGACCCGCTGGGCGAACCCGCGAATCCCGCGGGCGGGGGCGACGGCGGTCGCGTTCCGCGACGTGTCGAGCGACGAAAAGTCTTGCATGGCGATCCTCCTGGTCGGCGTTGTGCCGTGTCGGTCCTGATCCAGCCAGCGTACAGGTACTGGCGCGCCCGTCAACTCAAGAGGGTGCGATGCACCCAGGGCCACGAACGGAGCGCCGGGAGGGTCGCCAAGGCGGCAGAGCAAAGACCGGCCTGCCGACCTGGAAAACCGCCGGAGGCGAACGGCACGCACCCGGCGAGCACCTGCGGCGACCGGGCCGGGCTCCCTCGATCACGAACGCTTTCCCCCTTCCGAAGGAGACGGCGCGAAGCGGGTCGCCCAAGAACGCGCAGCGTCCCAAAAGGGGTTGAGCGCCGGTTCCGGGGTTCTGCGCAGCGCCTCGCTCACCTCAGACCATCAAAAACCCTGATCGGGGTGTTTTGCACCCGCAGCCCGTTTGACAGCCGCGATGGGTCGGATAGTTTGGCGTAAGCACCCGCTGACGCTTCGGCGTTGGGCGGGCACCGACACATAAGCAACGAGGGGGAGACCATGAACGGCACGACGATCGACAAGACCAGCGACGGGAGCGGCGACGCGCTGATGACGGCAGCGGCAGCGGCGCGCCTGATGAACCTGAAATCCAGCGAAGCGGTGGCGTATCACGTCAAGCGCGGCCACCTCCCGTCCGTTCCGCGACGCTACAAGAACGGGGCGACGGGCTTCTGGCTGCGCAAGAGCGACGTACAGGCGTTCATCGACGCGAGCGTCGCGGCCGACGTTGGCGCATTGCTCAACACCGACGACGCGGCGCGCAAGCTCGGCGTGAGCACCCAGCAGGTCGTGCGCATGGTCCAGGCCGGGCGCCTGTCGTACGAAACGCAGACGCCGGCGCTGGGCGCTCTGGGTCGCCACGGGCTTTGCTTTCGACCGCGCCACCTGGCGCAGTTCTACGAGCGCGAAACCGACCCGGTGACGTCGATGACGGCCCCCGAGGTCCGGGTGGCGTTGCACCTGCTCGGGGACGATCAGGTTCTTCACCTGGCGCGCACCCGGGGCTGGACCCACCTCGTCCTGAGGAACGACGACGGCAGCGAGCACCTGTACGTACGGCGCGCGGACGTGGAAGCGTTCCGCGAGGCGGGGGACAACCCCTTGGCCGATCGCTACTCGCTCCACCAGGCGGCGGAGGTGATGGGCCACTCCGGTCCGTCGCAGGCGTTTCGCCTCGCACGCGCGGGAGCGTTGCGCGGTGTCCGGGACAACGGGCGCCTGTGGCTCGACGCGTCCGACGTGCACGCACGGCGCGACCGGCCGGGCCAGCGCAAGGGCAAGGGCAAGCGAAACCTTCGCACGTTGGGGGCGGTATGACCGACGACACCCTGAACAACGACGTCCACGGCGCGCTGCGCGACGAGGCGAAAGCGATCCCGGGGATCAACCCGTTCGCACCGCCGGACCCTGCGACGCTCGACTCGGCGCTACGACGCCTGAACAAGGCGTGCCCGGCGCGCAGCAAGGTGACGAACGACAACCATGCTGGCCCCCGGCGGCCGGCCACGGTGGTGCTCCGCACGCGCAAGACACGCTACATCGTCGCGGAGGGCGACCCTCGAATGTCCCGGCAGGCGATGGACCACGTGAACCTGAACGAGGCCATCGTCATCGCGGGCGGGCGGGACCGTCTGGTCAACGCGGTGGCCACCGGAGTCGTCCCGATGGTCGTGGCGGAAGGCGTTGAGCCGTGCTTCCGGCGGGACGACGTGATGATGCTGCGCGGCACCTACACCGATTACCTGGTGCCGGCCGAGGAGCCGCCGGACGCGTGGGGTTGAGCAGAGTGGCCGGGGCAACCCGGCCTCTTTGCTGTCCCCGCCAGGTGCTTTGGCACCTCGCGGCAAGAACGTTGTAACCTCGCGTTACATTTCGCTCAATCCCCCTTGCGCATTCCCGTGGGTTTCGTAACGTGGGTTGAGCAGTTCCACACCCAACGTGCGGGCGATCGGCCCGAGGAGACCCACCATGCCTTCCCTTCGTGAACTCTTCGCCGGTGTTCGCAACACGTTCTCGCGCGGCGCGCAGCAGGAATCGCACGATGACGTTGACCTAAGCGAACCGTCGATCGATGCTCCCCGCGTGGAGGACCAGCGCCGACCGCTCTACGCCATGGTGCGGGAGAACAAGCTCGACGACCTAAAGGCTGCGTTCGACCAGGACGCGGACCTTAGCACCACCAACATGCTCCACAACGCTCGGTCTCCCGACATGGTCGATTTCCTGGTCGGGAAGGGCGCGAAGGTGAACCAGGAGTACGACCATGGGGAAGGCATGAACTCTGATCATGGGGAGCCGACACCGCTTTGTTACGCGGCATCGAGCGCTAACGTCGAGACGATTCAGCGTCTCCTCCATCACGGTGCGAACCCGGACAGCGGGTGGGGACAGGATGAGTGCCCGCTTTTCGAAGCCATCGCACGGAACGATGAACTGCAGGAACCCGCCGTCCGCGCGTTGATCGAAGGCGGTGCGAGTCCGGATGGACCGAAGTATCTCCCTTCTAGCTTACCCAAAGCCGTCGAAAGCGGTGCAAGGATTGAAACCATCAATACCTTGCTGGAACGAGGCGCCGATCCCGACGGGGCGGACAATAACATGGAGACGGCGCTCCATCTCGCGGCGGCGAAGGGTCGCACCGACGTTGCGGACATGCTGCTGGACTATGGCGCGAACCAGCGGATGACCAACATCGAAGGGCACACACCGTTGCACAATGCCGCGAACCAGGTGGACATGGGCATGGTGAATAAACTCGTGAGCCGGGGTGGAGATCCGGCGGGCGTTGACTCGCTCGTATCGGGACGTGACACCGTGTTGGCACTCAACGCCACCGTCTACGGCGATCACGACATCACCCAAAAGCTCTTGGACAACGGGGCAAATCCCCGGCTCGCGATGGACAGTCCGACTTGGCGTGAGGCGGAAGATCGTCAGAGGAACCATCCGAACCGGATGCAGCCCGGAGCAAATGAAGCCATGAATCTCGTGCGGACCCACGCCGTTGAGCAAGAGAAGCAGACGCTCCGCCAGACCTTCGCGGAGGTCGAGCACGACCAATCCCCCGAGGTCGCGGAACAACCCACCCAACCCGTCGCGCGTCGGCGCGTGCGTCTGTAAGGAGACCACCCATGACTTCCCTTCGTGAACTCTTCGCCGGCGTGCGTAACACCTTTGTACCGCAGGTCCCCAGCCAAGCGGACCTGATCGAGCTTGTCCGGGAAAACGACATTGACGGGTTGACGGCAGCGTTCGACCGGCACGACCTGAAGCCCGGCAACCTGCTCCACAGCGTGCGCTCACCCGAGATGGTGGATTTCCTGGTGGGGAAAGGGGCGGACGTCAACCGGCCTTACCAGAACAAGGATGGGCCGGGCGATTACGGCGATCCCACCCCGCTGTTGTCCGCGGCGGGCAGCGCCAATGCGGAAACGGTTCAACGTCTCTTGCATCACGGTGCAGACCCTGATGCGGGAGGCGTAGCCCCTGATGCGGGAGGCGTAGCGGACGACGACCCGCTCGGCCGCGCGGTGACGCGTGACGACGATCAACAAGAAGCCGTGGTTCGCGCCCTCCTCAATGCGGGCGCAGAGACCAGCCGTGCTTTGGCACAAGCCGTCAAGGAAAAGCATGCAACCATCGGAACGATCACGGCGCTGCTCGAACACGGGGCGGATCCCAACGATTGCTCAAACGATTACGGCCTGGTGCCCGCGTTGAACTTTGCGGCGGCCCAAGGGCGTGGCGATGTCGTCGATCTGCTCCTCGATTACGGCGCCGACCCCATGGAGCGAAACGTCAACGAAGCGACCGCACTCCATTGGGCGAGGGATCCGGAAATGGTGGACAAACTCGTCGGCCGCAGCAAGGATCCAGTTGCGCTGCTCGACGCCAGGGATGAACGCGACGATACCGCTCTTACGGATGCAGCGACCTGCGGTGAAATCGACATAGCGGCGAAACTCCTCGATCTCGGGGCAGACCCAGCACTCGCCATGCAGGGCGACGGCTGGCGGCAAGCGGAGGAGCAGGAACAGTCGGGGTTGGATCCCCAACCCGGTCGCAAAGAAGCCATGCACCTTGTTCGGACCTTCGCCGTCGAGAAAGAGAAGCAGGCTCTCCGCCAGACCTTCGCCGACGTCGAGCAGGAGCAGGCTCACGAGGTCGCGGAACAACCCGCACCGCGTCGCCGGGTCCGCCTCTGACCGCCTGCGGGACAGCGCGAAGCGGGTGGGCCCGGGCGGCGTCAGCCGCTCCAACGAGGTTTTCGGGTGGCGCGAGCCACCCGTTGTTCCGGTCCGCCGTCCCTTGTCCTGGATTCCAGCCCACCCAAAAATCCGGCTCCGCACCCCGCATCGCTTTTCGTTCACCATCCCCTTGCGCTTCTGCCCAGGTGTCGTAACTTTATCCGAAGGGATTCGCACCTCGCTCACCATCCAGGAGACCACCGTGGACATCGACAACGCCAACCTCCGTCGCAAGCCCGTGAACGACCGCGACCCGCCGTCGATGGACACCCTTCGGGAATGGGTGGAAGAGGACCAGCACGATCACGTGAAAGACGCCTTCGAGCGCTTCGACCTTCCCACGACCAACCTGCTGCACGAAGCACGGTCCGGCGCGATGGTGGATCTGCTTGTGAGCAACGGGGCGGACGTGAACCAGCGCTACCGGGACGAGGTGCCGCAGGAACTGCGCGCACCGAACTCGATCACCGGTGAGGAGCAGGAGGACCGGGTCGACACGCCGTTGCAAGCGGCGGTCCAGAACGGTCGCAAGGAAGTGTTCGACCATTTGCTCGTGCACGGGGCAGACGTTGAGATCGGCGGCGACCAACGTCCGCTGATGCTGGCGCTCGGCCACCTTCCGGAAAACGATTGGAGCGGTTACCCGCCGGGAACGGATGCGACGGCGATGGTCGAGATGGCGAACACGTTGCTCGACCGGGGCGCACGGGTGCACGCAGAGCGCGGCGAAATGCCGGCGGTCCTTGCGGCGGTCGAACGGGGGCACCGGGAACCGATGGTCAAGCGCCTGCTCGATGCGGGCGGGAATGCGCAGCAAGGCTTTGAGGACCGTGGCACCCCGCTGCACCACGTGATGGACAACCAGCCCGGCGTGGCCGATCTACTGCTGGATTACGGCGCGAAGATCAACGAAACGTCGTACGACGAGTTCACCGGCACCGAAGAGACGCCGCTCGAAGTCGCGATGTACAACGGTCAGATCCAGACCGTCGGGCGCCTGATCGAGCGGGGGGCCAACGTTGAGGAACTGGTGCAGGGGCCAAACTGGCAACGGCACGTCGTGAACACGCAGAACGATCCGCCCCGGAAGGCAGCGGTCGATTTCGTGCGAGGCGTGTCCATCGAGCGCGAACAGGTGGCGCTTCGCCAGGCCGCCGCGGAAGCCTCGCAGGCTCCCGACATCGCGGAAACACCCGCACCGCGACGGCGGATGCGCCTCTAACCACGCAAGGCCGGGCGATCCCCTGGCCTTTCTTTCGTCGCAAACAGGTGCTTTTCACCCTGTCCGTCGGCATTGTTGTAATCCTCCGTTACTTTCGAGGCTTCCCTCTTGCGCATCCCCACGCATTTCGTAACCTGGGTCGAGCAGGACCCACCGCAGGTGCATCAGCACCTCTTACCACCAAGGAGGTTCATCATGGCTCGCAGGGACTTCAACAGCGCTCGCTTCGGCGCCGAACTCGCCAATAGCGTTTACGAGCAGGAGCAGATCCGCAAGAAACTGGAGCAGAGCCAGCGCTGGGCGGCAACGGACCAGTTGTGCATCGCGGCGCAGAACAACGAGCGCGACCTCATCCCGGGTCTGGCGCGGCGCACGAACATCGACGCTTTCAGCAACAACGGCATGACCCCTTTGCAAGCGGCGTGCAGCAAAACCGTCGAACCGGAAACGGTGCAGTTGCTGCTGAACCTCGGCGCGGGCATCAACGCACGGGGGCGCGACGGATCGACGGCGCTTCACAAGGCGGTCACGGCGGACAACGGTGCGGAAGGGGTGCGGATGCTCCTGGACAATGGGGCGGACCCCAACGTGCAAAACGGGCCGGGCGCAACCCCGCTCCACGTGGCAGCCGCCGCGCCCAACGATCCCGGTTGCACGCAAGCCCTGCTGGAAGCCGGGGCGCTCCCGACGATCGCGGACGAAACGGGCAACACCCCGTTGCACGTCGCGCGGTCCCACTCGATGGACCTCCTGCTTGACTACGGCGCCAGGCACGACGCGCAGAATCTGGCGGGCGAAACGCCGCTTCACCTGGTGGCGGGGCGCGGCGGGGTGAGCGAGGCACGGACGCTGATCAACCGTGGTACGGACGTGAACGTTCGTGACTTGCGGGGCAACACCGCTTTGCACACGGCGGCGACGGGATCGACGACCCACCCCGAGGTGGGGGATCTTCTGGTGCGGGCGGGCGTGGACGTGCACGCGACGAACAAGGACGGCCGCACCGCGGTGCAGGTCGCTGACATGCTTGGCAACGCCCCGTTCAAGAACGCGGTGCAGGGCGCGATCGTGGACTGCGACCGGACCACGCTCACGCACGCCATGGAGCAGGACGCTCCCGCGCAGGCACCGGCACCACGTTGGCGGATGCGTTTGTGATCCTCACGCCCTGCGAACCGGGCGTCAGCCCAGTGCCCTCGCCTCCGGCGGGGGTTTTTACGTCGTGGGAGCAGGCCTCCCGAGGAGCGTCAGTAGCAGGTCGTGGTGGCCGACGTGCCCAGCGTGGTCGAAGTGCACGTCACCGGAGCGGGTTTGGGCGGCGGCGCAGCAGCAGCCATGGCGGAAAGCGCGGCGAGCGCACCGTTACGACGTTGGTCCGCCTGAACCCCACCGCTGTCGAGGTCCTTGATCAGTGAAGCGCGGATGTCCGCGGCGTGTTCGGGCTGGGCTTTCATCGCTTCGCAGTAGCGGGTCATGCGAGCGTACTGGTCGTCCATCCGTTTGAAATGCGGCAGTTCGGCGGCGCACCAGCCCTCGTACCACGACGTGTCCCGGGCACCGGGGTGCAACGCGACGAACTCGTTGCCGTCCCGGGCGGCGTTTTGGTAGGCGTCCACGCGCCCGTCGAAACCGATCCCTTCGATTGCGCAGCCGGACAGCGCGCACGCCAGCGCAGCAAGCATCACCCGTCGCATCATTGTTTTCCCCGTTGTCGTTTTATCGTGTCGCAGGATTATACGAGCAGCAAAACCTGTTCAGGCGCCGCCTGCCGGGTGCCCGGCCGTCGTGGGAGCAGGCCGACGACGCCCGTTCCGGAACGGTTCGAGCGCCTGATCCATCCAGTCGGCCAACCGGTCCACCGCTTCCAGCACGCCCATCAGATGGTCCCCGGTGACCGCCACCCGGGGCGGCATCAACCACACGCTTTCCCCGTTCCCGTCGATGCGGGTCAGGGCCTGCCGCTCGTGGTCGTCCAGGAAGAACGGGCTCTTGAGGCGGGCCAGTTCCGCCTTCGAATGGCTCGGGCGGTTCATCGTGAGCGAATCCTGATGCTGCACGCGGTTGCGCACCAGCACCACCTGTTCGAGCAGTTCCAGGTCCACGCCGCTGTCGGCGAGTTGCACGCCCAACCGTTGCTCGAACAGCGCACGGTAGCCGGCGACGAAGCCTTGCTTCTTGAAGACCTTCGCCGTCGCGGGGTCGGTGGTCACGCCGGTCAGCCGTTCCCATTCCCCGAAGAAGACCTTCAGCGTGTCGGAGAGCGTTGAGACGCAGGCGTACCCCAGCACGTGGAGCGAATCGTCGGCCTCCTGCCATTCGAGGAGGAAGGGCGGCTCGCCGTCCTCGCTGTACGGCGGTTCGAACGGGGCTTCGCCCGCGTCGATCAGGCGCTGGCGCTCGATGTAGGGCGCGGCCGACGTCGCGTAGAGTTGCCGGATGAAACCGACCCGTTGATGCAAAAACCAGCCCACGTCCATGCTCGGCTCCTCGTTCGAATGGTTCGAGAAACGTTAGCACGGAAGATCGGCGGATCACGTCGTATGTAAGTCAGTTTGATGCACGTTCTGCGCGCGCCCGGTGCAGAACCGCCAGGCGATGGCCAGCACTCGGGTTCGGGTCGGGCAGGCTGTTGCAGTGGATGATCTCCACGTCTTCCCAAAACGCAGCGATGGCACCAACGAAGTCCCGCAGCCACTGGCGCGGCACGACGATGCGGTCGAACGTTGGGGGACCGGTGTACACGTAGGGCTCCGCCTGACCGGGGAGCATCATCGGCGCCGGTGGCCAGTCCGGCCACAACTCCGGGTGGCGCTTGTAGAGCCGGTTGGCGGAATCCCCATCCCCGTGCCGGCAGGCGTTCGCCAGCAGTTGCAGCCGTTGAAGGTCGGCGTAACCGTCGAACCGGCTCAGTGGAACGCCGCGCACTTCGTTCAGCAGGACGTTCATGGCGTTCAGGTTGCCGCCCTGCGCGCGCTCGATCCGGTCCTTGGAGTGGGCGAGGGCGTACACGCACCCAGCGAGCCACCGGCGGATCTGGCGCTCGAACAGGGAATGGATCGCCAGGCAAAACGCTTCGGTGGTTGAGCGCAGCAACTCCTTCGCGTCCTGGTGGGCGAAGGGGGCTCCCCCTTCGGTCTCAGCGGCCCAGCGTTCGATGTCCGCGTCCAGCGCGGAGAGGGCGGGCTCCACGACGTTGCGCAGGAAGGCGCGCACGCGATGGGCGTTGCCGGTGGATTCGATGTCGGCGAGGCAGAACGTCCATCGGACGTCGTCGATGTTTTGCATGGTCAAGCGAAAAGCAAGGATGAACGTGCCGAAAGGATACCGGACGCGGTCGACCGGGCGGTGGATCCACGCGCTTGCGAACGAGGCGCAAGCGGCGGTGCCATCGCCTCCGGCGAGGTGTTGGGGCGGGTTCCGGGCACTGATTTTCCAGGGGCGAGGGCAAAAGCTTGATCACCGGCCACCACCCAACCCATCTGGGGTCGCTTGCGCTCCCCGGTGACTTCGCCCGCAACGGCGCCGCAGGCCGAAGGCGGTCTCTCCCAAGGAGGAACGCTTGTCGGTTGACGCGACCGTCGGTTCGCGTAACGTGGGGTGAGAAGCACCCACCGCATCGCCCCTCCGGAGACCACCGTGGACCCCATCGAGCGCGAGATCTTCGGCGCCCTGTTCGGCAACGACCGTGATCCGGACGTCCGGTCCAGCCTCCGCGCGCTGATCGATCAGCACGGCGTGGACGTCCTCAACGAGGTCCGCGACAACCGTCTGGACGGACTGCTGCAGCGGGCCGTGCGCAACGACGATCCCGACCGCACCGCGGCGCTGCTCGACGCAGGGCTCAACCCCAACGAGCAATGGCTGGACGATTCGCCCCTCCACCTCGCCGCTCAGACGAACCAGGAGGCGGACCTCGTTCAACTGCTGGCGCACGCGGCCGACGTGTCAGCGACGAACAGACGTGGGCAGACGGCCCTTCACGTCGCGGCAGCGTGGGGGTCCACCGGCGCGATGCAAAACCTGCTCGACCACCGGGCGCTGATCGACGCGGTGGACACGAACGGCAACACCCCGTTGGCACGGGCGGTCCAGGAAGGGCAACGCGACAACGTGAGATTCCTGCTGGACCGGGACGCGGACCCGGCGCTGGCCAAGCAGGGGACGGCTTGGCGGTTTGCCCAAACTCATGTCGCCCAACGTGCCGGCGAGCATCGCCGGCGAGATGAGAGCGCGTTCAACGTCCGGGAGTGCATGGGCCTCGTCCTCGAGCACGAGAAGCGGGCGTTGCGGCAGGCGATGGTCGGTGCACCCGCGCAGGCGTCGGCACCGCGTCGGCGGATGCGCCTCTAAAACTTGACATCCGCACACCGTACGCGATGATGATGGTGTGGCGTTTCTTCATCCGCACCGTTCCGTGATCCCATCAGGGAAGTTGTTCCGAGATCCCATCAGGGAAGCCGTTCGTGACCCCATCAGGGGTAAAGCACCGTTGTCCATCCGGGGCACGGGCACGTTCAACTTCTCATTCGGAGGATCCCATGGACACCACCCGCAAATCGGCGACGCGCTCGCCGGAAACCGCTCAACTTCTCGAGACACTGCGCCAACAGCCTGGCGAAGACACGTCCTTCTGGACCGAGCATTGGATCAACGCAGGCGCGGATCTCAACTCACGCGATTACCGCGGCCGGACGCCGTTGCACATCGCGGTCGAGCACGGCAACTGCACCGCGACGGACATGCTGGTCCAGGAAGGCGCCGACCCGAACCTGCGGGACCGGGACGGTCGGTCCCCGATCGACGTGGCGGCACGCACCGAGGCCGGGCACCACACCCTGCTCTACATGGTCACGAGCGCGACCCCGGAAACGCTGAACCACCGGGACGCGAACGGCATGACCGCGCTGCACTGGGCGGCGCAGAGGGGGCAGGAGGACCACACCATCGAGTTCATGATCGACAAGGGCGCGGACCCGGCGATCCAGGATCGGAACAACCGGCTCCCGACCGACTGGCTCACGTACCCGGCGTCCTACACGTCGCTGCTCCATGGCACGTCGGAGGCGTCGCAGAAAGTTCAGGCGGCGATCGCCGATCGGCAAAACGAGCGGCACGTCGCGTACGAGCAAGGGGTGCTTGGTGCAGAAGCGGACCGTGCGCACAGCGAGGCGGCTCCGCGCCGGCAGCGCGCTCGGCTCTAATGGTCCGCGATCCAAGAGTCAGCGACCGCCCCCGCTCCCCAGCGGGGGTTTTTGCTTCCCGTCCCGATTGACGTGGGCGGTGGATTCCTTAACCTGGGGTGATAGGCACCCACCAGGCCATTACGGGAGGAAGGATGGACCCCATCGACGAGCAGTTTTTCCACGCCATCAGTTCCGAGAAGCGCATCGACACGAGGGTTCCCCTTTTGGTCAAGCACTACGGCATCGCACGGCTGAACGCTGCTCGTGATCATCGCGGGCTCGGCATTCTGCAACACGTGATCCTCGATGAGATCGGAGACACCGAGCGATCGCACCGGTTGGACGTCCTGCTCGAAGCGGGACTCAACCCGAACGTATGCGACAGCGGCCCCGACGTAGCACCGGTGGTCATGCCGCCGATCATCATGGCGGCGTCGAAGGCGGACATGGACGGGGGCGTGACCATCCGTCAACTGCTCGAACATGGGGCGGACATTCACGCCAGCGAATCCGACGGTGCGACCGTGATGCACCAGGCCGCACAGAGAGGCCATCCCGCGGCGCTGCAAATGATGCTGGATTACGGGGCATCCCTGGACGCGGTTGACCACCATGGCAACACCCCGTTGGCGCTCGCGGTGGACGTGGACGGCAACATGGAGAACACGGTGTTTCTGCTCGAGCGGGGCGCCGACCCGGCGCGCGCGATGCAAGGGCGGGCGTGGGATTTTGCGGTCAACAGTTGCCGTTGGTCGGGAGATGTCCGGGAGCGCGTGAACCTGGTGCGCGCAGCGGCGGTGGAGCAGGAGCGGCAGACGCTGCGTCAGACGGCAGCGGAGGTTGAGCAGGCTCCGGAGGTCGTGGAACAACCCGCACCGCGCCGGCAGCGAGCGCGGCTCTGACGCTCCGCGATCCAGGCGCCAGCCAGTGCCCTCGCCTCCGGCGGGGGTTTTGGCTTTTCGCGCTGGCGCCGGTTGACCTCCGCCCCGGACCTCGTATCCTGGGGTGAGAAGCACCCATTACCCACCCACCGGAGGAACCCATGGCAACCCGATCCGAACTTGGCGCTACACTCTTCGAGGCGATCCTGCAGGGCGATACGCAAGCCATGTCCGAGGCGATCGCGAACGGTGCCGACGTGAACGAGCAAGACGTGGTGGGCGACACACCACTTCACCGTGCGGCGGCCGGCATGGACGATCCCGGTAGCACCGTGCAACTGCTTCTCGACAGCGGGGCGAATCCGAACATCCAGAACGTGGATGGGTACACGCCGCTCCATGCGGCTACCCTGCAAGATTCGGAGCACAGCCAGGATGTCATCCTCGCACTGCTGAAAAGTGGAGCAAACCCGAATCTTCAAGACGAGCAGGGGCGGACGCCGTTGCACAACGTCGCCATCCATCAAACGTATGGTGCAGGGGTGGAGAACGGCGACGCCCTCCAGTCGCTCATTGACCACGGTGCGGACCCGTCCATTTCGGACGAAAACGGGTACACCGCTTTGCACCACGCGGTGGAGCAGCAGGTTTTGCATGCTGTGCGTGAAGGACCTGGCTCGTCCATCGAGGCGTTGCTGAAAAGCGGGGCCAACCCGAACGCGCAAAACGATTTCGGCCAAACGCCGCTCCACCTTGCCAGCATGGGGACCTTCCACGATGACGTGGCCATGCTCGTGGACTATGGGGCAGACGTCCACCTGGCGGACGCGTACGGGCAGACGGGGCTTCACGTTGCTGCGGAGCGGGGATCGGAAACGATGGTGGAGCACCTGTTGCAGAGGGGCGCCAATCCGAACGCACAGGATGGGAACGGCGACACACCCTTGCATCGCAACGCGGTCGAACCGATGGCGCCTGCGGCATCGGCAGCGATCCTGTTGGGAAACGGGGCGGACCCGTCGATCCGCAACACGGCGGACGAGCTTCCCGAAACCCTGGCTCAAAGCGCAGCGGACGAATCCCCGGAGTTCCGCAACAACAAGCTTGAAGCGGTGGCAATCCTCCGCACCGCTCGGGAGACGACCGCGCTCCGCGAGGCGTTGCACGAGGTGAAGCAGGAGGCTGAACCCGAGCAGGCGCCGGTACGTCGCCCCCGCCAACGGATGTAATCCCTCACGCGCAGCGTCCCAGGCGTCAGCAACGTGCCCTCGCCTCCGGCGGGGGTTTTTGCTTTTGGCAGCGTCGTCGGTTGACGTGGTCGGTGCGTCTTGTATCGTGGGGTGAGAAGCACCTAGCGATCAAAGGAGGAGACCATGCTCCACTTCAAGGACAACGGGATGTGGTTCGTCTACGATGGGAAAATCGGATTACGCGTCCTGATGGAAATCGAGGTCGCGATCCTGGACGACCTTGTCCGGGCAGGGCTGGGAAAGGATCATCCGGACGTCGTGTCGAACTCACTGAAGTTCTCCCGGTTGATGACGAGGTTCGCCGATGAAAGGGGCAACGTGACGGTGCTTCATCCGGACGAGCCAACGCATACGATCCCCATTCATGCGTTCGACGTTTGACACGGGCGCTGCATCCCGTAGCCTGGCGTGATGAACAACGGAGGCACATCATGCACTACATCATCGCCGGCTGGATGCTCGTGATTTCGCTACCGATCCTGGTCATCGCCGCTGTGCGGATCGACCAATACCTCAACCTATCTGCCCCACTTTACGGCGCCTGTTGACGCCTTGATCGCCCCACCGCGTTCATGTGCACCAGCCTACCGTTGGAGGACACTTCGATGAGCACATCCAGCAAAAATCGACCTGCAAACGCCCGGGAACGCCAATCCTGGGGCGTGTTTCACTGCCATTCCCGACGTGGACGTCGCCCGTCTGGCGGGATTGACATGGTGCGAAAAAAGTGCGAACAGTCGATGCCAGAAGGCTTGACATGGGGCAATACTTTGCGACCATTAAAAGAGACCTGCGGACCGAGGAGCCCCCCTACTACGGCCGACAAGGAGGAAATCATGAGCACGATGAACGCACAACGGCAGGGCGGCCGTGGAAACTTTACGCCCGAAAAAATCAACATGAACATCGATTCCACGATCCTGGAAGAACTTGCCCGAGCAGGTATGGGAGATGATCCGGCGACCGTTGTCGCTAATGCCCTTCGGTTCTCTCGGCTCGTGATGGGCTTCAAAGACCAAAACGGAAATGTTTATGTCCAGAATAAGCAGCACAGCGTCGGTAAAGACGACGATATGGTTGTTGTTCACGCGTTTGAAGCCGCCTAGTCGCGGACGTCGAATCATCATCTAAAAAGAATCTCGATGGGAACGTGTACATCCAGCGCCCCGATGGCTCAACCGCTCACCGCACCACCGGCAAATCCCCCCAATCCGTCGTGTAGCAGGGCGTCTTCGCGTTCTGGCTCATGTGCCACGCCTGGCGGCCTTCCACGTTCCCCACGCGCAACGTGTTCCGCCCAAAACGGTCGTTCACGGCATCGAGCGCCGCCATCAACCGGTCCCGCCGGTCCGACGCCGGGGCGAACAGGTCGCCCTGCTCGACGCCTTGCGCCTGCAACTCCACGAGCATCACGCCGGCTTTCGCATACTTGAAGCCCGGCTTGTAGATCCGCTTCAACCCGTACACGGCTGCGGCGACCAGCCGAAGCGTGTCCGACGTGGGCACGGTCAGCGGCACGGTGAGCCCGGCCGAATACTGCTTGTCTTTCACGCGGAACGAACTGGTTTGAATGAACACCTGAATCTGACCGGCTTTCAGGTTTTGCTTGCGCATCCGGCCGGCGGCGGTACTGGCGAAATCCTGCACGGCGATCGCGAGGTCGTCGAACGCCATCACCGGCGATCCGAACGACCGGGAGCAGACGATCTGCTTTTGCGGCTGGCTTTCGCACTCGAGCGGGTAGCAGACGATCCCGTTCAACTCGCGCACCGTGCGTTCGAGCACCACGGACACGGTCGACCGGATGAACGTCGGGTCCGCACGCTTCAACGCGAGGGCGGTGTCGATCCCATCGGCGGTGAGGCGGTCGCGCAGGCGACGGCCGACGCCCCACACCTCGCCCACCTGGATCTGCGCGAGCAAGGCGTCCACCTCGGGCTCGGGCAGCGCGGTCAGGTCGCACACGCCCGCCCAGTTGTGCCCACCGACGTTCTTCTTCGCGATGTGATTCGAAAGTTTCGCGAGCGTCTTCGTCGGACCGATTCCACAGCAGGTGGGGATGCCGATCCACGCGAGGATGCGCTGACGGATCGTGCGACCGTAGGCGGTCAGGTCCGGCACGGCCAACGCCATGTTCGACAGATCGAGGAAGCACTCGTCGATCGAGTAGACCTCGGAACGAGGTGCAAAAGAACCTGCGATCGCCATCATGCGCGACGACATGTCGGCGTAGAGCGCGTAGTTCGAGGAGAGGGCAACGAGCCCATGGCTTTCCGCGAGGTGGCGAACCTGGAACCACGGTTGCCCCATCTTCACGTTGAGGTCCTTCGCCTCCTGCGAGCGGGCGACGGCGCACCCGTCGTTGTTCGACAGGACGACCACGGGCTTGCCGACGAGATCCGGTCGGAAGACCCGCTCGCACGACACATACATATTGTTCCCGTCCACGATGGCGAAGACCTGCTGCGCGCTCATGATCCGCCCCGAACCTTCGTGGCCAGGACCTGCCTCAGATTCCAGGTGACCACGCCCCACACCGTCATTTCCTGGCCGTCGGAAAACACGATCGTCGGAAAATCAGGGTTCGCCGGGACGAGCTTCACCACACCGGCGCGACGGTAGAGCCGTTTCACCGTGAACTCGTTGTCCACGCACGCCACCACCACCTGGCCGTGCTTGGGCTCGATCGAACGATCGACCACGAGCTTGTCCCCGTCCACGATGCCCGCGTTCTTCATGCTGTCGCCGGAGACGTGAAACAGGAACGTGGAGAGCGGATTGAGGATCAGAACCTCGTTCAGGTCCACCCGGTTTTGCGTATGGTCTTGCGCGGGGCTGGGGAAGCCGGCGGGCACGCGGCTCAGGGCTTCGACGATGAAAAGCGCCGCGGGCTCCTCGGAGAGCGGAATGGGGACGGATGGGAAAGCGGGGTGGTTCATGGATGGCAGACTACTGTTCGGATATACAGTAGTCAGTCTAGCAGGCGTTCCCGTGGACGACCAAGGCAGGATTGCGAGAGCCAAGCCCAGCGGGCTTCCCCGGGCAGGGAAACCACGCTTCCCACGGCAACGGGCGTCAGCGAGTGCCCGGGCGCTTGCGCCCCAAAAGGTTTGGGGGCTGGTTCCGGGGTTGGGATTTGGGCATCGCCCGTTTCCTGGGGATCCCCATCACGATGCGAGAACCCAGACGCCCGAAGCAAAAACCCCAGCCGGAGGCGAGGGCACCCGCTTCGCACCGTTTCCTTGGGGCGATCAGATCTCCACCGTTTCCGGCTTGGTCGATCCCACCTCCGCCTCGCGGACGGCGCCCGTCGGTTCAGCACCACCCGTCGGCACCTGACGCAGCAGTTTCGCGGTGAACTGGCGATACGGCCGGGTGCTTTTACGCGGTGCACCGTAGCGATGGATCGCGCGCCACGTCGTGTCCGACGACAGGATCGCGACGACGCGGTCGAGGTCCGCCGGATCGCGAGGCTGCACGACGTATCCGCCAACAAACAGGAAGCGACCGTCCGGCGCGATCTCGCGCGGCGTCACCACGATCGGCTTCATCGCCTCGCAAACAAGGCCCGGCACGAGGATCACCGGGGTATCGAGATCGAAGGTGTACATCCCCGCACGGCGTCCAAACGCGTACCACGCCTCCACGTCCTTCGTCCCGCGGGCGTCCAGCGCATCGCGACGCCCGTTCAGCCAACCGCGCGCGGCAGCACCGAGGCGTTCCTCAGGAACCAACCGCCATGCGGCGTCGTACGGGCAGACCATGCGCTGGCTGAACGCTGGCGTGTCCAGCATGGCGCGGCTCTTCAGCCGGTTGAGCTTCAGAAACCGCGGTGTCAGGGCGAGCGGCAGGAGCACGTCCTTTCCGGTGACCGGATCGACCGCCCGAACACGCTCGCCCACGACCTGGCCACCGTCCACGCGATACGTCCAGTCCGCGCTGGTGTTCACGCCGCTATGGACGATCGCCAGATCGTTCAGCGTTTCACCGACGTCATTGTCCAGCAGACCGTCGAGGTCGCGGTCCGCGCCGAAATACCACCCGTCGGGTTGCAGCGGACCATTGTCGTCACGGAACACGACGTTCCAGGGCGAGCCCTCCTCCGGCAAGTTCTCGCGATGAAGCATGGGCGTGACCGCGGTTTCGGGACCCGTGACCACGATCGAGGCGAACGTGGCGGCGGCTTTCCCGAACACCTGACGCATCCCGAAATCCACGAGCGCGCGGACGCGCGAACGCAGGTGCGCGCGCAGCGGAGCACCCGACTTCGTGCGCAACCACGTGTTGGGCACCAGCAGGACCGCGCGATCGCTCTGGCGGGTGGCGCGATCCATGAAGGCAAAATACAGATCAAACAGACCCGTCGAGCACGACGACGGGAAAGCGGTGCGCAGGCGCTCGCGGTAGTCCGGGTCGAGGCTCGTCGTGCGGACATACGGCGGATTGGTAATGGTGACGTTGAAGCGCTCCCCGGCGAACCCGTCGAACAGCGAGTCCCCGACGCGCAAGTTCGCGCGCAGGTCGGACACGACCCCGTGCTCGGCGAAGTACGACGTCCACAGGCGGGCGCAATCATCGATGGAGCGGGCGCAGACGTCCTGCGCGAACAGGCATTTTTCAGCCCAGCGGGCGGTCTGCTCGTACGTCCAACCGCGCTCATGCACCCAGTGTTCGACGATCGCCCACAGGAAGACCCCGCGACCAACGGACGGTTCGAAGACCCGGTCCGTCGGTTCGAGGCGGGCCATGCGCACCATCGAGCGGGCGAGGGCGCTCCCGGTGTAGACGACCCCACCGCTGCGGCGCTCCTCCTCGCTGATCCCGCTTTCCGCATGAAGATCGTTCAGGCGCTCGAACACGGATGGTTGCGGCTTGGCCAGCGTCCCGGCATAGCCGGCGACCAGTTCATCCTGCGCGATCGACGGATTTCCCGCGGTGCGATGCTTCACGGCCTCCCACGCACCGTCCGACTCAAGACGCTCAAAACGCTCGCGCACGAGCTTCTTCTCGAAGCGGTCGGTGGCACGCACGAAGTAGTGCGAGCCCGTCGGGACGCGACCGAACATGTCCTTGACCGCGCCGGCGGCGGACCCCACGCGCTGGACGGCGAAGTCCGCGCTCAGCCGCTCGACGTCGGAGAGCAGGACGAAATCCGGGTGCGTGCGCACCACCGGCACCGGTTCGCTGGCATGGACCGCGCCGCGCTCCCACACCATCCACACGCACGGCACGTCGTAAGCGTTTCCGTCGAACACGAACGAGTCCGCGGGCAGCACCTCCTGATGGACGAGGCGGAACGTGCGACCGAGGCGGCGCTGGATCGACGCCTTCTCGAAGGACCGGGGCACGACGAAGGCAATGACCGACGTCCCGGGGAACGACGCGGCGCGGTTGAAGAACTTCACGGCGAGCGAGGCGCAACGCCCGAACGGCGGGTTGCCCACGAACGCCATCGGCGCGTCCGGATCCTCGGGCGCCCATTCGAAGAAGTCCGCCTGCTCGACACCGGGGCAATGCGGATCGAGGTCCAGACCGACGGACCCGGCGGGGAACTGCTGGAAGAACGCACCGGCGCCGGCGGACGGCTCGACGAACGTCAGCCCCTTGGCCTTGCGGCCGAGGTTTTTCAGAAGGGTCTTGTAGAGCGCTTGGGCGATGGCGGGGGCGGTGTAGAACTGGTCCAGCGTGCGGGCGGTGGTGGTCATGGTGTCCGGTCTCGGAAATGGCACGGACACCCATTTCATGGCACATCGCTCCCCTGGTGCGGACCCGAACTTTTGGGGACGGCGAAATCCAGGACAACCCGCGGTGGCGCTCCGCGGCTAAAATCGGGCGGACAACGACAGCGCAGGGGCGAGACGGATGACGACGACGAAGAGCAGCAAGGCGGGAACGGCGGAACCGGCGGCGAAAGCGCCGGGTGAAAAGGCACCCAAGAAACCGCACGGCAACGCGAAGCGGGCCTGGAAGGTCACCCGCGTCAAGGCGTGGGCGAGGTGGTGCAGGCTCGAAGCCGAAGATCTGATCAACGGGACGAGCCGCCTGGTGCTCCCCGCGGGCACGTCGATGAACCACCTGCGGGATTACCTGCTCAGGCGGTTGAAGAACCCGCTGATCAACGACGACCCGGTCGACGACGAGGTGCTGACACGGAGCCTTCCGGCAAAGGGCGATCAGCAGGCAGCGCCCGCGGGCGAGCGGCGGCACGTCACGTTGAACGCCATGAACGGCTTGTTGGAAAGCCAGTCCGGAACCGCCTGGCACAAGTACGAGCGGGGCAGCGTGGGCGAACTGGACGGGCTAACGGTCCGGAAGATCGACGGCTGGATCCCCGGTGCGAAGGCGTTCTACGAGGTGGGACCGCACGGCGTTCCCATCTGGGCGTTGATGGGCGGTGTGCTCACCGTGGACGACGTGTGGCTCCCGCTCTTGCACTACCGTGAAGGTGGCAGCGAGTCGCACCGGCGCACGGCCGATGCCCTGGAACTCGACGTCTTGCCCGTGGGCAATGCTGCGGATCCTGACGGACGCCCGGCGGTTCCCCGCGCGGTGGCGGACAAGCCGGTCAAGGACCGCACGCCCGAGGACTGGCGGATCATCGACCAGGCGATGACGGAAAGCTTGCGCGTGGGCGCTCGGCTGCTGTCCGGGTACACCCCCGAGCAGTTCCGGCGGGCGATCGAGGTTGGGTACGACCTGCGCGGCCCGGAGGAAGACGGTTTCATGATCGGGGACGTGCTGCTCCTGGCCATCGCGGCGCTGATCCATTCCGGAGCGCACAGCACGGACGACCATACCTGGAATCACCCCGAAACGGGCTGGCTCGAGGACGACGTGTTCACCGCCTTACGGGCTCGCCGGCCGTTGTTCGACGCGTACGGCGCGGCGTTCTTCTTCAAAGACGAGATCGGCGCCTGGCTCGACGCGATGCAGGCGGCGTACCTCGTGCGCAACGGCTACACGGGAGCACCGAGCGCGGCGGACATCGACGCCAAGCGTGCGGCGTACGCCCGGCTGGTCGAAGAGCAAGCGGAGGCCGAGGCGGCGACGCAACCCTCCGAGGACTTGCGCACGCAGGCGTTGAAAAACCGGCGCAAGCCGTCGGTGGTTCGGCTGGGCTGACGCACCGAGCGTCAACAGCGACACCCAACCCGTCACCGCCGCACAACCCAACCGCTGGGGTCGCGTTCGCTCCCGGGCACCGACCCCGCCGCCTGCGGCATGAAGGGGGGCTACTCCGAAGGACACGGCGCGCAGCGGGTCGCCCAGCGGCGTCAGCCGCCCAAGGGTTTGGGGTCTTTCCCTTCCGGCACCGCCCCATCCCCGCCAGGTGAGGCTCCCGCCTTCGCCCTGAGGTCTACGTTTCAGGACCTTGTCCTGGATTTCCCCTCCTCGAAAAATCCGAATCCACGCCCCGGTGCCCCCCAGCGTGATCATCCGTCCTGTCCCAACGACATCCCCACGGAGATCACCATGCAGACCACTCATGTGCCCACCGCCGAACGTTCGATCGACCCGACCGGCTCGCTCGTGAACGTTCTCCCCATCGCTCATCGCGCCGGCGCACTGCTCGACAACACCGAACCGGTGTACGTCCCGTTCCACGCGTTCAGCGCCTGCTGCGACCGTGCGGACGCACGCTCCAACCGCAACCCGGAGAAGGGCGACGGGCTCTGGTGCGACCTCGTGCGTCACCAGGTGCAGATTCCCGCCTGAACGTCGCTTGTCCCGGATTTCGGGTCCTCGAAAAATCCAGATCCGCAGCAGACCCTTCACCCGATCGACACTGATTCAACACCAAGCCAGCACCCAAGGAGAACACCATGAAGGCACCCACAACCAAGCAAGCCATCATCGATGCCGTGAAAAAAATGAACCTGAACCGGCGTGAGGAAGACGCCGTTCTCGTGTTCCTGAACGCAGGTCCCGAAACGGTGTCTGCGGCGTTTTCCGCCCTCAAATGTTACGACGGGCTCGACGATGAAGGCCACGACCCGGACGAATGCGAAATCGCCGGATCGTATGGCATCACGGACGAGCAGTTTGAGGCCGCAGCGACGTGCGCGAACAGCCCCACGGCGCTCCATGCTTTGAACTTCGCGCTCGCGCAACTGCAAAAACTGGAAGCCAACCACCAACCCATGTGATCCCGCGTTTCACCGCAAACGGCAGTAACCACATCAATCAATAAGGAGTGCATACCATGAAGTCTACCCATGACCGTTTGATCGACGACATCGTTGAGTTGGAAGAGAAGCGTGTCCGCGGCGAGGACACCCTCTCGTTGATGATCCCGTGGGCGACCAAGTATCCGATCGACCCGCTCGAGGCGAACCTGAGCGTGACGGGATCCAAGCAGATCGTGGACAACGTCCCCCCGTACGACATCGCGTGGATGTGCATCCCGGCGGAGAAGCGTCTGATGGCGCTCAAAGCGTTTCGCTCGGGCAAGGACTCGTTCCTGAATCACCTGAGTGCCAAGGACACGCGGGCAACTGTGATGCTGATGCTGGTGGCGTTGTTCGTCGCGTCCAACCCCGACATGGACCCCATGGAGGGTTTCCTCGACGTCACCGAGGTCGTAATGGACCAGAAGCCGGTGGCACGTAAGCAGATCGCCCACGCGATCGGCGACCGGATGCTGAAGGACGGCATGGTGCGTCTGCACCACGAAGCCGCGATCGACAACATCCAGCAGATGACGCTTTGGGGCGAGGTCGGCGTGCGCTTCTCGCTGATCCAGATCGCACTGCTCGCAATGATGGTCCACATGGGTCCGGAGAAGGGTCCGCGTTGCGACGAGGTGCGCGAACTCATGACGCGCTTGACCGAGATCCACGGTGACCGTGCGCGGCACCAACTCTCCCCGCAGGTGATGAATCCGCTCATCTGGACCGCTAACTTGGAAGCCTCCAACGCAGTGCACATGGCGTAAGGACCACCCACCAAGGGAGACCTGTCCCGGATTTCGGGTCTTCGAAAAATCCAGATCCGCAACGCCCCACCGATCCACCCGAAACTGGCTTCACATCAACCGAGACCACGACCATGCAAAACCTCAAACTCGCCCACGGCAAGCTCACCCTCGCCCGTGTTACCCCGGTTATCCGCGCGGTCTTCGCTCCCTTCGGGGTGCGGGAGGACGGCACCCTGCTCGCGGACCGCAACCTTTTCCCCATGTGGCTCGACCTGCTCGTTCCGCTGCGCGCCCTGCTCGACGAGATGGGCATCGATCGTCCGGCCGACGACCACGCAACGCTGCTCATCAACCTGCTGGCGGAGCACGTCGGCGGGTTGCCCTACCGGGCGGACGACGAGCGTCTGGACGGCGAGACGTACGACCTGCGCGAAGCGTTCGACCTCGCGGTCGCGCTGGACGACGGTCATGGCTTGCTGGACGCTACGCGCATCGGCGTGGTGCACGACGACGCGTCCCCGGACGTCTGGACGAACACCGTGTCACGTCGGGTGGACGCCCATCAGGTCGGCTCGGTGTTGCAAAGCGAAGCGGAGGCGTTGCACGACGCTCTTCGTCGTCACGACCACCGCCAAGCCGCACGCTGCATCGAGGCGGCGTTGCAGCGGAGCCTGCTGGCCATCCGCGATCCCAAGGCACGCCAGAAGGTGGCGGCGCTGGTCCAGATCAACGACACGTAAGACCTGAGCAACCGGCCAGCGCGATTCACACACCGTCCAGGTGCAAAGCACCCTAACGAAACGGAACGAAAAGGCTTGTCCCGGATCCGCTGGCCTCACGAAATCCAGATCCGCAGCAGATCGCTCCGCCGACCGACACTGTTTTCACCGCAACCAAAACCCAAGGAGAAATCCCATGAACGTCCAGTGCTCCACCGCAGAACTTCCGGCCCTGCTCCCGATGCTGGCAGGTCTCAAAACCTCGTTCCACCTCACCGTGACCGACGGACAGCAGGAGAAGGCGGTGGTGTTTCCGGCGCCGGCGTCGATCGTGACCCCGGCGACCACGGTTGTGGAGGCAGACCCCGCGGCGGACGTTCAGCCGGCACCGGCGGAGAAGGCAGCCCCGGTCGGACGCCGCTGGTATTCGACCGCGGAGGTGAGCGCGATCTTCGGTCACAAAGCCGCCCAAACCACGGTGCAACTGATGGCTCGCGCAAAGATCACCCCGATCCACATGAACCCGACCGGGAAGATCGGCGGCACCGGGAACTACTACGACTCGGAAAAGGTGGACGCGCTGAAGCGTGCTTACGACGATACGTTGGCCCCGAAAGACGCGGCGTCGTTCATGGGCGACAAGAGCGTTGTTCCGATCCATTACCACACCGAACACCGCCGCATCACCCCCACCGAGGTCGCGGGGAAGGTGCGCTACCGCCTCGAAGATCTTGAGCAACTGATGAAGCAGCGCAAGATCGCTTAACCACGCACCACGTTCAAGCCCCTGAGTGCACCCACCCTGGGTGCATCACACCCTGAAAACCTTCAAGGAGAGCACCATGATCAAAGCACAACCCCGTTCCATCACCCCGTTCGAACCGATCACGGATAGCATCTGGGTCTTGGTCCCCGACGCAACCGGCAACGGCACCTTCGACCCTGAACTGGGCACGACGCTTGGCGCCATGTTCGACAAGGGCATTCGTGGGGACGTTTCCGCGATGAAGGCGATGCTGGACCACGCGAAGGAGGCTGGATGCGCGGGCACCTTCCGCTTCACCTGCTACGGGGAGACCGGACCGACCTCGTGGTTGAGCCCGTTCCACATCATGACGATGGGCGGCGCGGGGCTTTGGAACCACGAGATCGCGGCGATGCTGCTGGACGCCGGCCATTCGATCGACGACGCGTCGCACAACGGGACGACCCCCTTGATGTCCGCGGCGATCACCGGGGACGTGGACGCTTTGTCGGCGATGCTCGCGCTGGGCGCAAACGTGGACCTGTACGACCGCTACGGACGCACCGCGCTGTCCAGCGCGGCGGTATGGGGGCAGACCGATTGCGTGAAGCGTCTGCTGGCCGCGGGGGCGAACCCGAACCTCAGCAACCATATGGGCGAAGCCCCGTGCGACACGGCGGCAGCGTGTGGCTACCGCGACATTGCAGCGATGCTGCGTCCGCTCACCATCACGCGTTTGAAGGCCGAGGGCACGGATCCCTACCCGACGCTGGACGATTCGAGCTACTCGATCCTCCACTGCCTCGCTGAAATGGGATTGACGGCGAATGTTCAAGGCATCACCCACAGCGTTTCGGGCTACAAGCCCCCGCGCACGCACGGCGGCTTGACCCCGGCGCACATCGCTCTGCTGCACGGCTTCGGACAAACCGCGGTCGCAGCACTGGGGGTGGGCGGCGACTACGAAAAGCTTGAACCGCTGGCGAAGAGCCTGCGCAAGAAGGGATTCAAGGTGCCGTCGTTGACGACGGTGATCATCTGCGAAATCAGCGGCACCCCGTATCGCTCGATCTGATCGACCCACGACCGCCCGTCGTCCTCGCTGGATGGCGGGTGTTTTTCATCCACCCACCAGGGCGGCACTTGTCCCGGAAAACGGGCCGGCGCGAAATCCGAATCCACGGTGCCGCACCCATCAGCACGACACTGATCGTGTTGTAACCAACATCAAGGAGCAGACCATGACCGCACTCTACGGCACCCCGGCACCGATCGACCACGAGGACCATGCGCAGTTCATCGCACTGGTCAAGACGCTGCTCGCCAACGCAAAGCGCTACAAACCGAAGTCCTACTTGCACAAGGGTCTGCCGCTTGTCCATTACGCGGTGCGCACGCGCAACCGCGAGGCGTTGTTCCTCCTCGGCGACGGCGGGATGCACCTGAACAAATCGTTTAAGGAAGACGGCTACTACTTGGACAACCCCCTGATGTTGAGCAGCACCCCGCTCGACGAAGCGATGCGCACCGACGATCCCCGCATGGTGGAAGCATTGTTCCAGGCGGGCCTCGATCCGGACATTCTGCTGGAAGAGCCGGATTGGAACCGTCACCCCTATCGTGCCGTCCTTCGCGCGAGCTACGAACCGGCACCCGAGATGATCGACGCGCTGCTGGGGGTGGTGTCGGACGAGGACGTTCGCGACGAGGTGACCATGCGCCTCATCATGGCGATGGTCGATCGCGAGTTGCCCTACGTGGCCTTGATCCGGCACATGCTCAACGGGATGTTCAACGAGCACGTTCGGGTTTATGCCGCGTCCAACGCGCTGCTCAAAGCGGCGTCCAAGGCCGGCGGCAACTCGAACGCCCATCCTTGGATTCGCGCGATGGTTCCGATGCTGCTGGACGCGGGTGCTGCGGTGGACGGCAGTTACAACGAAATGCCGGGCTACGCGCTGTCGATGTTCGTCAAGGGAATGCGTCCCGTCGGACAACGTGAACACCTTCTAAAGCTCCTGCTGGCGCAAAAATGGAAGCCCGACGTGCACGCGGAGGTGACGTTCAACTACACCTACGGGACCGAGCAGGGCACTCCGTTCTTCTTCGCGGTGAAAAACAACGACATCATGGCGATCGACGTGATGGTGGCGAGCGGCGCGCTGGAAGGGCGGGGGTTGGACCGGGCGAAGGCGAGCTTGGACCGCTTCGACGAACCTGCGAACGAGGTATGCCAGAAGGGGATGCGTCATGCCCGGGGGCTCCTTGTTGAAGCGGAAGGGATCGCGCTCCGGGCGAGCGTGGAGAGTGCGGAGACGGTGGGGGCTGGGGGCCGACCGGAAGCACCGCGCGGGCGCGCTCGGTTGTAGCGCAGGAACGAAGCACGGGCAAAACTCGAATCACCAATCACCCAGGTGCAACGCACCCTTTAAGGAGAGCATCATGAGCACGGCACAATCGAACACGTCCGGCGCAGGGGCGCTGGAACGTCTGGCGGCGATGGACCCTTCCGATATCCGTCGCGCGTGGAATGTCATGCGTCACGAGGACATGAAAATCGCACAGTGGACCCTCGAATGGGCGGAGGAATGCGCCAACGGAGAGGTGCCAGACATCGACGATGGAGAGGATGAGAAATGGTGGGACACATACTTCGACGACTTCGCTCTCACGGCACCGGAGACCGCGGACTACCGCGAGATGGTGCAGGAAACGCGGATGGAGTTTGACCGCATTTTCTTGATCGTGATGCCCAACATCACGTGGTCGTTGATCGACGCGATGAAAGCAGAGCATGTCCGGCGCAAAGACGTTGTCCGCCTGCTGCATGAAAAGGGCGACGACCGGGACCTGCCCATGGATCCGTCGTGGCTCGACACCGACTGGATTCACGACCACGGGCAGAGCAGCAGCGACATGACGCCGGTCATGCTTCCCAAGGGCATCTAGTCGCACCGCCGGGCTCATCAACCGCACCCTCAGCGGCAACCGAACCGCTGCGCGCCTTTTCCCGGGGACGCGGCCCGGCTCCCGACCACCGCAGGTGCTTTCCGGGTCGGGTGCCGGGCGCTTGCGCCCCCAAGGTTTTGGGGGTCTTCGTCCCCTGAGCATGCCACCGTCATCAGGCCCGACGCACTTCAAATATTTCCCGTGACGCTATTGCGTAAAACCCACCTCGAGCTAACCTGGGGTATGCCCCAGCGCACTCAGAACCCGTCGGAGATCCCAGCATGACCAACATTACCTTGTCCATTCTCACCGCGACGCAGCAGGAGAAGGACGACGCCCTGATCAACGCGGCGCACATCGGCAACGTCCCCGGGGCCGCCATGCTGCTCGAAGCCGGCGCGAACGTGAAGGCGCAATGGCCGAGCGACCACGGAAGCCGGCATTTCACGACCCCGCTGGGCATCGCAGCGTCCGGCTTTGACGGAACCCACCGTCTCAACGGGCGGGCGATGGTGCTGGACATGCTGCTCACCCACGGCGCGAAGGTCTTCACGCAGGACGAGAAAGACCATGCGCTTTTCATCGCGCTGGGCGCGGGCATCGAGGCGGTGAAAGTGCTGCTGAAACACGGTGCGAACCCCAACGCGCAGCGGAGCAACGGGCAGGCCCCCTTGCACGCGGTCGTGGCGTCCAACGGGGATCCCGCGCTGATGGCGCTGCTGATCGACCACGGGGCGGACATGAACGAACGGGACGCCGATTTGAACACGCCGATCCGCCTGGCCGTGGGGATCGGGCGCACGTCCGCCGTCCGGCTGCTGCTCGACCGGGGCGCCGACACGGACGTCATGATGGACCCCTCGCAGCCTCTGGCGCTGCTGGCGCAGCCCGGCGAGGAAATCTGGACGATGCTCGTCCTGAATCCACGAACCGGCACGTTCCGCGAGCGCTTCGAGCTCGTGGTGAAAGCGGCCGATCCTGCCGCCCTTAAAGAACTGCTGACCCAACGCGGCCCGGACGACGACCTGTCGGGTGGCATCGCAGAAGCGCTGTTGAGCGCCTACATGTGGACGTCGAACAACCGCCAGGGTGCGAAGGTGAAATCCCCGTCGAAATGGTGGACCGACGCCGGCCGTTGCGTCCGGGCGCTGGTGAAAGCCGGCGCACCGGACCGGACGATCGTCCACCACCACGGCAACGGCCGGGACATGACGATCCCGGAGTGGCTGCACCTCGTCCGACGCGAAATCCTCGCCGGCACGACCGGGTTCGAGCGCGTGGCGGCATCGTTGCACAAGCTCTTCATGAACGAAGAGGAAAAGGCGCTCCGGAGCGTCATCGCCGAGGTCGAAGCCTCCGTCCCGTCCCGCGCCGAACGTTCACGTCTGTAACCCAGCATCCCGAGGAGACCAGCATGGGCCATTTCCACCTGAAACACGACCACGATCCCGACGACCTGAACGACCTCACGCTGGACGCGGGCGACGCGACCACGCCGCAGGTCCGGCGTAGCTTCGGCTACCCCGACGGCATCACGTTCTTCGAAGAAGCACCGGCGGTCCTTCTCGCGCACGAGGCGGTGACCGTGCTGGAAAGCGCGTGCGCAAAGCACGAGCGAACGGTGCAGGAGGTCATGAGCGGGCAGCCTTGGGTGACCTACGAGACCACCCGCGAGGCATACCTGACCGCCGCGCTGATCTTCGGCCGCGCGGACCTGCTCGCCGCGGTGCTGCTGGACTGCTCGAATCAGGGCGCCGAGTGGTCCCGATTTTTTGCGTTCGGTGAGGTGCATCGCACCCTGGGGAACCCGGCGCTGAACGTGCTGATCGACAGCACCCCGGCGGACGTGCTCAACACCGTGCTGACGACCCATCTGACCGGTGACCTGCGCAGGGTGCCCGTTTGGGTCGCCGTCCTGCTCGCGGCGCGAGTCGGGCCACGGCGCTACGGCTGCGTCCTGCGACGCCTGGCCCTGTCCGGAGCGAAGGGCTTTCGCCAGCACCTGGCCGGCAAGCACCCGGTCCTGCTGAACCGTGCGGCGCTCGACCTCGCGATCGAGCGGGCGGAGGACACCGTGGAGGAGGTCGCACGCAAGGCGGCGGCACGGCGCGCGAAGCAACACGCCGACGCCACCCTTTCGACCCTCCGGCAGGCGCGCGACGCGCTCGCGGACGTGGAAAGTCGGACGAAGGACCGCGACGTGAGCGACATCCTGGCGATCATCAACGAGCTTCCCGGCGTCGGCCCGCTCGCATTGCTCGACGAGTCGAAGGACAACGGCCCGGTGGACGCGACGGACCGTTACATGGCCGAGGTCGAAGAACGGGAGAACGCCGCGCGCCCGGCGACGGAGCACCGTGCGCCGGGCACGCTCAGCGCGCGTTTCGACGTGTGGGGATGGAGCAGGGACCTGACGCCCGGTCAGGAACAACAGGAGCGCAAGCGGTTGGGGCTTCCCCCGCGGCCGGTGGTGGAGAACGAGCACCGGCGTCGCCTGCAGGAAGCCGAACTCGTCACCGCCTGCCGTGCGAAGCGGATCGCCGACGTCCAGCGGTTGTTGAACCGGGGCGTGGACCCGGACACCCTGACCTTTATGCCGGGAGCGGCCCTGTCCTGGGCGTTGAGCACCAGCGAACGCCTGGCCACGATGCTCCTGGCTCAGGGCGCCAACCCGAGCCAGCGGTGCAACGGCGTGACCCCGCTGTCTTACGTGTGCCGCATGGCTTACGAGCGTACCACCGGCGGATTCGAGGACCGCGAGGACATGGAAGATTCGCTGGATCCTTACGTGCTGCGCATCGGTCTGCTGGTGCGCGCCGGAGCGACCGCGTCGCAGTTGAACGCACCGACGAATGCGATGGACGACGCCGGGCCCGACGCCTGGCACTGGATCCGCAAAGTTCCCGCGTTGTACGACGCCTACCTCGACGCGGTGGAGCAGCGCAAGCAGATCGTCGAAGAAGCGGAGCAGGGCCTCGCCAGCGTCCGGCAGGCGGTGAAGGACCACACGGCGGAGATGGAACAGGCGATGCACGACGCGGCGGCGATGCTGGACGAGGCGAAGCGCACGGCGGCTGGGCAGAAATAGCGGGAGGGTCCGGTTTGCGGCGCGCCGGCGTACGCGTAAGCACGGTTGCACACCTGGGCCCACCGGGCATCGACCTCCTCGCGCTCAACGGGAGCGCTGGGTCGAACGGAACGCGGGCGCCGGTCACACCGGCTGGCGCTCCGCCCGTGGACTAGGTGCACAACCGTTGTTCAACAACCGTTGTTCATTGGGATTTGCTACGCTGTGCGATCACCGGAGCGGGTCCGGATAAAGTCCCGCCCAAGCCGTCGATGATGGCAACAACAACACAAGACCAACGAGGCGCAAGCATGCCAAAAGCATCTGACCATAGACTCCTCGACCCAGTCAGGCGAGCGGAACACGCCCTGAGGGGGCGGCTAGAAGAACTGAACGATGATGGTCTGAAACTGCCCATCAAGGCAGGACCGTTCTTTGTGCTGCTGGCGCAGCCAACCGGCATTCCCGACTTTGATGTCACGTACGACGCCAAAGACTGCGAAGCGGCGGCGCGGAAGCTCTTACGGGCTCGCCCAAACGGCTACGACATGAGCGATCGCAAGCTCCGAGCCATGCCTCCCAACACGTTCGGCTCGTTCGATCCCAACCCCACCACCACGTGGGATCGCTTCGCTTACGTCCACGTCGCCGGGGACGGTATGGTCGAACTGTCATCGGGGGAAGTGGCTGATGTGGGCAGTCGAGCGATCGTGGGCTTGGGTGGCTTAGAGGAGGGGATTCGAACGCACGACGCCCAAGCGCTTCAGGAAGCGTTCAAGGAACTCGGGGTAAAAGGACGTGTTGTGGTGACCGTTGCGCTGCTCCGCACGCAAGGCGTCAAGGTAATGTGGAACAAACCCATTCCGTCAGAGGGTGTGCTGGGTGCTTCTTACGTCACCATCAAACCGTATTGCTTCGCCTCGCCGTCCGATCTTTCCGCCGAGAACCTGATCGGCCTGGTGCACGGCCTCTGGACGAGCATCACCCGGCAGGCACTCCCTGAATCGAAGAATGGCGCTTGACGCCCCGCGCACGCTGAGCGCCCGCGAGGCGGTCACGCTCCGCCGGGCGATGCTCACCGAACCGCACATCGCACCGCTGGCGTCCTACGTCGGTGGCCTGCGGCTGAAACACCCCGACTGGGAGTTTCAGGACTTCGATCCGCTCGACAGCGGGGTCGAGGCGGACATGCTGTTCCTGCTCGAGAAGCCCGGCCCGATGACGTCGCCCACGGGAAAGAAGCAGGGCTCCGGCTTCATCAGCCGGAACAACGACGACCCGACGGCGGAGAACCTGTTCACGTTCATGCGCACCGCCGGGATCGAGCGCAAGCGCACGGTCCTGTGGAACGTCATCCCGGGGTGGAACGCGACCATCAAGTACGACGCGGCGGAGATCCGGCGCGGGGTCGAGGAGCTTCGCCACCTGCTCCCGTTGCTCCCCAAACTCCGCACGGTGGTGCTGGTCGGCAAGCCGGCGCAGAGGGCGCGGCGGCTCCTGCACGCGGTGCGGCCGGACCTGCTGATTCACACGTCCGCGCATCCCAGCGCCCGGTGCTTCCAGTTCAACCCCGATCAGTGGCGCGCGATACCGGAGCAGTGGCGGGTCGCGGGCGAGGCGTAACGGCAGGGGCGGGCGGGATCCCTTCGGGACACCCAAAACGGAAAAGGCGGGCACGCACCCCGAACGGCGCCGCAGGCATGGGGCGGGGCTCCCTCACCCCTGGGTGCGTTTCACCCTAGCGGCAGCAGAAGGCGCGGAGCGGCGGACCAGGAGCCTCCGGCTCCAAAAAGGTTTGGCGGTTTCTCGCGGGCGGGTCGATCCGTCCCCACAGGTCACCGTCGTCCCATGGGCGTGCACCTTTCCGACAACCACACCCGGTTTTGCAGGGGAGGGGTTTGGCGGTCCAGCATGGTCAAAGCCTTATCCAGAAAGGGTTTCGGGTATTCCGTCGCCTCCGATTCTTCTCGCTAAAGCCTCAACCTTCGCCTATAATAGACTCTATTGGAAATCAATAGACGAGGTGGGTCATGACGGTGGAACTGAGAACGTTGACGGCGCAGGTCCCGGTCGAACTCGCGCAGCAGGTGGACGCCCTGTCCGACATGCTGGAAAGGCCGAAGCAATGGATCATCAAAAAGGCACTGGTGCAGTTTCTTGCGCGTGAAGCGGAGAAGCGGCGGCTGATTCAGGAAGGCCTGGACGACGTGACGGCCGGGCGGACGATCTCGATTGAGCAGGCTCGGGCGTGGGCGGACAGCCTCGGCACGGACAACGAGCTTCCGCTCCCGACGCCTGAAGGCAAAGCATGAGCATCAAGGTCATTCCGACCAGCAAAGCGATGTCGGACCTCCAGGTCATCGCGCTACACATCAAGACGTTCAACGACGCAGCGACCGCGCGCAAGACCGTGAACGCACTGCTCGACGAGGCGGAACGGCTGGGGCAAGACCACTTCCACCGGCTGGGCGAAGAACTCGACGGCTACGACGACCCACCGCGCGAAGTACATCGCTGGGTTTGCCTGGCCGGGCGCTACGAGCTTCATTACGAGGTGCTTCCGCCTTACGCGGACGAACCCACCGCCGTTGCAATCTTGCGGGTGTGGGACACACGGCAGGACCGCTAGACCAAAGGGGCGCAACGCCCCTTTTTCCTGCTCGACGGTCCATCCCATTCGCGACGCACGCTAGAATCGCCGGATGACCGCGACCACCTTCTACGCCGGGCTTTCCGGCGTGCACCTTCCGCCCGGCACCGACGAGATCGACCTCGGGCAAGGGCTCGTCCTGAAGCGCACGTACGCGCATCTGATGAGTTCGTACACGATGGCGTTCAACCCGCCGACGGCACCGGGCAAGCATCACCCTGCACCGTGGAAGGCGACAACACGTCATGACGCCTTCGACGTCCACGCCGAACTGGTCGTACCCAGCGGCTACAAACCGCCGGGCGACCTCGATCCGTTCGACGTCGCGCGCATCCTCACCAGCGTGATGCGCCTGGTGATCGAGCCGGACGTCCGCTTCCTGGTCCACTCGACGCATTCCCTGTCCCAAATCGCCACGCTCGACGACCAGAGCATGAGCATTTCCCCGGTCGAAACCACCCGGCAATACATCGAACTGGCGTTGGTGAACCCGCTGGCGGACGACGTGCGTTGGGACTGGGTCCGGAGATACTGGTCGCACGCCGTGGCGTTGATGGCCACGCACGCGGACTTCCGCCTGGCGATGGAAGCGTTCGAACTGTCCACGTTCGTCCCGCACCACGCCCTCACGCTCGTGTCGCTGTGGGGCGCGCTCGAAGCGCTGTTCTCGCCATCCACGTCCGAACTCCGGTTCCGCGTGTCGGTGCTGATCGCCTCGTACCTCCACCCGGCCGGGGAAGCGCGCCTGGCACGGCAGCGCGAGGTGTTCGACCTGTACGACAAACGTTCAGCGGCGGCGCACGGCAAGCCAAAGCACAACACGACGCACCTCGTGCAGACGTTCAACATCTTGCAATGCGTGCTGGTGAAAATGATCGAGTTGAACGAGGTCCCGAGCAAGACGGCGCTCAACAACATGCTGCTGGGCGCACCGTAAGCGGGTCAGCGCTTCGCGCGGCGCCTTTCCCCCTCTAGACGCACAGGACAGCCGCCCCTTTGCACGACGCACGCGTGCACGGGCGGCTCCGCCGGCGGGCGCGTGTCGAACACGCTGGCCGGTGGCCTGATGGACAGCGGGGAAAAGCCGGGATCAATCGTCCGTCCGTAGGCTCCTGCTAAGCACGACCGGACACACGGCGAACACCAAACCCGTAACCCGCCACCACCAACCCGGCCGCCTGCGGCGTAGGGCACCTCGCTTCGCGCCCCTTCCTCCGGACACAGCCCGGCCGCTCTCCGCGAGCGGTGTTCCGGGCGGGTGCCCATGGGCGCTCCGCGCCCGTCTCGGGTTTTCCCATCCTCGACGTCAAACCTCACCTCCGAACAGCAGGGTGCTCCTCACCCCAGGTGAAACGATCACCGCATTCGCGGTGACGTGCAGGTCTACCCACGTTGTGCGCTGGTCCACCCCTTTGGCGGTCTGCCTCCCGTTTCGCCTTTCCCGGACGCCTACCCGAACGTTCCCCTGATGAACCATGGGTGCTCTTCGCTTCGCCTGCACCCGATCCCCTCTCTCCCTTTGGTCGGTCGCGGCGTGCGGCTTTGGTCTCACCCATGGTCCGGGTCCCGTGCGGGTCCTTCGGCGCCAGGCGAAACCCGATGGCAAGACAACCCCCAAAGGAGAGAGAGCATGACCAGCGCACAACAGACCCGCACGACCAACGCAAACCGCGCTTTCCGCGCACCCCAGGCTCTCCCGACAGCAAGGGTTCAACACCAAACGCCGAAGGCACCGGCAACGGCAACGTCCCCGGCAGTGCTGGCAAACGTCCTGGACCTCGTGGGCACCGCGCAACTGGTCCAAACGGTGCTTGTGGAAGCTTTCGGCAAGACCGGAGCACGCTTCTACGTAAAAACGCAGCAGGCGGAATCGCACACGCGGCTGATGGTGGAGTGGGTGGACGGTCCGAGCGAGAAGCAGGTGCTAAAGCTTCTCCTCCCGTTGCAAGCCTCGACCCCGGGCACGTTCGGCGGCAAGACCCCGGTGGAGCACTTCCGTCTAAGCGCCACGGGTCCGCAACGCGTGACCTTGGGCGCCGACCGCATCACCGTCAAACGGTCCTTTTCGGCAGGGCTGATCGGCAACGTCCTGCAGCGCATCGCGCACCGACACGCCGGCCGCATGACCCCGGACGTCCGCAAGCTCCTCACGGTGGAAGCGTTCAAGAAAGGCGCACTGGTGGCGGTGGTGCTTTACGGCGTGCATTTCGCGGGCAACACCCTGCACACGGACGTGGAAGCGGCGCTCCAGGACCACACCACGGTGCAGGGCTTCCCGCGCAGCGCGACGGCGGCGAGCCTGTTTGTGCGCAAGCCCTTGAAGGCCTGACCGCACGGACCGCACGCTACGGTTTGTCGGTCCTCTCCCTCACCATCACGGAGATCCACACCATGACCTACACCAGCAAGAATCCCTACCTCGAAGCGCGTTGCGAGTACGTGCTGGCGAAGCTCGCGCTGCTCACCGACCCGGACGACGACACGACCTACGAACCGCTGATCGACGCAGAGGTGCTGGGGCACCGGGACGCGAACTACCACCTGAAAACGGGGAAGGACGTGGACACGCCGGCGTTCTTCGCGGACGTGCCGGACTTGCTCAAGGCATGGATCCACGGCTGGAACATGGCGATGCAAGCGCACGAGATGGACCGGTGCAGCGGGTGCAACAACTCGCGAGGCGACCCCTGCTGCATCCACGGCTGAGCAGCAAAACAAAGCGGACCCGAGGGTCCGCTTGTTGATTCAGGCGAAGCGGGGCATGCACCCGGTCAGTGGCGCGTAGTGTCCCCGACCAACGGGTTGGCGAGGGCATCGCGAACGGCTTGGTCGGCTTTGGCTTTCGCAGCCTCGGCCTCAGCAACGACGGTGGCGAGACGAACGGCTTCGGCGTCGCGATCCGGTGTGGCGGTGGGCGCGTTGGCACGGGATTGAGCAGAGCGCAGCGCACGGGTGATGGTCTTGAACATGGTCTCCCTCCTGGATGGTTGTGGACCCCGCAGCGGCGGGGCATGGGTGTACCGATAGCAGATCGGTACGGCTTGGCAAGTTCCCCCACAACCACAACCGGGTCGCTCTCGCTCCCTGGCACCGACCCCCTAACACCGCGGCCGAGGGCAGAAGCGGGGCTCCCTCCGCAGGCAACAGCGCGAAGCGGGGTCGCCCAAGCGGCGACAGCCGCCCGGTTGTTGGTGGATGATTCCGGGTTTTGACAACGTAGGTGCAACGCACCCCATGACGCAAGTATTTTTGCATTGCAACGGTCACGATACCCGATTTGCCGTTGACTTAAAAATACCTCGAGCTACCCTGCTCATGTAGGCAAGCGATCGCAATGCCATCACCTTCCCCCGGAGTTCCGCCATGCAAACCGCCGACACCCAGACCCAAACGAACATTGACGCACGATTCCTCGACTTCGTTCGGGCGGGCGACGGCGGAGGCATCCTCGTCACGTGCATCACGTTCCACGCCAACCCGTTCGCGGTGGGCAGCGACGGTCTCGACGCCATGCAACTGATCAACCGGCTTCCGCCGGTGGTGGAACTGGTCGTGGACGAAGCCTTGGGGCTGACGATGAGCTACCCGCGCGCAGACCTGCGGACGCTGATCCAGGATTTCCGGGACATGTACGTCGCACCGCAGGCGACCACGCTGCAATAAGCACCACCACACACCGTTCAACCAGGGTCGCACGCGCGACCAGACCGAAAGCCCGGCGAACCCCGTCGGGCTTTTTCATTGGAGCACCCTCCATGTTCACCTTCTCTACCATCGGCACTCGCATCGAGAAGATCCAGCGTTACCTCGCGCTCGACGGTCAGCGCCATCGAAGCTCGACTCAGGATCTGTCCACAACCCAGGACGAGGCGCTGGTGGCGATGGAGGGCGTCGATCTGGCGAAGTTGACGGCGCTGATCAACAAAACGACCGTCCTGGCGATCATCGCCCTTGCTATCAACGTCGAACGCAAAGACGTGATCGCAACGTGCATCCCGTTCGTTGCTGAGCCAAGCAAACTGTTGGCGTCAACTGTCATCCTGAACGACGACCCTTGCCTGGACGCGTTGCTCGCGCGGCTCACCCCGGACGTCCTGAACGCGAAGACCTTCCGGAAGCACCTCAACAAAGACGTTTCGTATTTCCCAAGCCACGACCAGAAGGCTTGCTGGGAGATCGTCATCGATCTGGACGAAGACGTTCCGGACGAGCGTTTCCTCACCACGATCCTTCCGAAGCTCAACGCGGCCGGGGCTGACCTGATGGACGACCGGTTCGCAACGATCGACGGTGACACGCACCTGAAACTGTTCGCTCCGGGGCGCATTGCGCTCGCGACCTACCGGCGGCAAGTGCTCAACGCGGAACTGCACGCGCTGGTGGACGAGGTAACACCGGAACCCGCACCACCCCGCCTCCGGGCGCGTCTGTAAGGAGATCATCATGACCAACTTGATTCAAGATGAAGTGGGAGCAATGTTCAACGAGGACGCCCCCGTCTGGGACATTGGACGCGATGAGGGTCCATCGACCGTCGCACCATGGAAAATCGAACCGCAACATCCCGTATGGGCCAAGGGTGCGATGAGGGTCGAACGCCTCATGCATAAGATGGCTGTCGATGAAGCTATCCGCGTCGCAGAAGAGACGCGAGCACGCGCGAAGGAACGCGCGGACCTGATCGCATTCGCGGACCAGGCAGCACCCGAACCCGCACCATCCCGCGCTCGGGCGCGGCTCTAGGAGATCACCATGAACCACACCCTCGAACTTTGGACGTACGGCAGCGTCGCGGACTGGATGGTTTCGGAGGACATCGACTGGCCTCTTCACTCGCAGTACATGAGCACCGTCGGCGCGGATGAGGGAAGGAGCGATGAAGCACGAACCGAGGCGATGATCCTCTGCCTGGAAAACCCGGAGAAGGCGCAGGAGGAGATCGACGCTTACCGGGCAGCACTGCACGCGATCGCGGACGAAGCGATGGCGGCAGCACCCGAACCAGCACAACCCCGGGCACGACCGAGGCTCTGAAAACCATCAGGTGCATCACCACCTCGACTCTTCAAGTATTTCGCGCGCTCCTCTTGCATTCCTCCCACCTGGAGTTAGTCTGACCTTGCAAGCACCACCACTCCGTTCACCCCGGGTCGCACAACGCGACCAGACCGAAAGCCCGGCGAACCCCGTCGGGCTTTTTTTGTTGGAGCACTCTCATGACCACCACCTCATCAAATACGGCTCACCCGTACGCGCCGATTCCGAACAGCGTGAACCAAAGCTCGTGCGATGACCTCGTCCAGCACTTGAACATCATGAACATCAACGCCTTCAAGACGAAACCGCTCACGCGGGCGGAACGTCGTATGCGTCGTCAACGGATGGTGAAGCGTGTCCCGAACACGGGAGAGTACACACGACGTGATCAGTGGGTCCTTCCCTCGAACTACTTGAACTCATCCATGATGACGCAGTTCTTCGAAAAGAATCAGTGGACGACGTTCAAGGACGGTGGGCAGGTGGTCGAAGGCACGAAGGGGCTCAGCAAGATGATCGCGGCGTTCCACGCGGTGATCGCGCTCAGGACCGCGATGATCGAGGGGACGGACGACGACCTTATCGTTGCACTTCCCGTCGCTCAGAAGATCCTGAACGAGCGTCCGGAACGGGATCGCCCCGAACATATCGTCTCACTCATGACCAAGTGGCTGGACTTCATCGACGACACCCTGGACGACCTGGCGCAGGACGGCACGTTGGAGCGCATCGAGCTTCGGCTGGAGGTCGAGAAGGCGAGCGTTCTCAACCCCGCACAACCACGCGCACGTGCGCGTCTGTAAGGAGATAACCGTGGAAATCCTTCGATCCATCTTATTGAAGCTCTCCCGGCGTCCGAAAGACGGGGCGGTCGAACTCATCCGGATCCAACCGGTGCCCCTGGCGATCGGACCCGACGCGTGGAGCACCCGGATGATCGTTCTCGGGGCGACGCCCATCCGGGGTCCGAAACCCATCGACCTCGACCTGATACGCGAGCGGTTGGCGCGGCACATGGTCGAACTGGACTGGGAAATGGCGATTGAAGAAGATACGCTCCGGCAAGCGGCGCGGGACGTCATGCCGGAAGCAGCACCATCCCGCGCTCGCGGGCGCCTTTGAAGCATTGAAGGAGACTGCCATGACAAATCTGCGATCCCGGTTCTCCACCATCGTCGAGCGGTATCGCACACTTGTCCACGGCGTGACGCTCCACGTGCGCAGTCGGCGACTGCTCCGCCGACTGGGCTACCCGGACGTTCAAACCCTGCTCAAGACCGGCACGGCGGAGCACATTGCGTCCTACACTTTGGCCGGCGCCGACGTGATCTGCGCGGACGATCCCCAGCAACGCGGGCCGGTGGTTCACCAAATGCTTCCCCACTTGCTGGAAAGCCGACGCGGCAGTGTCTTTCCGCTCGACGTCGGAACGGAACTTCGACTGCGGGCTTTCGTCGTGCAGGTCGTCCTGGCGATGCTCGATCAAGGCTTGTCGCCTTTCCTGTTGATGCGTTCACCGCGGTCGTCGATGGTATGGCTATGGTGCGAGCCCACGATCTACCGACGGCTCATCGACGGGATGACCGTGGAAGACCTGAACACCGGCGTCGTTGAAAGCCACGGGAAGGGCGTGATGGCGTGGTTCGTGTTCCTTGAAGCGACCGCGTATGGGGTCGGGCGTGCGCAGGGATCGACCGTGATGCTCGACCAGGTGACCCGGCTGCGTGACAAGGGCATCGACGTCTCCGTGGAGCGGATCGAAGACCTGCTCAACACCGTGTGGGCAAGGGTCTACGGAGGCGCCCGGGACGTCCTTCCTGTGCTGCGCGACATGGACGCGGAGCGACGTCGGCAGGAAAGGGCAGCACTTACGGAGGTCGCGGATCAGGCGATGGCAGAAGCACCAAAACCGGCACCACGTCGTGCACGTGCGCGGCTCTGAGCAAGACAGTACCCTGCGGGCAAAACCTCACCCGAGGCGAAACGGCACTCTCGCCCCGAACATCGCTCGCAAGCGCGTGGCGGGGCTCTATTCCTCAGGACCAGAGGCGACAGCGCGTGCCCGGAGCCGCAGGCTCCCAAAAGGTTCGGTTTGATCGAGGGGTCCGGCACTGTCTGGTGCATCACCACGTAAGCCTTCAAGTATTTCACGAACCGCCATTGCATTTCTCTGCACTCGAGCTAGCCTGGTCTTGTAGGCAGCACCATCATCGTTCAAACCCGGGTCGCACACCGCGACCAGACCGAAAGCCCGGCGAACCCCGTCGGGCTTTTTTGTTGGAGAGACCGCTATGTCCGTTGTTATTCATCGCACCGTCGCCGTTCATGACTCGTTCCGCGTTAACGCCATGGCCTATCGCGACCGGAAGATGTTCGCGGAACACCTACGCGATGAATACATGGCGACCGTGGGCGGTCACCTGGAGCAGATAAAAGTGCTGGACCTCTGCATGAACGACCCTGACACGGCACGGGCTCACATCACCGCGGCGCAACAGGCACAACTGAACGCGACGAATATCCTTCCTAAAAACAGTCCGCTGATCGCATTTGCTCGGAACGGCTCCTCGGAGGATCTGGTCCGTGCGATGCTGGTTGATAAACTGGACCTCACCACGTTCGACTTCAAGAGCGCTTGCGTGGATTCCGACCTTCCCCTCATTGGACTGGCAGCAGGCGGCGGCAGTTTCAGCGCGGCGCAGATCCTGATCGACGCGGGGGCGTGTCGCAACACGGCGCTCCTCTACGCAAGCGCCACGGACCGGGTGATCAAACTACTCAAGGCAGGCGCAGATCCAAACCACGTTGCAGCGGACGGCACCACCCCCCTGATGGCGAGGTGCGCTGATCTACCAGGAAGCCCGCGACTTCCCATGACCGCGATGGAAGCGACTGGATTGATCGGCGCGCTCCTCAACGCCGGTGCGAACGTTCACGCGGTGGACACCAACGGCTACCAGGCGATCCACCACGCGGTGCTGAAGCCGGGGGATACGCGCGGGTTTGACCGGATGATCATCATCAAGATGCTGGTCGGGCGGGGCGCAAATCTGCGGGCGACTACCGCGGACGGCACAACCGTGATGGAACTCGCAGCGCGTTCCGGATGCGCAGGGGTGGTCGAGCACCTGCTCGAAGAGGGGTTCGACGTGGGCGATGCTTTCTCGGACCCGGCAGTGGTCCGTCGGCTGCTGGAAGCGGGCAGTGTGAAGAAAAAGACCACGTTCCTGCAACGCGTCGTGGCGTGCGTGACGGCCGACACGTTGAACGCGGTCGTGGACGACGACCTCTTTCCGGTGTGGACCTTCGCGGTTGCGAAACACACGGCGAACGACTGCGCCACCATCGCGCGCCTGGTGAACGGTCTCGCGAGCGCAGGGGCAGACCTCCCGATGCGGACGTTGAACCTGAACGGTTCGGAACGGTTTCGCGTCCAAGGGTATCTCGAAAAGCGCCCGATCTTGCAGGAGCGCGTGACGCTGCTGGAAGCGGCCGACGAAGCGATGGCGGAGTCGACCGAGCCCGCACAACCTCGCGCACGTCGGCGCCTTTGAAGGAGACCACCATGTCGATCATCGATCAAATCATCAACTCGTGGGATCACATCGACCGGCAGGAAAAGATGTTCCTCACCGGCGTTCTGGAGCGCGAGGCACGGATCCCCATGACCCTCGCGGTGCTGACCCACCACCTGGTGCTCCGCGTCTGGCTGCGCAAGCGCGGCTACCAGAACTGGGAAGCGCTCCTGCGTTTCGGCAGCGCCGAGCACATCCTTGCGTTCACCGTGCTTTTCTCAGACGCTTTGAAACGCTGGAACGGACTCACCACGGGTCGCTGGACCTCCGTGCATTCCCACGTGAGCTTCGCCTTCGAGTGGTTATCGAAGGACGACGGCGCCACGCCCAATCGGGTGCAGGTCTTCAGCAACGTCATCCTGGCGATGCTCGATCAAGGGCTTTCACCGGCGGAGTTCGCACGCACGTGGGGCCTTAAACGCTTCCTGGCCATCCCGACGATCTACCAGCGTCTGATCGACAGCATGAGCGAGGAGGACCTGAACGCGCCGCGGAACTCGTACGGCGGGTCCCAAGGCCCTGTGTGGTTCTGGCTGCTGACCTCCGGTCTCGCCAATGCTCCGACCGAGGCACGGCGCGACCGCCTGCTCGACCAGGTGGTCCGGCTGCGCGCCAAGGGCATCGACGTGACCTCCCAGCGCTTGCTGAACGGTGATGGGAAGGGATGGAACGAAAGCGACAGGATCGGACCGGCGTTGATCGACGTGGAGGACGAACTCAGGCGACGGGAAGGGGCGATGCTCATGGATCTCGCTGACACCGTGTTGGTTGTAGCGGCCGGTGATGAAACCGCGCAACCGTGCGAGCGAAAGCGCCTTTAGGGCGGAAGGGTGAGGCAAAGGGGGATCCAACGTCAAAAGCAGACGGGGCGCTGCGCTCCCATCTCCCAAACCCGCGCACGCCACCGGCGATTGCAGGCGGGCGATCACCCGAATGGTGCCGGCGCGAGAGCGCACCGCCCGGAGCCGCAGGCTCCCTGGTGGGGTTGTCATCGGCTCCGGTCTTCCTCGGATCAGGTGCAACGCACTCCACGAACAAGGGTATTACGTCGTTCATCGGTCGCAATACCCGTTTTCCCCTTGATTTAAAAATCCCTCGAGCTACCTTGGTGTTGCGCTTCACATCCGCACCACCACACCGTTCAACCTTGGGTCGCACGCGCGACCTGACCGAAAGCCCGGCGAACCGTCGGGCTTATTCGTTGGAGGCCACCATGTCCCGCCACACCTACACCAAACGCTACACCATCGACGACGAGCTTTTCGTCCTGCTCGCTGGAATCCGGATGCTCCGGCACCGGGGGATCCTCCCGAGCGCGGAGGCGTTCGACCGGGTGGTCAACGAGGGTCTGCTCGACGGTGCTCCGGACGTCACCCTTTGCAGCAAGACGATCACCGAGAAAGAGGTTCGTACGTTCCTCGCATCGCACGCCAAGCACTTCCACGACGTCCGCTGCAGCGTGTGGGCGGAGCACGACCCCGCCGGCGCGTTCGAGGCGGCGATCGACTACCCGTACGACGTCTACCTGGCGGTGCAAGCGACGCACCGCATGGCGCCGGAGGAGCGGCAAGCCGTGCTCCTGAAGGCGATGATCGATCAGGAGGACTGGGGTGCTGCGATCCTGGCGATCGAGCTTGGTCTCGACGTATCAACCACGTCCCCCAGCGGACCGTGGTTGTCCACCATCCCCACCGACAAAGTAGAGATCTGGGTCGCCGAGGCGCTACTGGACGCGGGCGCAGACCCCAACGAGCGGGATGCGAAGGGCGAGACCCCTTTGCACGCGCTCGCTTACGGCTGCGACGGAGGGTTGGTGAAGGTCCTGCTCGACGGTGGCGCGGACCCGCTGATCCGGGACAACTTCGGACGGCGTCCGCTCGACAAGGTGGAAGGCGTGGACGAGGACGGTAAGGTCTATTTCCCGGGCGTCCAGATCGACGAGGACGACCACGAGGAACTGCTCGAAGCGACCCGACGCGCTGAACGCCTGGCGTTGGAGCAGACCGCCGACGAAACGATGAACGACAACCAACCGGCACCGCGGCGCGTCCGCCCGCGCCTGTAATCGGAGGCACCATGACCAACACCGACCGCGAGACGGCACGCTACGAGCAGCGCAACGCCATCCTTGGCATCGCCCGCTCGCTCGTCAAGATCGGCATCGCTCCGACCGTGCAAGCGTTCGAGCAGGTGATTCACCAAGGTTTGCTCGACGGGATTGAGGACGTTTGGATCGGTCGCGGCGAGACCCTGAGCATCGCTGCGATGCGCGACAGGCTGCGACCGCACATGGCGTGTTTCCGTGCCCCGCTTAAGCATGCCCCGAAACGGGAACTCCGCTGGGCGATCGAGTCGTCCCAGGGCGACCCGTACAAGGCGGTGGCGGCGTTCAGCGCGATCCCCGAGGGCGAACGTAACGAGATGCTGGCCCGGATCTTCTGCAAGGGAATGTACATGGGCGAGCCCGTCGTGTCGGAGCGCGCGGTCATCATGACGCTCGCGTTTGGCTTCAACATCTGGTCCTTCGCCATCAAAGGGGCCGAGGATGTGCCCTGGCTCTTCTACGCATGCGCTCTGGATGACCAGGATGTAACCCGGGCGTTGCTGCTCGCAGGCGCGGACCCAAACGAGCAGGATTCCGACGGCTACACTGCGCTGCACGTCGCGGCGGCAAACCTTCAGTGGGGCGTGATTGAGAACTGGTCTGCCGAAGGCATTCACTGGGGCGTGATTAAGAACCTGCTCGACGCGGGTGCGGACCCACTGGTCCGAAACAACGAAGGGAAGCGTCCCGAGGAGCTTCTGGGGGACGTTGAACCTTCCTCACCCGAATGGAACCTCTTGCCGCTTGCCCGGTGCCGAGCGGAGGACCGCATCCTTCGACAAGCGGCCGGCGAGATCGCCTCACCCACCGCGACGTCCCGCGCTCGCGCTCGCCTTTAACCCCTACAACGACATTCCAGGAGACGACCATGGCATTCATCCCCGCTTTCCTCAACCGCATGTTCGGGCGCTCGACCGACGAAACCGACGACACGGTCCTGTACCCGTCCGACCCGTCTCCCGAGGTCGTCCAGGCTCCCGCAGCACCGGACACCACCGTGCACACCTCGGAAGCGGAGCAGCGTCGCGCAGCGATCCTGCAGCACCGCGACAACCCGGAGTTGAAGGCGCTCGTCCTCGAAACCATGGCGTACGACCCGGATGAACTGATGGACTTCGCGATCTCCTCCGGCGACGAGGACGCCTCTGTGCTTGTGTTCGACCGGATCATCCAAAGCACCTGGCACGGACCCACCGCCGGCGGGTGGCAGAACCGCTGGCAAGCGGCGCTCGACGCAGGGCTTTCCCCGCGCGCGGCGCTCATCGCGATGGAGCGGGCGTGGATCGAGCGGGGACTGGTCAACGGCATGGCCGAGGCGGTGATGCGAAGCGCGGCCGGGCGCGGTATGAAGGAGGACCACGTCGACTTCCCGGCGTTCTGGGAAGCGGCGAAGGCGGTGGCGGTGAAACACAAGATGGTGGAGGCGGTTGTGCGGGAAACGTTCCGGCGGAACGTGGTCCAACGCGCTGCGTGAAGGGGGTTTCCCATGCACGACATCGACACCATGAGCAGCGACGAGCTTCGGACCTTCCTGAACGACCTGGACGAAGGCATGGAGGTGAAGAAGAAACGCGACGCGTGGCTGCGGCGCTTACCGTTCGAGCAACTGCTCGACGAAGCGGTGCGTACGTCCCTCCCAGACGAGGGCGCGATGGTGTGGGAGCGTGCGATCGTCCCTGCGGACTGGGACAGGCTCGCGCAGGCGCTTCGACGGGGCCTGTCGCCAACCGGAGCGTTTCAGGCGATCGCCGTTCGACGATGGTTTGATCCGGTGCAGGGCCGGGAAGCGCTCAAACCGGATCAGTTCCGAAAAGCGCTGGACGTGCTCCTGAGCGTTGCCACGCGGGGTGGTCTGGAAGCGTTGATCGATCCATCGGACGTTGTACCGATCCCTGTGTGGCTTGACGGCTTCAACCGGATCACGTTCTCCAGAATGGACGGCTGGGCTCACCACCTTGACGCGTTTGGGAACGCCGGCTACACCGTCCCCACGGACGTCCTGGTGACCAACGCGATCCGCGAGGAGCAGAGGAAAAATCCAACGTTGATGCGATGGAGCGATTCAAAAGGCCCCGTCAGGGCAGCGCTCATCCGGCACATGTTGTCACGCACGAGCGGCGATCCGGGCCATCACCTCGTCGAGGGGCTGCTGGACGATTTTCTGGAAGGGATGGATCCGGTGTCCAGGGACGAGGCGCTGGATCATGTCCTCGACAAAGTGGAGAACAGTCCGGCCCAGGTGGAGCATGTGCGCCTGCTGATGGCGCGCGGGCTGCAAGTGAAAACAAACCACCTGCTGCACACGCCTGCGGATCTCCTACCCACGCTCATGGCGGCTGGCCAACCCATTCTGCCGTTGATCGGCGACGGGTATCTGTTCGAAAGAGCACCCACGGAAAAGCGGGCGAAACGGGTGAGCGCGGTGCTCACCCGTCTGAGCGCAAACGTCCTGAACGGCCCGGCGGGCACGGACGAACACCAAGAGGTCAACGCGTTTCCGCTCTGGCTGACGCTGTTCTTCACCGTGGCGAACATGGACAACGACGACGAGGCGTTTCAGACGCTTCTCGCGAGCGGCGCCGACGTCACCCGTGAGGGCGTCGCACGGCACTTCCCCGACGAGCAGAAGGCTCAGGCGGTGGACCGTTGCTTGAAGGCGGTCGATCGCGTTCGGATGCACGTCGAGGAGGCTGAACTCCGTGCGGTGGCGGAGAAGGCCGTGCAGGACGCACAGTCGGTACCGTCCCGCGGACGCAAACGCTTGTAGGCACAACCGGTACCCTGCGGGAAAACCTCGCCGGAGGCGAAGGCACTCCACCCGCGCACGCCTGGGCGATGAAGGCGTGCTCCAACCCTTGCAGGGTGTTTTGCACCTCATCCGCAAGGAAAGGGCGCGAAGCGGGTCGCCCGGACGCGCAAGCGTCCCAGTGGGTTGGGGGCATCGATTCCGGGTTGATCACGGGTCCCGGCAGCACCAGGTGCTGGGGCACCTCGCATCAACCTTCAAATATTTCCCGTACCCCTCTTGTGTTTCGCCGGGCTCGAGCTACCGTGAATGGAGCAGTTTCCAATCACCACACAGACCGCGAGAAGCGGCGATCCCCATCTCACGAGGAGACCTTCATGAATCGCTTTCCGCTTGTCAACGTTGGCGTCGCTCTTGTGACCTGCGTCGTTGGACTGTTCAAAGGGTTCAACTCCTTCGACATCTGGATGATCGCCGGCAACCTCGGTTGGAGCATCATCTTCTTCGGCGGCTACTTTGTCGGGGACGCCTGCACGGTGTTCACCGGCATCCGCAACCGCGATGGCTCGGTGACCCGACGCGCGATCGTCAACCACCTTCGCGGAATCAGCCCATACCCGAGCGCGGAACCCACCGAACTTGCCCGGATCGCCGTTGCACGGATCTTCCCGGACGGTAAATCGATGTCCCCGGATGCCGTCGAGGCAGTGTTCGGAAAAAGCACCATCGCAGAGGCGCGGGCAGCACTCGGTTACGCGGACGGCAAGACCTGGTTCGAAGAGGCGCCCGGCGGGTTGCTGGTCGCAGAGTTGGCGTTCCGCATCGGCAACAAAGGCGAGCCCTACGAGCGCCGATCGCGGGTAGAGGAAGTGCTCAAGGAATACCAGATCATTGCCTGCACCTTTGCGCGTCCCGACCTGCTCGCAGCGATCCTGCTCGAAAAAGCAGGATGTCTGAAACGATGGGCTCCGGCCGCGGACATCCTCACGGCTCAGCGCAAGCTCTCCCCCGTGATGCTCGACGCGATTCTCGAGGTCGTTTCTTCGGACGTGCTCAACGACATCATCGAAGCCGCCGACGACTACATCCGATCATGGGCGCTTCTCTTCGAGCGGTTGGAGACTGAACCGAAAACGTATGAGAAGGTTTTGGCCCGCTTCGCCGAAGCCGGAGTCGACCCGAGCAGCATCGGGATGCTCACCTGGAAATACAAGACCATCCGTAACCGACGCCGCCTGGAAGCAGCGGTGAAGAAGGTCGGAAAGAATGCCGAAGCTCTGAAACTGGCGAGGGCGAAAGCGGACATCCTTGCGAAGGCGAACGGCATCATCGAGCGTAAAGCGGTCGAGGTGGAGACCGTGGTGGCGATCGAAGCACCCGTGACGACTGAGGAATCCGATGAGGCGGTGGTCACGATCGAAACCTACGTTAGCACCGAGGCATCCGGTGACGCCCGCATCGCGGTCGATCGGATCTTCCCAGACTGGAAGACGATGGATGAAAACGCACTTCAAGCCGTCTTCGGCAAAGGCACCACCGCTGAGGTGCGCGCATCACTCGGCTACGCGGACGGAAAGACCTGGTTTGAGACGGCACCCGGCGGGCTGGTGGTGGCGGAAATGGTGCATCGCTGGAATGCATTGGCGGACCCGGACGGCTACGAGTATCGCGCCGTGGAACCAAGGTTGAAACTGATCTGGGAGTACCAGGCCCTGGGGCTCACGTTCAAACGTCCGGACCTGGTTGGCGCGACCATGCTGCAGCAGTCTGGAAAGCTCGACCGTTGGGCTCCGGCGTCCAACGTGATGATGGCCGACCGAGCCATCCGCGATCGCTTGCTCGACGTGATTCTCACGGAGGTGAACGACGATACCCTCAACAGGCTCATGGGCGACCCGGAGGCGGACGACAAATACGGGCGCGCGGCGTGGCACCTCCTGTTCAAGATGATGCAATGCGATCCCGAGAACTACGAGGATGTGTTGACACGCTTTGCAGAAGCCGGCGCGGATCCGGCGTCGATTCAAATCCTTCAATACGACCACGGCAACTACAAACTCCGCAAACCGATGCACCTGAAGAAGGTGGCGGCACGCGTTGGCGCTCGGGCGGAGGAGATGCGGAAAGCCAAGGCAAAAGCCGACCTCCTCGCCAAGGCGAACGCGCTCACCCCGATCGAAGCGGAGGCGGTGGTCCTGGGATCCGTGTCGGAGGACACCTCGGACGAGGCGGGCATCGTTCCCGTCGCACGCAAGCGCGCTCGCCTCTGATCGATCACCCAGCACAGCACCCAAGGAGATCATCATGCACCGCATCCCCCGCACCTTCTTCAGCATCGCACTGGTGACCCTCGCCCTTGCAACGTTCACGGGCGCCCATGGCGGCAACGGGGCGGCGGTGGCGTTCCTCTATTACGTCGTGTCCTCAGCGGCGCTCGCCCTGGGGATTCTTTGGTACGTGTGCCGCGGCTTCGAAAACATCGAACACAAAGTGGCACGCCGGCGCGCTCGCCTCTGACCAACCCTCAAATATTTGCCTCGCTGCCCTTGCATAAATCCTTGCGCGAGCTAACGTAAATCGAGGGTGTTCTCACCCCCCACACATTCCAGGAGACCACCATGCACGACCTGCACCTGAACGTTCTCACCGGGACTGAAACGCGCGGCTCGACGCTTCGTCCGAACGCGAAGCAGGGCGGACTGGTTCGAGCAATGCGCGACGACGATCTGGAGGACATCGTGGACCGGCTGGACGACGGCGACATCGCCCGGCTGATCGAAGCTCGAAAGAATGAACCGAGGATCGTCGTGGGGTTCAACGACCTTTAACACGCACCACCTTCGTCCTCCCCGTTGCCAGTCCCTCGGGGCTGGCTTGTGGGTACCGGACCCGGCGTCGTCGGGTCATCCGCCCAAAGGAGGAAAACACCATGGCTGCAATCAAGAACTTCAAGATCCGCAAGGACCGCACTTCAGACAGTTGTGACCACACGGTGGCGATCGAAGTCGTTAGGAAGGAAGTACAGATCACGCATGGACCGAAGGCACCGGCCGCACGGCAGGAGAAGACCTACACGCTCGGTGAAGCCATCATGATTATTGTGTGTGCCTTGCTGATTTTCATGCCGTATCTCGTAGGGCTTGGACAACTGATGGGTGAAGCCGAAAGCGCAACCGGAGCGATGCTGCGTCTGATCACGTTCGTTGCTTACCCGGTGGCGGCCGGGCTCTACTTTTTCTCAAAGTCAGACTAATCCGCTGAACAACTTTTCATCCCCCGTTGCCAGTCCCTCGGGGCTGGCTTGTGGGTACCGGACCCGGCATCGTCGGGTCATCCGCCCAAAGGAGACCATCATGATCACCATCAAGGACAGCAACATGAGCAAGAAATATCGCAAGGCGCTTTCCGAACGTAACGCTGAAATCGAAGCGTTCGTGAAGAAGCACGATTCGAGCGCCCCGTTTGCGGCGTTGGCAACGCGTCCCATCAAGGGCAACGGCATGTTCATCATGGGCGCCAGCGGCGATCTCGACCACGGTATCTCCCCGTGGGATTTCACGTATCCGGCCGAGATGGGATGGGGGTGATGTTCTGGGATTGCCTGCCGTCGTCGGACGAGGTCGTTCATCACCACACGCACGCGATCATCATCGGCAAGTGATCCTCCCTCGGGACATCCTTCCCGTTGCCAGTCCCTCCGGGCTGGCCTTGTGGGTACCGGACCCGGCGTCGTCGGGTCACCCACACGAAGGAGACCATCATGCTGCAACTTTCGTTCGACCTCTCCAGCCTCGTTCTGGCGAGCGCCAGCATCCCCGCGCTGCTCATCCTGCTCGTCAACGCGGTCGGCACCGTCGCCGGACTGCTGCTCTACGCCCTTTGGTCGCTCGTCATGCTCCCCATCGTGCCGGTGGGCGCGGTGGGCGTGTTGGTGTGGCTGCTCACGAGCAACGTCGCACGCGGAGAGCAGCCGAAGGCCCAGGGCTGAACGGAGACCGCCATGCTCGCCGTTCCACCGAGATTCCGGTTCCATGTCGGGGAAGACCCCGACATCAACGAGATGCTGCGCATCCACTGGCGCGAGCGCGACCGGGCGTGCCTGGCGCGGTTCGCCCAGCGTGGGATGGACGTGCACGACCTGTTGCAATACGACGGCTACTACAAGGATCCCGACCACCAGGAAGCGACGGACGTGGTCAAGCGCCTCGCTGCGGGTCTGCATCTCGCGACGATCGAAGGTCTGCATCGGGTGCGCGGGCTCGCCGGGACCCATCCGGCGTGGGTGGGCATCGTCGGCACGCTGGCACGGAACGCGGAGCCGGAGGACATTCCCAAATGCCTCGCCTTGCTGCGGACCGCTGGGGTGGAGTTCGCCACGTACGATCCCCTCGACGATGAGGACCCGCTCATTGGCTTTGAGATCCTGGACCATCTCGGCAAGATGGTGAACCTGCAGCGCATCGAACGCGAGGTGGCCGTGCTTCAGACAACGCTCACCCGGGTGGCGGAGGAAACCGCGGGAACCGTGGATGGGCGCGCTCGGCGGCGGCTCTAACAGGACGGGCGACCTTCATGATGCAGGCATACCAACACCACACCTCGCGCTTCCCTTACCGGAAGGACCCGGAGATCGAGGAAATCTTGCTAATCGCTCCGGAGGAGCGCACCCGCGCGTGCATCGCAAGGTTCGTGGCACGCGGCATGGACGTGCTGGACATGCTGTCGTCCCGCGTGTATTTCGACCCGTGGCGGCAACGGACCGACCTCGACGAGATCGCGCTCCTCAAGGCCGGGCTCGTCTTCTGCACGGCGGAAGGTCTCAACCGGACCGCGGACGCTGGCGTTCCTGGCGAGCGCGGCCGCACGGCGGTGTGGGTGAGCATTGTCCAGGCGCTCTCGGACCAGGTGCGCGACATGACCGGATGCTTGGAAGCGCTGCGCGACGCGGGGGCGGACCTCGAAGAGTTCACCGACGACGACGCGGCCTTCAACGACTATTTCGTCGAAGAAAGTACCTGCGACGAGATCCGCCGGCTCGCGACCCGGCAGCGCGTCGAACGGGAGCGCACGGTGCTCGACGCGGCAGCGGAGTCCGCGGAGTCGATGCCCTCCGTCGCTCGTCGCAGGCTTTGAACGCATCGGGGTGCTTCGGCACCTGGGCTTGACCTTCCCGTGGCATTTGAGAACCTGCTCCTTCCCAATCAACCCAACGAGAGGAGGAGACCCCCATGTCGTTCAAACCGTATTGCCCCTGGTGCCGCAGCACGGTGCAGCGCATCGACCGGAAGCATTGGACCTGCGCACCGTGCACATCACAGTCCGAGACCGCCCAACGCGATGGCACCGCCCCGCCATGGGCCGACGGTGTGGATCCGGTGGACACGACCCTCCCTGAATCATTCCACGAGAACGCGTTTCACCAGATTTTCACCGGGACGATCCATCCGTGGATGGTCCACGCACAGCACATAGCCTTCGTCGCGGCGAAGGAAAAGCGAAAGACCGATCGCGAGGCACAGAACAACAAGCGGATCCACGATCAGGTCCGGGAGGCGCTGAACCGGGGCATCGATTCCTTACTGGACCGTCTCGCGGCGAGCAACAAAAAACTCCCAAATCTCTTCCACGAGGTGGTGGCGAAGGACTTGCGGATCGAGGCGATGGAATCCTTGCTCTACTGGAACTCGGATCCCGAGGCGTTGGCGGCTCTGATCAGCGACGGGTTCGACGAACCAATCGGTCAGCACCGGATGGTGGACTACCTCCACACTTGGCTGGGCCACGTAGGCACCCTGCCGGCGGACCATAATGTGGTGCTGAACGACGGGGGATGGACGAACCACGACGAACCGGTCTGGCTGATCTACTACGGTAACAGCGTTCCACCGGGCACCTCGGATGACGACATCGACAGGGTCGCTCGTGCGTACTTGAACGCTGGCGCCTACCTGGACATCAACGGCATGGTCACCGGGCGCCACCATGGGTACCGCTGGAGCAACGATTGGCAGGAGCACCTGCACACCCGGTTGCGCATCGCAGGGATGCAGGTGTTCGACGAGCGCATCGCGGCGGGGTACGACCTTCACCTCCTTTACGATCGTTCCTTTCAAAGCCTTGAAGCGGTCGAGAAACTGATGGCAGCAGGCCTGTCGTTTCGCGACATGGGACCGAGTGCGTTCAGCGATCTGATCAAACACCAGCCTGCGCTGGCACTCGAGGTGCTGAAAGCCGGTCTTCCGAAGCACGTGGTCGATTCAGACCATGACGGACCGTTCCCTATCCATGAAGCGGTGCGGATGGTAACCGGCACCGAGCGTGCATCTGAGCTTTACGACCTCTACATCGAGATCGTCCAGGCGCTGCTTGACGCAGAAGTGAACGTCAACGCGGTTGAGCGCAACACTGAACGGACGGCAGGGATCTACGCCCTGCGCGATGGGCAGGAAGAGCTTTTCCACCTGCTCCATCGGCATGGCGCGCGGATCGAACCGTGCATCGCCTTCGTGCAAGGATTGTTGAACGAATCGAACCGAGAGCGAAAGCAACGCGAGCGTGTGTTGGCGTTGCTCGTCGGCATTCAGCAGGACGAGTTGCGGACGGTGCTGGCGGACACGGTCGAACCGGTGCAGCGCAGCGCGGGACGGCGGAGGCTCTGAGGGGAAGACCGCATCCCTGCGGGCAACACCGCACCTGGAAAAGCGGGCACTGATCCCGCGATCGCCAAGGGCGAATGAAGGCGGGCTCCCACCGTTACAGGTGCGTTTCACCCCGCTGCGCAAGCAATAGGCGCGAAGCGGGTTGCCCGGATGCGCAAGCATCCCAATGCCTTTGACGTTGCTTCTGCCGCCGGTTTTCCTCCGATCTTGCAATCCTTCTCCCGTTCGCTACGTTGGTTTGACAGAACCATTCCAGAAAAAGGAGGACCACGATGCTCGCCGTTGCCGTTCCATTTCCTACTGCTGGGGAGATCATCCAGCAGGGTCTTCAAGAACTACGCACCAACCTCGCACAGCACCCGCCCGGCTCCAAAGCCCGGTTGGACCTGATCCAGGAGGCGCGCAACCACGTCGTGGACGACTGGCGAGTCCAGAGGATCATGGAGCAGTTCCGATGCCCGCGGAGCTTTCACCCCGTTTGCCCGACGTGCAAAACCTTGGTCCGGAAGGACTTCAAGCAACGGGCCTGGACCTGCGACTGCGGGGCGTCCGGGCACCTTGACGGTGAGGCAGTCCTGTACCAACACCAGATCGCGCAGCACGAAAAAGCGATCGACCGATACGCCAAAAAGGAAAGGGCAGCCGAACAACGCTGGCTCGACCGGGTCGCATCGTACGTCCCAGCGAAACCATTCCGATGCACCCTCCCGGTGGCGGAGAACTCGGCGTTTTACCGAGCGACGCGGACCCTCCTCGGCGATCTGGCCAGCCGAGACGAGGACACGCAACTGGCGCTGCTCAGAAGCCACGCGATATGGAAGGACGGAGGGGACCTTTTGCTGCACGCGATGCTCCAATCCATGCTGAGCCGCAACGCGGGCAGGACGCTCACGCAACGACCCTGGTTGAACGTCTTACGCGGCTTCCAGGAGGTCGGCTCGAACAATGGGTGGGTTCGACTCCTCACTTCGACCACGGTCGAACGGGCGTGGCACCTCCTCGACGTGGTGGCGTCGTGCGGGCGGGCGTGGGACGTGCGCACCATGAAGGGCGAACGGACGTGGTACAGCGCCTGGTTCACCCCCAACATGCTGGTGTCGATCGCGAAGAGCAATGATCCGATCACATCGTTTGAAGGGGTTTCCACACCGATGCGGGCGTTGGTCAAACGCTACGTGGACGTCCATTACGACCTCGAGTTGTCCAACCTCCGGGCGACCGCGCGGAAATACGTACGGCGACCCGTGAACGCCACGCGAAGGACGCGGATCCTCCACCGCCTGGAAGCGTTGAAGCAGATGGCGATCCATTCGATCGACCACCTCGAGCGATGGACGGTCCTGCGCGACGACCTGGTGGCGATGGGCTACACCACGGTCGCGGACGCAAACGCCTGGATGGTGTGCCACCTGCTCGACTCATCGATGCTCAACGAGGTCGACGCGATGCGTTGGACCTTGCGGCTGATGGACGAAGGATTGCCCGAGGTTGCGATCACCGACGCCCTCCGGCCGGCTGCGGAAAATGGGTTGACCGACGTGGTGGACCTGCTGATCAACAACGGGGCGGACGTCATCAGCAGGGTGGCGGTGGAGAGCGTGCTCGGCGCGATCCTTTGGGAACGGTTCGACACTGCGTACCGTTTGCTCGACCGGGGTGTACCAGCGAACGCGGTGCGGGCGATCGTGGACGACAAGGATCAACTCAACGACTGCGTGTACGCCATCACCGCGGAACAGGTGCACGCAGCGGTGCGCGCATGGGAAGGGCAGGCGCTGCGCAAGGTGGCGCTCGCTGAGCAACCGGAACCGGGGGCGCGGGCAGCACGGCGGAGGCTCTGAGCGGCAGTGCGGGTGCCCAACGGGCAACCCAAAACCCACCTTGGTCGCGTCCGCTCCTTGGCACCCGCCCGCTGCACCTTCCGGGGAAGACGGCGGGCTCCTTTACGCACCCAGGTGTGTTTCACCCTATCCCCTGGTAACGGCGCGTAAGCGGGGTCGCCCCGCGGCGTTAGCCGCCCGGTGTTGGCAATCGGTCCTCGCCACCCTGATCATGATCGGTCCTGGCTATTGACTAATCCCGCGGACACGCCACACTCAAAACTGTCATGGGGTTCAGCACCATGGCTTTCATCATCGACACCTCCGTGACCATCGCAAAACGATGGCTTTCCCGGTACCGGGCCCCGCGCCCTTTGACCGATGGAGGTTATTGATGAACAACGACGAACTCGCTCTGGCTCTGGCACGCGCCAACCGGGCTGAAAGCAACTACCGCAAGGCTGTGGACACGCTGAACGACGAGGTGAAAGCCCTCGAAGAGCACACCAACGACGTCCTACAAGCCGCCCGCGACATTCGCGCCAAGCGCATCGTGCAGGGCAAACCTGTGCAGAAGCCCTTGGACCCCGCCTTCTCCGTCGCTTCGATCGACCCGGAACGTCTCTACAAACCGATCGAAGCAGCGCAGATCCTCGGCATCACGGCCGGCGCCGTCTCGACGTACATCCACCTCGGCAACCTCAAGGGCGTTAACGTGCAGAAGCCGGGCGCCCTGCGGGCACGCTGGGCGATCACCGGTGCGACGCTCAGCGACTACATCGCCCGTCGGCGCAACCGCACCATCGGTCGCAAGACCATCATTTGAAGGAGAACACCATGCTGAACCTCATCACCCAAACCCATTCCAACGCTCGCGTCCTCGGCGTGAGCGCCGCGTGGACCCCCGCCGCGAAGATGGCGAACGACCTGGGGATCGACGTCACCACCGACGTGCTGCTGCTCGACGACCTGGCAAGCGGTCAACGTGCGCTCACCGCGGATCACGTCCTCGTGCTCGACGAAGCTCAGAGCGTCAACATCACGGAGATCCAGAAGGCAGCGGACGCTGCAGGCGCGAAGGTCATCGTGATGGGCGACCACCGCGGTCTGGCAATGGTTCACTGATCGCCCACTGGTCCTTCAGTCGCAGCAAAGCCCGGATCCCTCCGGGCTTTTTCACGTCCTGCGGTCCTGCTCATCACTGGTCGATGACCACCTGGCGATTCGCTTCCGGCACAACCGCACGACGTTCCCGTCGTTCCAGCAGGGGCTTGTCCATGGCGATCTCAGGATCGTCGTCCAGGGACCGCTACGGCGTGTCCGGCGGCATCCGCATGACGACCACGAAAAGCGCCGTCACCTGTACCGCAAGGATGAACGGCCACAACCCGACCATCGGCTCGACCATCGCGAGCAGGATGCACACCGCGATCGCGCTCCATTCCATGACGTGCACGACCTTCTGAACCACCGTGTGCGGCTTGTCGGGCAGGGTGGTGATCCTGAAGAACGATCCAACCGCGATCACGGGGCGGGCGATCCGAAGGAGGAGATCCGATGCGCGCACCGGGCTGGGCAACGTCGAAAACGCGGGGCCTGGCAACACGATGGGGCTTGCGGCCGACGGCAGAACGATCGGCTTTGCAGCACGGGATGGCGTCACGCGGGAACGTGGGGTGTAGGGCTTGCGCATGGTCTCCTCCGGGCGGCGGTCGCCGTCGAACGCGGCGGTCCATTCCAGGCTAACGGATTGGAGGTGCTTGGCAACAGGCGTTGGGTACGTCTACGAACCGCAAGCGGGAAAAGCCGCCGGAGGCCTGGGCAGACCGCTGCGCGCCGTCACCTCAGGGCTAGGGTGCAACGCACCCAATGACCAGGAGCCCGGCGCTACTTCTTCGAGCGCTTGTCCGGGCCGAGTGTCGGGAGCGTCAGCGACCCAATGGGGTTGAGAGCCCGGTCACCGCACGTCCTACGTCCTGCCGGGCAGCACCTCGTACAACGCATGAACGTTTGGTCCGGCCTCCGGCAGGTTGTAGCACCACACCAACGGGTCACCGGGGCGGCGCACCCGCTCGCGCACGAGGCGGTTGAACGCTCGACCGGTCTTGCGCCGAACACCGTGGGGCAGCGATTCCCACAACCGGGCAAACCCCGGGTCGCTCCCGCACAGGCGGCGAAGCGTTCCAGCGCGGTGGATGGGCCGTTCTTGCAGCCAGGCGAGCAGGGCGTTGGCGAGGTCGGACGGGGTCTGCGGATCGTGGGGCATGGTGGCTCCGAACATGTGTGGAAGGGCGCCACACTCGAAACGCAAGAGGTGGCCACACATATAGCGTTGAGCGACCTAAATCCGCAGCGATTTCCCCGACTGTTACAAAAAAGTCGCTCGGGGCGCCACCGCGATCAGTGCGCGCTGCGACCGAACGTGCCGATGACAACAGAGGTCATCGTGTCCCCGCAGATCCATCCCCCGCCGCGGTAGAACTTGCAGTCCGACGGCATCCCCGGGTACAGATGGGCTTTCTGATACTTCGGAGCGTCCTCCGGGGTCAGCATCAGCATGAAGGATTTGCCCGTGTCGTCGGCGATCGGCGAAACCTCCATGTTCCAGCACTCCCGCCGTTCCGGGTTCAGGTAGGTCGCCTCCCCCGCGTCGCAGAAGCGCACGTGCGGGTCGTCCTTCTTGATCGTGAAGCTCTTCGTCGGTGTCGGCCCGTGCGAATCGTGGAACGTGCCGCAATAAGCGCATTCAAAATCGTTCCGATCGATGCAGGACTTGATCCAGCCGATCGCCAGCAGGACCACCAGAATGTTGAACATCACCTTAAACATGGATCGCCCCCGGCCGGTGGCATGGGCGAGTCGGTTCCCCGGTCATTGTCTCTCCGTTGTTCTGTTTTTGTAAGGCGATAACGTAGCACACGACGGCTCCCGACCGGAAGGGTGCGCCATGTCGGATAATCCTGCGATGCCCCACGCGATACCTCTTCCGCTCAGCACCGACGACATCCGCGCGCACCTGCGACGGCGCTCCGCTCTTCTCCCCGGAACGTGGGAAGTCGCCTGGCCCGGCGGGACCGCTCAACCCGATCGCGGTGCTCCCATCCTGTTCCTCGACGTGGACGGCGTGCTGCACCCGGACGCGTGCGACCCGGTCGACCACTTCTCGCGTTGGCCGTTGGTCGAAGCCGTCCTCGACGACGTGGCCGGCGTGGACGTCGTGTGGTCATCGACCTGGCGCTTCCAGAAAGGGTGGGACGTGCTGATGGCACGGGTGCCGCAGCGCCTTCACGGGCGGTTTCTGGGTGCTACGCCGGCGCACCTTTATCCGCGCGGCGATGCGTGCCCCATCGGTCCGCGTCGGCTCGAGGTTGAAGGCTTCCTCAGCCTCGTGCTGGTCGATCCCCAACGCCCGTGGGTCGCTCTTGAGGACAGCCCCCTGTACGACGGCGCAGAGCACGGGCGGGTGCTGTATTGCGACCCGGCGACCGGCTTGCGGAAGGGCGTGAGCGGCATGGGCCATACCGACCAACGGACCCTAAGGGAACGCCTGAACAGGCTGGTCACCGCGGGCTAGGAGAACAGGACGCCCATCGGCCCTGTCCGTCCCGCGCTTCACGGCAGGTCGATCGGCGGGACGAGGTCGTCCAGCGTGCTGCTGTCGGCCCCCGGCCCGGCCAGCACTTCCTTGAAGAACCTCAACCGCTGGGTTGATCCCTTCCTCGTTCGTTCCCCCACGATGACCACGAACACGTCCTTCGCCCGCTCAGGCAGCGCGGCGACGTGCGCGGCGTGGATGCTTCGCCACCGTTCGAGCAGCCGCTCCCGAGCGTCCTGCGACGGCGGGGTGCGGGACCAGATCGCGCAGGTGATGAGGACCTTCACCGGCGCAGCCAGCGCGCACAGGTTGTCCACCTCGTTCGACGCACCGGGCGCCATGTTTTCCGATTCGACGGCGATCAGCGGCACGATCCCGTCGTGCTTCGCACCCGGCAGCGGAATCGTCTTGCCGAGCACGAAGTCGATCCGGCAATGCTCCTTCTTCACCACCCATTCCGGGCCCAGCGCCGTGGCGACCTGGCCGAGCAGGTTGGCGTAGAGCGCGGTGCGACGCCTGGTACCGCCCACGTGCCAGACGTCGGCGAGGTCGGTGGGCGAGACCTTCGAAAGGGCGGACGAGAACGCGTCCAGGAAATCGTCGAGGAGCCGGTCGGGCATCGTGCGGAAGGAGGGTGGAAAGGCGCCATCATCGCATGGGGAACGCCAGGGTGAAAGGCACCCACACCGGTGACCCGTCCGGAGGTCATCGACCCACGGCGTAGATCGGATCGTTCGCCAAGTCCCGCTCACGAATGTAAGCGCGCTTGCGGTCCGCCGACGAGCGGGTGTCCGACGGGTCAACGTTGCGATCCCAGACGGGCAGGTCGCCGTCGCCGTCGCTGCTCGACGCCGGCGCCCTGCGCGATCGAACGGGTTGCTTGGCGGGCGGGACGGGCTTGGCCACCGCGGCGCGAGCAGGTGGAAGAGCGGGCGTGGTCGGCGCGGGCAGCGACGCCGGAACGGGCTCGGTACGTTTCACCGGCAGGATCCGGGAGTTCGTCGCTTTCACCACGAACAAGGCGTACTCCCCGTTTTGCTTCTTCTCGACGCGCGTTTCCGGGGCAAAGAGGGGCGGGGTGCAGGACTTCAGTTCATCGACGGCTTTCAGGACACGGACGCGGAACATGCGCAGTTCAACATCGGTGCTGGTTCCGCTCAAGTCACGCAGGGTGGAAAGGTTGTGCGGGTGCGGGGTACTGCTCGTGGAGAAGAAATCGTGCATCCACTTCGCGAGGCTCGATTTGAGGCGCACCTTCCGGCGTAAATGAAGCTCGGTGCAGTCATCCTTCAACATCCCGGCGACATGGCGACTGAGCGTGACGAACCCTTTGCCGGTCGTTTTGTCTCGGCCGGCGTCGTTGATGAGGTGGCAGAACCCTTCCACGCTCGGCGAATCCCAGGTCAGGGTGACGCTCGCCAGGCGTTCGAGCGATTTCATGATCCCGTCATTGACCGGACCACTGCTCTCCGACCGTTCCAGCACACGGCACCAATCGTTGAAGTTGAACTCGATCGTGGAGCCCGCTGGCTTTCCCGACGCGCGACACCAAGCAAGCGCGAGTTGCCAGACTTCGCTGTCGTTCTGGTCCAGATCCGGTCCGGTGTATTTGATGACGTAGGCGCCTTGCGCAGCAAGGATCCGTTCCGGATACCCCATTCCCACCATGATCTTTCGGCGCGAACATCCGAACATCGAGCTTCGAGAAAACGCGTTCGGCTCCATGTCGAGGTTGCCCCTTGGCCAGTCCGCGCTTTGCTCTTGGTGCAGCGTCGCCAGCGCCTGGAGCGCCATTGGACGAAGGTGCAGGTCCTCCACCGGCGTGATGTTGTCACGCGTCGGGGCTTTCATCCCGAGCTTGCTTGGACGCTCCGAGCCTCTGTCGTTGGGACGCGGGAACATCGATTTTCGGGGAGCTTTTGTCATACGCGCTCCGTCAGGTCGAAACCGCGGCGGGCGGCCTGGACGCGGATCTTCTCGATCTGGCGATCGGCGACCGCTTGGCTGCGTAAAGCTTCGGCGATCAGCAGGTTGGAGAAGCGGGCAAGACCGCGGGCGCATCCCACCGTGACGACCGCGCGAGCGACCTCGGTTGCCCGGGCGCCGGTGGACGCCATCAAGTCGGCGAAGACCATCGACGTCGTGTAGTCCATCCAGACGATGACGGTGGAGGTGTTACCGTTCAGACGGTTCCCGCGCTGCTTCCCGATCTCGGCGACGATCGCGTCCCGGGCGCCGGCATCGGCTAGGGTCGTTGCCACGATGACCCGGGCGACACGGTTGCGCGAAAGACGGAACGAATCCGCCATCACGTCCAACATTTGAACCAGTCCGTTGGGGATCTTCGGCTGCACGAAGTCCGGGGCGACGGTGGTGTACGGCATGGCGGTCTCCTGGTAGGTATCTACCCAGAAAACCAGATCTACGGGCGGTGTCAAACAACAGCGTCATATACAACACGATTTCCAACATCCCGTTGTCATGGGAAGAGCGGACCGGATAACGCGAAGTTCTGTACACGCTGGACCGCCCGACCGCGAAGTTCTGTACACGTTTGACCCCCGGACCGCGAAGTTCTGTACACGCACGCGTCTGGCAAAAGCCTTACGCGACGGGGGTTTGCGGGCGATTTCCCACCCCGTACAGTACTAAAGACTACAGGTGGGTGCGCCCCGGCAGGGGGCGCGCACCCCACCTGTACGTACATAAGCAAAACTCTAGAGGAAAATCGGAGGGGTTCCTGGGTGAACCCGCCTTTGGGGCGGTTCACCCGAACCCACCGAACGGAAAACCCTAAGCCTTGCTCCTACCTCCGGTGCAGGGCTCTACAGATGCCCTGCGGGCAAAACCTCCGCCGGAGGCGAGGGCACTCAACCCGGGAAGCACCTGCGGTGGTGAAGCCGGGCAAGACCGCAGGACCCCGACACTGCCGCCTCCGGCACGGCGCGGGGCACCACCAGGTGCGTTCCACCCTAGCCGCAGGCAACGGCGCGTAAGCGTTGGACCAGGAGCCTCCGGCTCCAAAAGGTTTGGTGTTCCCGAAGGGCTCCTCGACCTGCTCCGACACCGCCCGGCGTTAGACTGTTCCGGGCCGCGTGCGGGACCGCGCGACGCGGCAGCATGTTCAGTTTTTCCGGCAACCTGCCGTAAAACACGCAGGCAACGTGCAGGCCGCGCGATGCTCTGGAACCACAAGTACGAGGAAGACCACGAATGAGCGCAGCACCGAACGGGGAGAACCCCCAAGCCGCCGCAGCGATGCAAATGATCGTCCAAGCCGTGATCAGCGGTGACGCGTCCATCGTCCCACAAGCGGTCAACGCAGGCTTGAACATCAGCGGGATTCGCGGCCCGCACGGGATGAACCTGTTGCACATGGCGGCGGGAAGCGGTCACGGCGACGTCGTTGAAGCGCTCCTGTCGGCGGGGCTGGATCCGCAAGAACCCATGGACCATGGATTCCTCCCGATCGACCTGGCACGGGAGGAGGGCCACGCCGATGTCGTGCGCCTGCTCGAACGCCGTCCTGAGCAGGCCGAGCCCGCTCCGGCCAGCGGGCAAAAGACCGCCGAAAACGCAACACAAATGGCCGCGCAACGCGCGAGCAAGGCGGCGGAAGCATGCGAAAACGGGGATCTCGCCGCCTTGCGCAGCCTGGTGGCCGGTCCGGGCGATCCGGTCCTGACAATGACCACCCCGGAGGGGGCGTCCCTGCTGCACGCAGCGGTGGCCGGCGAAAGCGCGGACGTCGTGACGTTCCTGGTCGAACAGGGCATCGACCTGCAAGCCCGCATGAAGGACCACGTCCCCGGGATGGACACCGACGGTCCCTACACCGCTTTAGACTTTGCGCGCATCCTGCGCAACAAGGCGGCGGTGCCGATCCTTGAAGAGGCGTGCGACGCAGCGGACGGCGGAAAGGGCATCGACGGTGAGACCTTCATGGTCAAAGCGATGCGCAAACCGGACGGCGGGCTTTACGTCGGGGTGTTCAACAAATACACCGGCGACCGGGCGCACCGGACCTTGGCGGAGCGCGCGGAAAAACAGGTGAAGGAGCAGCAGGAGGAGCGGGAGCAGCAGGAGGAGCAGGGCGGCGCTTCGGCGAACAAAGGTGCATCAGCGAACACGGGTGCTTCGGCAACCCCGCCGGCGCCGGCCGAACCTCGCGCAACACCGACCGCACCGGTCGAGCAACGCGTCCTGCTGGGTTCGGAAAAGCACCTGTACGGAACGCCGGTCGATGACCTGGTCGACCACTGGAAACCCGGGCAGTCCCGCGTCATGGCACGGTTGCGCAAATCGTGGGCGGACGCGAAACGCCGGGTCGCGGACGAGCAGGCCGCGAAGGACGCGATGAACGGAAAACCACCGGCGCCGGTCCCCAGCAGCCCGCCCGAGGCTTCCCTCGCCCCTGAGGCACCCCAACCGGCCGATGCGACCGTTCAAGTCCTGGACGCCATCTCCAGCGGTGACCACACCACGCTCGAACGATTGCTGCGCGACGACCCTGCACTGGCGCAGTTCCACGAGGACGGCTTGACCCTGCTGCACCTCGCGGCGGACAAACGAAACCCGCAGGTCGTGCGCGTCCTGCTCGACGCAGGGCTGGACCCGCAGGCGGCATCGCACGACGGCATCACCGCGCTGGACCTCGCACACGCGGCGGGGCACCGCGACGTCATTGCGTTGCTCGACCCGACCATGAACGCTTCCGTTCCGGCAGCGCAGGAAGACCCGGTCGACGAACAACCCGCCAGCGCCAGCGAAGGGGAGCGCTTCGAGCGCCTGGCCGAAGCGTGCGCGGCCGGCGACCTGGCGACGGTTCAAACGCTCGTCAACGAGGACGACACCTCCCTGCTCGACGTGAAGGAAAGCTCCGGGGCGGTGGCGCTCCACTTCGCGGTGTTGAGCGACGATCCCCGCACCGTCGGCTACCTCATCGCATTGCGTCCGGACGGCGACGGGTTGAACAACCTGATGACCATGCCCTTGCGGCACCGCCCGGAGGACCAGGGCGGTCCGTACAGCCCGCTCGACCTCGCGCGGGTTCTGCAAAAGGACGCCGCGGGGGCGGTGCTGGAGATGGCGTGCGAGTCGTTGGGCATCGACGGCGAGACGAACCACGTGATCGCGATGTACGGCCCGGACGGCACACCGCACGTAAAGGTGCTGAACCGGTTCACGAAGACCCCGGTGCACCCTGGGATGGCCGAGCGGATCGCGAAGGCGGTCGTCCAGAAGATGATGGAAGAACGCGGGGGCTAACGGTCCTGTACGTGCTTTGACGACGAAGACCCGGGCGACCGGGTCTTTTCACATGGGCGACGCGGCGACCGCCAAGCGGAAAACCTCGCCGGAGGCGTGGGCACCCACCCGCGCGCGCACCTGCGGTGGAACAGGCGGGCTCCTTCCGCCCTGGGTGCATCCCACCCCAGCGGAGCAATGGGCGCGAAGCGGCGTGCCCAAGGACGCGCAAGCGTCCCAAGTTTTGGGGTTTCGACACGCCTCGGGGCATCACGTCGCGACAGCACCCGTAATCCCTCAAAAAAACTTGGGAATCGAGCGCTCGAACGCTTGTGTACCGCTGCGCGTTCGCTACGTTGAAAGCAGACCCTGAATCACGCGCAGGGACGTCAATCAACCTCAAGGGGGACCACCATGCTCTTCAAACTTTACGACCGATGGGCAGCGCAGGGCGAGCGACACCTGGACCGCAAGATCAATCGAATCGTGCAGGTGCTGACCGTTTTGACGCTGATCGCGTCTGCCGCCGTCATCGTGCACGCCGGGCTGGTGCTCAGCGACCCGCACGCCAGCGATACGATGCAGCACCTTTTTGCGGCGGTGATCCCGTCGCTGGCCATGCTCGCCGGCGTGATCGCAGCGGCGTTCGTGACAGCCGGCATCTTCGCGACCACGATGTACCGGTGGGAACGGGTCTCCCCCGTTGCGCGCACGATGAAGCGGATCGAAGACGACCCGCGTTTCGCAGTCTGACCCGTATCCCCACAGCACCACCGCCAAGGCCCGGGCAACCGGGCCTTTCCATGTCCGGATCCCCCAAAAGCAAAGCCCACCCTGCGACGGATGGGCCTTGGTCCGGATCGGACGGCGCTACTTTCGGAGCGCGACTTATGGGCACCTGTCCACGAACATAGTGGACGCATAACGGGGAGTCAACCCCCGAGGCAGGGTGGAACGCATCACCAGGTGCTTCGGCACCTCATGCGCCCCGCGCCGGTCTTACTGCAACGGATCCCCGGGCGAATCGAGCGACGCTTTCATCTCGTCGCGGACGAAGTCGTCCTTGTCCTCCCCATCCACCTGCTTTTCTACAAGAGCGCTTTCGATGCCGCACATGAAGTCGCGCAGGGCCAGGATCGCAGCCTTCGACGAAGCGTCGAACGTCGGATCGTCAAACGCCACAGTGTTCGGAAACTGCACCTCGTACCGGTAATCCGCCCCGCTCATGCCGAAGTCGAACTCCCCGAGGATCATCACCAGGCTCGACCACCCCGTCGAAGTCTCCGGCCGGTACGCCACAACGTAATCGAAAATCTCCGACGAAAAGTGGTGAAGCGGCTTGGGCCTCCAGTACGCCGACGTGGCGATCCGCCGGCCGTCCAGGAACAGCGACGCGCCGTAAAGCATCTGAACCTCCGACGTGTGCCACACGTAAAAGCCGTCGATCCTCAGGAAGTCGCTCCCGGTAGCGGACGCGCGGGAGACGTAATGCTTCGGGTTGTACCGCGAATCTTTGCGCACGAAGCCTTCCATCCCCTTGACCTGCTCTCGGTACGCGTTCACCGCTGCCCGTCGGACATGCGGTTCGGCGTCCGCCGGCACGTACTCCAGGAACGGGCACTCCCGGTCAGCGAACAACCCGTGAAGGATCTGCCCGCTTTTCCGGTCCAGGATCATGAAAGTGTGCCGGAACCGGTTCATCAGGACGACGGCATCCGGGTAGATGAACGAATACTTCTTGAACGCGTTCCGCCTGAACCCGTCCAGCATCGCCCGACGGTGCTCGTGGCACTCGCGATACTCCTCGAGCGTCGGGTCCCCACCACCGGCGCTGGCTTGTCCTTTGCCAAACAATCCCATCTTCATCCTCGCGGAAATCCGCTGATCGTTGTTGTCCAAAAAACTGTATCACACGGTTTCGTCGATCAAGCATCGGAGCAGCGGCATCGGCCCGGGTTCCATCACCGCAGGTGCCGTCCGGGTCGGGGGAAAGGGCGCCCCGCCCCCAAAAAAGGTGTGGGGGTGCAACGCACCCCATGACGCAAGTATTTTTGCATCTCAACGGTCGCGATACCCGATTTGCCGTTGACTTAAAAATCCCTGGAGTTACTGTTGTTGAGGCGATGCGTGATCCCAGTGCTGCGGACCGGCAAGCCTCTCATCCCCCAGGAGACCGCCATGCAAGCTCACGCATTCACCGCTCAGGACCGCGCCCTCGAAATCGCCCTGCAATCCGCGCACGTCGTCGCGATCGACGCGTCCGTCTCGACGGATCCGGCGGACTACATCGCCATCGAAGACCGCGGCATGGTCCGCATGATCGCGCGCAGGCCCCAGCCTGTCAGCGTGGAAATCGCCCTGACCGTCAACGGCCGGACCGTCCGCGTGCATTGCACGCAAGACGAGCAACGGGTCGGCCACCACGCCGGCGTCGAAGCCTCGGGCATCGCTCTCGTCTGGCTGGCAGCGCTGGACCTCTATGGGCTCCGCTTCGCCTACACCCGAGCACGGGACGCAGCGCAGGAGATCCACGCCTGGCTCGAAGGGGACGGCAAAAAGACCGACGTGGGCGTGTTCATCACCGTCATCGAAATGCACATCGTGGGGCTCGCAGCGAGCGCGGCGCACGACTTCGAAGAGCGGCGCAACCCGTTCCCGGATTACGCGCTCGCGGCCTGACCCTACCGCGTCGATCCTCCCGCAGTGCCAGTCCCAAAAGGGCTGGTTTTCCGGTACGAACGCCACCCCGGCGGTCGCAACCGGAGAACTGGCATGAACGATCAAGACCCGTCGTGGACCTCGCGGGACCAGCAAAGCGAGCAGCGTAAAGGCGGGCACGCCATCGCCGCTGGCTTGTCCGTGTTGCTGCTCCTGGTCGTAGCGCTGCTGGTGACCCTGGTGGTCACGGTGCTCTCGCACGAGTCCGAAGCGCAGCACATGAGCGTCGGGCAGGTGGCGTCGAACGAGCGAAACGCCGCGGCACCGGAGAACGACGCGACGTACGGGCTCGACCTGGACAAACAGACCATCGCGCGGGCGGTGGCGAAGAACGGTGCGGGGCAGCGATGACCGTGACCAACGAGCGGATGTTCGACCTCGACGACGTGCGCGCGCTCGGCGCTGCGTTCACCCCCGAGGAACTGCGATGGGTGACCCTCCCGCGGGCATGGAAAGACGCGGCACCGTTGGACGATCCCGAACACGCGGAGTTCTCCGGCTTGAGCTTCCGCGAGTTGACCCAGCATTCCTGGCGACCGGGCACCGAAACAACGGCAATGCAACTCGCGGAACAGGAAATGTATTTCAGCCGGACCTGGCACGCGACGCTGAAAGCGGCCGGCTTGCAAACGAAGGGCAGCGCGGCGTCGCGCAGCGTCCTGCAAGCGCTCGACCGTCGCTTCGACGCGCTGGTGGCGAAGCGGGCTCACAAAGGCTCAGGCAGACCGTTCACGGCGCTGGACGCGTGCTGGTTGAACGATCGCGACGAACACATCCTGCTGGTCATCCATACGATCGAACACCCTGGGGAAGAGATCGGGATCATTTGGTCGGAGCGCGTGAGCGAGGAGGAGATCATGCAGCGCAAGGCGATGTACGAGGAATCCCTTGCTCTCCGCGAGGCCACGGACCAGGCGATGGCAGAGCAGAAGGACCAACCCGTGCGCCGTGCGCGCGCTCGGCTTTGAAGGAGCGACGACGATGAACGAGCGCCTTTTCGACCTAGACGACGTGCGCGCGCTTGGCGCTGCGTTCACCCCCGAGGAACTTGCGTGGGTCACCCTGCCGGCAGGGTGGAAACACGCGCCGTCGGTGGACCGCGTCGACGGCGAGGGCTTCGCGGCGATGAGCTTCTTCGAGCAATCCCGGGCGCTCTGGCACCACGAAGAACGGCCCTGCGTGCTGCAAACGTACACGAACCGTGTGCTGCACCAGGTGCTCAACCCGGACCGGTGGGACCAGCGCTGCAACTTGAACAGCGACGCGTTGCGAGCGCTCGACCGGCGATTCGACGCCTTCGTGCAGGAACGCACCGGGAGCCGACCGGTGGATCCGGCGTTTCTCTTCACCGGGCTGGAAGCATCGTGGATCCACCGGTGCGGTGCCTTCGAAACGTTGAGCGACCCAACGTGGCGGGAGATCGTTGCGAACAACCGAGGGCGTGACGGGGAGGTCGTGGCACCGGACGGAAAGACGGTGGAGATGGACGATGACGCGGGCACGTCCGAACTCTTCGCGATCCGGCACATCAAGCGACCCGGTGAAGCGATCAAAAGCGAGGACATTGACCGCGACGCGATCGAGATCCTGGCCCGCGTCCTCGACGCGCAAGCGCAGGCGCTCCGCGAGGTGGCGGAGCAGGCGATGGCGCGGCAGGACGACCAACCGGTGCGCCGGCCGCGGGCACGGCTTTAGATATTGACGTGGGAGCAGGTTCGAGCGACAACGGTGTTTTGCATCCGAACCCGCGATCGCTGGGGCGATTGAGGCGGGCTCGGATGGTAGCAGGTGCGTTTCACCCTGCTCCGCAGGCAACAGCGCGTGAGCGTCGGACCCGGAGCCTCCGGCTCCAAAAATGGGTTTTGGCGTTCCGCGACAAGTATTTTTGCGGTCGCAAGGTCTCGATTACAGATTTACCCTTGACTTCAAAAGTCCTGGAGAGATGCTAAGGGCAGAGGCAGCACCCCATGATGTCCGGCCAGGAGACCACCCACCATGTTCATCAAACCTCGCCGGCTGTTCACCATCATCGCGCTGGGACTTGCGTTCGCAGCACCGAACGCTCATGCGGACACGTACGAAGACGACATGGTTGCCGTGAACGCGATGAACACGGGACTAGTGATCGGACTGGCTGCAGGAGAAGACACGGCCCCGAAGGCAGCGCCCGCAGGCCCAGCCTCGGACGCCAAGGCTTGCGTTCCCGCGGCGAAAGACGTGCAGGGAACGTCGAAGGATGACGGCAGCAAGGATCTGCTGCTCGTATGCTTACTGATCCTGGTCATGATCTGGTTCATTTCCTTCACGGCCGTCGCCCTCGTTTGACGTTTATCGATGGTTTTCATACGTTGGTCATAGCTCCACCACCGAGCATGTGACCATGACCACCCTCGACACCTCCCGAATCATCGACCTCACGCGGCCACGTGTCGTCACGGACGGGCACGTCAAGCTCGCGATCGACAACCGCACCGGCGATCCCATCCACGTTCGAGCGCTCGACCCGCGCACGCGCAACGGCATGGCCTGCGACTGCACGTGCATCGGGTGCGGAGAACCCCTTGTCGCCCGGCAGGGTGACGTGATGACCTGGCATTTCGCCCACCATGCTGTTACGGACTGCCCCGCGGCCGGCGAAAGCACGCTTCACCTGGCGGCGAAGACGGTCCTGCAACGCACCCGGCGGCTCGGGCTTCCCCACTACACCATCGGGCACCGCCACCAGGTGATGGTCGCGCCGCACGAGTTCATCTCGAGCAACATCCGCCAGACCCTCCCGGAGAAGCCGGCGTTCACCTTCGCCACCGTTGCGCTCGAGCAGGCGTTCGTCGCCGGCACGGCGGTTCTGGACGACCGGGGCACGTGGACGCCACGCCAAGAGTATCGGATCGTCGCGGATGCGGTCGGGACGACCAGCACCGGCAAGACCTGCCTCATCGAGTTCGCGGTCACCCACCGCATCGATCTCCGCAAAGAGCAAGTGCTTTTCGCGCTCGGGCACCCCACCGTCGAAGTGCACCTCGGCCACCTGCGCGACCAAGAGGAAAGCCCGGACCTCGTCGAACAGGTGCAGGGGCACCTGGAAGGGCTCACCCATCGGTATTGGGTCGTTCCGCCCATTGACCTGGTGAAGCGTGCGGAGATCGAAGCCCGGCTGTACGCGCAGAACGTGGAGGAGGTCGAGAGGCAGGTCGAAGCGTGGAGGAGGGAGCAGCGGGCGCGGTGAGGGGTTGTGCCGTCCGTACGGTTTGCTAAGTTGGTCCATCGCGATCGCACACCGACGATCGCTCACCCACCGGAGGAGACCATCATGACCACCACGCCCACGATCCACGTCCAGCCTATCACCGGCGAAGCGACCCACACCATCAACTGCCCGTGTTGCGGCAACCCGCGGCTGATCGTCCATGACGACCACATCGAAGACGCGATGAAGGTCACCGGCAAGGAGCACTTCATCGAAGACGGCGACACGGTGCAGGGCATCTGGAGCAGGCTGAGCAATGAACAGCAGAAACGCGAAATGTATTCGGCGTGCCTGGAAGTGGGCACCTGTCCCCGGTGCAAAGGGCGGCATTTCATCATCGAAATGGCGCTGGTCGATTCCTTCGCGCGCGATGGCACCACCGAATACGACGATTACTTTCAATGCCTGCTCGGCAACGTCGATCTCCGGCAAGGGGGCCATGCGGTATGCACCCTCGACCAACCGATCGACGGCGTTCCCGGGTCGTGGCTGATGTTCGAAAACTTCACCGACGACAACAAGCCGATCCAGCAGCATTGGTTCGGTCCGTTTCGCCTCGACCGCCCGGAAGACGTGGAGGGTAGCAACGGCGTGGCGTACCACGGTGGAGACGCCGAACCGTGGATCTTCGGGCGGGACCTCGTGGTGAAAGCGTGGGACGCGTTGTGGGCGCTGATCGTGGAGCGCACGCCGGAAGCCATGCGAGCCCAGCCGATGGAGCGCATGACCATCGAGACGATGTTGGGGCTGATCGGCGACGGGATCGAACGGGAAAGCGACGAAATGATCGTTGGGCTGCTCGACAAAGCGTTCCGCGACCTGCGGGAGGCGGACGACAAACGGGAAGAGCGGATGTTAACGCAGGCGCGGGGCGCGGCGATCACCGTGCTCGGCCCCCCGACGACCAGTCCGCAAGTGACGAACACCGGAGCGATCGACGCCGCGCGGGACACCGATTCCACGCCGATCTCCACGGGCCAAAATGAGATCACCCCCGACTTCGGCGACCTGTTCGATAGCCTCTGATCGGGGCCCCACCACCTAACCCAAGGGGCGCACGCGCGCCCCGTTCTTCGTCTGATCACTGCTCCCTCAGGTGCCTTTGTAACCGGCACAGGGTTATCCACCGGCACTTGTGGACAACACCCCTGGCAACGTCCCGTAAACGCTGTGGAATCGGTGTGCGCGTAAACGGGACAACCCGGCCCGGTGGAAAAACCGGGCAAAGTTGTTCGGACTTCCTGGACCCATTCCGACACGGCGTGCACGCGGTTGTTCGTTCTGGAACCCCTTGAGGCAAAACGGTAAACGGAGGTTGTCCACAGTTTTTCCAGGGGCTTGTTAACTGCTACTACGTGTATACATGCTCATCCACAAACCGTAAACCAGAGCCCAGGCTGGATCGCCCTCCGGCTGCTTTGCTCCTGCTCAAACGGTCCAGCAGCGACGCGACGCTCGCGTCCACGTTCGTTGGCAACACGTTGCCGAGCGTCCTCATCCACGTCGTTCCCCCGTTGCACCCGTCCCCGGTCCGTCTCTTCATCGACGCGTAGCGCTGCACGTCCATGCGGTTCAAGGGTCCGCTGCGCCACGCCCATGGCGTGCCCTTGACCGCCCGTCCCGTTGTGCATCGCTGAATCCGCGCCGAGACGGCTCCGCGGACAGACGCAACAACGACAGGAAAGGCAGATCATGCGCACGGCAACCACCAACGATCGCAACACCAACACCGCGGCGTTCCCCCGCACCCCCGAGAACGGGCAACCACGGACAGCGATGGACGGCGACCGACGCGAGGTGGTCCTCAACGGCTGCAGGATCTCGATGCTGTTCGTCGCAGCCGCAGGCGGCTGGGTCAACGTCAAGGTGACCAACGCTTAAAACCAGGACGGGGCGCAGAGCGCCCTTTGGTCACTTCGCCCGGAGACACCTCCGGCGGGGAAGGCGGGCACCGTCCACAAGTCCCCCAACACCGCACCCGTTCCGGTAGGCAGAGGGTCATTCCCGATCGGCGTGGTCGCACCGTTGCCGCTAGCGTGAAAGCGCGAAGCGCAGTGCCCGGAGCCGAAGGCTCCCAAAGGGGTTGGGGTGAGTTCAGAGGCTGGGGTGTCATGCACCCAGGCAACGCCTTGTAAGGCTTTAGTTAGTGGTGAAAGTATATAAGTCGCGGTCCCCGATTAGTTATTGCTTTCCTGAAAGTAGTACGCGAGATTGAAGGCACGGCGACGGATGACCCGGAGCCTTCAACCTCCAACCACGGGAAGCACCGCCATGTCTCTTGAAGCAACGCTCGACGACTTCGTCCTCACTCAACTGATCAAAGGCTGGCCCGACACCATCACGTTCGAAGTGATCTTGTACACGGACAACGTTGATCGTCTGTTCGCGTGCTACCTGGCCCTGCTCGACGAATACGAATCGGACGACATCCCCGAGGACCGCAACGACGAGGACGCGATGCACGCCCTGCGCGAGGCGCTGCGCGACCGGCTCGAGGAACTGGTGGAGGAAGGCAACGGCGCGGCGCACGATGCGCTGAGCGCGTGACCGGCGACAGGAGATCCCCATGACCATCGTCAACCTGATCGACATCGACATCAAAGAGACCGTCGGACTTGTCCGCCGATCCCTGAAAGAAGCCTTCCCGACGACACGATTCAGCGTCCGGCGCGGAACCGGCTCGTGCTGGAACTACATCGACGTTCGCTGGACCAACGGTCCGACCAGGGAGCAGGTCGGCGAGATCACCAGCAACTTCGTGGACCACGCGCGGATCGGCTACGACGAGTTGTACGTCCCGCCAAATGTCGTGTTCCGCATGGAGAACGGACGACCGGTCCCCCTGCGGTTTGCAGCAGCGTTGATCACCCACTCCGACACGTTCGAACCTCTAGGCGGGGCGGAAAGCGTTGACGTGGCACCGCAACCGAGCCCCACGGCCGACGCCATCCAATGGCTCAGCAACGATGCGTACAAGGCGCTGGTCCATCGGATCGTGATGCAAGAGCAGCAAGACACCCTGCGCGCCGTTGCGGATGCGGCAGTGCTGCACGCAGGCGTTGTCCCCGAAGCACCCGCACGCCGACGCCTGTGATCATCCCCGGAGACCAACCCATGCCCCTCTTCCCCAACGATCCACCTACTGGCTGGTGCCACGGCGACCTGGACGCGGTCCTGCATTTCGACAGTACCAAGACCGGGGTTCTGATCCGGCGCGCGCTCCGCGAAGCGTTTCCGGGTACTAGGTTCAGCGTCCGCAAATCGCAGTACCCGTACAAATGGGAAACCATCATGACGGTGCGATGGACCGACGGGCCGTCGCGGCAGCAGGTTGAACGGATCACAGAGCGATTCGTGAGCACGCGCAGGTGGCGAGCCAAAGTACCCAGTCCCAGCCCCTTCGATCCAGAGGGCATGATCGACGGGCCTGAATGCTGGTCACGGATCTATCGCACATTCGAAGGCTTCCCGATGCTGCTCGGCACGGACATCGTCGACGTGCATCCGGTGGTCTTCGGACCAGAGCAGATCAGAACAGAGCGGTCGTTCACCGCGGGGCTTCTCACAGCAATCGTGAGTGACCACCCAAGCTTCAAGAAACAGTGGTGGTACGTCGCGAAGGGAATCGAGGGCAGGACGGGGGATGAGGTGATCGACGATGCAGCGCTCCCGGTAGACGTGGACGAGCGGTACGGCGTGACGGTGGTGCGCAGTCCGACGGCGGAGGCGATCGCGGACATCGACCGGGAAACGTTTGAAGCGATGGTCGCGAAGATCCGGAAGGTGCGGGCAGGACGGCGGATGGGAGCAGGGCACGAGCGCGTGAACGTCAAAACCGGAACCGACGCCTAAAAGCAGATGGGTCACTTCGTTCCCCGGGCACTGAACCCGCAGACGCCAGAGGCGAGGAAGGCGGGCTCTGATCCGTAGGAAACGGCGCGTGAGCGTGTCGTCCGGAGCCGCAGGCGCCCAAGAGGTTTGAAGGGGTGATGTGTATCCAGGTGCATCGCACTCCATGATCCGAGATTTTTTTTCATTTTTACGGTCGAACTACCCGATCTGCCCTTGACTTAAAAAATCCTAGAGCGACTATAAAGACACGGGCAACGCGCGACACCACCACAACACTTCGGAGTTCATCATGACCACCACCGCTTACTTCATCATCAACGAAAGGATTTTCAACGATCTGCTCTTCACCGCCTGGCCGCGCATGATCGACAACGCCGAAGTCGCCATGAACTTTGACCGGTTTCTCGAAGCCTACATCGCCGCGTGCGACGAAGACGGCGCAGAACGTCCCGTGGACGACAGTTCGGCATGGGAGGACGTGAGCAGCAACATCAGGGAGCGCCTCCAGAACATGATCGAGGAAGGCGGCGGGTTTGCGCAGGACGCACCGCGGCACCGCTGATACGACCGATCGACGTTCTCCCCAGTGCCAGCGGGAACGCTGGTCGGGGCGGTACAGGAACCTGCGTCGTGCGGGTCCGCGAAACGGAGCATCACCATGCAACTCATCATCACGAAGGACTTCAACGACCTGAAATCTTGCGACGGAAAAGTGGTTGGCGTCACCGTCACCGATGAACCGATCAAGATTTCCCTGCGCAGCGTCGTTCCACTCGCCTCCTACAAAGCTCTGGCAGCGCTTGGACGTCAACCGGGGTGCTCGTTCGATGCGAAGACGAAGACAACCACCATTCCGCTGATCAGCAAAAACGTGTTCACGCCGACGGTTGTGTACATCGGCATGGACGTCTACGAGAAGAAGAACCCCATTCAAGTGATGAGCTACACGCCCAATCCGACACACTCAAGCGCCAGAGCGATCAACGTCGATGCCGCGGGCTGGGACGATGTAGCGATGATCGTGAAGCTCAACGAAAAAGGAACGCGTGATCTTTTCGCCCTGGTTCAACGGCTGGGACGTGAGGACGCGAAGACCTTCGCGACGGTGAAAGACGCGATGGCGGCGCAATCGAGCAAGCGGGTCAGCCGCTCGGCGCAGAAGAGCGAGGACGACGAAGACTACGCAATCGCCGAGGTGGGTCCGTTCGAAGACGCGGACCACGACCACGAGTGAGCCCCGCCGATCATTCTCCCATTCTCCACGTGCCCATCCTTGGCGGGATGGGTTTGGAGGTACTAGACGATGGAACGTCGAAACCTGAACAGAGGCTGAAAAGCAGATGGGTCACTTCGTTCCCCGGGCACTGAACCCGCGCACGCCGGAGGCGATGGAGGCGGGCTGCATCTTTCGGATCAGAGGCGTCAGCGGGTGCCCGAGCGCGAAAGCGCTCCAAATGGTTTTGGGTTTTCCTCGCGTCAGGTGCATCGCACTCCATGATGCAAGTATTTTTGCATTTTTAAGGTCGAACTACGCGATCTGCTCTTGACTTAAAAATAGCTAGAGCGACTATGAAGGCACGGGCAACGCGATCGCAACGCCACCAACATCCCGGAGCAACACCATGACCACCATCGCAACATTTGATGAGTTCCAAAAACTCCTGTGGAACAAACAGAGGTTGCTCGTGCTGAACACCGCGCTGCAAGCGAAAGACAAATCGCTAGCGATCGCCGAGCAGCGAGGCATCATGTCGGGCCGAGGCGCTTTTGTGTTGCTCAAATATGGCCGTCGGGCGCAGTTCTTTAAGAACTGGCGTGAGGTGTTCGATCACGTTTTTCCTCAAGAGGCACTTCGCGAGGCAGCGGACGAGGCGATGCAAGGCCGCAAGGAAGAGAGGGTCGCGCGTAAGAGGCTCTGAACCGGCGAGCATCCACGTTCCGCGTCGTGCCCGCCTCATGCGCGGGTCTGGGCGGTACAAGGCCGGGTGTTCCGGACCAGCCTCAAGGAGACCACCATGATGACCACTCCCACGCTCAAACCCATCGCATCCGCGGTCCACGGGTGCGCCCCATCTCCGATCACCATCGCCTGGCGTGCACCGATCACCGAGGGCGTCGCGCTGGCGCACTGGGTGGAAGTCCTTCAAGGGATCCTCGACGTGCAGAACGCGGAGCAGCAACGGTCCGCCGCGACCGTGTGGGCGACGATGAGCGCCACGATCTCTGGCGTTGTCCTGGCCTGGTGCGCGAACGAATGGCTGCACATCCCGGAATCGAAACGGCATCGCCTGACGGAGCAGGAGCGGTGCGAACAAGCGGATCACCAGATTGTGCGCTCGAGGGGCTTGGGCATCGCACGGATGCTCTCGAACGGGCATCGCACACCGGACCAGCGCATGTTCGATGCGCTCGAACGGCACGATCACCCGGCGTTGCGCCGTGCGCTCGCGGCCGGGGCGAGCATCCGGGCACGGTTCGTCCCGGATCGATACGACGATGGGCGACGGCACGGCTGCAAGCAGGGATTCCGTGATCCGGTGGATTGCAACGGAAAGCGTCCCATCGTGTTCGCGGTGCTGGAGGACGACACGGAGGCGGTCCGGCTGCTGCTCGACGCAGGGGTGGAGCGGAGCGATGCGTTGAGGGCGCTGGACGTGGTGGCGAAGCGCGGTATCGAGTGGTCGGGCGTCAGGGCCATGCTCGAAACGCTGGAACTGCAGGACGTTCTGGCGGGAACGGAACGGCGAGGCGTGAGGGCGCGGGTGAGAGCAAGGCTGTGAGGGTGCGGGAACTTCAAAAGCGGAATCAAGGCTAAAAGCGGATGGAGCCTCCGGCTCTCACACTCCACCCGGGACGCACCTGCGGTGAGGAAGCCGGGCGCCGGCGTGAGGTGCGTTTCACCCTGTCCAAGAGAAAAGCCCCCCGTTTGACAGGAGGCTTTAACTCACTATGATGGGGTTGCGGTTCCGAGTGTTACCAGCACCGGGAACTGGATTGTGTAGGCTGCTACGACGACCCAACCTTCGGCCCCTCGGGAATCATCCTAATGGGCGATTGGAAAAGGTCAAGTACCCCCCATTCCGTCCAGATTCCGGTGCTCCGCCTGGAACCGCTGGCGACCCGAACAAGTACGCCCCCGTAACCACCCGTGGGGATCGACCGGTCAGCGAAAGCGGCCCGAGGTCGATGGTCTCAAAACGCGCGCTCAGCGTGCGAGCCAGTCCAGCAGCGTTTCGTCCCACAGAAAAGGCGCGGGGAGTGCTCAACCTGGCCCCGCTCGTGTGCCCTGACGGCTCGACGTTGCACCATGGACTAGAAACGATGAGCGGGGAAGTGCCCGGTGACGGCTGGGCCACGGTGCAAAGTTTCGACAGAGAGGCGCCGCGTCATGCGGTGGACAGACCTGGCACCGGCGGTGTAACGACCGTGAACTGTCCGTAGATGGGTATCGTTCCTATCCCATCCCCGGCGATGTGGCGCCGTTCCCAGAACGGTTTGGCCCAAGCGGGAAAGCCATCCTTGCCCAGTCGCTCTTGCGGCACGGCAGGGATGAGGCTTTCTGGCTTGGGCCGGGGCGAAGCACCGGGCCTTGCCAGAACCAGGGGAAGGAGTACGTCTCCAGTACCGAGTACGGGCCACCTTGGCCGGGCACAGGCCGGAGGCTTCCGAAGGATCACAGGCGGTAGCACCCGAAGGGATCCAGAAACGCCCACCCTCCGTAGTTCGCAGGGCTTGGCGGGTGGGGAGGAAAAGCGGGCGCGCGCCGCGATTCTTCCGTTCGACTGTGATTCGAAAGTTGAGCCGACAACCTGACGCCCTTACCCAGCAAGGCTGGACTGTCGAGGTGCTTCGCACCCTCGCCAGACCTCTTGCCTCCGGCGTCGGGCAGGTTGCGCATCCACAGCCCGGCTTTCTCCCGCAGGGCAAGGGGCAAGGCTCCATCCGCAGGGTACGGCGCGAAGCGGGTCGCCCGGATGCGCAAGCATCCCAAAAGGGTTGGGGTTGGCGGTGGTTTCAGGTGCATCGCACCCTATGAAGAAAATATTTTTGCGGTTTACCGGTCTAAATACCCGATCTGATATTGACTTAGAAATCCCTGGAGCGATGATCAAGATGTAGGGCGAACGCATCACAGCGCCACCATCCGGAGACCACCATGTACACATCTTTGACGCAAAGCGAACTCGACGAACTGCTCGCCGCATCCAGCAAAGCGGGATCGTCCGTCCGCGTGTCCGTCGATTCCAGGCACCTGACCATCAAGCTCGCCGCGGTGGTGGCGATCTCGAACTACAAAGCTCTGGCAAGCCTGGACCGGTGCGGTGGCGCCCGGTTCGATGCGCGATCAAAGTCCACATACATTCCGCTGCTGGACCCGACGTTGTACAAAGATCGATCGGACTGCCCGGATGACGCCGTGCTCGTGCTGAACATCGGCATTGGCTACAAACCCGAGATCTTCAAGTTGGTGCGACGTCTGGCCGGCGGCAAAGCGAAGACTTACGCGTCGGTGGGCGCAGCGAAAGCGGCTCGCAAACCGCGCGCATCGAAGCCATCGGCACCCAGCAACGCACGAAGCTACGATCGCGAAGTCTGGTCCGACGCCGAGGGGGACTTCGTGCAAGCCGGGGAGGGTTGGCGCCGCTGATCGACCCAACCGTCCGTTCTCCTGTCGCCCATCCCCCCCGGATGGGTTTGGGGGTACCTAGCCGAGGTGCTTCACCACCCGGCTTCAACCCCAACACGGAGAACCCCCCCATGCCTTCGCGCGCACCTCGCACCACCGTTCCGCCCGGCTGGCTCCGCACAGCGGACGTCGCCCGGCGCTTCAACGTTCAACCCACCACCGTCCTGCGCTGGCAGCGCATGGGGCACCTCGCCAGCACGGTCGATCAAACCGGCAAGCGGCGGTTCGACCCATCGCACGTCGAGGCGTTCGACCCCGTCGCACACCACAAGCCGGCCGGACGTGTCGGCGAGCGCAACGGTTTGCTGACCACCCCCGAGGTGGCGGCCGTGATCGCACGTTCTACGTTCTACGTGCGCACCCACGCGAACGCGGGGGAGATTCCCTTCACCCGGACGGCATCCGGCGTCCGGCTCTACAACCCGGACGACGTCCAGGCGTTCCGCACGAAGCGCGAGCGCGCAGCGGCGAGCATGGTCTCGTTCAGTGACGCGGCGCGCCGGCTGGGTTTCAAAGGGCCCGCGTACGTCACGCGAATGGTCGCGCGTGGCGACGTCCGTGTAGCGCTTGACGGGAACGGGGCGCGTCGGATTCCGGTGACGGAGGTCGAGCGGGTGATTCGGGAGCGCAAGGGGAAGCCCGTTCGGAGCGGGAAGCGTTCGAGCAAGGGAGGCTGAGCCATGGAGAAGATGGAAAATCGGCGGGCGAAACAACGCGCTCGCGTTGATGCGGCGCAGAAGCTCCAGAACTGGCTTGCGCAAGGCTGGTTGACCTCGAGGGACTTGTCCGAGCGGTTGGGTCTGACGCGACAACGTATTCAGCAACTCCGCGTGAAAGGACGTTTGCCGGGCGCTATCCGAATCGGCAAGCTTTGGGTGTTCCCAAACGACGCGGTGGCGATCCTGGGAGCCACGAAGGGTCAGAAAAAGCCGAAGGCACCCGGTTTGCGTGCTCAGATGCGGGCAGAACGCTGGCTCACAACGAGAGACGTGGCGGAACGCACGGGTCTAGCGCAGTGCCGTGTCTTAAAGCTCACGAAGTCGGGGAAACTGGCGGGGACGCAACGCGGTTCTCAATGGTTCTACCAACCGGACGACGTGGGGCTTTTCCGGGCACAACAGCAAGAGCAACATAGGGCAATGGCGCAGATGCGCGCAGAGGGCGGGCTCAACGCGAAAGACGTGGCGGAACGCCTCGGCGTGTCATACCCTCTCGTCTTGCACTACAGAAAGTCGGGCAAACTGGCTGGGACGAGAATCGGCGCGCAATGGTTCTTCCGGCCGGACGACGTTGAAACGTTGCGCGCGCAGCGGGAGCAACGGGAGCAGCGACCACGAGGGGGGATGGTCGAAACCATAGAACGCATGCGTGCAGAAGGTTGGCTCAACACGAAAGACGTGGCGGAACGCCTCGGCGTGTCATACCAATCTGCTCTCAAGATCGCAAGGTCCGGACAACTGGCGGCGACCCGGACGGGCTCACATCTGTTCTACCGACCCGACGACGTAGAGACGTTGCGCGCGCAGCGGGAGCACGACGATATCGTGGCTCGGCAACAACGGGAGGACGTTCCGGGCGCGACGCAAGTCGGTGGGCGGTGGATCTTCCAGCGCTACGCGGTGCACCGGAGCACGACCGGACCCGGGGGCTCAAACCCCTGACGGTCGCATCCGCGCCCTGGACACTTCACCCGGGAAGCACCTGCGGTGACGAAGGCGGGCCTGGTGGAATGTCCCCGAACACCACGGAGAAGGAGCGGGGCTTTATGCATGGCGTCGCATCCACCGGACGAGAGGGCGCGCAGCGGGTCGCCGAGCGCGCAAGCGCTCCAAGGATTTGAGGTTTCATTGTGTCAGGTGCAACGCACTCTATTACGCAAGTATTTTTGCGTTTTAGCGGTCGCAATCCCTGATTTACTCTTGACCTGAAAAATCCTAGAGCTACCTTGACTGTATAGGCCGCGCACACGCAACGCCCAACCCATCGCCCCGGAGTTCATCATGACCGCATTCACCGTCCCCACCTTCACCTGCCGTAAGACGTCGCGCATGGAAGCGATCTTCCTGGAGTGCGTCGAACGCGACGACCCGGACTGGGTACATCCCGACGCGAAGGACGGCGAGTATTTCGAGCACAACTTCATCGTGATGGACGCGGACGAAGTGGAGTTCGCGACGTTCCGCGACGAGGTGAAGGCAGCGTCCTGCATGGACATGATCGAGGTGGCTCGGGCGCACGTCGGCGAGAACGAACGCCGGAGCCGGATGGAGGACGTCCGGAAGATCTACGGCTTCCGTAGCGTCGATACCGTCGCCGATTTCTGAACCATCCCGAACGACCCGAAGACCCGCCAACGCAGCGGGTCTTTTCACAACAGGAGGAAACACCGTGGCAAAGCACCACCTGGCGGCCGGCTTCACCATTGCGCTGCTCGCAGCGCTCAGCACCCAAGCGTCCGCAGGGACGAAAACGGCGAGCATGTCCGTCGGCGTCACGATCGTCGATTCATGCACCGTCACCGCATCGACCCCCACGAGCGCACCCGGTGTTGCGTGCTCATCGAACACGGTCCAGCCGCAAGTGGTGCAACGCACCGTCGAAGCCCCGGATCAGCAGGAGCAGCAATCCACCCTCACCGTCGTCACGTATTGACGCACAGGGTGAACTGCACCTGGCGAACACGCAATGCACCTAGCCGAAATATTTCGCCTGCCCCTCTTGCGCAACGTCCGATCTAGAGCAACACTGAGTGAGTAGGGGATCAACACCCACATCACGTTCGACGAGGGCCAGCGGGAACGCTGGTTCTGCAGTACAAGGACCGACGTCTCGGTCCACCCTCGGAGGAAACGAACGTGAGCACCCTGACCCTCGAAGCACCGGACGCAACCCTCGACTTCGACGCACCGGACGAGCAAGCACCCATCGTTCTGACCCCGGACCAGGAACTTCGCTTTGCCATCGCGTACGCAGACCTTCCCATGATTCAGCGGCTCGTCGCCGACATGGGCATCGACCTGCGCAATCCAGCCACCCGGCCGGCAGGCATCCCGTTCACGGTGATCAAGCATGTGGGGCCGCGCAAGACCAGCGCGCAGCACGAAGCGCTGACCTGGTTCTGCGAAAACGGGCTCTACGACGACAACTACAAGCTCAAAGCGGTCGTGCAACGCATGATCGCCGACGGCGTGGCCGCGTAAGGGAGAGCCACCATGACGACCACGACGATGTCACGTTGGATGAACGACGACGAAGTGACGCTCGCGCAAGCGGTGCGAATCCTCGGTCTGAGCAGCGCTCAAGAGGCAGCACGCTACATCAACAGCAAACGCATCGATCGTCGCAAGGCGTTGCCCGATCGACTGCCCGGAGCGACTCCTGAGCAGGTCTACCTGCGGACGGACATCGAACGGTTGGCCCAGCATGTCGAAGCGGACATGGCGGCGAAACTTGCGGACCAGGCGGCGCGACGACTGGCCAACCTCCAGGCGGCGCACGTCGCAAAGAAGATCAAGGCGGAGCAGGATGCGCTGGCGCCGTACGTCAAAATCGACGAAGCGGCAACGATCACCGCGCGGTCCCCGGACGACTCGCTGTTCGACGACGAAGACCGGCTGGCGTTCTACACCGACCCTGAAGGCGTGCGCTGGTTCGCGCGGGACGACCTGGCAGCGTTCACGTTCACGGAGCAACAACGTTCAGCGGAGGAGCGGGCAGAGCGCGACATGCGTTCGGTGATTCAGGCGTTCACCCGTCAGGCGGAGGAAGCTCGCGCGGCGCAAGCTCGAGTGGAAATGCTCGGGATGCGGGAAGCGGAACGCGGGGAGGAGGAGAGCGTCGAGAGCATCAACGTGCAAAAACCGGAATCAAAGCTCACAACCAAAACGGACGGGTCACTTCGTTCCCGGGCACTCAACCCGCGATCGCAGGGCGACAAAGGCGGGCTCAGCAACGATCAACCCCCACACGCTCGCGGTCCAATCGTGGACCGCTCGCGGGGCTGCGCCCCGCACCCCGCGCTGCGCGTGCTGGCGGCGCCGTTCCCGCTGCGCGAGCGGGGCAAGACGCTGATCGGCATCACCAGCATCATGCTGGACCGACAACAGGGAGCGCCGCCCCTTCGCGTTTGACAGCACCCGGGGAGGACCGGAGTGTTTTGCACCCCGTGAACTGGACAAGCACGATCGGTTCGTTAAGGTGGGTTTCCGGCGATGCGTCGCGTTGCCAAAACACGAGGAGACCATGAGATGAGCACCGACTTCGATTTCAACAGCCTGAGCGACCACAGCGACCACAGCGACCACAGCAACGACGCACTGCACGAGGCACACGTGCAGGCTCGCGCGGACGTTGCACCGCTCGACGAGCACGGCACGGGCAACGACTTGGCCGACACCACCATCGTGACGGAGGATTCGCCCGTCGCTTCGACCGGCAAAGGCAAGCACGACAAACACGGCAAGAAGCACCACGACGAACCGGCTCCCGCTCCGGTGGCGGACGTCGAAGAGGTGGACGTCCTGGTCCCGCTGGCGCCGACGCACGACGAAAACAAGGGCTTCATGCGATTCATGCCGCCGCTCGTGAAAGAGATGAACCGGCGGGGCGTTCCGTTCAAGCTCGACGGAGCGACCGGCGACATCACGATCGCGGGGTTCTACCGCTCCAGCGGTGTGTCCCTCGAGATCGGGGACGGCGATGCGATCACCGCCGTGGACCGTCGCAACGCGCGCACCACCGTCACGTCGTTCGACGACCTGGTGCGCCTGAACTACGAATGGTGGATCCGCACGAACGGGAAGACGGGTGAGAACCACCAAAACCCGGACCGGCCATGGCTCGATGAGTTTCTGACGCGCGGCATGGTGAAGCGCCAGGTGATCTTCGTCCCGCGCGACGACGCACCGGGCAGCGAAGACTGATCGAGCAGGGCGGTCAGCAGGGCATTAGGCAAGACGGTCGCGCAAGCGGCCGTTTTCCTTTTTGGGAGACGGAAAACCCGGAACCGTCGAAACCCCAAACCCATCCGGGGCGCTTCGCTTCCCCGGCACTCAACCCGGGCAGCACCTGCGGTGACGGGCGCCGGGCTCCATCGGAAGGCGTGGGACCACCGTTGCCGTGGACGGACGATCGCCAGGCCGCAGGTGCAGGAACGACCATGGCCGGGGCCACCATGCGAAGGCCGGAAGGCCGGCAGCACGCAACACCCGCCGGCCGACGGGACAGCCGGGGCCGAAGGCGAGGGCGCGTGAGCGGGGTGCCCAGCGGCGCAAGCCGCCCGGTTTGAGATGTTCCGGTTCCGGGTGCATCACCACCTGGGGATGGAACCACCGGTGCTTCTGGCAATCCAATCTGTAATGCAGTAGCGTACAGACATCACCCCACCGCCCCGCAGGAGGCGACCATGCGCTTCACCACCGATCACCACCACCGCTTCACCAGGTCTGGACGCTCGACCGGGATCTCCGTCGTCTTCGCAGCAATGGTCCTGCTCACCGCACCGCTGACGCACGCGTCACCCGCCACGGGCGACACGGGCGCCCCGGTGGCGACGCAACAGATCGACGGGGTGACCTTCCCGGCTGACTTCCCGCGCGCATCGCTCAACACGCTCAAGGTCTCCACCCCATCGTCCTTCCCGATCGGGGACGACCAGGCGCTGCAACGGGCGACGCCGCGCAACACGACGAACATCACAACCGACTTGTACGTTCCGGGGAAGATCCAGGGCGTCAACGGGGCGCCACCGCTCGCGCATTGTCGGAACCTGGCGAACGGGCAACGGCAGTGCGTCACCCCTGCTCCCGCAGGCGGCTGGTGAGACCGGCGGGTGATTGACGATCGGACGATCGGTGGGTGGGGAAACGAAGGAACGAGAGCCGGGCATGTCCCGGCTTTTTTGCGCCCGGTGAATCCGTCAGCACGGCGCGCAGGCGCAGGGTCGCTCCGACGAGGTGTGCGGTGGACACCTCGCGTTGAACGGACTCGTCACAGTCGATTTATGTCGCAAAGGGCTTGCTATTCTCCTCCGGTACGAGAAGATGGTTCATGGGCAGCGCGGAACGCTCGCAACGCCAACACCATCCGGAGTTCATCATGACCACCACCGTTGCACCGCTGACCTGGCTGACCATCACCGACGTCGCCGAACGTCTCAAGCTCGACCGGGGCATCGTCAAACGCTGGACGGTCAAGAACGTGCTTCCCAGCGCGCTGGACCGGAACGGATTACGCCGGATCGACCCAAAGGTCCTCGCGTCGTTTGTCCCACCTGCGCGTCGCGGGCGTGGACGTCCCGTCATCGACGTGGGCGAACGGATCAAAGTCATGGACGCGGCGGTACTGCTGGACCGCTCGCCGGACGTCCTGTGGAAGGCGATCCAGGCGGGGACGTTGAGGGCGAGTACGACGAACGGTGTTCTCGCGATCGAACCGCAGGATCTGAACGCGTACAGCGCGGCACGTGCGGAAAAGGCCGCAGGCTTCCCCGGCGCGGCGTTGGTGACGTTCGCAGAAGCGGCACGGATGATGGGCTACGCTCAGCAGACCCAGGCGCATCGTCTGGCTGACGCGGGGCGCCTGACCGTGGTGCTCGACGAGAACGAGAATCGCCGGCTGATCCGCAAGGAGGTCGAGGCGCTGGCGAAGGCGCGAGCAGCGAAGAAGAAGACCCGTTGAACAACGGGCACTGGAGAAAGTCGGGAACCCGTGAACAACCCGGCACCGGCGCAAACACCAAAACCTCTGGGACGCTTGCGCGTCCTTGGCACACAACCCGCGCTGACACCTCCGGTGATGAAGGCGGGCTCCCCGGATCAGGTGGTGATGCACCTGTCACCCAACGACACTGAACCAGCGCATCTAAAGCGAAAGGCTGGAACCGGCGCAAACACCCAAACCCTTTGGGACGCTGCGCGTCTTGGGCACCCACCCGCGCTTGCACCTCCGGTGATGGAGGCGGGCAGGATGCGACGGAACGGAGCGCGTGAGACCCGACGACTGAGGTGGTGAAGCACCCGGGACGCACCTATCGAACCGAGTTAGTGGCGGAAATTTTTTTACTGGCGGTGGTTCATTTAGGTCGCTAAACGCTTGCTTTAGTTTGTACTCGAGCTATCTTGAATGTGTAGGCAGCGCGACACGCAACGCCACAACCACCCAACCACTCAGGAGTTCATCATGCGTCAAACCATCAAGGACATCACCATCGGTCTGATCTTCGCAGTTGCAACGCTGACGCTCATGGCGCTCGTCATGGACGGCTTGCACATCCCCGCAGCGTTGCGCCATGACCTCGCATGGTTCGTGATGTTCAGCGTCGGGTCCATCGTCTTCGTCAGTTTGGCGATTCCCCTGTTCCGTCCGCGCGCACGTCGCACGGTCTAACGGACAACCCAGGTTTCTCGAATACCACCGGCGGCGACGCTGGTGGTGTTTTTCCCAGGCACCTTCGGGGTAATGGCAGGGCAGGCGGGCGAGCACGAGCAGGAACCGGCGCAAACACCAAACCATTGGGACGCTGCGCGTCCTGGGCACCCACCCGCACTAGCACCTCCGGTGATGAAGGCGGGCTCCTTCTGTCAGGTGGTGATGCACCCAATCTCGTTCTCCCGGAATGACTTAGTGGTAAATATTTTTTTACTTTCGGCGGTTCATTTAGGTCGCTAAACGCTTGCTTTTTTGCACAGGTACGAGAGACTGAATGTGTAGGCAGCGCGACACGCAACGCCTCAACCACCCAACCACCTAGGAGTTCATCATGCGTCAAACCATCAAGGACATCACCATCGGTCTGATCTTCGCAGTTGCAGCGCTGACGCTCATGGCGCTCGTCATGGACGGCTTGCACATCCCCGCATCGGTCCGTCACGATCTCGCGTGGTTCGTGATGTTCAGCGTCGGGTCCATCGTCTTCATCGGTTTGGCGATCCCCTTGTTCCGTCCGCGCGCACGTCGCACGGTCTAACGGACAACCCAGGTTCTCGAACACCGCTGGCGGCGACGCCGGCGGTGTTTTTTCAAGGCACCACGCGGGGGACAGGGACAAGCAAGTAGGCAGGCAGGAGGGTCTTCATCCGGGCGGCGACGCAGGGAGACCCACCACGACGAAGCAGGACACGAGCGGGGATGGGAAGGACATGCTTCGCAGGAAAGGGCGCGAAGCGGGTCTCCCCCGTCTCCGGTTGATGGGGGTGATGGGGTTGGTGGTGGCGACGAGGGAGGAGCGCAGAAGCGGAGGAGGAACGGGATCCAGGGTGCGATGCACCTCACCAACTTTATTTTCAGTTTGGCGGTCTGGATACCCGATCTGCTATTGACTTATAAATCCCTGGAGCAATGATTAAGTAAGGGGGAAGCAACGCAGACCCCGCAGCAGATCACCAGGAGCACCATCATGACGACCACCACCCTTCGCACAAACGCTTTCCCGTCGAACCCTTTGTTCGCGGCGCTGATGAGCAGCACGGACTTCGACACAATCACCGGCTTGCTCCGTCTGACGCACGGCGCGGAACGCACCGCTCTGCTCGCGGACACGGACAACGACGGCGACACCCCGCTGATCAAAGCGGCAAAGCGTGCACCGTGGAAAGTGGCGAACGGCTTGCTCGCGGTCGGGGCGGACGTGAACGCGTCCAACCGGGAGGGTCGCACAGCGCTGCACTACGCGGTGGAACGGGCGGACGACGTGAACCGGGACTGGCTGGTCGGTCTGCTGATCGCTTACAAGGCTTCGGTGAGCATCGCGGACAACAAGGGCACCACGGCTTACGACCTGCTCGAAGCGGCAGGCTACAAGAAGCTCGAAGCGCTCACGATGGCAGCGTAAGAACATCCGGCAGGGGAGGACGAACGGCAGCGGAGGAGGAGAACCCGCACAGACGGGCTCGCAACCGGCAAAGACCGGAAAGCGGAGGAGGACCACAAAACACCCGGCGAACGATCGGGTGGAACGGAGGACGTGAAGCACTGCGCAGACGGTGCGACAAGGAGGAAGACACCGCGCAGACGGTGACAGGAAGAGCGGGACCGAGCGTCCCGCTTTTCCTTTTGTACGACCGACACCGACAGGCAGATGGGTTAGGCGGGAGCGGTGGAGCATACCGAAGGACCGAGCACCGCGGAGGGCGCGGTGGCTCACCCTGTCGCGGGTGCTCGCGGGGCTGCGCCCCGCACCCCGCTGTACCCACACGGCTCTGGTTCTGACGGAACAACGGGATCGTTCTGGTTTGCTTGATCTCATGACCCCACCCCACACCCACCGCTGGGTCGCATCCGCTCCCTGGGCAACCACCCGCAAACGCTCCGACGCTCGAAGGCGGGCAGGTCCGGTTGATGGTGTGGGGATCACCGGACCGTTGAGCATTTCCGGGTTCAACGGTGGACGAACAACCGACGCTCAAGGGACTGCTTTGACCAGGGGCATGGCGTCAACGTCTGGACGTGCACCATCGGCACGCGGTAGCGCTCGTCGTCGTGGGGGAACTCCACATCGCGCCACGAGAACGCAGGAAGGATCGGCACCACGGTGTACCCCATTTCTTCGAACAACCCCGCAAGCTCCTCGACTCCAGCAGGGTGCGAGCGGTACACCCGAAACTTCCCCCACGCTTCCCGGACGCTCGAGTCGTCCCGGAACGCCTGGCGTTGGGCAAGCAGTTCACCGTCGGGCACCAGACCACGGCGGACATGGCGATTCAACGTGCGAAAAGCGATGGCGGCGCTGTGCTTCGCTTCTTTCGTCGTTGCACGCTCCGATTGGCGTTCGAGCATCGCAACACGTCGGTCCCGATCCTCGGCGGTCATCGAAGACCCGCGCAGGCACAACACCGACCAGCGCTCCGATGGCACGGTGAAATACGCAGCGACCTTCGGCTCGCTTAGGGTCTTCTCGGTCACCCCCACGGGCACGAACACGTCGGCATGACCGAGATGGTTGTGCAGCAGCGGGCGCAACCACCGAACGATGTGATGATTCTCAGGGAGGAACGGCTGTTCAATCTCAACGACGGGCATGTCGATCATGGCGTGACCTCTTCGAAAAGTGCGGCGATGGACGCACGGGCTTGCACGAAACCGTCGTGCACGGGGCGGAGCAACGCGCTCCGCTGCTCGTCGCTTTTCAGTTCGCGCTGCAGGACCTGCGCTTGACCTGACCACCGCGCAACCCGACGGGCTTCCTGTTCCCAGCGGCTACCCGGCAACACCACCGACCAGCGTTCCTGATGTTCCGCGTCCAGGGTCGGGCGGAAGGGCAGGTAGACCCCAGCGGCGAGACCCGGAAGCTCGACCGCGTGGAGCAGCACGTTCTGCTCGATCAGCATCCAGGCTGCAGCGTGGAAGGCATCGTGCGGCACCTCGACCACCAGCATGTCATCACCGTCGTTCGAGACCTTTCCACCAAACCCCATGCGCAGCGAGAGGACGACCTCACCCCGACGCTGCGGGGCAAGCGTGAGAGGGTTCCAGGCGAAAAACCCGGAGGTGGCGTAGCACCCAGCGAAGGCGCGAAAGCGCGGGTTCTCCCACCGAGCGTCGAACACACGTTCCGCAGCACGGGTTCCCTTAACGGACAGGGGCAGCACGTGGTTCCCGGCGTAGCGCAGCGCCTTGCGGCGGTTGCGGTTGAGGAACGCGGGGCGCACGGCACGACCGAAGGTGATCCAGTCCCGATCACCCTTCTCGGCATAGCAGGTCGTACAGGCGAGCACAAGGTTTGGAAGGGTGGTCGAACCTCCGGCGCTCAACGGGAGCAGCGTGTCCATGACCGCTCGACCACCTGCGGCACCGTCGAGCGACAGGGCGCGACCGCAGTACATGCACCCACCGACTGCGTGGCTCTTCACATACGTGCGGACCCACCGTTTGTCCTCGATGCGCTCGACGCGCTGCATCGCGAGGCGCACACCCGCGAGGAACGCTTCGCGCAGCGTCGGGATCACCGGCTCATCGTTGGGATGGTCCTGCTCGAACGCGCTGGCGTCGTGCTGGTCGTCGTCATGCTCATCGAACACGGGAAGGCGGTGGGTCGTCCTCCGGTTGAACACACTGCTCATCGTCGTCCTCCTGGTTTGCGTTGGGTGCTGGTGCACCTCGTGGATTCACATTAGCAGCGCGGGCGGATCGCACAAGAGCACGAATGCACCTGTCATACGGTCAAACGATCGGGGAAGCGCGGGGCTGGCACAGGCGGATCGGCGAGGGCTGATCAACAGGCATGGGATTGTCATACGGTCAAACAACCCGGGAAGCGTTGCTGCGTTCGCGCTGGCGCGCGGAGGGTCGTACACCGACCATGCTGGCGTCATACGGTCAAAGGACCCGTGAAGCTTGGCGTGGGGCGCTGACGCGCGTGGCGTTTCGAAAGCAACCGGAGGGCACGGCGCTGCACCGGGAAAGGGGAAAGGCTGACCCGCAACGCGCGAGCGCGCGGTGAACGTCGAACCACGGCAGAAGCGGACCCACCACCCAGGAAGGAGGGAAGGCGGGGCGCGGTGAACCGCGTGCGTCGCTGTACCTGTACAGGCGACGGGAGGTCGGAGCGCTGCGCGCTGGGGTGTCGCACCAGGCGCTGACGCGCGAAGGGCGGTGCACCACGTAACGGCAAGGGCTGGACCGGACCGCTGCGCGGTGAAGCGTTGCTCCATCGCTCGCGCGATCCGGCAGGTCAACGGCACAGCGACGCACGCATCACCGGCTGCGCGGGGGCGATGGGCGTTGCGCTGCGAAGGCGAGAGGCTGGACCCCGGAAGGGCGGAGAGGCTGGACCCAACGGCGCAGGGGCGGTGACGGTCTGGCGAACGCTGGCGTTGCGGATACCGTCAGTCCTGTCATTCGGGGAGAAGCGATCCGCTCATGAAACGGACAGGGTGATCCTCCGGGTGGAGGGGGAGAACGGGGTGATCCGAAGGTCAAAGGAGGGGGTGTGATTGGTATCGAACGCTTCACGGATGTCATCGGAAAAACGGTGATGTCATCGAAAAACGTGAGCTATCGATTCCCAATCACTACAGACCTGTCCCACCTCCGGTGGTTATACGCGAACCCTGAAAAGCACGCCGCAAGCCTTGCCCTGCGCGGGCGGCGGCGTAAAACGCGGCGTAAGACGGAAACGCACCCAAAAGCCTGCGCGCCCTTGCTGGGCTTGCGAAATAACGTCATACAGCGTTGACAGGCGGGCGGCGTTTGCTATTGGTACGTAGGTGCAACGCCACCAGGAGGAGACCATGACGACCGACACGAAGATGACCGACATGCACACGTTCCGCTCGACGAAGCGCGGAACGGTGCTCATGAAAAAGCAGGCGGAGGCGGAGGGCTACTCCAGCGTCGGCCTCTGGCAGCGCGACACCCTTCTGAAGGCAGCGGAAGGCGGCGACGTCGTGCGCGGAGCCCTGCAACCCGTGCTCGATGGCGCGCAGCAGGGCTACGTTGACTTGGCGAAGCAGATCAGTACGAACAACGCAAAGCAGGTCGAGCGCGGGCTGGACCAGTTCGCCAGCGCTTGCACCGCCCTCGTGACGCAGGTCGCTGCGAACACGGCCAAGCAGATCGAGCAGGGGAACGCACGGCTGAGCGCTTCGATGGACGGGCGGATCGACGAGGCGGTTCAGAACGCCCTTCGCCTCGCGCTCGCCCCCTTGCTCCTCGGCATCAAGAACGAGATCGCGGCGCAGCGGAAAGAAACGCACGACTACCTGCAGAGCCTGCTGGGGGTCAGCGACATGGAGCCGCCGGCGGACGGGGCGGGCATCGGTTCGAACACTCCGGTCCCCAGCAGGGTCGCGTCCTCCACGTCGATCGTTGAGGCAGCACTCCGGGCGTCCAGCGCCGGTGGTTCATCCGGACGGCAGTGAGGCACACCATGGCGACCCCGATGCTCACCACCGACAGCGACAGCGGGTACGACGATCTGACGCCGTATCTGATGGACCTCGCCCGCACCATGGAAGCGGAGAAGGCCCGGACGGGGTCGCCCCACGTTGCCACGCAAACCACCGAAACGCGCGTGGTCGTCGAACCGACCGACGCTGCGCGCGTTCCCGCCAAGCCGGGCAAACCGGTTCTGCAAAACCCGGCCCGGGGCCAGGTGCGCTTCACCTTGGCGGTCAGCGGGTCGGTGGATCCCGTTTCGCTCGGCGCGCTCCTGATTCTGATCGGAATGCTGGTCGCGATGATCGCGGTCTGACCGAATCCCTCCGGGCAAACCCCGCCGGAGGCGAGGGCACTCAACCCGGACCACCGCAAGCGGGCGGCGCCGGGCTCCATCCGTGCGGTCACAGGCGTCAGCGAGTGCCCGAAGCCGAAGGCTTCCAGTGGTTTGTGGCCGGTTCCGGGGTTGGCACCCGGGTCCCGGCGTCGCCCATGCCTTCCCATCCCCGGTTTTTCAGGTGCAAGGCACCCTGGTAACACCCCGAACCGCTTGTGTAACGCGGTGGGCGCGCTATACCTGGTTACCCATACGCCAGGAGACCGACATGGCCTACACCCTCAAACCGGTGCGCTACTTTCTCGCATCGCCCCCGAAGAGCCTCGACAACGACCAGCCGTACGTATTGTTCGGCACGCCCCTGCTCGCCGGCTTCGTCGCAGGAACCGCCGTGTTCGCCGGCTCGATGGGCGGGCTCTGGTACCTCGCCGGGCACACCGGCTGGCTCGGGGGCGTGGACAACATGACGCTGGGCGACCACCTGTCGTGCTGGGGCAAGGCGGCGGTGGACCTGCTGCTCCGGCACAAGCGCCCGTACGAAGCGCTCGTGACGGAATACATGAACGGGCTCGACCTGATGTCCTGGTGGCTCATCAAGGGCAAGGCGCTGCTCTCCGCGATTCCGGCCACGGGCGTCGCATGGTGGCTCTTTCGCAAGATGTGCAAGCGGCACGTTCACGAGGAGCAGATCGGCGGTCTGGAGTTCATCACCGGGCCGAACGCGAACGGCGAGGCGGCGAAGGCGGTCGAAAAGCTCAACGGGCGGACCGAGTCCGACCGTCGACGCTGGTGGCGTGAACGCGGCTTCCCTCTGAAACCCGTGGGCCTCGGTCGTCCGGGGTGGATGCGCATCCACCCGGACCTCCCCGCAGTGAGCGAGCGTGCGCTCTCCCGGTCGTTGCTGGTGCTCGGGTCCGCCGGTTCGGGCAAGACCGCCATGCTCTCGCACATGTTCTACGAAGCGATGGCGGGCAAGCACTTCCTGGTGGTGCTCGACGTGAAGGGCGACCTGACCTACGTCTTTCAGAAAATGGCGAAGCGCCTGAAGCATGGGAAGAACCGGGTCGCGGTCATCTCGATGTTCAGCGACGAGAACCAGGGCTGGGCGATCGGGGAGGACCATCGGTTCGCGGCGGACGCGGACCAGCACGCCGAGCGTTGGGTGCTGGCGGGCGACGGGAACCCGATCTGGCACACGGGCGGACGCTTGGGTTTCTCGGTGCTCGAACAATCCTTGATCAACGAATACACCTTGGCCCGCGCACTCCATCAGCAGGCAATGGTGGCATGGGAGAGCCGGCGTGACCACGCGGCACTGGTCGGCCGCACCTTCGAGGAAAAACCTCCTCGCGCTCCCGTGGCATGGCACGCGGGGCACCTCGCCTTTCGTCTGTCCACGTACGGGTTGGACAAGATCGTGGAGATCGCGACGGTGCTCGACCCGATCGCAGCGCAGGTCTACAAGAACTACGAGACCAACACGGCGGTGCAGAGTTTTGAGACGACGTTCCGAGCGTTCGCGAAGCCATTGGTGAGCATCGGCAACGCCTGGGGCGACGCGGCCCCGGGCAAGAAGCAGCGCGACCGCATCTCGCTGCTGGATTTTGTGAACGGGATGGACAACCCGAACTACAAGGGTCCGCGTGTCCTGATCCTGCGGTCGAACGAGCGGTACGAGGAGATGTCCCGCGGCTACATCTGCGCGATGCACGCGTTCCTGACGGAGGCGGTGCTCGCGCTTCCGAACAACCCCGCCGGCAAGCCGGGGCGAAACCTGCTGGTTTTCCTGGACGAGTTCGCCGCGTTGGGCAAGGGCATCAAGCCCAGCATCGAGGCAGCGCTCGCCCGTGGTCGGTCCAAGGGATTGAAGCACATCATCGCTACCCAGACCGAGGCTGCGATGATCGAAATGTTCGGGGAAAACGGTTTGAAGGCCATCAAGGACAACCTCGGGCTGAAGGTCTACGCGATGGCTGGGAGCAACGAAAGCGCGGCGGACATCGCAGCAACCTTCGGGGTGAAGAAGATGAAGGTGAAGCGTCCCGGCGACGACGAAGCCACGTTTCGCGACGATCCGGTGGTGGAGTCGACCTTCCTTGGCTCGTCGGACAAAATGGGCCCCCAGGAGAAGGGGGTGAAAGCGATCGTGCAGATCGGCGACAAACTCCTGCACCTCGAATGGCCTTTCGCCGACGAAGCGAAGGTTCCCCAGGCACCGTCCGATCTTCCTCCCGAAAAACCGGCGGCATGGATGACCGGCGGTCCGACCGCACCGCTCAGGGACTACAACCCGTGGCCCGACGGTGCTCCGGTGATTCACCGTCCGATCGACCTGTCCAAACCCATCGACACGGTGTCCGCAGCGGACGACGGCGTGGGCGGCGGTCCGTCGATCACCGTGGTCACGGTGGGCAATCCGGAGAAGAAGGGCCTGAGCATCGACCCCCAGAGGGCGCAACGCCTGGCGGAAGCGCTCGCGCGCAATCCGCTGGCGCGTTCCCGCAGCGACACCCAGACGATCGACGAGGAGGCGCAGAAGGGCTCGCCCGAATACGAAGCGGCGGTCCGGCAGGCGATCGAGGACCAGCGCGCGGCGGAGCAGAACGGCGACTGGCAGGAGCAGCCCGAACAGAGCGAGGGCAACGCGATGCTGTTGGAGGTGGCCACCGACGCGGCGCTGGACGCGGTCTTGCCCGGCGCCAAGTTTGCGCTCGACGCTTTGAAGATCGCGGAAGGGCTTCAGGGCCCAACGCAGAACGTCGAGACCCGGATCGACAGCGTAGGGGACGTGCGCACCGTCACGGTCACGGCCCCGGTGGTGACGCAGGAGGTCGAAGTGACGGATAAGAGCCCGCGACAACTTCAGGAGGAGCAGGACCGCGAGCGCGACCGGATTCTCCGGATGCGCGTGGGCCTGACGGTCCGGCCAGGCCTTGAGCGTTGACCGGCGCCCCCGGTTTGGTAACGTTGAAGCACAGATCGGCGCACCGTCATCCGGCTTTGCGCTTTCACAAATCAGGGTGACTTGCACCCGTTACGGCAGGAGACCACGACCATGTTGACCGTCCAACCGCTGAACCCGAAAGGGGAAAACAAGAACGGCATGTCCGCGCGCCAGTATTTCGAAGCGGTGGAATACCACCGTAACGCGTTGACAGGCGAGATGTACGCACCGACCACCTGGCACGGACGTGCTGCGAAAGAACTGGGCCTGACCGGCAAGGTGAACTTCGACGACTTCGAGACGTTGTTCGACGGGATCGATCCGACAACGGGAAACAAGCTCACGCAAAACGCTGGGCGCGACGATCGTCGTCCCGGTTGGGACCTGACGTTCTCGATGGAGAAGTCCCTGTCGATCGTCTACGAAGATCCGACCACGTCGCCCGAGGAGAAAGAGAAAATCCTGAGCATTCACCGGGCGGCGGTGGAGATGGCACTCAACCACCTCGAAACGCTGGCGGAGGTGAAGACCGGGAAAGCCGGGCTGGACCGTCGTGGCAACGTTGGGTTGGTCTTCTCGTTGATCGACCATTTCACCTCGCGAGCGGGCGATATGGACGGGCACACGCACGCCGTGCTGCACAACGTAGGCTTCACGACGGACGAGGACGGCACGCTCCGCTGGAACGGCATCGACGCAGCGTTTTTGAAGGAGAACGAGCGTGGGATCGGCGCGTTCTACCGGGCGGCAGCGCAGTGGGGCTTGAAAGAGCACACGGACCTGAAAATCGACCGCGTTCGTGAACTCGACGCAGAAGGCTTCGAGACGGGGGAGGTGTACTACCGGGTGGCGGGCGTCGGCGACACGGTGCGTGATCATTTCAGCAAGCGTACGGAAATGATCGAGGACTACATGGAGAAAAACGCGGGCGTCGGGCGCCAGGCGGCGAACCTTGCGACGCGGCAGGCGAAGGACGAACTCCCGTACGACGAGCAGCAACTGAAGTGGGCGAAGGAGTTTGAAGACCTGCGCGCTCAGAACCCCCACCTCGTGTACCAGAACCGTTCGGACCTGAGCAAGGCGACATCAAACTTGACCTCGCCGGAAAACCAGCCACGCACGGACGAGCAGATCCTGGACGCCTGCCTCGAGAAGAACTCGTTCTTCACCCGCGGCGAACTGCTCCGTCAGGTGTCGCAGGAGTACGGCGGGCACATGTCGCCGAAGGAAATCTTGCAGTACACGAACCGGATGCTGGCGAACAACGACCTGGTGGAATACTACGCCCGCGACAAGCACCAGCAGCACCAGTTTTCCACGCCCAAGATGCGGCTCGCCGAAGAAGCGGTGAAGCAACGGGCGCTGGACCGCAAGGACGACGCGAGCGTTCGGATCGACCAGTCGTACCTCGACGCGGCGGTGGACCGCTTCGTCCAGAAGAACGGCTACCGCCCATCGGACGAGCAGTTGGAAGGTGCACGGCACCTCGCGGTCACCAGCGGCGGCACCGCGGTGCTGAGCGGCTACGCAGGCGCCGGTAAGACCTCGGGCATGTTGCTCACGAAGATGGCGTATGAAGACGCAGGAAAGACCCTGCTCGGGGTCAGTACGGCGTGGGCGGCGGCCAACAAACTGGCGCAGGACGTCGGGATCGACACGATGTCGTCCATGGCCATGCTCCGCGACCTGGAAAACGGAAAACTTTCGCTCACGAAAGACCACGTCATTGTCTTCGACGAAGGCGGGATGGCAGGTATGCACCTCGCGCACATCCAGAAATACGTGGACGAGGCCCAAGCGAAGCTCATCGTCCTCGGGGACTGCCGGCAGTTGCCCCCGGTCACCGCGTCGAATCCGATGCGCCTGATGACCGACGTGATCGGCGACGCGAAGCTCACCGAGATCATGCGTCAGAAGTCGCAAAAGAACCGCGACATCGCCGCGACGTGGTACGGCATGAAGAACGAGGACGGCAAGCCGGACGGCCAGCAGATCATGCGGGAACTGATGGTCAACGATCACATCAGGACGGCTCGGAACGACCGGGAGGCGATGAAAGCCCTCGTGACGGCCTACTTCGACGACCAGCGCGCGATCGAGCAGAAGATCGTGCTGGGTGGCACGCGGGCGGAGGTCGCGGGGTTGAACGAATCGATCCGGGCAGGCTACCGCGAGAACGGGACGCTGGAAGGTGATGATCACGCGATCCGTGCGATCGTGGACGGGCAATACCGGGATCTGAAGTTGGCGGTGAACGATCGCATCCGGTTCAGCCGGCGGAGCGACGATCTGAACGTCGTGAACGGTGACGGTGGCGTGGTGACCGGCATCACGGCCAAGGAAGACGGCAGCGGGCACGTGCTGAACATTCGGCTGGTGTCGGAAATCGACGATCGGAACGGTCGCGAACTGACCGTGGACACGAACGACTTCCGCTCGCTCACGTACAACTACGCGATGACCACGCACAAATCCCAGGGCCAAGGGGTGGACAGCGTCTACGCGTTCATCGGTGAGCGCGGCGCCACCATGATGGACAACAACATGGGGCTCGTGTCGTACACGCGGCACAAGGTGGACTACAAAGTCTTCGCCTCCGACGCCACGATCAACGGCTACGTGGACGAGCACGGGGCTCGGCGTGGTGGCCTGGCCCAGCAGTTCAGCGAAATCACCGTCAAGCTCACGACGCAAGACGTGGCGATCTGTGCGAACAAGCCGGCGTTCTCGGACGTCATCGAAACAGAGGGCGGGTCGATCACGCAGCGGATGGAAGCGATCCGCGTCCAGGCGATCGAACAGGCCCGTCGCGTCGAGGAGCAGTCCCTTGCAGCGCGCGCCGAAGCCATCGCGGCGATGGACCGGGCCATGCGCCTGGAAATCGGTGAGCGGGAGTCGACGCAGGCTCAGGCCAGCGCGTTCGTCCAGAACCTGCCGGCGATCGCCGAACGGCAGGCGCAGCGTCCGGAAGCAGGTCCGGTCGTGCAGTTGGTCAAGGCCGTGGACGCGTTCTACGACGGTCGCGACGAGCGCGATCGTGAACGCGGCGAACTGGAACTGGTGGAAGCGGCGGGCCAGGCGCGCGTGACGACGAAAATGCTCGTGCGCGTTCCGGACCCGGCCGAACCGCAGCACCCGGTCGTGTCGGGCGACGTGGAACAGCCGATCCTGGCGACCGGTGAATCGTCCGCGCCCGTTCCGACCGCAGCGGTTCCGCGTGAGCACAGCGCGCAACGCACGGCACCGGCACGGGGCGAGGAAGGCTACGTCTCGCAAGCGGTGCGCGCGGTGGATCAGTGGTTCGACGACATCGACGAGCACATCGAGCGCGAGCACGACGGGGTGCGGCCACTCGTGGACGCTCCGGTGCAGAAGCCGGGCGCCGGGCGGCTCCTGGTCCGTCAGCCGGACCCGACCGAACCGCCGTTCCCGTTGCCGCTGAACGGCGACTGGACTCCGCCGGCACCGAAGGTGGAGGCACCGGCGGTCGAAAGCGCTCCGGCAACGTCGATGGGACGGGCGAGCGGAAAGCTCGAACAGGCGCAGGACGCGGTGGCGATTTTCGACCGTCCGCAGGCGGGCAACGACAACGAGGTGGTGGTGCACCCTCCGCGCAAGCTCGCCATCCCGGAGCGTGCGAAGCCGCAACCGGCCCCGGCAACGCCCGTCCCGAACACACCGGTGGTGAAGCAGGAGCCGAAGCTCGAACCGACGCTCAAACCGAAGGACGACGGCCCGGACGACGGCGCGACCGGGTTGGCGATCAAGCGTCCACGTCAGCGCATGTAAGCAAAACGCCCGGGCAACCGGGCGTTTTCTCGACCACACTATATAGAAGGAGCGTCACTCTGCACGGCGGCTGACGTAGTGCCGGATCAGCGCACGCGTCACGTCCGACATCGCGGCGCCGACCTCGACGGCTTTCATTTTCTGCGCGTGCAGATCCGCAGGGCTCCGGTTCAGGATGATCCGGTCCAGCGGGCCGTCGGCGTCCGTCGGCGAAACCTTCGGGATCTCGACGGTCAGCCGGCCGGCGGTCCAGTCGTCCAGCAGGAGATTCATGACCGCCTGCTTCGTCGTATGCGCCATCGCACACGCGAGCGTGAACGCGGCTTTCTCCTCCACGGTCATCCAGACGTGGTGACGCTTTCGGGTCAACTGCGCGGGGGACGGCTTGCGGCGCGGCGCCGGACGTTCGACCGGGGCCACCGGTTCGACGGGAACCGGCGCACGGCGCACGGGGCGGGAAAACTTCAACGTCGCCATGGTGGCTCACCCCTCAAGCGTGCAGCGCCGACACGCTCGTCGGGACGAAGGACGGGATCGTGAGCGAATCCGCGGCCGACGCTCCCAGGGAGCCCCGCCGTTCCACCATGGCAGCGGTACCGACCGTCGGCTGCGGTTGCGCAGCGACCGGGTGGAGCAGCGCGCGGACCTCGCGGGTCAGGCTTGCGATCTCCTCCCGCGCGGCGGTGTCCCGCAACTGGAAGACCGTGCGACCACGGGCGGCGGCTTCGGCGTAAGCCTTCCGGCGACCGATCACCGTGCCAAGGATCGGCAGACCGACGACCTCGGCAAGCTCCTCCCGAGCCGCAGCGACGAGTTGCGATCGCGGTGCGGCTTGCGTGATCAGCAGGGCGGCTTGCAGCGCTCCACCGGTGACCGTCTGGCGGTGGCGGATCATCGCTGCGAACTGCTCCAACGCCCACGTGTCCAGTGCGCTCGCTTGTACCGGGATGATCACGAGGTCCGCGAGGAGCACGGCGGACGTCATCGCCGGGTTCTTTTCCGCGGCCATCCCGGCGGTGTCGATCACCAGGTGATCGGTCGGGGCGTTCATCGCAGCGACGACCTTGTCGACGTTCGGGCGGGGCGAAGCGAGAACGGGAAAACCCAGCAGTCCGTCGGCGCAGGCGTCCGACCAGACGGCGGCGCTCATCTGCGGATCGGTGTCCAGCAGCGCGGTCATTGGAGCGTGGTCTGGCGAGACCGGGACGGTGCGCGCTTGCGCATCGAGCAGACCGGCGGGGATGTCCACGGCGTGATGCAGACCGTACGCGAGGTGGAGGGACGTGGTGCTCTTGCCGGTACCGCCCTTCGGGCAAGCGATGACGATGGTCTTCATGGTGATGCTCCGTTTGTTGGTCGCTGCGTTTGTCGTTTGCCTGGCTGGGTGCTTCGTGCCCCAGCGAGGTGGTGCGGTACGGATGTAACCGTACTTCGGACAGCGTCGTCAACAGGTGTTTTTGCACCTGATGATCGACTTGATGGCAAAACGACAACAACCGGAGAGCCTTAAGGTGCTTGGGTTCCAGCGGTGCAGGACCCTGTCGGGAAGCACCCGCCGGAGGCGAAGGGCACGCACCCGGGCGCGCACCTGCGGTGGAGAAGCCGGGCCACCAGCGTCAGGTGCGGGTCACCCTGATCCGTAGGCAACGGCGCGTGAGCGGTCGGCCCGGGCGCTTGCGCCCCAAAGGTTTTGGGTTTCCAGCGTCCACGGTCCTTCCCATCCTTCGCAGGGGCTCAGCCTATGCCCTTCCCCTTCACGTACGTACACACGGGGGCGCGCCACGATGCACCGAACGATCGGCCGCGTGGTACGAATCCCGCGACGTCCCGCAAAAATATTGCGCTTGAGTTTTCCAACGCGTCTGCCAGTCTGTAGATCAGATCAACCACCCCAGGAGAACACCATGTCGCGCCTCAACCTCTCGCTCGTGTTCGAGCAACCGAGCGCTGTAAAGCTTCACCCCACGATGGAAGACCCGAACGGCTGGACCGTGCAGGACTGGTTCAGCGACGGCTTCATCGGCTGGGACCCGGAGACCTGCACCTACTTCCTGCACCTCGATCCGGAGGGCATGGACGGCCTGGCCTGGAACTTCGGTCAACGCCCCGGTGATCTCAAAACGCCGTTCGAGGTGCAGGCGATCCTGGGCGCGCTCTTCGGCGTGAACGGCTTCGAGACGTTCCCGCACAAGCCGGACGCGATGCTCCGGTTGCTCGCCGAGCGCGATCGGATGTTCGACGACAACCTGGCGGCGCGCAACGCCCTGCGGGCACGCGACGAGCAGTTCGTCGTGGCGCGCGGCACGAAGGAACCCTCGAAGGAATGGCTTCAGTGGTTGAACGCTCACGTCCGGATGGGCGTGAAGGCGAGCGAGCGCTCGGGGATCCCCGCATGAGTCGGTGCAGCGGGGCAAGGCAGGAACGGGAACATGGGTGCTACGGCACCCATGTTTCGCTTTAGGGGAAGGTCAAACGTAGTTCTTGTAGTGCTGGGTCCAATCCGCGACGAGCGCACCGAGAACCTGCGTGACGGTCAGGCCGCGTTCGGCGCATTCCGCTTTGAACTTGCGTTGCAGCACGGTGGGAATGTCCACGCTGATTCGCGCCAGGTCATCCCCGACCACGCCCGAGCGTCGGGGGCTTTCCGCGATCTTCGGCTGGATCTTTCCGCGCAACCACTGGTGGATGTGTTGCGTCAGGACGATCGCCTGGGTTGTGTACGCGGCTTTCACGCGTTGCTCGAACCTCGCTTTCACGCTGGCGAGGACGAACCCGTGGCAACGCGTTTCCGGTTCCCGCTGCGCAGCGGCCGGCAGGACCGGCGTGGTGAAGGGCTCGGGCTTGTACCCGCGCGAATACCAGCCTTCCTGCAACGCGACCGGCTTGTACGTTCCCTCACCGCCCGTGGATGCGGTTTTGGCGGGTGCGGCTTTTTTGGCGGGTGCCGCGGCTTTCTTCGCCGGCACTTTTTTCGCAGGAGCGGCTTTCTTCGCCGCCGGCTTCACCGCTTTCGCGGTGGTGGTCTTCTTCGTCGCGGCCATACGGCTCTCCTTGTTCGGAACCACGATAGCGTCTCAAGATTCCAGGCACCTGTAAAGGACTTTCAAACAACGTCAGGTGCAACGCCACCCCGAGGGTCGATGCTCCCGCGCGCGTCCGAGGTCCACCCCTTCGTCGGTTCGTGCCCATGGACCGCCTTTCCCGACGCATAGCTCCACCTGGAACGTCCTGGTCAAGGGTGCGTTGCACCCCGTCGTTCACCCGTTCCTGTCCCTACGGTCCACGCGTGCGGCTTCGTTCCGGTCCCTTGCCCCGTTTCAGGCGGCGCTGGTCATGCGTCAGGCGGCTCCACCGGACACTCTCAAACGACGAAGGACGAACACCATGACCTCGAACGCACAGCATCTTCCCCAAGCTTCAACGGCCTTGGCCCACCACCGGACACATGTTGTAGAGCAAACCCTCCGGCACAACCGCGTGGACGACGGCGACATCGAAGAACGCACGATCGACGGACGCACCTACCGCGTTCGCATCAACGTGCAGGACGACACGGACATGGGGGCACCGTGGGAGGAGCACGACGGGCACGGTCCCGTGAGCGACTGGACGACCCGCGACAAGCACCCGGGGGAATGGCTCCTCAACAGCGATCGGGGCAGCAAGCGCTACTACGACGTGGCGGAGGCGAATCGCATCGCCAAGCGTGACGGCTGGGGCCTGACCGAGGAGCACAAGGCCGCGCTGCTCGCCCGGCTGGCGAAGCCTCGCGTGGTGCGCCGCCCGGTGGGCAAGGCGACCGTGACGCACCGCTTCGGAGGCTTGAAGCAGGACCACCACCGTGCGACGGAGACCGTCAAGATCCCCGGCCGTGACCCGAACAAGCCGTTGACCTCGGGCGAGATCCGCGCGGAAGCGGTCCGCCGCGACTTTGAGCACTTGCGGGGCTGGGCGAACGACCAATGGCGCTGGCTGGGCGTGATCGTCACCCTGCTCGGCGACGACGAGGACATGGACGACCTGATCGCCATCGATTACACCCATGCACTTTGGGGCGTGGAGGACAGCGACCCGAGCTACGTCCGCGAGGTGGCGGACGACCTGATCGACAACGTGGTGCGCAGCGCCCACGAGGAGCACCTCGAGGCATCGCACTGGGCAGCGCGCGACGTCACCACCCACTGACCATCCCACAGCATCTCGGCGCCCCGCTCCAGCGGGGTGCATCGCCACCCACTAGGAGAACCAGCATGGCCAAGCAGGACGCACGCGCGAAGCGCACCCAATCCCTGATCGACGACTTCCGGGACAACAACCACGAGTTCCAGATGCTCAAGGGCATCTTGTGCATGGCGCAAACGTGGTCCTCGACGGACCGCACCCGACTCTACCGTCTGTTCGACGTGGTGCAGATCGCGAAGCGCATGGACGAGATCAACAACACGGCGCGCGAGCGGATGCGCGCTGAACCGGGCGCCATCCAGCAGAGCGCCGGCGGGCCGGCCACGTAACGAGCAAGCGCCCCGCTCCGGCGGGGTGCAGCGTCACCCAGCACGACCGGGCCACGTTGGTGCACGGCCGGCGGGAAAAACGGCGCGGGCAGGCGATTCGGTCATGGATCGCTATCGACGCCTCGTTGGGCTGCATACGCTCAACCACCGGAGCCCGCGAGCAAAGCTCCGATCCTCACGGACCGGTGAAAGCGTCGCTCGAATCCTCCGGGGCGCACGGTCGCTCCGAGCGAGGTGGCGGAGCACCCAGCGGGCGCTCCTGAACGGCCAGGTCAACGTCCGACTCCGCTCGACCGCGGGCGTGCGAGCCACGCGACGTCCGGACGTCGCAGCGGTGTTGCCAGGCGTGGTGACGGGGGTCGATCACCGTGGGCGGTTGAAAGCGGTGCACCTGCAAATCGGCCGCCTTTATCCGACGCATAGGGCTTCCTGTCCCTCTACGGGCAAGGGTGCTTCGCACGCTTCGCGTTCCCTGTTCACCCGGTTCCTCCGGACTGCGGCTTCGCATGTCTCCCTGGCCCGATGGTCCGGGCATCCCTCTCTATGCGCCAAGGCTCACCGACTAGCAGATGCACCCAACCGAACCAACCACGGAGAACACGACCATGAACCACGTCACCGACAACACCGCTACCACCTCGAAGACCAAGTCGCGCCGTTCCTCGCGCCCCAAGGCTTCCAACCAGCAGGAAGTTTCAACCGTCAACCCCACGTCCAAGGAGGACACCACCATGACGACCGCTACCGCAGCAGAAGCAACCTTCGCCGACGTCGGCGACGCAACCGGCAACACCGGCACGACCGAGGGCAACACCCCGGCGGGCAAGGCTCCCGAAGCGGACAAGCCGAAGGTCAACTACCTGCGCGTGTTCGTCCTGGCCACGACGGCAGCGGGCACGCACGAGTTCTTCACGACGATGGTCGGCGCGACCGACGAAGAGATCGCCGGCAAGAAGCACCTGACGAAGGCAACGCGCAAGGCGTCCATCGAAGGCTACAAGTGGCCCATGACCGCGTTCGACCAGACGAGCGCAGCGGCCCGGCAACTGGACGTGATGGCAGGTCGCCAACTCGACGCGATGAACCGCTCCTGATGGCGCACCGGCGGGGTGCAACGACACCCCGCTGGACCTTTCACCTTTCCCGACCGGAGATCGTCATGAACCACCCGACCCACCTCGTGAAACGCTACGCCCCGGCGGACAGCGTCGCTTACGTCATGGACCGCACCGGCTGCAGCGAGCAGGACGCCGTCGCGGAACTGATCGCGGAAGAAGGCGACATGTTCGACGCGGTGCTGCACATCAAGGGCGCGTCGAACGAGGACCAACGCCTGCTCCCGAACGCGAACTGGCAGACGCAAGCACGGGGAACGAACGACCAGGAATACCAGATCTACCTCGCGGGCGCGGAGGCACTGGGCTGGACGGTCAAGACGTACGAGGAATGGCTGGCGAGCTAACCAGCAGGGGCCGGCGGGCGCCGGTCCAACACCGCGTCCCCGCACGCTACGGTTTGACGGGACCGGGCCGCTCGACCATCCCGGTGCGGGAAGGCCGGTCGAGCGGGGACGCTGGGGGACGGTGCACCCAGCGCGATGGAACGTCAAAGGCATGGGCGGCATTCGCCGCGGGGCACTCAAACCCACCCGCGCAACACCCGGCGGTGATGGCAGGCGGGCACCTCGATCGAAGCTCGACGCGGTCCGCTTTTCCCCGAGGCAACGGGCGCAAGCGGGAGTGCCCGGACGCGCAAGCGTCCCAAGGGGGTTGGGGTTCGTTGCACCCAAGGCTCAACCCCATCGGCAGCGCGCCCAGCAAAACGACAACCCCGCACCGCTTTCCACCGGAACCGCGCAACGACGCACGACCAGGTCCACGGCATCGCGACGCGTTCCCGCGCTCGGTGCGGGTCCATCCCTTTCGCGTGACCGCTCCCTTTCGCCTCCCGACCGACGTGTAGCCCAACCCGGTCCCCCGATGGGTCTAGGCATCGCTGACGCTCGTTGTCTCACCCGTTCCCCGCCCTTCGGTCGGCGCGTGCGGCTTGCACCAACGTCCTTGCCCCGGTTCCCGGGCAGGGCTTTTCACACGTCACGGCGAAAACGGGAAGCAGAACCCACTTGAAAGGAGAGCAGACATGACCCGCACCGAGCAACGCATCACGACCCAAGCCGTCCTGTTCCAGGACGTCCCTTTTAGCATTCCGGCTCAACAAAAAGCAGATGTGGTGAAGCTCGACCGCGACACCTGCGACCGCTACGGCTTGACCGGCGGACCGGTCTACGTGACTCGTGACGTGCTGGAAAGCCCGTTCGTTCAGGAAGCCCTGGAGTGGTTCAACGACGCACCGGGCAGCATCGAGACGGGCATGACCGTCGTCATTGCCCCAGACATCGAATGCCTCTTCGGCTTCAACCCGCACGCGAGCAACCGCGACGCGTTTTTCCTCTACATCTGGAAGAACTGACGACATCCCTGGGTGCTGCGGCACCCAGCACCTTCGCACCGACAGGAGCAGCGCATGTACAGCATCACGGACATCCAGCAGGGCACGGCCCTCGACATCGCGGGCGCGACCGCAACCCTTCAACGCGACGGCATCGCGATCGGGACGATCGTCGATCACGGGGACGGCGAGGCGCTGGACCTGGACGGCGTCGCCGCCGACGAGCGTGCAGCGCTGGACGCGCACGCGCGGCTGACCCACGCAAGCACCGAAGCTTTCCTCGAAGACCTGATCCGCCGCACGGTGGACGGGCGCGACGCCTGATCCCGACGCTGGGTGCTCCGCCACCCGGCACCCCCAGCAGATCCATCCCCGGAGACCCACGATGCGAATCACCTTCCTCCCCACGATCATCGTCTCGCTCAGCGCCAACGAGTGGGAGCTTTACGACCGGCCCGGCCGGGACGACGCGGCGCACACGCTGAACCAGGCGGCGAGCGACGCCCTGACGCAGGCGTGGGCGCTGATGAACGGCCTCCATCCGGTGGCGCTCAACGAAGCGCACGCGTATGCGCTCAACGCCTGGGAGAAGCAGGCGGACGCGGTCGACGGCTTTGGCGCCACGGACACGGAGCCGCGCAGCGTGATGGCACGGCTGGCACGGGACTACCTGCTGGAAAGCCCGGCGGGCGCGCTCGACCGCCTCGCGAAGCGCACGGCGCAGGGCAACGCCTGATGACCCGGCTGGGTGCTCCACCACCCAGCACCACCCTCCCCAGGAGCAGGACGATGAAGAAGACCTCGATGAAGCAGCGCACCCTGTATTCGGTCCGCTACTACCAGCCGGACCACGTCATCGGCACCGCCGTCGGCTACAAATGCCGTTTGGTCCCGCGCCGCGTGGCGCAGCGGATCGCCCGCCGTTTGCGGCGCAACGGGCTGGACGTGCAGATCGCGCCGCTGGCGGTCCGGCTCACGCAGCAGCAGGCGGACCACCTTGAACGCCGCTACGCGTGAGGGGTCAGGCTTCGACCGGCTCGACGAACGTCGGGCTGTCGTTGCCGGCCCCGCTCTTGTTGACCTGCTGGGTGACTTTGTACCAATGGAAATCGTCGGAGGACTTCCCGGCGTTGTTCGCCAGGTGAATCGCCTCCTCGAACGTCGTCTCCGGGTCAAGCCAGACGCGCGCCTCCTCGAGCGTCAGTACGAGGGGGCGTCGGTCGTGCACATCAAGCATCCCGCTTTCCGACGGCGCGGTGACGATCACGAATCCGTAGACCGTTCCGGCTTCGGGCGGCGGCGCGTCAGCGGCCGGCGCTGGGTGCTTCGGCACCGGCTTTGCGCTGGTGAGGCCGGCGAAGTAGACCGGCGGTCCGTCGTTCGACTGAATGAAGTAGGGCTGCTTTTTGCCGCCCTCGGGGAGCCATTCGTACCAGCCGTCCGCCGGCACGAGCACGCGGGACTTGCTGAACATGCCCTTCCAGGCGCTGCTGGAGGACTTGTCCAGCCGGGCGTTGATGAGCATCGGCACCTTCCGGGCGACGGCCCAGCCCGGGCGGTAGCCCCACGGTTCGACGCGGGGGCCGTCCGGCGTGATGATGGGTTGCTTCGTCCCGGGCGACACGTTCCAACTGGGGCGGAACAGGTCGGGCTGGCCTTTCCAGCGCGGATCGTTCGCGTCGGACATCAGGGGCTCGACGTAGAACAGATCTTTTTGCCCTCGGGAGTATCGGCCACACATGTGCACCTCCAACGCTGTCGCAATAGCAGTAGCAACAGCGTAGCGCGAACGGCGGATCCGCGGTTAGGGATTGGTCGGCGGCGGTGCGGGCGGTGCGGGGGCAGCGCCCGGCGCAGCAGCGTTGGGGGCCGGGATACCTGCGGCTGGTGCTTGTGGCGCAGCCGGCGCCGGGGGGACGACGGGCGCTGGGGCGGGGGCGATCGGGCCGACAGCGGGTGCCGCTGCACCCACCACCGGGGCGGGAGCGGGCGGGGCCAGCGTGGCTTTGTACGTCGCGACCAGGTTGTTGATGATCTCGAGGCACAGGCACTCGTCGTGGCCTGTGCCCATGTGCGCGCCACGTTGCGCCATTCCGGCGACGCGGAACCGATCGTCCGTGAACGGTCCACCGCTGTTTCCTGGGCGGATGCTCCCAGCGCCCGTGATGGTGAAACTGAGCATCCCGGCGTTCGGCTCCGTCCGGTTGAGGACTTTCTGATCGTTGAAATCAGGCGGCGTCCATTGCTGCCAATCCGGAAAACCGATGAGCACCCCGTCCGCCCGCTTCTCGATCGGGTTGTCCATCGGCGAGAAATAGCGGTGCGGCGGCACGGGATCCTCGAACGCGAGGATCGCAAAATCCATCTGGGCATGGCGATACAGAATCTTCGCGGGCCATGCCTGCTGCGTGTCGGGCCTCACCAGTTGCAACGTCTTGTCCACCATTTCAGGCGCTTCGAAATCCGTGTTGAACGGGTGCCCGTTCACGTTCGCAACGGCCTCGAACACATGGTTGCACGTCACCAAAAGGTTCAGTTCCCGATGCACAAAGGCGGTCCCTTGCCCCATGGGAATGTCGTCCGACACACCGGGCGTGCTCTGGTACTCGCCCCACCATTCCACGACGAAACAGGCTTCCAGCGCGGTGTCATGGTCTCGGACGACCGGCTCCACTGGCAGTTTTGGGGCGGCGAACGACCCCGCAGCCTGCTCTTTGAGCACCGCCGCGTTGTAGCGCTCGGCGAGTCGGGTGTAGAGCAGATCGTCTTTCCCACGGACCATCCGCAGGTACAGCAACTTGCCCCACAGGACGTTTTTGAGTTGCGGCGGCGTGCCGGTGCGGGTTTGCCGCTTCCACGGCTTTTTTTCATACGGTCCGGTCAGGGTGTTGGCCACCCGGGCCTGCCACCCGGCTTCGGCTTTGTCGTAGCCGTTGCGCTCCCACGCGTTCAGCGCACCGCGAATGCGATCGATGTATTTGCGACGGACGTTCGGAAACTGGTTGATCGTGAGCCCAGTAACTTCCATCCGGCGCGCGCGGTCGCTCAACCGCGTCTTCGCCGGGTTGATCGCAAAGTGGTGCTTCGCGGTGATCAGGTCGTGCAGTTCCGCGCCGAGCGTCAGGTGCCCGTCGTCGTCCACGACGCAGATCGCTGCAGGCAGTCGAGAGGCGCTTCCCACGGAAAACGAGAACGTGATGTCGTCGGCGTAGCGGGTGTACGTTGCACGGTTCCTGCGCGCCAGGTCGGACAGGTCCCGATCCATCGTCCGGCACACAAGATTCGACAGGAAGGGGGACGTCGGCGCCCCCTGTGGCAACGACCCGTTGAGCGTGCACATGTGGGCGATGACGGTCGCCACCTCGTGCGAAAAGTTAAACGGGCGGTTCAGCAACACGCCGCGTACACGGTAAAACGTGATGGTTGGAAAGAAGTCTTGCAGGTCCAGATTCAGGACAAACTTCGTTTTACGCGAGCAATGGACACGGGCGTTCGTCACGATGCTGCGATCGCGAACGAACCCGTGCACGGCCGGTTTGATCGGGCTCATCCGATCTTCCAGGAACACAAGAGCCTTCTGTTGCAGCAACTTCAGACGCTTGCGGGGCTCTGCGATCAAACGCGGCGACCCGTTGCGCTTCATGATCTGGAAGTGCTTGTACGGCGGTGTCGGGTAAATGATGTCCTTCAACTGGTCATATTGCATGCCCAGTGCAGACCGCGAGAACGATGGGACGAACGTCCGCATCAGTTGTTCGAAGATAACGTCAAGGTCAGGGATCGCAACCTCCGGTCGGTGAGGGTGTCGCCCCCTTCCGTCTTTCTCCTGTATTCCAGCGGCGATGCGGAGATCCGGTCAAGCGCGCACCGGTCGGGGGTACCTCGTCGAAAACCCGCGTTAAACGCGGGTCTGGTTAAGCTCCGTACGGGGGCGACGGCCGATTGTAAGCGGTCGCCCCACACCGGTGCAACGTCACCCAGCGTCAGCGATCGATCGACCCTGCGTGCGCAGGAGGTCCGCCAGGTTGCGCGCGTTGGCCAGCACGACCTCCCGTTGCTCCGGGGAGAGGTCCGCGATCGATCGGACCAGAGCGTTCGCTTCGTCCGATGGGTGCACCGACACCTGCAGCAGGACGTCCTCAAGCGTCAGGTCCAGCAGGTCGCAAAACGAAATCAGACGTTCAATCGTCGGGGTGACGCGTCCGCTCTCCAGGCGGCTAAGACTCTCTTCGGCGATCCCCATGCGTTCCGCCATGACCGCCTGCGTCCAGCCCTTCTGTTTCCTGCGCTCGGCCAGGCGCGGGCCGATCTTGCTGATCAGCCGGCGCGAGCGATGAACGTTCTCCGATGCTTCCACGACCCACCCCACCTGCGACGTCATTAACCGACACGCAGTGTCATTCAGCCGGATTCGGATTAGAATGAGTTCACACGTCAAGTCTTGACGTATGGGATCAGTTTAGGTACGGCGACTGGAAATAAAAGCAGGGTTTGCGCGGTGCACAGCATCCGGCGCGTCCCCGCTCAACAACAAAGGACGCGTCATGAGCTTTCAACAACAGATCGATGAAGCGATCAAAAAGCAGGATTTGTACTTCATCGGGAACGCGCTACCCGCGGACTGGTACGCCGGATTCAAGGCGTGGCTCCCGCTCGCGGAGGGCGGCGACGCGAAGGCGGCGTTCAACGTGGGCACGTGCTACATGCGGGGCGACGGGGTCGACCGCAACACGACGACCGGGTTGGAATGGTATCGACGGGCGGCGGACGCGGGCGATGCGCGCGCACTCCGGACGTTGAACCAGCGACGGGCGGACGAGGAACGCAGCGCCGGCGAGGCACAGGCAAGGGAGCGTGCCCGCAACGAGGCGGCGCGTTCGGCCGTCGTGGTCGCAGAGATCAGGGCGTTGATCGAACGCAAGGACCTGGCGGGCGCACGGCGGCGCGCGGAGGCAGCGGTCCAGGAGGGCATGGGATGGGCAGGCGGGGTGATCGCGGCGCTGGCGCTGCGCGTCAACGTCAGGAAGAACGCGCGGAAGGAATACACGGTCTTGCAGGGCGCCTCGACGACGGTGCGGATCGCGGGGGTGTATCAGACGTCGCCCAAGACGATCGCCAGAACGTCGTACGAACTCGTTGGCGCGGCGAGCAACCCCTCGAGCTATCCGGTGACCGTCGCCTTCCAAAGTTCGTTCGGCCACCTCGCGGCAGGTGGCACGCTTCCCGTGAAGGCGAGCAGGGTATTGGACGTGAAGCAATGGGCGTCAAGCTTCGAAGTGAGCCTCGACGACCCGGCACGGACCGTGTTGAGGATACCTGCGGCGGCGGGGCAGATCGCAACGGGCGGCGTTTCGGCGTTGTCGCCGACGACGCGGCGCGTGCTCATGGGGGGTGGAGCACTCGTCGCGTTCTGGTTCGTCCACAAAGTTTGGTGGCTGTATCAGATGTGGCAGATCTACGAGAGGACCCACTGAACCGTTCACGTCCGACACCCAAAACGACAAAGGCCCAGCGATGGGCCTTTTGTTCGTCCGGCGACCTTCGTCAGGTCAGAGGCGCCCACCGTTCGGCTTCACGTCGTTCAGGCTGGGCAGTGGCTCGGTGATTTCCGCGTCGGCGAAGGCACGGACCTCCGCAGCCTCCCGGGCGGCTTCATGCGCCCAGGCGGCGTCGCGGCGCTTGGTGAGGTAGTCGTCGAGCGTCAGGATCGCGGCGGTGTCCTCGTCCGACAGGGCCTCCGGGGGCAAGTCGAGCGATTTGAAGAAGTCGATGGGCACCCCGTTGTGAACGATGAACGGCCATTGGTCCTTTGGACCGGCACCGACAAGGAAGTCGTCGAAGCGCAGGAGCGTCGCAAGGTCTGAATCGGCGAGGACCGCCTCCGCCGTGTTGTTCCGGGGCTTGAACGTCGCACTTGCTTTCCGCACCTCGCCGACGAAGTAGCGGATCTCCCCCTTGGGCCCGTAAGGATGACCCTTTGGACCGACGCCCCGCCTACGGTCCTCCTCCTGCTGCTTAGGCTTTCTCCCCGTGATCAGTTCGAGTTGAGCCGGGGTGATCTGAACCATGTCCGACAGCATCGCCGGATCCCCGATGTGCGCCACGATCAGTCGGTCCATGTCGGACAGCGTGAGCGGTTGGTACGACGTTCTGGTGTGGGTCTTAACGATCGGCATAGCAGTGCAGCGAAAGGGTTTCGTCTGGACGAATGGTACGACGGTCCGCCGTGCCCCGGGAAGCATGAAGCGTCCGAGCGTGGAGCGGCCCTCCGGGATTGCGAGGCTTTGCCCCTGTGAGCCGGTATCCTGGGAGTATCCTCAGCCGTTTAGCAAGACTTGCAGTGCAGATGGATGCAAGGCTGATGGACCTTTCAGGGCTATTCGATCCCCGCCCATAAGATGATCATGAATCCGTTGTCGGGCGGCGGTATCGCGAATCTGTTTTCCACGCACCCGGCTACCGAGGAGCGCGTCGCGCGGTTGATGGAAATGGCGCGCACGGGGCGCTTCGAATAACGCCGCGCGGCGCTTGGGCGCAATAAAGAAAGGCGAGTCTGCGGGCTCGCCTTTTTTGTTCCAATGGCAGGTTTGCGGAGCAGGGGCAGCCTGTGGCCGCTGGTCGATAAAGCGCCCATCAATCGCCTTCGCGGCCGTAGACGGTCCGCACGCCTCTTCACCGCACCGCACCTCACCTCACCGCAGACCCCGCGCCGCAGGTCCGTCTATTCCAGCAAGCCGTGCATGTGCAAACCCCAATCCATCCACTGTCGGCCGGCCGCGGCGGCCCGCGCTTCGCGCCACGCTACAATGTGTGTTGATTGCGTCGCGCGTTCCGCGCGGCCCGCCTTAGCCTTCTTCATGACCACAAAGCCTTCTTCGCGTACTGCTTCCTCACCGGCGCGTCCGCGCGAATCCCGATTGTCGATGCTGCATCTCGCGCCCGAATCGCTCGGTTTTGCGCTCGACTGCGCGGGCCAGGCCGTCGGCGCCGTGCGTCTCGGCTCAGCGTTGCCGGCCGCGCTGCAGTCGGTCTTCGTGTCCGCGCCTGAGGGCAGCACCGCCGCCGCGCGCGGAGCGGTGCAGGACATCGCGTACCGCACCATGCGGCGTCTCGCGACCGTCGAGTGGCTGATCGCGAAGCTGGTGAAAAAGGCGCCGCCGCCGCACGTCGGCCATGTGCTCGAGTGCGCGCTGGCCTTGCTCGTCGACGACGAAGCGAGCGCTGCCTATACGCCGTTCACGGTGGTCGATCAGGCGGTGAGCGCGATCGGCGCGCGTCGTGAGTTCGCCTTTGCCAAGGGGCTTGTCAACGCCGTACTGCGTAATTTTCTGCGCGAGCGCGAAGCGCTGTTGAGCGCCGCGCAAGCCGATGAAGTGGCGCGCTGGAACTACCCGGCCTGGTGGATCGATGCGGTGAAGCGCGCATGGCCCGACGCATGGCAGTCGGCGCTGGCCGCCGGCAACACGCAAGGCCCGCTGACGCTGCGCGTGAACGCGCGTCGTTCAACGGTCGACGCCTACCTGCAAGTGCTGCAAAACCATCACATTGTCGCGAGCAAGGCTGGAGACTACGCGGTCAAACTCGCCACGGCGATGCCGGTCGACCGCATTCCCGGTTTTAACGACGGTGTGGTCTCGGTGCAGGATGCCGGCGCGCAACTCGCCGCGCAACTGCTCGGCGTGCGTGACGGCATGCGCGTGCTCGACGCCTGCGCGGCTCCCGGCGGCAAGACCGGACATCTGCTCGAACTCGCCAATCTTCAGCTCGTCGCGCTCGAAAGCGACGCGTCGCGCGCGCGCCGTATCGGCGAAAACCTGCAGCGTCTGAAGCTCGAAGCGGAAGTGCGGATCGGCGACGCCGGCGCGCCCGCCAAGTGGCACGACGACATCGACCAGCCGTTCGACCGCATTCTCGCGGACGTGCCGTGCTCGGCGTCGGGTATCGTGCGGCGTCATCCGGACATTCGCTGGCTGCGTCGCGCGTCCGACATTCCTGCGCTCGTCGCCGAGCAACGCCGCATTCTCGATGCACTTTGGCCGCTCGTGAAACCCGGCGGCGAGTTGCTCTACGTTACGTGTTCGATCTTTCCGGAAGAAGGCGAGTTGCAGGCGCAGTGGTTTGGAAACAAGTATCAGGATGCGGTACGATTGGACGCGCCGGGGCAACTGTTGCCTTCAGTCGCTCGCGCGCCCGCCGACACATCGGCCGGTTCCGATGCCGGACAACCCGCTGAAGACAGCGCCGGCGCGAACTCAGACCACGACGGATTTTTCTACGCGCGCTTCCAGAAACGGTGACCATCAAACGCTTCTTTCCGCTTCGGCTCGCAGCCGTGCTCTGGATCGCGCTGGCCTTATGGCTCGCGGCGCCGGGCGCGGCGCACGCTGACTCGATCGCGGTGCAGCGTGCGTCGCTGCAAGCCGACAACACCGGCTGGAACCTCGACGCCCGTTTCGACTTCGACCTGAACAGCAACCTCGAAGACGCGGTCAATAAAGGCATCCCGCTCTATTTCACGACCGACTTCGAATTGAGCCGCCCGCGTTGGTACTGGTTCGACGAGCAGCCGGTCAGCGTGTCGCAAAGCATTCGCCTGTCGTTCCAGCCGCTCACGCGCGAATACCGCGTGTCGAGCGTTTCCTCCGGCGGTTTGCAGCTCGGCTTCACCACGCTCAAGGATGCGCTCGCGGTCATCAAGCACGTCACCTCGTGGCACGTCATCGAGCGCAATGAAGTGCGCGCCGGCGAGACGTATAACGCATCGGTGCGCATGCAACTCGACATCGCGCTGATGCCCAAGCCGTTCCAGATCGACGCGGTGAACAACCGCGACTGGAACCTCGCGTCCGAATGGAAGCGTTTTACCTTCACGGTGACCGAACGTGCTAAATAAAGTGCGCTCCGCCACCAGTGTCAGCAGCATCGTCGTGCGCGTGCTGGTGTCGACGGTCGCGGTCACGGCCGTGTTGCTGCTCGTGCTGCTGGCGGCCGCCAGCGCGAACACCGAATTCTTCGACCGCTATTACCAGTGGCTCTACGCCGCCAACCTCGCGGTCGCGATGATCTTTTTGCTGGTGGTCGCGACGCTCGTCATCATCATCATTGCGCGGCTGCGAAAGGGTAAGTTCGGCACAAGGCTATTGGCGAAACTGGCGTTCTTCATGGCGCTGGTCGGCGTGGTGCCGGGCGGGATCATCTACGTCGTGTCGTATCAGTTCGTGTCGCGCAGTATCGAGTCGTGGTTCGATGTGAACGTCGAAACCGCGCTCACGTCCGGCCTGAATCTCGGGCGCGGCATGCTCGACGCGTCGCTGTCCGATCTGCAGACCAAGGGCCGGTTGATGTCGGAACAGTTGGCGAGCGCGGACGCCGCCGGCACCACGCTCACGCTGCTGCGTCTGCGCGATCAGTTCGGCGTGCAGGATGCGACGATCGTCGAACCTACGCGCAGCATGTCCGGTGCGACGCCCGATATGCACGTGGTCGCGCAGGCATCCGGCAACTACGCGACGCTCGTGCCGAACGATCTGCCCACGCCGCTGATGATCGATCAGGCGCGCGGCCGCGGCTACGCGGCGATCGAAGGCGAAGTGGACGGCGATCCTCATGCGCATGGCAGCAAAGGCGTGCTACGGCTGCGCGTGGTGCAGCGCATTCCCGACTCGAACGCCTCGTTGCTGCAACCCACCGAACGCTTCCTGCAACTCACGCAGCCGGTGTCGCCCACGCTCGCGCGCAACGCCGACGCGGTGCAGCGCGCCTATCGCGAGTATCAGGAGAAGGCGCTTGGGCGCACGGGTCTGCGCAAGATGTATATCGGCACGCTGACGCTCGCGCTCTTTCTCGCCACCTTCATCGCGATGATGCTCGCGCTCGCACTCGGCAATCAGCTTGCGCGGCCGCTCTTCCTGCTGGCGCAGGGCACCAAGGAAATCACGGAAGGCGATTACACGCCTAAGCGGGAAATCAAATCGCGCGACGAACTGGGCTTTCTCACGCAGTCGTTCAACGCCATGACGCGGCAGTTGTCCGAAGCGCGCGCGGCGGTCGAGAACAACCGCATTGCGCTCGAACATTCGAAGGCGTATCTGGAAAGCATTCTCGCCAACCTGACCGCGGGCGTGTTCGTGTTCGACCGTCAGTTCAGGCTGACCACCGCGAATCGCGGCGCCGAGCGGATTTTCCGTCAACCGTTCCAGGCATTGATGGGTTCGGCGCTGGATCAGATCGGCGTGCTGAGCGAATTCGGCGGCATGGTCCGCAAGGCGTTTGCCGATCGCGAAGCGGCTAGCGGCGACGGTCACGACGATCGCGGCCACTGGCAGCAGCAGTTTTCGGTGCAGGTGCCCGGCGAAACCGAGCCGCTCACCTTGCTTGTGCGCGGCGCGCGGCTCGTCTCGGCGACGGACCGCGACGCGGAAGACATGCAGACCTCCGGCTATGTCGTGGTATTCGACGATATCTCGGACGTGATCTCCGCGCAGCGTTCGATCGCATGGGGCGAGGTCGCACGGCGGCTCGCGCACGAGATCAAGAATCCGCTCACGCCGATCCAGCTTTCCGCCGAGCGTTTGCAGATGAAGCTCGCCGACAAGCTGTCGCCATCCGACGCGGATGTGCTGAAGCGCGGCGCGACCACGATCGTCAACCAGGTCGCCGCCATGAAGCAGATGGTCGACAATTTCCGCGACTACGCGCGTACGCCCCCGGCAGTGCTCGCGCATTTGCAGCTGAATGATCTGGTCAGCGAAGTGCTCACGCTGTACGGTATCGAAGAAGGCAAAGGCGCGATCCAGGTCGAGCTCGCCACCCTGCCGGCGATTCGTGGCGACGCGACGCAATTGCGTCAGGTGATTCACAACCTGCTGCAGAACGCGCAGGATGCGGTGGCGGACCTCGAGCATCCGCGTGTATTGCTCGAGACGAGGACAGTAGAATACGGAGACCCCGACGCGGAAGGCAAAGTCCATGTCGCGGTGCGTCTGACCGTGACGGACAACGGACCGGGCTTCCCCGCGCGTATCCTCACACGTGCATTCGAACCTTACGTGACGACCAAGGCCAAAGGTACGGGCCTGGGTCTTGCGATGGTCAAGAAGATCGTCGACGAACACGGCGCGCGCATCGACATCCGCAATCGTATGAAAGCGGGCGACGTGATCGAGGGCGCGCAGATTTCGATCCTCTTCCTTCAACTGGCAGACGATGCCGCGACACCTGGAACAGGGCCGCGTCCGGCGCACGGCAGTGCGTCGCATGGAAAGACAAAAGCAACAGTGCAGACAAGGGCAGCGTAAATGGCAACCATCCTGGTGGTAGATGATGAAATGGGCATCCGGGAATTGCTCTCGGAGATCCTGAGCGACGAAGGGCATGTCGTGGAGGCCGCGGAAAACGCGCAGGAAGCGCGCGAATTCCGTTTGCGCCAGGCACCCGACCTGGTGCTGCTCGACATCTGGATGCCCGACACCGACGGCGTGACCTTGCTCAAGGAATGGGCTGCGCAAGGGCAACTGACCATGCCGGTGATCATGATGTCCGGCCACGCCACGATCGATACGGCCGTTGAGGCAACCAAGATCGGTGCACTCAATTTCCTCGAGAAGCCGATTGCTTTGCAAAAGCTGCTGAAGGCTGTCGAGCAGGGCCTCGCGCGTGGTAACGCGGCGAGTGCGCCGGGCGGCGCGGCGGCCAAGCCGGTGTTGCCGGTGAGTGCTTCGGCAGTGGCTTCGGCGGCGTCACTGCCGATGCTTTCCACCGACGGCCTCGGCAGCGGCGCGCTGGCGGCGCAAACGGCCTCGATTTCGTTCGATATTCCGCTGCGCGACGCACGCGACGCCTTCGAGCGCGCGTACTTCGAATATCACCTCGCGCGTGAGAACGGCAGCATGACGCGTGTGGCGGAGAAGACCGGCTTGGAGCGCACGCACCTGTATCGCAAGCTCAAGCAACTCGGTGTCGATCTCGGTAAAAACAAGGGGGAGTGAGCTTGGTGACGAGAGCAAGTGAGCCCGTGCTTTGCGCTCAGATCCCACTTTCACAGATTTTTTCGAGAAGGGGCTTGCCCTGCTGCTGACCCTTTGATATCATTTCGTTCTTCGTTGGCCCGGTAGCTCAGTTGGTAGAGCAGCGGATTGAAAATCCGCGTGTCGATGGTTCGATTCCGTCCCAGGCCACCAGGATTCAGCCCCAGGAAATCGCAAGATTCCTGGGGCTTTTCCTTTTTGCGCCCCTAATGTGTGACGGGCTTGAAGGACATCACGCGTGTCCGCTGCTTCGCCTTGCGCGCGCCGCGTGGCAGCACGCACTCGGCGGTGTTCGGCGCTGCATGATAAAATCGCGCCAGTTCAAGGACTTGCACAGTGAGTGCAGCGCCTGCGTGCTGTGCGGCAACGCCGCCACCTGCACCGAACCCTTCGCCCGACGATTAACGGTATAAGCGCCCAGCGACTCTGCATGCGGAAGGCGCGGCCTATACTGCTTTGGGCCGGCAGCAGTGCCGGCACGCGTCGCGCCGCGTTGCTTGCATGGCGCACCTCGCGCAGCGCGACGTGGCACTCTTCATTCACGGAGTTTCACGGTGATCCGCAACGACGCTAAACGTAGCGCTCTGGTGCTGTTTTCCGGCGGCCAGGATTCCGCCACGTGCCTCGCCTGGGCGCTCGAACGTTATGAAACGGTCGAGACACTGGGCTTCGATTACGGTCAGCGGCACCGCGTCGAACTGGAATGCCGCGAGGGGTTTCGCAACGCTGTCGCGCGTGCATTTCCGCAGTGGGCCGAGCGCCTCGGCGACGATCATATGATCGACCTGTCGGTGCTCGGCGCGATCAGTGACACCGCCATGACGCGCGAGATTGAGATCGAAGCCACGGCGAACGGTTTGCCGAACACGTTCGTGCCGGGCCGCAATCTGATGTTCATGACCATCGCTGCGGCGATTGCGTATCGGCGTGGCCTGCAGGTGCTGGTGGGCGGCATGTGCGAGACGGATTTCTCAGGCTATCCCGATTGCCGCGACGACACGATGAAGGCGTTGCAGGTCGCGCTGAACCTCGGCATGGACACGCGCACGCTGCTCGAAACACCGTTGATGTGGCTCGACAAGGCCGACACGTGGCGCCTCGCGCACGAACTCGGCGGCGACGAACTCGTCGAGCTGGTACGCGTCGAGACGCATACGTGCTACGTCGGCGAACGCGCCGAATTGCATGCGTGGGGCTTCGGTTGTGGCGAATGCCCGGCGTGCCGCTTGCGCAAGCGTGGCTACGAAGCCTATCTGTCGGGTGAGAAGGTCACCGAGGCGCCGGTCTGATAACGCTCGGCAGGACAGCGCACCTCAGGCAATCATTTTCAGGAACATAGGGCACACAGCAGCATGACTTACGCGGTCAAGGAAATCTTCTACACGTTGCAGGGCGAGGGCGCGAATGCCGGGCGTCCGGCTGTCTTCTGCCGGTTTGCCGGCTGCAACCTGTGGTCGGGCCGTGAAGAAGATCGTGCCGAAGCGGTGTGCCAATTCTGCGATACCGATTTCGTCGGCACGGACGGCGAGAACGGCGGCAAGTACCGCACGGCGGAAGATCTGGTGCAGATGATCGCGTCGCAATGGCCGCAAGGCGAGGGCGAGCGTTTCGTCGTGTGCACGGGCGGCGAACCGATGCTGCAGATCGATCAGCCGCTGGTCGACGCGCTGCATGCCGCCGGCTTTGAAATTGCGATTGAAACCAACGGCTCGCTGCCGGTGCTCGAGACGATCGACTGGATCTGCGTGAGCCCGAAGGCCGACGCGCCACTCGTCGTGACGAAAGGCAACGAACTGAAGGTCGTGATCCCGCAGGACAACCAGCGCTTGTCCGAATATGCGAAGCTCGACTTCGAGTATTTCCTCGTCCAGCCCATGGACGGTCCGTCGCGCGACATCAACACCAAGCTCGCGATCGACTGGTGCAAACGCCATCCGCAATGGCGCCTGTCGATGCAGACCCACAAGTATCTGAACATTCCCTGATTTGCCGTGCTGACGATTACACGAAAACTCGAATTCGACGCGGGTCACCGCATTCCTGATCACCGCAGCCAGTGCCGTAATCTGCACGGTCATCGCTACGTGCTCGAAATCACGCTGCAAGGCGATCTGGTCGACACCGAAGGCGCGCCCGATCGCGGCATGGTGATGGACTTCGCCGACGTGAAGTCGCTCGCAGTCGAGCATCTGGTCGACAAGTGGGACCACGCGTTTCTCGTCTATGAAGGCGACGCGCAGGTGCGTGGTTTCCTGGAAACGATGGCCGGCCACAAGACGGTCGTGCTCGATCGCATTCCCACGGTCGAAAACCTTGCCGCCGTGGCGTTCGAGATTCTCGCGAACGTCTACGACGCGCACTACGGCGTGAATCTGCGTTTGCACAAGCTGCGTCTGTACGAGACGCCGAATTGCTGGGCCGACGTGGTCCGCGACTAAATCGAACGCCGCCGCGCGGCTCGCAAAAGTCCCCTTGGGGACCGTCCAACCCTCGCGTTATTGTCACGGTATGATCGCTCCGATAACCACACGGAGCGAGACATGCCGGTCACCGCATTGCGTCGCAGCAGGCATCCGGGCCGCCTCGGCCAGAGCCAACCTCTTTGTTTTTTCCCAGCCCATCGCGCCGGTAGTGCGCACTGCGGTTCAGGCGATGCATTTCATCGCCGCCACGGAGCGCCGCGATGAGCAGCCTGACCAATCCCCTCAAGTCACGCCTCAAGGAAACCGATCCGCTGTTCGGCCTGTGGCTTTCGCTCGGCAGCGACGCTGCGGCCGAAGCGCTCGCGCACGCCGGCTACGACTGGCTGCTGATCGACATGGAGCACGCGCCGAACGATAGCGGCGACGTCGCCTCGCAATTGCGTGCGATCGCCGCCGCGCATCTGCCGAGCGAGCCGGTGGTGCGCGTGCCCGCCAGCGAGGCGTGGCTCGTCAAGCGCGTGCTGGACGCCGGCGCGCGTACGCTGATGTTTCCGAATATCGAGTCCGCGGAAGAGGCGGCGCGCGCCGTGCGTCTCACGCAATATCCGAGCGCCGGAGCGCTCGACGGTGAGCGTGGTGTCGCCGGCGTGGTGCGGGCTGCGGCCTACGGCATGCGGCGCGACTACGTGCAGACGGCCAACGCGCAGATCGCGACCATCGTGCAGATCGAGTCGGCGCGCGGCTTGCAGGAGGTGGAAAAGATCGCGGCGACGCCGGGTGTCGATTGCCTGTTCGTCGGGCCGGCCGACCTTGCCGCGAGCCTCGGTCATCTCGGCGATTCGAAGCATGCCGACGTGCAGGCCGCGATGGCGCGCATCGTCAGCGCGGCGGACAAGGCGGGCATTGCCGCCGGTATTTTTGCCATGGATGTCGCGAGCGCCAAACAGCATCGCGACGCCGGATTTCGTTTTATCGCTCTGGCCGCGGACGTCATGTGGATGTTGCGCGCGACTCGCCAGGCGTTGCAGGAGGTGAGGTCATGAAAGGGATGGTGCAGTGCGTCGTGGTGCGTCTGGCGGTCACGGCGGCGTTGATGGCGAATGTGGCGGCGTATGCGCAGGACCGCGTGGCGAAGTCGAACGATCCGCAGACGCAAACCGCGGTCGCCGACTACAACGCCGGCAATCTCAGCGCGGCGCTGGCCGAGTTCCGCAAGGCCGCGGAGCGCGGCAGCCGGCTCGCCGAGTTCAACTACGCAATGATGCTGCTCAACGGCGAAGGCGGCCCGGCCAATGTGGATGAAGGCAAGAAATGGCTGCGCAAGGCCGCCGACGCCAACATGTCGCACGCGCAATACGTGTACGGCAAGATGTACGACGATGGCGAGTTCGTCGGGCGCGATCCGGTCGAAGCGCACCGCTGGTTCCTGAAGGCGGCGCAGCAAGGGCACGTGCAGGCGGAGTTGGCGCTCGCCAATCAGTTCCTCGACGGACGCGGCACCGAGCGCGACAACAAGCAGGCGTTCTTCTGGTACAAGAAGGCGGCGGAAGGCGGCGACATGACCGCGCAGTACGTGGCGGGCTCGTTTTACGAGCGCGGCGGTGACGGCGTAGACAGGAATCTCAACGTGGCGCGCGCTTATTACGCTGCCGCAGCGGCGCAGGGCGATCCGGCGGCGCGGCTCAAGTATCAGCAACTCAGCGCGCAGTTGCGGGATCAGAAGGAAGTGAAGCCGCAATAAATAAAGAAGGGGCGCTCCGTGATGATGGTGCGCCCCTTCTTCGATTTGCAGCCTTGTTCGCTGACAGCCTCGCCGCGCTAACTCTGCATCAACCGCTTTTGCCGCGCGACGCTCATGATGAGCCCGATGGCCACACCCAGCGTGGTCAGTGCGGTGCCGCCGTAGCTCATGAACGGCAACGGCACGCCGACCACCGGCAAGATGCCGCTCACCATGCCGATATTGACGAATGCGTAGGTGAAGAACGCCATGGTCAGCGAGCCGGCCAGCAAGCGTCCGAACAGCGTCGCACCATTGGCCGCGATATACAGCCCGCGCGCGATCAACAGCATGTATAGCGTGAGCAGCACGACGCCGCCCGCCAGTCCGAACTCTTCGGAGAACACCGCGAAAATGAAGTCGGTGTGCTTCTCGGGGATAAACTCCAGATGCGCCTGCGTGCCCTTCAGCCAGCCTTTGCCAAGCGGACCGCCGGAGCCGATCGCGATGACCGCCTGGATCGTGTGGAAGCCCTTGCCGAGCGGATCGGAGGTCGGGTCGAGCAGCGTGCAGATACGGTGTTTCTGATAATCGTGCATCAGCGGCCATTGCACTTCGGGCTGACAGATCTTGTCCTGAAAGGCGGCGATCGAAGCGACCGCTATGACGCCTGCAATCAGCACCGGCACGATCAGCTTGAAACTCAGGCCCGCAAAGTAAATCACGAAGAAGCCGGCCGCGAACACCAGCACGGCCGTACCGAGGTCGGGCTGCTTGGCGATCAGGCCGACCGGCACCGCGAGAATCAGCAGGCCGACCAGATAGTCGTACCAGCGCATCACGCCTTCGCGGCGCTGGTAGTACCACGCGAGCATGAGCGGCGTGGCGATCTTCAGGATTTCCGACGGCTGGATCACTACCCCGACATTGATCCAGCGCTTCGCGCCCTTGCGCGTGAGGCCGAATAGCGCCACCGCGACCAGTAACGCGATCCCGAACGTGTAGAGCGGGACCGCGAAGCGCATCAGCGTGGTGGGTGGAACATTGGCGAGCGCCCACATCAGCACGAACGTGAGCATGATGTTGCGTAACTGGTCTTCCACGCGGCCGGGGACGTCCAGACTCGCGCTGTACAGCGTGACGATGCCGACGCACAGCAGCAGAAACACGATCAGTGCGAGCGGGCGGTCGAAGCCCGCGAACATCCGCTTGATGCGGTCGAGCCAGGCGCGCTTGTCGAATTGCATGCCTTTCTCCTTACTCGTCGATGCCGCCGGAAACCGGCTGGCGTGGCGACGTGCCCTGAGTGCCGTCTTCGCGCGACGGTGCCGCGGCGGTCGGCACCGGCTCGCTAGCCGGGCGGGGTTTATGCGGGACGCCGGATTTACGCGACGCTGAATTCTTTGCGGCAGAAGTCGCGGACGTCGAGGCGGCCACCGGTGCCGATGCAGCCGCCGGCACGGAAGCCGCGGCCGCAGCAGATGCCGCTTTCGCAGCCGCCGCAGCGGAGGCCGCCGCTGCCGCCGAAGCCGCACCGGGAATCGGCAGGGCAGTGAACCCCGCCGCGACCTTGACCGGCTGCGCCGCATCCTGTGGCGACGGCGCATCGCCGACTTCGGGCGCGGACGCATCCTGGGTCGCCGACGCCGCCGCCTCGATGGCCGCCGCCTGAGCGCCCGGCTTGTTCTTGCCGACGAGGTAGTAGTCGAGCACCTTTCGCGCGATCGGGCCCGCCGATTCCGCACCCCAGCCGCCGTTTTCGACGATCAGCGCGAGCGCGATCTTCGGCTGCTCGGCGGGTGCGAAGGCGATGAAGAGTGCGTGGTCGCGCAAATGCTCGGCGATTGCGTGGCCTTTGTAGTTCGCGCCTTGCAGCGAGTAGACCTGCGCCGTCCCCGTCTTGCCGGCCGCCAGGTACTGGGCGCCGATGAACAGTTTCGACGCCGTCCCATTGGTCACGACGCCTTCCATCGCGCGCTTGATGATGTCGATATCCGATTGCTTGACCGCGATCTTGTCGCTCGGATCGCGCACGACTGCGCGGGTGTCTTTCGTGATCGGGTTTTCGATGTCGCGCACGAGGTGCGGCTTCATCACGACGCCGTTGTTCGCGAGCGTGGCCGTAGCGTGAGCGAGCTGGAGAATCGTGAACGAGTTGTAGCCCTGGCCGATGCCGAGACTGATCGTTTCGCCTTCGTACCAGCGCTGCTGTTCGGGCTTGCGGTATGCCTTGCGCTTCCATTCGGTGGAGGGCAGGATGCCACGCGCCTCGCCCGAGATGTCGATGCCGGTGATCTGGCCGAAACCCCACGGCTTCATGAAGTTGGCGATATTGTTGACGCCGAGATCGTGCGCGAGCATGTAGAAATACGTGTCGTTCGACACCACGATCGCGCGGTTCATGTCGACCCAGCCTTGGCCCGAACGCACGTCGTTGCGGAACGTGTGGCCGCCGAAGGTATACGAGCCCGGATCCTGAAAGCCCCAGCCCGGCGTGCGCTTATGCAGTGTGAGCGCGGCGAGCGCCATGAACGGCTTGTAGGTCGAACCCGGCGGATAAGTGCCGTGCAGCGGCCGGTTGAGCAGCGGGTGGTCGGGCGAATTGTTGAGATCGTCCCACGTCTGCTGATCGATACCGTCGACGAACGAATTCGGATCGAAACTCGGCGCGGACACGAACGCGAGCACGTCGCCCGACGATGGTTCGATCGCGACCAGCGCACCGCGGCGGCCGGCGAATGCCTGCTCGGCGACCTGCTGCAAGCCGATATCCAAAGACAGCACAAGGTTGTTGCCAGGCGTTGCCTGCGTACGCGACAACGTGCGCACGGGGCGGCCGCCGGCCGTCACTTCCACTTCCTCGAAACCGGTCTGGCCATGCAGTTCGGTCTCATAGCTCTGCTCGACGCCGATCTTGCCGATGTAGTCGGTGCCCTTGTAGTTGTTCGCGTCCAGCCGCGGATCGTAGTGGTCCGGATCGCTGTCGTTCTGGTCGCTGGCGTCGTCGATACGGTCCTGATCGCGCTGCGAAATCCGCCCGATGTAGCCGATCACGTGCGCCGCCGTCGGCCCGAGCGGATATTGGCGGAACAGGCGCGCGCGCACTTCCACGCCGGGAAAACGGAAGCGCTGCGCGGTGAAACGCGCGACTTCGTCGTCGGTCAGGCGGGTGCGGATCGGCAGGCTCTCGAAGTTCTTCGAGTCTTCCTGCAGCTTCTTGAAGCGGCGGCGGTCGCGCGCGTCGATCGAAACGACCGTGGCCAGGTTGTCGATCACGTTTTCGAGCGAGTCGTTCAGCTTCGAGGGCGTAATTTCGAGCGTGTAGGCCGAGTAGTTCTTCGCCAGCACGACGCCGTTGCGATCGGTGATGATGCCGCGGTTCGGCACGATCGGCGCGACGGAAATGCGGTTTTCATCGGCCTGCAGCGAATATTTGCTGTAGTGCCAGACCTGCAGAAACAGGAAGCGGAAACCGATCAGCCCGAAGCACACGAACACGAACAGACCCGCCGCCGCGACGCGCAGGCGGAACTTCGAGAGCTGTTGCTGAGTGTCCTTGAATTCGGTCATGCGATTCTGCAAAAGGCCGGTTGACGGCCATCATGAGTGTGCGCCTTTTCCGGCCGGAACCGGAAGGCATGAACAGCGATGCGCGTCGAGCGGGCCGGCAAAGCGGGTTCCATCAGAATGGCCGGCGGGCCCGATGCGTGATCAAATTGGCCGGGTATCGTCCGGGTCGGCCGGGCGGCGCTGCGGCATCAGCAGCAGCACGCTGGTGACCGGCCACAGCGCGGCTTCGACGAAACCGTCGATCAGATAACCCCAACCCGGAAACGCCGCGCCCGTCAGCAGACGGATCACGAACGGCACCAGTTGCGCGACCACAAGCAGCGGCATGACGGCGAAGGTCTGCACGCCGAGCGACATCCACAGCACGCGGCGGTGGATGGTGATCGCGCCGTACGACAACAGCGTGTACGCCAGCGCGTGCTCGCCGAGCAGGCTGGCGTTGTGCACGTCCATCAGCAAACCGAGCGAAAACGCGATACCCATGCCGACTTTGCGCGGCTGGTGCACGTTCCAGAACAGCAGCACGAGCGCCACGAAATCCGGCACGCCGACAAGGCGCCCCCACGGCATCAGATTCAGCAGGAACGCGGCAGCGAGACTGAACGAGATGAAGTACGGGTTGACCGGCTGCAGAATGTATTGCGGACGGTTCATGGCTGTGCCCCCGGCGTGGCTTGCGGCTTCGCGTTCTTCTCAGCGGCCGGTTTCTTTTCGGTGGCGGACTTCTTGTCCGCGGCTGCCGGTTTGGCGGGCGCCTTTTCGGCGGGCTTGGCCGCTGCGGGCTTCTCGGCCGCGGATTTTTCCCCCACCTTTGCCGGCGATTTGTCCGTCGCAGCTTTACCGTCTGCCGGCTTGGCGCCCTTCTTCGCTTTCGCCTCCTTCGCGGCCGTGGCTGCGTCGGGTACTTCGGCGGGACGCGGCGGCACATTGTTCACGTAGTGCAGCACCAGCAACTGACGGGCGCCGCGCACCGGTGCGATCGGCAGGCAGATCACGCGCGCGAACGCCGTATCGGCCTGTTTGTCGACCCGCACCACCTTGGCGACCGGCAACCCCGGCGGATAGACGCCGTCGAGTCCGCTCGTGACGAGTTCGTCGCCGGACTGGATGTCGGCGCTGATCGGCACGAAGCGCAGATCGAGCGTGTCGCCCTTCGGCGTGCCGTAAATCACACTGCGCAAGCCGGTGCGCACGATCTGCACGGGCACCGCCTGGTCCTTGTCCGTGAGCAGGGTCACTTCCGCTTGCAGCGGGAAGACGCGCGTCACCTGACCGATCACGCCGTCTTCGTTGACGACCGGCGAACCATTCTGGATGCCTTGCTGCGCACCGCGGCCGATCACCACCTTCTGCGTGAAAGGATCGCGTGTGTCGTACTGGATCTCGGCGGGCAGAGATTCGGTGGTGGAGCGCTGCGACAGTTGCAGCAGCGCGCGCAAATGGGCGTTTTCGGCGGCCAGCCCGGCTGCCGTATTGGCTTGCTGCGATAGCTGCAGGTCTTTGGTGCGCAGCTTGTCGTTTTCGCTGCGCAGCGTGGCGCTGGTCACGGCCAGGTCGGCGGCGCCCACGAACATGTCGCGAGGCACGAGTGCCGCGCGTTGCAACGGATAAAGACCCGCGCCGAGCACGCCACGCACGATTTCGAGCGTTTTGAAGCGAGCGTCGGAGATCAGCAGGGCGAGCGCCAACACGACGAAAAACACGAGTCGTGCGAGAGCGGACGGTCCTTGCTTGAACAGGGGCGGCGGACTGTATTCCATGGTCGGCGCCGGGGGCGTGAGCGGTTGGGTGAGACGGCGGCGCGCGAGGAACGCGCGTTCAGCGAGCGGAGGCTGGCAGGTCCAGCCAACGGCAAACCGGCCCGCAAGGGGCCGTCTGCCAGATCCGCGCTACTGACATGGAGACGGGCTCGCTTACTCGTACGAGAAGATGCTGCCCAGCTTGTCCATGCGTTCGAGCGCCATGCCCGAGCCGCGCACAACGCAGGTCAGCGGGTCTTCGGCGACGAGCACCGGCAGGCCGGTTTCTTCGGCGAGCAGGCGGTCCAGATCGCGCAGCAATGCGCCACCGCCCGTGAGCATCATGCCGCGCTCGGCGATGTCGGCGCCCAGTTCCGGCGGCGTTTGTTCGAGCGCGATCTTTACCGACGACACGATCTGGTTCAGCGGATCGGTGAGGGCTTCGAGAATTTCGTTGCTGGAGATCGTGAAGCTGCGCGGAATGCCTTCCGACAGATTACGGCCCTTCACTTCCATTTCCTTGACTTCGGAACCCGGGAAGGCGGAGCCGATTTCCTTCTTGATGGCTTCGGCGGTTTGCTCGCCGATCAGCATGCCGTAGTTGCGGCGGATGTAGTTGACGATGGCTTCGTCGAACTTGTCGCCGCCTACGCGCACGGAGCCTTTGTACACGATGCCGCCGAGCGAGATCACGCCGACTTCGGTCGTGCCGCCGCCGATGTCGACGACCATCGAACCGGTGGCTTCCGACACCGGCAGGCCGGCGCCGATCGCAGCAGCCATGGGTTCTTCAATGAGGTAGACCTGCGAAGCGCCCGCACCGTGCGCGGCTTCCTTGATCGCGCGGCGTTCGACCTGGGTCGAACCACAGGGCACGCAGATGATGATGCGCGGCGACGGCGAGAACATGCGCGATTCGTGAGCAGTTTTGATGAACTGCTTGATCATCTGCTCGGTGACGGTGAAGTCGGCGATCACGCCGTCTTTCATGGGGCGGATCGCTTCGATGTTGCCCGGCACCTTGCCGAGCATCTGCTTGGCTTCCTTGCCGACTGCCTGGATGGTTTTCTTACCGTTGGGACCGCCTTCCTGGCGGATCGAGACCACCGACGGTTCATCAAGAACGATACCCTTGCCACGCATGTAGATGAGCGTGTTGGCCGTGCCGAGGTCAATGGCCAGATCGTTGGAGAAGTAGCTGCGCAAAAAACCGAACATTCAAAATCCTGTCTCGCTTGGGGCCGGGCCTCGCAACGTATGCGCAGGGCGGCAGCGGAAAAAATAACAGCTTCAACCGGGCGGAAGCGGCGCCACAGGAACTTGAAGCTGCGAGGGAGTCTACCGGAGGCCGGTGCAAAGCCAGGTCAGAAAAATCCGAACGATCTTGGGGAATAGTTCAGAAAGGCCTTGGTAAGTCGGTCCGGGTTTGGGTCGAACGCGTAATGATACCTTATAATTTTGGATGTTTTGAAGGAAACGGACGGCACTTTTTGCCGCCGCTGGCCCCTTTTTCGAGGGCTTCCTCCAGCGTCGTAACTCGCTGTCGCAGCGCTGTTTTTTGGCGTGCTGCGGCGGTCCACCACATTTTCCGGTGACTGCATGGCTCTGACCCTGACCGATGTAAAACGTATCGCGCATCTTGCGCGGCTCGAACTGGCCGACGCCGACGCTGAGCACACGCTCGTTCAGCTCAACGATTTTTTCGGCCTCGTCGAGCAGATGCAGGCGGTCGATACCACCGGCATCGCCCCGCTTGCCCACCCGATCGAGCAGATCGAAGACGTCGCGCTGCGTTTGCGCGACGACGCGGTGACCGAAACGGTCGACCGCGAAGCTTTCCAGCGCCCGGCGCCGGCCGTGCGGGAAGGCCTGTACCTCGTGCCCAAGGTGATCGAGTAACACCCGCTTTGCGAGCTTGGCGCGGCGTGCGCGCCAGGCGGCTGCCGATATGCCGGCTTGCGGCATATCGACTCGTGGCCCCGGTGCTCGCACGACCGTCGTCGCCGGCTTTCTCGGCTCGGCTTGCCGGCGGGCAGCCGAATGCCTCCACGGCAGCGTGACTGCGCTGCCGCGCTCTTCAGGATAAAACGCAATGCATGAAAAAAGTTTGACCGAACTGCGCGCCGCATTGACGGCCAAGGAATGCTCCGCAGTCGAACTGGCGCAGCTCTATCTGAAGCGGATCGACGCGGCCAACAGCCTGAACGCATTCATCCAGGTCGACCCCGATCTGACGCTCGCGCAGGCAAAAGCCGCGGACGCGCTGCTTCATACCGGCCACGCCGGCCCGCTGGTCGGCCTGCCGATCGCGCACAAGGACGTGTTCGTCACCAAGGGCTGGCGCTCCACGGCCGGCTCGAAGATGCTGTCGAACTACGAGAGCCCGTTCGATGCGACCGTGGTCGCGCGTCTGCAGAACGCCGGCATGGTGTGCGTGGGCAAGACCAATATGGACGAGTTCGCGATGGGCTCGTCCAACGAGAATTCGTACTTTGGTCCCGTGCAGAATCCGTGGGACGTCAAGGCTGTGCCGGGTGGTTCGTCGGGCGGCTCGGCCGCGGCCGTGGCCGCGCGCCTCGCGCCCGCCGCGACCGGCACGGACACCGGCGGCTCGATCCGTCAGCCGGCGTCGTTCTCCGGCATCACGGGCATCAAGCCGACGTATGGCCGCGTGTCGCGTTACGGCATGATCGCGTTCGCCTCGTCGCTGGATCAGGGCGGTCCGATGGCGCAAAGCGCCGCCGATTGCGCCACGCTGCTCAACGCCATGGCGGGTTTCGACGAGCGCGATTCGACCAGCCTCGTGCGTGACGACGAAGACTACACGCGCTACCTCGGCAAGCCGTGGAAAGAAGACGGTGCGGACAAACCGCTCGCCGGCCTGCGCATCGGCTTGCCGAAAGAGTATTTCGGCGCCGGTCTCGCCGACGACGTGCGCGCCTCGATCGACGCCGCGCTCAAGCAATACGAAGCGCTCGGCGCCACGCTGGTCGAGGTCTCGCTGCCGAAAACCGAGTTGTCGATCCCGGTGTACTACGTGATCGCGCCGGCGGAAGCTTCGTCGAACCTGTCGCGTTTCGACGGCGTGCGCTTCGGCCATCGCGCCGCGGAGTATCGCGATCTCCTCGACATGTACAAGAAGTCGCGCGCCGAAGGTTTCGGTCCGGAAGTAAAGCGCCGCATTCTGGTCGGCGCTTATGTGCTGTCGCATGGCTATTACGACGCGTACTACCTGCAAGCGCAGAAGATCCGCCGCATCATCGCGCAGGACTTCCAGGAAGCGTTCAAGCAGTGCGACGTGATCATGGGACCGGTCGCGCCTTCAGTGGCGTGGGATCTGGGCGCGAAGGGCGACGATCCGGTGCAGATGTATCTGGCCGACATCTACACGCTGTCGGTGAGCCTCGCCGGTTTGCCGGGCATGAGCGTGCCGTGCGGCTTCGGCGCGGGCGCGAATGCGCAGCGTCCGGTTGGTTTGCAGATCATCGGCAACTATTTCAATGAAGCCCGGATGCTGCAGGTGGCCGACGCGTTCCAGCGCGCGACCGAGTGGCACCGCCAGGCACCGGCAGGAGTGTGAGCACCATGACCAAGCAATGGGAAGTCGTGATCGGTCTGGAGACCCACGCGCAACTGTCGACCCAGTCGAAGATTTTTTCTGGCGCCTCGACGCAATTCGGCGCTGCGCCGAACACGCAAGCGTGCCCCGTCGATCTGGCGTTGCCGGGCACCTTGCCGGTAATGAACCGCGGCGCTGTGGAGCGCGCGATCCAGTTCGGTCTCGCGATCGGCGCGGTGGTAGCGCCGCGCAGCATCTTCGCGCGCAAGAATTATTTCTACCCCGATCTGCCGAAGGGCTATCAGATCAGCCAGTACGAAATCCCCGTCGTGCAAGGCGGCCAGGTAACGATTCAGGTGCCGGCCAACGAAAAGGCGGGTAAGGAAGCGTACGAGAAGGTCGTCAACCTCACGCGCGCCCACCTCGAAGAAGACGCGGGCAAGTCGCTGCACGAAGACTTCGCGGGCATGACCGGCATCGACTTGAATCGCGCCGGCACGCCGCTGCTCGAAATCGTCACCGAGCCGGAAATGCGTAGCGCGGCGGAAGCGGTCGCCTACGCCAAGACGCTGCATACGCTCGTCACGTGGCTCGGCATCTGCGACGGCAACATGCAGGAAGGCTCGTTCCGTTGCGATGCGAACGTGTCGGTGCGTCCGGTCGGTCAGGCCGAATTCGGCACGCGCGCCGAGATCAAGAACCTGAACTCGTTCCGCTTCCTCGAAGAAGCGATCCAGTACGAAGTGCGCCGTCAGATCGAATTGATCGAAGACGGCGGCACGGTGGTGCAGGAAACGCGTCTGTACGATCCGGACAAGCGCGAAACGCGTTCCATGCGCAGTAAGGAAGACGCGCACGATTACCGCTATTTCCCGGATCCCGATCTGATGCCGCTCGTGATCGATACGGCGTGGGTCGAGCGCGTGAAGAGCGAGATGCCGGAACTGCCGGTCGCGATTCAACAACGCTTCGTCACGCAATACGGTTTGACGCCTTACGACGCCAACGTGCTGACCTCGAGCAAGGCGATGGCGGCGTACTACGAAGCGGTGGTGAGCAAAGTCGGCCCGTCCAATGCGAAGGCTGCGGCTAACTGGCTGATGGGCGAAGTGTCGTCGCAGTTGAATCGCGAAGGCCTCGACTTTGCAGCAAGCCCGGTGTCGTCAGCGCAACTCGCGTTGCTGCTGCAACGTATCGCCGACGGCACGATCTCCAACAAGATCGCCAAGGAAATTTTCCTCGCGATCTGGGAAGAGAAAGCCACCGACGAAGCCGCTGCCGATCGCATCATCGAAGCGAAGGGCCTGAAGCAGATTTCGGATACCGGCGCGCTCGAAGCGATCATCGACGAAGTGCTCGCTGCGAATCAGAAGTCGGTCGAGGAATTCCGCGCCGGCAAGGAAAAGGCGTTCAACGCGCTGATCGGTCAGGCAATGAAAGCGACCAAGGGCAAGGCGAATCCGGCGCAGGTAAACGAACTGCTCAAGAAGAAGCTGTCCTGAGTTGAAGCTGAGTTAAAAAAGCACGGCCTAAGCGTTCGCGCTTTGGCCACCGCGGGCTGTTGCCGGAAACGAAAGTGGGGCAGCGGCCCGTTTCATTTGCGGGACCGTTTAAACGCAGATCACGGAGTGTGTGGATGGCCAGGCAACCTGAACTCGACGACTTCCGCGTGCCGTATTTCGACGACGGCAAGAAGAAAAACAAATTCTCGCTCGACGGTTTCGATCCGGCTGCAAAACCCTTTTCGGCCGGTTCAAAAGACGCCGACAAAGCCCGCCTCCTGGAGATCGGCGAGAAGCTCGACTCCCAGCAGGAACGCCTGCATGCGCAGCAGACGCGCCGCGTCCTGCTGGTGCTGCAGGGCATGGACACGAGCGGCAAGGACGGCACGATCCGCGCGGTGTTTCACGACGTCGATCCGCTGGGTTTGCGCATCGTGCCGTTCAAGGCGCCGACGCCCGTCGAACTCGCGCACGACTTTCTCTGGCGCGTGCATGCACAAGCGCCTGCGGCGGGCGAACTGACGATCTTCAACCGCAGTCATTACGAAGATCTGCTGGTGCCCACGGTGCTCGGCAACCTGGACGCGCCAACCTTCGCGCAACGCTGCCGCCACATCCGCCAGTTCGAAGCATTGCTGGCAGATAGCGGCACGACCATCATCAAGTGCATGCTGCACATTTCGAAAGAAGAGCAGCGTGTGCGTTTGCAGGCGCGTATCGACGATTCGACCAAGCATTGGAAATTCGACGTCGCCGATCTCGAAGCGCGCAAGCAGTGGGACAAATATCAGGTGGCCTATGGCGAGGCGCTCGCCGCGACATCGACCGAATACGCGCCGTGGTACGTGATTCCGGCGGACTCGAAGACGCATCGCAACGTGATGGTGGCTGAGTTGCTGTTGCGCGCATTCGAGACGCTGAAGCTCGAATTTCCGCCTGCCAAAGAATCGCTGAAGGGCATCAAGATCGCGTGAGCGTGCCCCTTTGCTTCAGAAACGAATCGACCATATAAGGAACGACATGTTGCGTGTGATTACCGCCAACCTGAACGGCATCCGTTCAGCGGCGAAGAAGGGCTTTTTCGACTGGTTCGGCGAGCAGAAAGCCGACGTGCTGTGCGTGCAGGAAATCAAATGCTCGCAAGACGACATGACGCCGGAATTCATGGCGCCACACAACTTCACCGGCTATTTCCAGCACGCCGTGAAGAAGGGTTATAGCGGCGCGGGCGTGTACACGCGTCACGAACCGGACGAAGTGGTAATCGGCTTCGGCAGCGACGAGTTCGATCCGGAAGGTCGCTATGTCGAACTGCGTTTCGGCAAGCTGTCGGTGATTTCGGTGTACGTGCCGTCGGGCTCGAGCGGCGACGAACGCCAGCAGGCCAAATACCGTTTCATGGACGAGTTCATGCCGCATCTCGCGGAACTGGCTCAGGAGCGCGAAGTGATCGTGTGCGGCGACGTGAACATCGTCCACAAGGAAATCGACATCAAGAACTGGAAGAGCAATCAGAAGAACTCGGGTTGCCTGCCGGAAGAGCGCGCATGGCTCACCAAACTGTTCGACGAAGTGGGTTACGTCGACGTGTTCCGCACGCTCGACCAGCGGCCGGAGCAGTACACGTGGTGGAGCAATCGCGGTCAGGCGTATGCGAAGAACGTCGGGTGGCGGATCGATTATCAGATCGCGACGCAAGGTATCGCGAGCAAGGCGAAACGCACTGACGTGTTTCGCGATATCAAGTTCAGCGACCATGCGCCGTTGACGGTCGATTACGACCACAAGGTGAAGAAGTAAGCAGGGCACGCGTTCTGGCAGAAGGCGAGGCCAAAGTGGCCTTCCTGCAGGGGCGCGCTTCGACGGACAAGAGCCGCGCCGCGCTCAGCCCACGCCGCTCAGTTGCGGGCCGGTGTGCGGCGCGGGCGGCCCATGCCGCCGTAGTCCGGCAGCGCATCGACCGTTTTCCCGATCGCCTTCGCGTAGAGCGGCAGCATGTCGGGCAGACGTTTGATGATGTCCTGGCGGCGCGCCGGCGTGTACGGATGCACGTAGATGAAGCCCTGATCGCGATTGCTGCGCGTGGCCTGCGCGAGCTTGTCCCAGAGCGTGACCGCCGCGCGCGGATCGAAGCCGGCGCGTGATGCGATATCGCTGCCGATCACGTCGGCTTCGGTTTCATCGGTATTCTCGTATTTCATTTCCAGGAGGCGCGAGCCGATGCCGAGCGGCGCCGCGCCGAGATCGGCGAGCCCGAACAGTTGCGGGATCGTACCCGACGAGTCGAGCTGGCTCGCCTGCAGTTGGCCGAGCCGCTCGCGCGCATGTTCTCGCAGCGCGTGCGCGATCTCGTGGCCTATCAGCATGCCGAGTTCGTTGTCGTTCAAACGCGCGCGGTCGAGCAGCCCGCCATACACGACGATCTTGCCGCCCGGCAGACAGTACATGCGGATATCGGGCGAGCGCACCACCGCCACATCCCACTTCCAGTTCTTGGCCCGCTCGTTCCATTTCAGCGAGTACGGGATCAGCTTGTCGACGATCGAGCGCACGCGCGTGACGTGCGCGTCCGCGTCGCCATACAGCCGGTTCGCGTGCTCGGCGCCGTAGGCGATCTGGTTGAACTCTTCGGCGGCTTGCGCCTCGAGCATCGGCGAAGGAATCAGGTTGCGGAACACCAGATAGCCGCCGTAGCGCAGCTGCGTGTTCGTCGGGCTGTACGGTGCGGACGCCGCGGCAGGCATTGATGTGCCGGCGGGCGCTTTGGCGGCTGCGGACGGCGCCGGCGTCCTTGCCGTGACCGGAGCCGGCGGCGATGGCGTCGACGGCGCCGCCGAGGGCGGTGTGGCAGTGGCGGGCGCACTGCCGGCGCCAACGGCGCTGCCCGCGTTGGTCGTGCCTTGCACCGCCGATGCCGCGCTTTCCGGGCTCGCGGCGGCCGCTGCGGCCTTCGCCGTTGGCGCGGCCGACGTGGCGGGTGCCGGCGCCGCTGCGGGTGCGGCCGTGCTGGTAGCAGTGGCCGGCATGGCGGTCGCGTAGGCGCTCAAGGGCGCGGCCAACGTCAGGCTCACACAGCCGAGGGACCATACCGTGTGCAGAGCCGCGCGTCTCGCGTTGCGCGCAGGACGCCGGGATGTAATCGGGCGCAGTACGGCCTTCGGGAGAAGCGCCTTCACGACCGCGTCCTCCACGGCGCGATACGCAGCAGAAGCACCATGCCGGGCAACGCCAGCGCAGTGCAAACGATGAAGTAATCGAACCAGCCGATCTGCGCGACCACATAACCGCTTGCTGCCGAAGCCAGCGTGCGCGGCACGGAAGCGAGGCTCGTGAAGAGCGCGAACTGGGTGGCCGTGTAGCGGGGATCGGTGGTGCTGGCGATATAGGCGGTGAAAGCCGCCATCGTCAGGCCAGTGGCGAACGTTTCGAAGCCGTAGACGAGCGCTAGCGCAACGGAGCGTGGTTCGAGCTGTACGGCCCAATCGATGCCCACCAGCGCCAGCAGCTTCGTCGTGCCTTGGCTCAGCCAGACGGCGATGTCGTAAATCGCCGCGAGACCGGGCGAAGCCGGCCCGAGATGCGCGAGCCATGCGAAGCCGAGCGTTGACACCATCTGCAGGATGCCGAAGATCCACAAGCCCCGGCCAATGCCGATTTTCATCAGCCAGATTCCGCCGACGATCCCGCCCGCCAGACTCGCGCCGAACGCGGTGGTCTTAGCGATCACGCCGATCTGCGTGCGCGAAAAGCCGATGTCCAGAAAGAACGACGTGGACAGCGTGGTCGCCATCGTGTCGCCGAGCTTGTACAGAAAGATGAAGCCGAGCACGAACAGCGCGCCACGCCAGCCGTCGCGCTGAATGAATTCCTTGAACGGCTGCACGATAGCGTCGCGCAGGTTCTTGGGCGGCGTGCCGTGCACCTCCGGCTCGCGCACTACCAGTGTCATCACCATGCCGGGCAGCATGAACGCGGCGGTGACGATAAAAACGGTGCTCCACGGTAAATGATCGGACAGGATCAACGCGAGCGAACCGGGCACGAGCGCCGCGATCTTGTAGGCGTTCACATGCACCGCATTGCCGAGCCCCTGCTGCGTGTCGCTCAGCAACTCGCGCCGGTAGGCGTCGATCACGATGTCCTGACTCGCGCCGAAGAACGCGACCAGCGCCGTCAATGCCGCCACCGTCCAGATGGAGTCTTTCGGCGATACGAATCCCAACGTTCCGATCGCGCCGGCCACCAGAATCTGCGTGACCAGCATCCAGCCGCGCCGTCTGCCGGGACGCCAGCCCGGAAAACGCGGGACATAGCGGTCCATTAGCGGGGCCCAGATGAATTTCCAGGTGTACGGGAACTGGATCAGCGCAAAGAGGCCGATCTCCTTCAGATTGACGCCTTCTGAGCGTAACCACGCCTGCACCAGATAGACGAGCGTGAACAGCGGCAATCCCGACGTAAAGCCGAGAAAGACGCAGATCAGCATGCGCGTATTCAGGAACGCGCGCCAGCCGGGGTGTTCTTCGTGAGCGGTAAGTGCAGGCGCCTCGTGCGGCGGGTTCGACATGTGGATAACTTGCGTTAGCTTTTCTTGACGCGATAGACCGCAAGACTACCACGCCAGTTCACGCCCCAACGCACGACCTGGCCCTCGTGGAGCACGACCCGGTCGAGAATCTCGATGCCCACTTCCGGCGCGAGCGCCTCGAAATCCTTGATGGTCAGCACGCGCACGTTCGGCGTGTTGTGCCATTGATAAGGCAGCGACTTCGACACCGGCATGCGGCCCCGCAGCACCGAGAGCCGATGCGCCCAGTAGCCGAAGTTCGGGAACGACACGATGCATTCCTTGCCGACCCGCACGGTCTCGCGCAGGATTGCGGCGGTCTGGTGAATGGTTTGCAGCGTCTGCGACAGAATCGCGAAATCGAAACTGCCGTCTTCGAACAGGCGCAGGCCGTCTTCCAGATTCTGCTGGATCACGTTGACGCCGTTTTGCGTCGACGCCAGCACGCCCGCGTCGTTGATTTCGATGCCGTAGCCCAGCACGTCCAGTTCTTCGGTCAGGAGCGAGAGCAGCGAGCCGTCGCCGCAGCCCAGATCCAGCACGGTGGCGCGTGGTTCGACCCAGCGGGCGATCGCGCGGAAGTCCGGGCGCAGCGCCAGATAATCGAGAGCTCGCTGGTTCATGCGTTCACCTCGTTCGCAATACGTTCGTAGTAGGCGCGCATCAGGTTGTGATAGCGCGCGTCGTCGAGCAGGAAGGCGTCGTGGCCGTGTGGCGCGTCGATTTCCGCGTAGGTGACCGTGCGCTTGTGATCGAGTAGCGCCTTCACCAGTTCGCGCGAGCGGGCCGGCGCGAACCGCCAGTCGGTCGTGAAGCTGGCGATCAGATATTTCGCCGTGGTGTGCGCGACTGCCTTCGTCAGATCACCGTCGAAGGCCTTGGCCGGATCGAAATAGTCGAGCGCGCGGGTGATCAGCAGGTACGTGTTCGCATCGAAGTAGTCGGCGAATTTGTCTCCCTGGTAGCGCAGGTACGACTCCACCTCGAATTCGACGTCGAAGTTGAAGTTGTATGCATCCAGCGCGCCTTCCGCGCGACGCAGCGAGCGGCCGAATTTCTCGGCCATGTCGTCGTCCGACAGATACGTGATGTGGCCAATCATGCGCGCGACGCGCAAGCCGCGCTTGGGCTTCACGTTGTGCGCGTAGTAGTTGCCGCCGTGGAAGTCCGGGTCCGACAGGATCGCGGAGCGCGCGACCTCGTTGAAGGCGATGTTCTGCGCCGACAGCTTCGGCGTGGACGCCACCACGATGCAATGCGCGACGCGCTCCGGATACATCATGCTCCACGCGAGCGCCTGCATGCCGCCGAGGCTGCCGCCCATCACCGCCGCGAAGCGCGTAATGCCAAATTGATCCGCGACGCGCGCCTGGGCGTTGACCCAGTCTTCCACCGTCACGACGGGAAACGTCGCGCCGTACGGATTGCCGGTAGACGGATCGATACTCATCGGACCGGTCGAGCCAAAGCACGATCCCAGGTTGTTCACGCCGATCACGAAAAACTTGTCGGTGTCGAGCGGCTTGCCCGGGCCGACCATGTTGTCCCACCAGCCGATGTCCTTGGGATTGTCGGCGTACACGCCCGCCACGTGGTGCGAGGCGTTGAGCGCGTGGCACACCAGCACCGCATTGCTACGCGCGGCGTTGAGCGTGCCGTAGGTCTCGACCATCAGGTCGTAACCGGCCAGCGAGCTGCCGTTCTGCAACTGCAGCGGCTCGGTGAAATGCATTTTTTGGGGAGCGACGATACCGATCGATTCCATTCATTCCGCCATTTAATAAAACAGGGCGGCTAGATGGCGTCGGCGAAGCACGGGGACTATGACTGTGTGCGCGGCTGACGACCTCTTTAGCCGCATTTATAGTGAACCGCGGGAATCATTCCCGGCAGTTCGCGCGCCCGCAATCGAGTCAGCAAATCGGCGCGTAACAGGTTGTCAAGCAGGTGTTCGGGGTGTTGCGGACAGCGGTCCTTGATGGTTCGAGGTGCCGCAGTCAGGCGCAAAGTATAGCGGAAATTTTCGCGCGGCAACGTCGCGGGCACATGCTGCGCGGACTACTGAAGAATCAGCAGCAATTGCGCGTCGGCCTGTTCGGCGGGCGGCCGCGCGAAGCCGCTACGCACATAACGGTGCCAGCGGCCGATGATATAGCTCAACAGCAGACTCGCGCGGATTGCGGGATCGTAGCCGGCGGGCAGCGGGGCGGCGGCGTGCTGCTCGCTGGCGTTGTCGCCCGAACTCGCGCCGGAGTTGGCCTCCATTTGCGCGAGGCGCAGACATTGTTTCAGCGACACCTCGACGCGTTCCAGCATCTGGTTCACGCGCTCGGTCAGCCGTTCATGTTCGCCGACCAGCGCCTCGCAGGTCAGCACGCGCGTCATGCCTGGGTTCTTCGCGGGAAAGTTGAGCAGCATCAACGCGATCGAGCGCGCCTGCAGCACGCCATTGCTTTCCTTGTCGGCAATCTGGTTGATCAGCCCGAAGACGGTTTGCTCGATGAACTCGATGAGCCCTTCGAACATTTGCGCCTTGCTGGCGAAATGCCGGTAAAGCGCGGCTTCCGATACGCCGAGCCGTGCTGCCAGCGCCGCGGTGGTGATCTTTTCGCTCTTGGGCGCTTCCAGCATGGCGGCGAGCGTCTGGAGGATGTGAACGCGGCGCTCGCCCGGTTTCAGGCGCGGCGCGCGCGGGGCGGCGAGCGTGGCGGTCGGTTCGTGTTCGGCTAAGACTTCGTCAGGCTTGTCGATCGGCTGCATGGCTGTCGTCCCGTCTGCTGTCTCTTCAATCGAACCGAGCGGGTGCTCAGTCGTAGCGATTTTAACGAACGAATGCTCCGGTCGACATAGTGCGGCCGGCCGGTGCCCGGCAGGCGCGTCGGCACGCCGTCCGCGTGCGGCTTGCGCGGCAGATGGCCGGTGATCCACACCGTGCGGATGCCGAGACGCCGGTAGTTTTTCAGATGCGAGCGCGTGTCTTCGACGAGGATCACGTCCTTGAGCGACACGTGAGCGTCGCGCATGGCTTTGCGCAGCATTGCGTGGTCGGGTTTGGCGCGCCAGTGGCGGCGATCGCGCATGTGTTCGATGGCGATCACCTGCTCGAACAGGCGCTCGATGCGCAGTTCGGCGAGCACCGCGCGCGCATAGGCTTCGGGCGCGTTGGTCAGCACGATCTTGCGGCCCGGCAGCGCGGCCACGAGGCGCGCGACGCCGCGTTCATGGCGGATCATCGAGCCGAGATCCGGGAAGGTGTGGACGACCTTCAGGAAGTCGTTCGGATCGAGCGGATGGTGGCGCGTGAGGCCGAGCAGCGCCGCGCCGTAACGCTGCGTGTAGCCGGTGCGCAGCCGGTTTGCTTCGTCGATGTCCACTTGCAAGGCGTCGATGATGTACTGCGTCATGCCCTGATTGATCGCCGGAAAGATCGCGTGCGACGCGTGGTGCAGCGTGTTGTCGAGATCGAACAGCCAGACCGGACGGCCACCTGCGATATGCGGACGACGGCGTCGGGAAGTGGGGGTGCGCATGATGGAGAACGCCGTTCAGGCGCGAACAGTCGCCTCGCGCGGCGAACGCGAACGGTTCACGGTGCGGGCGGTGGGTGAAGAGGGGAGCGTGGGCTGGTGCGCCGAGGCGGCGCGTTGGCAGCCGTAGTTGGCGCTGTACGAACTGTGCTCGCTGGAAGAGCGGTATGGGCGGTACGAGCGGTACGAGCGGTACGAGCGGTACGACGGGGGCAGGCAACTGCACGGCACACGCGGCACGCCATGCTGACGTGCCGTGGGTGCCGGGTTTGAGGCAGGAATCAATGCGAGCGGATCATCGTGCCGAACGGCTGCTCGGTGAGAATTTCCAGCAGGACCGAGTGCTCGATGCGGCCGTCGATGATGTGCACCGAACGCACGCCGCTCTTGGCCGCGTCCAGCGCCGACGAGATTTTCGGCAGCATGCCGCCGGAGATCGTACCGTCGGCGAACAGGCCGTCGATTTCGCGCGCCGATAGATCGGTCAGCAGATTGCCTTCCTTGTCCATCACGCCGGGGATGTTGGTCATCATGACAAGCTTTTCGGCGTTCAGTACGACCGCCAGCTTGCCCGCGACCAGATCCGCGTTGATGTTGTACGACAGGCCGTCTTCGCCGAAACCGATCGGCGAGATCACCGGAATGAACGCGTCGTCCTGCAACGCTTTCACGACTGCCGGGTTGATCGCCTCGACTTCGCCGACCTGACCGATGTCGACGTACTGGCCGGGATTGTCGCGATCCGGCATCAGCATCTTGCGGGCGTGGATCAGGCCGCCGTCTTTGCCCGTCAGGCCGACCGCGTGGCCGCCGAAGTGGTTGATCAGCGTGACGATGTCCTGCTGCACTTCGCCGCCGAGCACCCATTCGACGACTTCCATCGTCTCTTCGTCGGTGACGCGCATGCCCTGGATGAAGGTGCCCTGTTTGCCGATCTTCTTCAGCGCCTGATCGATTTGCGGACCGCCGCCGTGCACGATGACCGGATTGATGCCGACCAGCTTCAGCAGGATCACGTCGCGCGCGAAGCCCTGCTTCAGGCGCTCTTCGGTCATGGCGTTGCCGCCGTATTTAATGACCACGGTCTTACCGTGATACTGGCGGATGTAGGGCAGCGCCTCGGCTAGGATTTCAGCCTTCAGGGTGGGCGCGATCTGCGAAAGGTCAGGAAGCTCGGACATGGCGGCAGGCTCAGGCACGGAACAGTTGAATCAGGGCGAATTGTACAGGACTGGCGCGCTGCAACAGGGTTTTCGATACCTGCGCGGGCGGCGGGCGCCGCAGGCTTTGCGCACCGCGCAATGACAGCCCGTGCCCACCAGTCAACGACGAAGCGTAACGTGGTTCGGCGGCACCCGTAAATTAGCCGGATGGACGACTCACCGCGGCTCGCCAGTCGTGGCATCATTTCCTGATCCAGGCTGAAGCGAGACCATCCGGCCCGTCATGAAACCGTCCGTTTCCCGCTCCCAAAGCAGCGCGCGCTGCCCGCGCTGTGGCAGCGTGTTCGATTGCGGCATGCATTCGCAACCGCTCGACTGCTGGTGCCGAAAAATGCCGGCGTTGCCGGCGGACAGGCTCAATCCGACAGGACGCTGCCTGTGTCCCGAATGTCTTGCTGCGGAGATTGCGCGGGCGGCTCAAGCGTCGCCGGCCCGTGATTGATGCGTGTGGTGACAAAAAGATCGCCGCAAGCATCGCTGTTTGACGGAAACGCCAGGGCGCGCCTTACGCCACGCGGTGCCCGGCCGCCAACGCCTTCAGATCACGCGCGACGGCCTCCAGCGCCGGCTCCCATTGACCAAACCGCGGTTGCCGGTACAGCGTGGCGCTCGGATACCACGGGCTGTCACGACGGTCGAGCAGCCAGACCCAGTGCGGGTTGACGTCGAGCAATACCCAGGTGCGCTGGCCGAGCGCGCCGCTCAAATGCGCCGCCGACGTGCAAACGGTGATGACGAGATCGAGCGCGCCCACGAACGCGGCGGTGTCGTCGAAGCTCGCGAATTCGGCGGTGTAGTCGGCCATTGGCAGGCCGGCTGCGCGTGCCGCCGCGACGTCTGCGTCTGCGCCCGGCTGCAACGAATAAAACGCCACGTCCTGCATGTCGCCGAAATGAGCCGCATAGCGTTCCCAACCCACGCGGCGAAATGGATTGCGCTGATGGCCGTGGCTGCCGGTCCATGTCAGGCCGACTTTAAGCCTGGCTTCGCCCGCAAGCCTTTTTTGCCACGACGCCGTGGCGGCCGGGTCCGCGTGCAAATAGGGTACTGCAGCCGGAATCGTTTCTTCCCGTGTCTCGAATCTCAGCGGCAAGCTGAGCAACGGAATCTCGTAGTCGAATGCGGGAAGCGATTCGACGCCGCCGCCGGCTGAAAACTCGTCCGCGTGAGCGCCCAGGCTGCGCGCGAGCAGCGCGCCCATTTGCGGGAACGAGTTCCAAATGAGTCGGCCGCCTTCGCGATGGACGCGCTCAGCCAGCATCGGGATATAGCGGCAGAACTGCAAAACGTCGCCCATGCCTTGCTCGCCCCACACGAGCAAGGTTTTGCCGGCGAGTGATTCGCCGCGCCAAAGCGGTGCGGGCATGACCGGGCGGTTCCCGCCCAACTCAGCGGAGCCGTCCCAGCGCGCCTCGTGCGATGCCCAGCCGTGCGCATAATCGGCCCGAACCAGTTGCAGCATGGACAGATTGGAGCGCAGGGTGGCGTCGTCAGGTTCCAATGCGCAAGCGGTTTGGGCGGCTTGCTCCGCGTCGTCCCAGCGTTGCGCCTCACGCAGCGTCAGCGCATAGTTGTTGTGCGCCAGCGAGCTATGCGGCGCACACTGCACGGCTTGGGCGCCGGCTTCGAGCGCTCGCGGCAGATCCATATTCGCGCGGTACGCGTTCGTCAAATTGGTCCAGCCGTCGCCCTCACCAGGCTCGTCGCGGACCGCACTTTCCAGAAGCGCGATCTGTTCGTTCGCGTCGCCACCCGCGCGCGCCAGTGCGCCGGCGAGATTGCTGCGCAGGCACGGCAATCTTGGATCGATGGCGAGTGCGCGTCGGTAGGGTGCAATGGCCTCGCCATGCAGGTTTGCTATCTGCAACGCATAGCCATGACGAAAGTGCGCAAGAGCGCGGTGCGGATCGAGTTGGGCAATAATGGCAGCGAGTTCGATCGCCTCGCCGACACGGTGTTGTTTGAGCAGCGCGGTAGTGAGCGATGCGAGTGACGCGTCGTCCAGTGGATGGAGTCGCGCCGCGGCGTCGAGACAACCGGCCTCGGCTTGGGCCGTGCCAATGTGCCGGGCTGCCGCGGCTTGTCGCAAAAAAGTCAGGAAAGCTGAAGAGGCATCAGCCTCGCAGTGGGAAGTGGGTAGCATGGATAGGCTGCGCGTCCAGGGAGCCGATGGCGAGAGACCGGTTCGTGCGCGCTGTCGCAAAAAATTTCCATGTTACCGGCGCAAGGTCGCGAGGTAAGTCGGACGAGTCTGAACAGGTAAACTAAAGTCATGCATCGTATAACCAACACCGGCCGCGTCAATCTCGGGCATCTGTTCTGGTTGCGCAGTCTCGCGATCATCGGCCAGTTGATGACGATTGCGTTCGTGCAGACCTTCATCGGCGTGCATCTGCCGTTGCCCGCCATGCTGCTCGTGATCGCGCTGGAAGTGATCTTCAACGGAATCACGTGGTGGCGCGTTTCGCAGCAGCGGCCCGAATCCAACATGGAATTGTTCGGTCAGATCTGGGTCGATCTGGGCGCGTTGTCCGCGTTGCTGTTTCTCTCCGGCGGCACCACCAATCCATTCGTTTCGCTCTACCTGCCTTCGCTCGCCATCGCCGCGGCCGTGCTGCCGTGGCATCTGATGGCCTGGCTCGCGGCGTTCGCGGTAGCCTGCTACGCAGTGCTGGGTTTCGATTCCGTGCCGCTGAATCTCGACAATCCCGCGAACCTGTTCGACTACTATCGCGCTGGCATGTGGGTGAACTTCATGGTCAGCGTCGGGCTCATTGCATGGTTCGTTGCACGCATGTCGAGAGCACTGCGGCTACGTGACGCAGCGCTCGGAGAAGCGCAGCAGCGCTTGCTTCACGATGAACGGGCGGTCGCGCTCGGTGTGCAGGCCGCCACCGTCGCTCACGAAATTGGTACGCCTCTGTCTACAATTGCGATGTTGTCCGAAGAATTGCGCGACGCCGCGCGTTCCGACAAGGGGCTCGCGCCCTACGCCGCCGACCTCGAACTGCTCGAACAGCAGATGACGCTATGTACATCGGCGCTTGCCCGTCTGCGCAGCCGGGCATCGACCAGCGCCAGCCGACAACCGGTCGGCGAGTGGCTCGAATCGTTCGCTGAGCAGTGGCGCTTGCGTCATCCGCATGTGAAGTTCGAGCGGATCGGCGTGCCGCCTGCGGATGTCAGTCTTGACGATACCGTGGCCGTGAGTCAGATTCTCACGATTCTGCTCGACAACGCCGCGCGTGCAAGCCGCGATCACGTCACGCTGTCCTGCGCGCTTGCGGCGCGTGGAGATCAGATCGTCTTCGAGGTCTGTGACGCAGGCCCTGGCATTCCGGCCGCGTTGCGCGGCTCGTTGGGCGCGATGCCGGTCGAGAGTACTCAAGGCGGGCACGGCGTGGGTCTCTATCTGGCTTTTTCGGCGGCGGCGCGTCTGAAAGGATCGATCGAGCTGACTGATGTCAGCACGATCAAGCCGCGTGGTACGCGTGCGGTCCTGAAACTGCCGCTCGCCGCGCGCAAATTTTTTGGCTCGGGCCGTCAAGGCGCCGCACCATCCAACACGGAGAAACAAGTATGAGCGAAATGAATTTTCTGGTGATCGACGACGACGAGGTGTTCTCCGGCATCCTCGCGCGTGGTCTCACCCGGCGTGGCTACACGGTGAGCGAAGCGCACAACGCGGATGAGGCAATCAAGCTGGCGAATCAGCAGAAGTTCAGCCAGATCACGGTGGATCTGCATCTCGGCAATGACTCCGGCCTCACGCTCGTCGCGCCATTGCGCGATCTGCAGCCCGACGCGCGCATGCTGGTGCTGACCGGTTACGCGAGTATCGCCACGGCGGTGCAGGCGGTGAAAGACGGCGCGGATAACTACCTGGCCAAGCCTGCCAATGTGGAGACGATCTTGTCGGCACTGCAAAGTGAAGCAAGCGCGTTGCAAGCAGAAGAGGCGATCGAGCATCCCACGCCGTTGTCGGTGGCGCGTCTGGAGTGGGAGCATATTCAACGCGTGCTGGCCGAACACGGCGGCAATATCTCGGCTACCGCGCGTGCGTTGAATATGCATCGGCGAACGCTGCAACGCAAACTGGCAAAGCGGCCGGTCAAGCAGTAGAAACGGCAGACTCCGCACCGCTTTTGCCGTAAGCAAATGAAAACGGGCTGCCTTATCAAAGGCAACCCGTTTTTTTATGCGTTCACATGTGATCTGATCTGTCTCAAGCGGCGAACATCACAGCACGTAACGCGACAGATCTTCGTCTTCCGCCACTTCGTTCAGCGCGCGATCGACATAAGCCGCGTCGATCTGCACCGTGCGGCCCGAGTGGTTGCCGGCCGCGAACGAGACTTCCTCGAGCAGTTTTTCGATCACCGTGTACAGGCGGCGCGCGCCGATGTTCTCGGTTTTCTCGTTCACCGAGTACGCGATTTCGGCCAGGCGGCGAATGCCGTCGTCCGCGAATTCGAGGTGCACGTCTTCGGTGGCGAGCAGTGCCTGGTATTGCTTGACGAGGCTCGCGTCCGTGGACACCAGAATCGACTCGAAGTCGTTGACCGAAAGCGAATCCAGTTCGACGCGAATCGGGAAGCGGCCTTGCAGTTCCGGAATCAGATCGCTCGGCTTGGCGAGGTGAAATGCACCGCTGGCAATGAACAGAATGTGATCGGTCTTCACCATGCCGTACTTGGTGTTGATCGTGGTGCCTTCGACCAGCGGCAACAGATCGCGCTGCACACCTTGACGCGAGACTTCACCGCCGCCGGCTTCGTTGCGCGACGCGATCTTGTCGATTTCGTCGAGGAACACAATGCCGTTCTGCTCGACGTTCTGCACCGCTTTGGCTTTCACCTCTTCGTCGTTCAGCATCTTGGCGGCTTCTTCGTCGGTGAGCGCCTTCAGCGCTTCCTTCACCTTCATCTTGCGACGCGTTTTCTTGCCGCCGCCGATGTTCGCGAACATCGAACGGATCTGCTCGGTCATGTCTTCCATGCCCGGCGGCCCCATGATGTCCATGCCGACTTGCGGCTGTTCCACGTCGAGTTCGACTTCCTTGTCGTCGAGCAGGCCCTCGCGCAGACGCTTGCGGAATGTCTGACGCGTGGTGCTGCCTTCGTCGACGGTATCAGCGGCGCTCGAGCTTGCGCCGAAGCCGACCGGGCGCGCGCTCGGCAGCAGAATGTCGAGGATGCGGTCTTCGGCCTGATCTTCGGCCTTGGTCCGCACTTTGCGCATTTCGGTTTCGCGGGTCTGCTTGACCGAGATTTCGATCAGGTCGCGCACGATGCTGTCCACATCGCGGCCCACGTAGCCGACCTCGGTGAACTTGGTCGCTTCGATCTTGATGAACGGCGCGTCGGCCAGTTTCGCCAGACGCCGCGCGATTTCGGTCTTGCCGACGCCGGTCGGTCCGATCATCAGAATGTTCTTCGGCGTGATTTCCTGGCGCAGCGGTTCTTCAACCTGCTGACGGCGCCAGCGATTGCGCAGCGCCACGGCCACCGCTTTTTTCGCGCGGCCTTGGCCAATGATGTGTTTGTCGAGTTCCGAGACGATCTCGGCAGGGGTCATGGTGCTCATCGTGGGTCCTTACTCGATCGTCTCGATGACGCGGTTATGGTTCGTGTAGATGCACATGTCGCCGGCAATCTCCAGCGACTTTTCCACGATTTCGCGGGGCGACATCTCGGTGTTGTCGGCGAGCGCTTTCGCCGCGGCTTGCGCATAGGCGCCGCCCGAACCGATTGCGCAGATGCCACCTTCCGGATCGAGCACGTCGCCGTTGCCGGTAATGACGAGCGTAGTGGTGGCGTCCGCGGCGATCAGCATGGCTTCGAGACGGCGCAGCATGCGGTCGGTGCGCCAGTCTTTGGCGAGTTCGACGGCGGCGCGCGTGAGATTGCCCTGATGTTTTTCCAGCTTGGCTTCGAAACGGTCGAGCAGCGAGAAAGCGTCGGCCGTGCCGCCGGCGAAGCCGACCAGCACCTTGCCGTTATAGATGCGCCGGACTTTCTTCGCACCGCCTTTCATGACGATATTGCCCAGCGTCACCTGGCCGTCGCCGCCGAGCGCGACCTTGTCGCCGCGCCGCACGGAGACGATCGTCGTGCCGTGAAATTGCTCCATATGCGTTCCTCTTTGCAAAACGGGTAGGACGCGGCAGCGCGATGCGCCACCGCATGAATCCTGAAAGCGGACGACGCGCGACGCTAAAACCGAACCGGCGGGCGCGCGCTCGTGCAGCGCATGTCCGGTTTATTTTAGGGCGTGCGCGGTCATATCAAGAGCCGGCAAATGGCATAGGACAAAAAACACGCGATTCGGTGCGGGGCGAGGGGTGCGGTGCAGGTCGGGGCCGTGCAGTCTATGAGAATCAGGCGGCGTCGCCCGGTTGCCAGGCGGTTACGCGAAACCATCGCGGCGGCAACGCCCAAAAAAGCGTCACGCAAAAGAAAAAAGGCGCACGGACCACCGTGCGCCTCTCGACGAAGCAGCGTTTTCGGGCGCGGAGCCGAAGCCGCGCCGCAAGCGTTCAGTCGCCGAACAGCTTCTGGCGCAGTTCGCGGCGTTCCTGCGCTTCGAGCGACAGGGTGGCCGTGGGCCGGGCGAGCAGACGCGGAATGCCGATCGGCTCACCGGTTTCTTCGCACCAGCCGTAGTCGCCCGAGTCGATACGCGCGATCGACTGCTGAACCTTCTTCAGCAGCTTGCGCTCGCGGTCGCGCGTGCGCAGTTCGAGCGCATGCTCTTCCTCGATCGTTGCGCGGTCGGCCGGATCCGGCACGATTACGGTCTCGCGCAGGTTCTCGGTCGTCTGGCCGGCATTGCGGAGAATATCCGCCTGCAGCTGTTCGAGCTTGTTCTTGAAGAAGGCGAGCTGATCCTCATTCATGTAATCCTTGTCGCTCATCTTCAGGATTTCGGCTTCGGTCAAGAGTCGTTTCGTCGTCATCTGGCTAACTTCTTCAATGTGAGGCAAAACTCTTACGTCGTGCCCGCACTTTCGTATTGCCCGCAAAGGCACCTCGAGGACGCGGAGCGCCAAGGCGGGCACGGACGGTGGACTGTCGTGACGCCGAAGCGCCTGGCGCCCACACGCCGGGCGTCGCAACGCCAATGCGGGGCCGAACTCCTCTGGAAACCGATTCTCAAATGCTCCTGAGGCATTGCTTGCCGGCAGCGCGTCTTTTCAGACTGTGCCGGCCGGCATTGTCGGCGTATTGTCCGGATTAGATTTTCCGGCGCCGTTTCAGGCCCGGCGCGGATACGCGCTGACCGGGCAATTCGTTCTCATTCTCCAGTGGGCACGTATTGTAACTGAATCACAATCTAGCACCGCAACTGGTGAAAATCCCCCTGCGGTACGCCGATATCCCGAAAATATAACGCGCGCACGGCTAAAAAGCGATGGTCGTGCACGCTTTAATACAGCAGGGTTTTCACGCGCTTTTCATACGCGTGTCTTTTCAACCCGCTTTCGGCGGCCGCCGGTAATATTCAGCAGATGTTTATCTCGGGGCACGTCGCCGAATCGCGCATTGACGCGCAACAGCACGACGCTTCCAGCAAAACCGGTGCCTGCCGGAAAGACAGGCAGCCCCGGCGAGGCCGGGGCGTGCCGCGCTTAGACGAGGCAGGCGTCCAGACCGTCGGTGATCAGGTCTTGCGGCAGTTCGATGCCGATAAACACCATCTTGTTGGTCTTTTTCTCGATCGGCTGCCATTTCGCGGCCAGATCGCTGCCCATCATCTGATGCACGCCCTGGAACACGACTTTGCGGTCGACGCCCTTCATATACAGCACGCCCTTGTAGCGCAGCAGGCGTTCGCCGTAAATCTGCAAAATGCCGCCGAGGAAGTCTTCGAGCTTGTTCGGATCGAACGGACGGTCGTTACGGTAGACGAACGACTTGATCTTGTCGTCGTGGTGCGCGTGGTGGTGATGACCATGATCGTGGCCTTCGTGATCGCACTGGCCGTGGTCGTGATCGCAGTTGGCGTGATCGTCATGCGTATGGCCGTGCTCGTCATGCGCGTGAGCGTGGCTGTGCGCATGCTCGTCTTCCACGAGAAAATCCGGATCGATTTCGAGCTTCGAATTCAGGTTGAAGCCGCGCAGGTCGAAGATTTCCTTGATGTCCGCTTCGCCGAAATTGACGACCTTGATCGCCGCCCGCGGGTTCATGTGCAGCAGGCGGTGGCGCAGATCGGCGAGGTGCTTCTCATCGACCAGGTCGGACTTGGTGATGAACAGGCGGTCGGCGAACCCGACCTGGCGCTGCACGACTTCGTGCTCGTCCAGCTGATGGTTCGCGTGCTTCGCGTCGACCAGGGTGATGATCGCGTCCAGCAGGAATTCGCTGGCGATCTGGTCGTCCATGAAGAACGTCTGCGCGACGGGGCCCGGATTGGCCAGGCCCGTGGTTTCGATCACGACGCGGTCGAAGTCCAGCTTGCCGGACTGCTTCTGCGCCGCCAGATCGCCCAGCACGCGCGAGAGGTCGCCGCGGATCGTGCAGCAGATGCAGCCGTTGCTCATCTGGATGATCTGCTCGCCGGTGTCCTGCACGAGAATTTCGTTGTCGATGTTTTCTTCGCCGAACTCGTTCTCGATCACGGCGATCTTCATGCCGTGCTTTTCATTCAGGATGCGCTTGAGCAGGGTGGTTTTGCCGCTGCCGAGAAAGCCGGTCAGGATGGTGACTGGAATCATAGGGGTCGCCTGTATTGTCGTGAAACGGTGCGTACTCGAAGCCTGAAACGGGCGCGGCAGCCTCCTGGCGCGCTGCCCGGTCCAGCCGGTTATTGAAACATATTCGCCAGGCCGGCGCTGGCGCACGGGTTCGATCCCGCTTTCGCCCGCGCCGGCGGCGCCGGGAAATAATCCCCAAATTATGGGCGATCAGGCGATTTGCAACAGCAGGCCCTTCAGATACTCGCCTTCCGGGAACGCCGTCAGCAGCGGATGATCCACCCCGGCGCCAAGCCGCTTGAGAATCCGGGCGTCCACGCGCGCGTCGGCGGCCGCGCCGGAGACGATCTTCTGGAACAGTTCAGAGTCGATCGCGCCGGAGCACGAATAGGTGAAGAGCAGGCCGCCTGGGCGCAGCAATTTCAGCCCGGTCAGGTTGATGTCCTTGTAGGCGCGCGACGCGCGGTCCACATGTTCACGCGACGGCGCGAATTTCGGCGGATCGAGCACGACCAGGTCGAAGCGCTCGCCCTCGTCGTAGAGACGGCGCAGCGTTTTGAAGGCGTCGGCGTCGAGCCAGGTCGCGCGTTCGGCGTCGAACCCGTTGGCCGCCACGTTCTGCTGGGCGATCGCGAGCGCGTCGCCCGACGAATCGATCGACACGACACGCTTGGCGCCGCCTTTCAAGGCTGCCAGCGAGAAACCGCCGGTGTAGCAGAAGCAGTTCAGCACGTCGCGATCCTGCGCGAGTTGCTGCACCAGCAGGCGGTTGTCGCGCTGGTCGACGTAGAAACCAGTCTTGTGACCGTTGCGCACGTCGACGTGATAGCGCACGCCGTTTTCGCTCGCAATCAGTGCCTCTGACGGCGCTTCGCCCGCCAGCACGCCGGTGATCTGTTCGAGTCCTTCCTTCTGACGAATCGACACGTCCGAGCGTTCGTAGACATTCGGGCAGCCGATCGCGCCGGTCAACGCCGCGACGATCGCTTCCTTCCACGCCTCGACGCCCGCCGCCATGAACTGGCAAACCAGCTGACTGCGCTGGCCTTCGTCCTCGGCGACGTAGTGATCGACGATCAAGCCCGGCAGGCCGTCCGCCTCGCCGAAGATCAGCCGCACTGCGCCGGTGTCGTGAACCATCGTTTGACGATGCGCGATCGCGCGCTGCACGCGGCGCTTGAAGAACGCGTGATCGATCGGCTCGGTTTCGTCGAAGCTCCACACGCGGGCGCGGATCTGCGAATGCGGGCTGTACGCCGCACGCGCGAGGAAACGGCCGTCGTGCGCGCGCACCAGCACGGTGGCGCCGGGTGCGGGATTGCCGTCGATCCGGTCGATCGCGTTGGCATAGACCCACGGATGGCGGCGCAGCAGCGATTTTTCTTTCGACGGTTTGAGCGTAACGGTATTCATCAGATGTCAGAGAGAGCAATGGGCCGCGCGGCACAGCGCACGCGGCGGGTAAAGCGAAGGCGGAGACTGTCTGCCGCGGGTCGCGGCGTCAGTCGCGTTTTTTAGCGCGCGGATGCGCCTGATCGTAGACGTGCGCGAGATGCTGGAAATCGAGCGCGGTGTAGACCTGCGTAGCGGTGATGCTGGCGTGGCCGAGCAGTTCCTGCACCGCGCGCAGATCGCCGCTCGACTGCAGCACGTGCGTGGCGAACGAATGCCGCAGCACGTGCGGGTGCACGTTGGCGGGAATGCCGGCGACCAGCGCCGCGCGCTTCACGCGCTCACGCACCACGTTCGGCGACAGGCGATTGCCTCGCGCCGACAGAAAGAGCGGATGCGGATCGTGCTTCACCATCTGGTCGCGCACGGCGAGCCAGGCGTTCAAGGCCTCCAGCGCCTTGCTGCCGACCGGTACGACGCGGCGCCGGTTGCCCTTGCCGAGCACTTCGACTTCGGCCGAGTCGAGCTTGAGCCAGCCGGCCGAGCGGTAGCCGTCGGCATCGGCGAAACGGGCGTCGAGGCCGACCAGTTCCGCGAGGCGCAGCCCCGACGAGTAGAAGAGTTCGAGCATGGCGTGATCGCGCAAACCTTCGGGCGATGCGGCGGGCGGACTTTCCATCAGCCGTGTGGCGTCGTCGACGGAAAGCGCTTTGGGCAGCGTTTTGGCCTGTTTCGGCGCGCGCACGGTCGCGACCGGATTGGCCGGCAGATCGACGCGGCCGGCGAGCCAGCGGTAAAACGCACGCCATGCCGAGAGCCGGTGGCTGATCGAGCGCGCCGTCAGGCCACCCGCGTGCGCGCGCGAAACGGCGCCGCGAATGTCCACGGCGGTGAGGCTTTCGAGCGGCCGGCCTTTGGCCAGCTGCTTGAGTTCCTCCAGTTCGTGGGTGTAGCCGCGCAGCGTATGTGCCGACAGCCGCCGCTCGTGTTCGAGATTCGACAGATAGGCGGCGATCGGGTCGGTGGCGGTCACGGTGGATTTTCTGGCGGCTTTGGCAGCGCTCAGCGCGGCAGCAGACGGCTCAGCGCGGCGCTTGCGAGCGCGCCGATCTGCGTGAGGAAGTCGGTTGCCATGCCGTCGTGGAAGCGGCGCGCGTCGGGCGACCCCATCACGAGGAGGCCGAAGGTCGGCGCTTCTTCGTTGCCTTCCGGGTCGCGCAGCGCGAGCAAGGCGATCGATTCGGTGGCGTGCGCCGACTCGGACGCCGCGTGGCCCGCGCTGTCGTCGCTGACAGCCGCGACGGAGGGCGCCAGCCACTGCGCGGCTTCGAAGCCGGTGTTCGCGCCGCAATACGGCGTGGTCAGGCTATTGGCGAAGATGCGCACTTCCTCGCCGACATGGCGCGCGAAGTCGGCCTGTGCATAAGGCTCGGCAATGTCCCACACGCGCAGCGCCGCTTGCGGCACGTCGAAAATATCGCGCAGACCGGTGGCGATCGTGCGCGGCAGCGCATAGGGATCGCGTTCGGCCATCACGCGGATGGTCCAGCGGTTGAATTTCGACGCGATGCTGTCGTTCTCATGGCCGTAGCGCAGGAGTTCGGCGAGGCGTCGTTCGAGGTGTTTGTTCTTGTCGCGCAGCATTTCCATCTGCCGTTCCTGCAGCGACACCGCGGCTTTGCCGTGCGGATTCGCGAGCCGGATCGTCGCGAGCATTTCCGCGTGTTCGGCGAAGAATTCAGGGTTGGCGAGCAGGTATTCGGCGACTTCGCGATCGTTCATGGTTTCGGCTAAAGGACTTCGGGGCGACGCCTCGGGGCGGCGCATCGGTCAATGAGGTTATGCGGCCTGCGAATCCGCCAGGGCGTCGGCCAGTTCGATTTCGCCTTCGAAGACGGTCGCGGCAGGTCCGGCCATCAGCAGCGGCTCGTCGGCTTGCGTGCTGTTCCATGTGATGGTCAGTTTGCCGCCATGCGTGTGCACCAGCACCGGCGCATCGAGCAACCCGCGCCGGATCCCGGCCGCGACCGCCGCGCATGCGCCCGTGCCGCACGCGAGCGTTTCGCCCGCGCCGCGCTCGTACACGCGCAGCTTGATCTCGCTGCGACCGACGATCTGCATGAAGCCTGCGTTCACCCGCTGCGGAAAACGCGCATGGCGCTCGATCACCGGGCCTTCGACCAGCACCGGGAACGCTTCGACGTCGTCGACCACCTGCACGGCGTGCGGATTACCCATCGACACCACGGAAATCCAGCGCGTCGTGCCGTTCACGTCGAGCGGCCAAAGCGTATCCGTGCCTTCGCGGCGGCCTTCGAGGCCCTTGGTGGCGAACGGCACGCGCTGCGGGTCGAACACGGGCGTGCCCATGTCGACCAGCACTTCGCCGTTTTCCTGCATGGTTAGCGTGATGGTGCCCTTTTGCACCTGCACGCGCACGCTGCGTTGATCGGTGAGGCCGCTATCGCGCACGAACTTGACGAAGCAGCGCGCGCCGTTGCCGCAATGTTCGACTTCGCCGCCGTCGCAATTGAAGATGCGATATCTGAAATCGACGCCGTCGACGGTGGGCTTTTCGACCAGCAGCAACTGATCCGCGCCGACGCCGAAATGCCGGTCCGCGAGCGCGCGCACCTGCGCCGGCGTCAGGTTGACCGGTTGGGTGTAGCCGTCGAGCACGACGAAGTCGTTGCCCGCGCCGTGCATTTTGGTGAATTTCAGTTTCATCACGCTATTGTAAGTGACGCGCCCGCAGGTGAGCCGAACCCCGCGTCATTTCCACATTCGGGCGCTTTTTTGCGGACCGCGTGGGCGGCGGTTCAATACACGCTCGGATCGCCCGGCGGCCGGGTCTTGAAACGCTTGTGCACCCAGTAGTACTGCTCCGGCATCAACGGAATCTGCTCTTCGAGGAAGGCGTTCATGCGGCGGGCGTCGGCGTCGTCGTCGCCGGTCGGGTAGTTCTCCCACGGCTTGAATACCTTGAGCCGGTAGCCCTTATAGTTCGGCAGCACCTCGCCGATGAACGGCACCACTTGCGCGTGGCCGACCTTGGCAAGACGCCCCACCGCGGTCAGCGTACAGGTCGGCACGCCGAAAAACGGTACGAAGGTCGAATTGCGCGCGCCGTAGTCCATGTCGGCGCCGAGCATGACCGGTTTGCGCTCGCGCAGCCAGCGCAGCACGATGCGCGCGCTGTCGGCGCGGCTCGCCATGTCCGCGCCGAAACGCGCGCGTGCCGCTTTGGCGACTTCTTCCAGCTCCGGGTTCGACATTGGCTGATAGAGCGAGCCGCAGCGGCGCTTGAGCGAATAGTTCAGGAAGATCGAGCCCGCCTCGATGCCGACGAAGTGAAAGCCGAGAAACAGCGTGGGCGGGAGGTTCGGGTCCGTCAGATCGATCGCGCTGTCGAGCTGGATCAATTTCTCGAGTTTCTTCGCCGAGCCGAACCATTGCACGCTGCGCTCCAGGTAGCTGCGGATCGCGTGGCGGAAATGCTTCTGCGCGACGTCTTCGCGGCGCTCGTCGCTCCATTCGGGGAAGCACAGCTTCAGATTGATATGGACGATGCGCTTGCGACGGCTCGGGATCTGATACAGCAACCAGCCCAGCCCGTCGCCGAGACGGGCGATCAGGCCATACGGCAACAGTGCAAACAGTTTCAGCAGCCCGATCGCGAGTTTGGCGCCATAGCGGCTCAGCATGCCGCCTCCTGAAAAGAGGCGCAGCACGTGACGGGCTTCAGGAAAGCGGAAGAATTGACGTAATACCGCACTCGTAGACACTCTGTGACAATCAAAGGAAGTCGCTATAATAAGGGCTTCGCCGAGTTAATAGACAACTTGCGGGGCGAAGCCGGTGGCTGCAAACCATGTGATTTGCGCCTGTCGGTAAGGTAATCCGCTAAAGCGTCGCCGCTTCAAGGCTCCCGAAGCTGGCTACGTGAAACTCAACCGTAACCACAAAACAGGAGTCTGCAACGTGGCAAACGACTATCTCTTCACTTCCGAATCCGTCTCCGAAGGCCATCCCGACAAGGTCGCGGATCAGATCTCGGACGCCATTCTCGACGCCATTCTGGCTCAGGACAAATACTCGCGTGTCGCCGCGGAAACGCTGTGCAACACGGGTCTCGTCGTGCTGGCCGGTGAAATCACCACCACCGCGAACGTCGATTACATTCAGGTTGCGCGCAACACGATCAAGCGTATCGGCTACGACAATACCGACTACGGTATCGACTATCGCGGCTGCGCGGTGCTCGTCGCTTACGACAAGCAATCGCCGGACATCGCGCAAGGTGTGGACCGCGCGCACGACAATAACCTCGATCAAGGCGCCGGCGACCAGGGCCTGATGTTCGGTTACGCGTGCGAAGAAACGCCGGAACTGATGCCGCTGCCGATTCACCTGTCGCACCGTCTGGTGGAGCGTCAGGCAAATCTGCGCCGTGACGGCCGTCTGCCGTGGCTGCGTCCGGACGCGAAGTCGCAAGTCACCGTGCGTTATGTCGACGGCAAGCCGCATTCCATCGACACCGTGGTGCTGTCCACGCAGCATTCGCCGGACATCGATCTGGGCACGCTGCGCGAAGCGGTGATCGAAGAAGTCATCAAGCCGACGCTGCCGGCCGAGCTGATCAAGGGCGACATCAAGTTCCTCGTGAACCCGACCGGCCGTTTCGTGATCGGTGGTCCGCAAGGCGACTGCGGTTTGACCGGCCGCAAGATCATCGTCGATACGTACGGCGGTGCCGCACCGCACGGCGGTGGCGCGTTCTCGGGCAAGGACCCGTCGAAGGTCGACCGTTCGGCGGCTTACGCCGGCCGTTACGTCGCGAAGAATATCGTGGCCGCGGGCCTCGCTTCGCGCTGCCTGATTCAGGTGTCGTACGCGATTGGCGTTGCCCAGCCGACTTCGGTGATGGTCAACACGTTCGGCACGGGCCGCGTGTCGGATGCGACCATCACGCGTCTCGTGCAGGAGCATTTCGACCTGCGTCCGAAGGGCATCATCCAGATGCTCGACCTGCTGCGCCCGATCTACGAGAAGAGCGCGGCCTACGGTCACTTCGGCCGCGAAGAGCCGGAATTCACGTGGGAATCCACGGACAAGGCTCTGGCGCTTGCCGAAGCCGCCGGCACGGAGCCGGTTGCCGCGCTCGCCGAGTAAGCGCGCGCCGTCCGTATCAGCAAAAAACCCCGCCGGCGCGAGCCTGCGGGGTTTTTTATTGCCTTTGCCAATCGATAAACCGCGTTGCCACGCGATCATCCGAAGGCTTCACCAGCGGCGAAGCCTTCGTGTCGTGAATGCGGCGCATGAGTCGCGCCGGCTCAGCAAGGCGTTCTGAATCGCCTCAACGGCTCGCAAACGCGAACGCGAACCAGCCGGTGCTGCCGTTCGTCGACATGCGACGCGGACGGCGGCTCGTGTTGTGCGGCACGGCGACCGCTGCGCGCGGCGCGGCGAGGCGCAGCGGCGTCGGTTTGCGCAGCAGCGTACGCAGCGAGAAGCGGCGCGAGCTGCCTTGCAGGCGCAGCGCGGAGAAGAACGTATTGAACCAGGTGCGAATGCCGTCGACGGCTTTGGCATCGCGCCATTGTTCGCCTAGCGCGCGAGTGCGCGTGGCATGGTGACGCAGCGCGCGCACGACATGGCGACGCGCCGGACGTGCCGCTGTGAGTGCGGCGCGGGTAAGACGGGTGCTCAGGAGAGTATGCATGGCTTCACTGGTAGGCAACGTGTCGCGCGACGGGATGTGCGCCATGAGGAGCACCAAATGTGCCAATGGCGGCGTCGCAATGAACGGCGCGAAAGCCTAAAATTCGACGGAAAAGTGCACGGAATACAGCGGAGTCGGCCTTGGCGGCCTCGACGCGGCGCAATAGTGCGGGAATGACGATCAACATGCAGCGCAGGTTACACGCGATTCATGACGTCAGAAAGTCGGTTTTTACCCTGCGAATAGGGGTTTTTACGGAGCAAATCCCGATTTGCCGCGGCACCGGTCGCGCCCTTTGAGGGCGATTATCGTGCGTGCTTGCCCATTCAATGTGCCGCGCCGTTGCGCACCCGCATGAAAGTAGTGCGTAAGACTGCCGCTTCCGGATAGTGAAACAGCACACTGCGCGATCGCGCCCGTTTTACAATCGAGCATCAGCTAGTCGACAGTAACGGAACACCATGTCATTCCATTCCAAGAAAGAGCAGATTCAAACGTTGCGGGAGCAGGGTTTTGTCGTGGTGCCCGGATTGGTGTCGCCCGAGCGCTGCGAAGAACTGAAACAGATCGCGCAGCGCCAGTTGGAGGAAGCGGCTGCACCGATCGAGTTCGAAGCGGATCTGCAGTATCCCGGCGCGCCCACGTCCAAGCAGGCACCTGGCGGCCATACGGTGCGGCGGCTGCTGGATGCGTACGGACGCCATCCTACCTTTGCGCAGTGGGCGACCGCGCCGGAAATTCGCGGCTGGATGGAATTGTATTTCGGCGAGGAGCCGCGCCTGTCGCGCGCGCACCATAACTGCATGATGACCAAGCATCCTGCGTACGGCAGTTTGACCGGCTGGCATCGCGACGTGCGGTATTGGTCGTTCGAGCGCGACGATCTGGTTTCGGTGTGGCTCGCGGTCGGTTCGGAGACGGTGGATAACGGCGCGCTGTGGATGGTGCCGAAGTCGCACAGCGCCGCATTCACATCCGACAGGTTCGATCAGGCCAAATTCTTCCGCTCCGATCTGGAAGAGAATCAGCAATGGATTCGCACTGCGGTCTCACCTGAACTCAAAGCCGGCGACGTGGTGTTCTTCCACTGCAATACGCTTCATTCGGCCGGCAAGAACATCACCGATCAGGTGAAGTTCTCGCTGGTGTACACCTATCACGGTGCGAGCAATGTACCGTTGCCGGGGACCCGTTCGGCCGCGAAGCCCGAGGTGGCGTTCTAGTTGTTGGGTCCTGACGGCGCCTTGGGTTTTCGTTCGCGAAGCCTGAAGCGCCGCGTGGCCGCGCCGGCCGTTATCGCTTGCGGCCCGACAAAGCCATGCCGGTCAATCCGGCGATCGTGGCGATAACGCCGCCCACGATCAGCATGATCGCCTTGTTGCTCGGCGAACCGGTAAAGACGCGCGAGACGTCGCTGCTCACCGAATTGAACGCCTGCCCGCCGAAATACAGCAGCACGATACCGCCGACAATCAACGCGATGGAAATCGCCTTTGTCATCTACCTCTCCCATGGGCCTGAATCGGGCAAAGTGTAGGGGAGCCGCAAGCAATCGTCCATCCCGCATACTGGGCGTCTGCATGCTTCACATTGATTCGCTAACATAGCGGTCTGGCCGCATCCCCACTTACAAAAACAGAGCGGCACGCCTCCCGCAGCATGCAATTGCCCATGCCCGCACCGGTCGGGCGCCTTCAACATCAAGGACACTAGCAATGGCTTACGAAGCAGCTTCAGAACGCTATTCGGACATGCAGTACCGCGTCTGCGGCAAGTCGGGTCTCAAACTGCCGGCGCTGTCGCTCGGTCTGTGGCACAACTTCGGCGACACCACGCCGATCTCCACGCAGCGCGACATCCTGCGCACGGCTTTCGACCTGGGCATCACACACTTCGACCTCGCCAACAACTACGGGCCGCCGTACGGTAGCGCCGAAACCAATTTCGGCCGCCTCTTCAAGGACGACTTCAAGCCGTATCGCGATGAACTGCTGATTTCGTCGAAGGCTGGTTGGGACATGTGGCCGGGTCCGTATGGGCAAGGCGGCGGTTCGCGCAAGTACGTGCTCGCGAGTCTCGATCAGAGCCTGCAACGCATGGGCCTCGATTACGTCGATATTTTCTACTCGCATCGTTTCGATGCCGATACGCCGCTCGAAGAAACCGCGGGTGCGTTGGCGAGCGCCGTGCAGCAGGGCAAGGCGCTGTACATCGGTATCTCGTCGTACTCGGCCAGCAAGACGCTTGAAATGACGAAGCTGCTCGCCGAATACAAGGTGCCGCTGCTGATTCATCAGCCCGCGTACAACATGCTCAACCGCTGGATCGAACACGAGCTGCTGGATACGCTGGAGAAGGTCGGCGCGGGCTCGATCGCGTTCACGCCGTTGGCTCAGGGTTTGCTCACCGGTAAATACCTGAACGGCGTGCCGGAAGACGCGCGCGTCAACAAGCCGGGCGGCGGTTCGTTGAAGCAGGAGCATTTGAGCGCGCAGAACATCGAGCACGTGCGCAAGCTCAATGACATCGCGCAACGTCGCGGTCAGAGCCTCGCTCAGACGGCGCTCGCGTGGGCATTGCGCGATCCGCGCGTGACTTCCGTGCTGATCGGCGCGAGTCGTGCGGAGCAGGTGCGTGAGAACGTGGGCGCATTGAAGAACCTCGCGTTCTCGAAGGACGAGCTCGCTGAGATCGACCGCTACGCGACCGAAGGTGGCATCAACTTGTGGGAAAAGCCCTCCACGGATCAGGCGATCTGATCCCCGCGCCTTTGTCGTTCACGCCATAGAAACAGTCAAGCCGCCCACGGGCGGCTTTCTTCATCTAGACGAGCGCCGGCAAACCTTCGACCAGCACGACCGCGAACACCACGCCGAGCAGCGCGCCAAGCACGCGCAGCGCGTTGTGCCGGAATTCCGTCTTGCAGGGAAGCGCACCGACAAACAGAGCCCCGGCCAACGCCATCGGAATGACCAGGATGAAATCGCCGATCGTGAAGTAGGTCGTCATTCTCGTCTCCTTATAATTACCGGCGAAGACGGCGGCTCGATTTATGGAGTCATGCACCGCCCACGCTCGATTTGAGTATAGGAGACAGTTAGGTCGCCGTAGCGACGCTTTGCGGCGCTACGGCGGCTATTCGCAAGCCGCTGAACCCTGTGCCGCTTAGGCCGCGACGATTGCCGCGTCGCAGCAAATACGCTCAAAAAATTGAAGTGTTTGCTTACGACGGCCTTACTTTTCGGCGTCTTTCAATGCGAGTTGGGTCATCAAGCCATCATGTGCGAGCTTGTTCGTGTCCGCGCAAACGTGCGGCTGCAATGAGGCCGACGACGAGCAAAGCGCCGACCAATCCGACGACGCCGTTCCATCCGTAATTTGCCCACACGTGGCCGCCATACGAGCCGACCACGCTCGAACCGATGTAATACGCGAGCAGATACAGCGCGGCGGCCTGGCCTTTGGCCTCTTTGGCAAGACGTCCGACCCACCCGCTCGCCACTGAGTGTCCGGCGAAAAAGCCGAACGTCACACACGCGATGCCGGCCGCAATCGCCGTCAGCGGATGCAGCATGGTGAGCGCGACACCGAGCGCCATCACTAGCAAGCTGCCGGTGAGCACGCGCGCGCGGCCGAACGCGTCGGCCATGCGTCCCGACCACGGCGAGGCGACCACGCCGGTCAGATACACGATGAAGATCGCGCCAATCTCCGTCTGATCCAGCCGGTAGGGCGGCGCCAGCAAGCGGTAACCAAGGTAGTTGTAGAGCGTGACGAAGCTGCCCATCAGCACGAAGCCGAGCAGGAACAGCAAAGGCAAGCCGGGTCGCCTGAATTGCTTGAAGAGGGCGGTTCGGTGGTGCGTGAAACCGAGTCCGCGCCGCGGCACGAAATGACGCGACGGCGGCAACAGCGTGCGAAACGCGAGCATCGACAGAAGGCCGAGTACGCCGATCGTGCCGATCGCGACGCGCCACGAAAACAGATCCGCGACGACGCCGGTAATCACACGCCCGGCCATCCCGCCGATCGCCGTGCCGCCGACGTAGAGCCCCATCGCGAGGCCGAGACCGTCGGGGTGCACTTCTTCCGCGAGATAGGCCATCGCGACGGCGGGCACGCCGCCGAGCGCGAGACCTTCGAGCGTGCGCAGCACGAGCAATTGATGCCAATGCGGCGCGATCGACACGCCGATAGTCGCGAGCGCGGAGAGGGTGAGCGACAGCGTCATCAGCTTGTGACGACTCCAGCCTTCCGAAATGAAGCCGGCCGCGAACACGGCAACCGCCAGCGCTGCAGTGGTTAGCGAAAGCGACAGGCTGCTCTGTGCCGGCGTCACGTTGAACGCCGTCGAAAACGAGGGCAGCAGGGGCTGCACGCAGTAAAGGAGCGAGAAGGTCGCGTAGCCGGCGAACAGCAGCGCGATGCTGGCGCGCCAGTACGCGCGCGTGCCGCGTTCGAGGTAGGGGATGTCGGACAAAGCGGAAGCGGTTGAGGAAATGGACGAAGCGGAAGCCGCCGAAGCAGAGGTTTGGGGAGAGTCCGTTTGGGGAGAGTCCGGAAGCGGAGTCACGAAACAATCTCCTCGGGCATGCAGCTGACACAAAAGAGTTAAGGATACGCTGAAAAAGCCGCGCGCGTCGCGTCGCCGTGTTCGAGCAACTGCTCGCGCGCGAAGCTGATGACGAGAATCGAGTTGGCGGTCGTGATGCCGATACACGGTCTGCACCTGACCGCACACTTCGATGGTCGAGTTCTTCGGCAGATTGGCCTTGACGTCGTCGATGATCTTGCGGATGTCGTTGGACACCGGCCGAGATCGCGGCCGTGGCGGTGCCGGTGCCGAAAATATCGATGGTGGTCTGCGCGTTGTAGCGCGTGAGCGTCGCGTTGCCCGCTTCGCGCATCATGGTGGCAAGCGAACCGAGACCATTGCTGCGTCCGTTCGCGGTCAGTGGAATGTTCGCGAGCGATTGCAGTGAATCGATCGTGTATTGCGGCGCTTCGATGATCACGTTATCGCTCCCGCCGTTGCGCGGATTGAGCCAGAACGTCGGCGTGCTTTGCTGGCTGGCGGACAACGTGATCAGCAGATTGCTCGCGACGTCGCGTTGCGAGAAGCCGGCTTGCTGTGCACGCGTGCGGTCTTGATGCCTGAAACCGGCAAGCCGATGTTGTCGATGATCGAATGCAACTCGCCGGCCGCTATCAACTGACGGATGCGCGTATCGACACGCGAGAAACACCAGAATGCGCACCGAGCGCAAGGCCGCCGAGCGTCATGATGTTGATGGTTTCGCAAAGCATGGAGAGCGCGATGATCGACGTGATTATCGACAGCGGTATCGACACGGTGATGATCGGCGTGGCGCGCCAATTGCCGAGAAGCAGCAGAATCATCAGACCTGTCAGGCATGCCGCAATTAGCGCCTCGCGCAGCACGCCTTGCACCGAAGCGCGCACGCATAGCTATCGACCATGATCGGCCGCTACTTGCCGCCGTATGGCAGCGGCGCGTGGCGGCCGTGACGTGTGCCGCAATGACCCGAGCCGGCTGGCTCGGCGGGCCGATCGAACAAATGGTCCAGTTGGTGCACGATTTTGATATCTCACCCCAGCAGGGTTTATGATGGTCTCGTTGCGACGCGTTACGCTCGGAATCTTCGGTCGGTCGCGCCGTAATGGGAATAGGGCGAAACGACGGGTAAAGACCTTCAAGTTCGCGCTCTCCCCGGCCCCGCAAAACGGGAACAATGACTCGAACCTCTCACGCGTATCTCGCGCAGCAGATTGGGTGCGTACGCAACGTTATCGGCGGAGCGACGCTTTTATCATCACCTTGACCGGCATGGAAACCATAAAGCCGGCTATGGGAGAAACGGGGAAACATCATGCAAATCGGTTCCATTGTCCGATCGGTGCATATCGCCGTGCCGCAAGGCGCGCGCGGGATCGTCATGCGCATTCTCGGCGACATGGCCATGGTGGCGTGGTACGCCGGCGAGCCCGGCGCTTCGCTGCAACTGAACACTGAACCCTTTTTCCTTGAAGACCTGATCGATACGGGCGAGTTGGTGCGACCGTCGAGCGCGCAGATGCATTGAAGGCAGTTTGAGTGCACGCCGTGTGCAAGTTGTAAGCCGCGAGTGGTTCCGCGTTGTGTGCTGTCGCCCTCGTCTTTGACGGCGGCGCGGCGCACAATGCGGGCATGAACGACGACATCCTCGATCCACAGGACAGCGCTAGCAGCGCTGTACCTTTCGCGCGGCTCAAGCCGGAAATCGTGCTCGACGCGCTCGACAGCGTGCTCAGCACGGTCGGCGTGCGAACCGACGGTCGCATGCTGCCGCTCAACAGCTACGAGAACCGCGTGTACCAGGTGGGCGTGGAAGACGGCCCGCCCGTGGTCGCGAAGTTCTACCGCCCCGAGCGCTGGAGCGACGCCGCCATTCTCGAAGAACATGCCTTCGTTGCCGATCTCGCCGCGCGCGAGATTCCGGCAGTGCCCGCGCGCGCTTTCGAGGGCCGCACACTGCATACCTTCGACGGTTTTCGCTTCTCCATCTTCGAGCGTCGCGGCGGCCGCGCGCCGGATCTCGACCGGCCCGACACGCTCGAATGGCTCGGGCGGTTCATCGGCCGCATCCATGCGGTCGGCCAGACGCAGAACTATATCGAGCGACCTACGCTCGATATCAACACGTTCGGTTACGAGCCGCGCGACTTCCTGCTCGCCCACCGTTTCGTGCCGGACGACGTGCGCACTGCGTGGGAAACCGTGGTGAATCTCGCGCTCGAAGGTGTCGAGCGTGCGTTCGAACGAGCGGGCGACATCCGCATGTTGCGAATGCATGGCGACTGCCATCCGAGCAATGTGCTGTGGACCGACGCGGGGCCGCATTTCGTCGACTTCGACGACAGTCGCATGGGACCGGCGGTGCAGGATTTGTGGCTGTTGCTGCCGGGCGAGCGCGCCGAAGCGTCGCGCGCGCTGGCGGATCTGCTCGCCGGCTATGAAGACTTCTGTGACTTCGAGCCGCGCGAACTCTATCTCGTCGAAGCGTTGCGCACGCTCCGGCTGATTCACTATCAGGCCTGGCTCGCGCGACGCTGGGACGACCCGGCATTTCCCGCGGCGTTTCCGTGGTTCAACACGCAGCGTTACTGGGAAGAGCGCATCCTCGAGTTGCGCGAGCAACTCGGTGCGATGCAGGAAGGGCCGCTCTGGCCCGTTTGAACGCAGCGCCGCTTCATGGCATGCGCTAGCTGTCGCGGGCGCTCAGGGCGCCTGCGACGCAACGCTCGACGACTCCACCAGCGTCGATCTGACAATCACTTCCGCCCGCACATCGCGCCCGATTGCTTCGATCGCGGGGCGCATCTGCGCGAAGTCGTCGGGCGTGCAGACGTCGCTATCGAAATGCGTGGCGCCGTCGCGCGTCATCGTGACGACGTTGCTGGGCTGATCGAACGTGTACTGCGACTGGAAGTCGACAAAGCGGCCTTGGGTGCGTTTTGCTTCCGGCATGTCGAGCACGCGAAAATTGGCGGGTAACTCGATGCGCGCGCGTTCATGCAACGCCAGGTTATGGCAAACGAACGGCTGCGTGCGCTGGCGTTCGCTGAGCCAGTAACGCGTATCCGCCGCGAAGCCGCCTGCGAGACTCGTCAGCGCCGGAATCGATGCCGCCGCGCCAGGCACCACGAGATTTTCCAGGGTGCCTTTCATCGTGATGATGAGCGGGCCGTCGGCGACGGTGAGGTCGTTCGTGGTGAGCGTGGCGGCGCCGCGCAGATTGGCGCCGCGTAATTCGGCCTGGATCGACTCCTCGCGTTGCGCGGGCGTCTGCGTGCGCAGCATGGCGCGCGTCTGTTCGGTGGAAGCGCCGGCCGCCTCCAGCCGGTAGGTGAAGCTCGCCGAGCCATCCGGTTCGACCTTGATCGATAGATCGGTGCTGCGCGTCATGGTCGCGGTGGCGGGCGTACGCGAGAGCACGCCCTCGCCGACGAGCACGGTCGGCCGGTTCATATCGGACGACGGCAGGAAACCGAACTCGACATTCGCTGCGGTCGAGTCCGCGTATTGCTGCAAATCCGGTAGCCACGTGATGACGTGATTGATGACGCCGTAGCCCGGCACGCTCGGCAGCGTGTAGATCGTGCCGTTGCTGATCAAGGCCGGTTCGTTGCGCACGCCGGCCGCGTCGAGCAGCGCGCCGTAGAGCGCCACGTGATCCTTGCAATCGCCGTAGCGGTTCGCGAGCACCGCGCTCGCGCTGTGCGGCACCACCGCGCCGCGTCCGACGTTGATCGCCACGTAGCGCACATTGCGGCGCACCCAGTCATACAGCGTCTTGGCCTTGTCGCGCGGCGTGCGGTCGTGCGCGGTGAGCTGCTGCGCGAGACGCACGACGGCGGCGTCTCGCGCGCCCGCGTCCGTCGCCGATTCGCGGTAGGTTGCGGCGAACGCGGCATAGTCCGGGAAGGTCGAGACCATCAGCCGGTCGCCATACGACACGTAGGCAACCGAGCCGCGTTCCAGCCGGCTGAAATGGGCTCTGTCGTAGCGATATTCGTAGCGCGTGCGGCCGTCGCGCGTCACGGGTTGTACAACGGTGAAGCCGCGCGCGTCCGCGTAAAGCGGCTTGCCGGCCGGGAGATCGTAGATCAGGCGGAAGTTGAGAGTTGGCGCGAGATCGGGCGGCGTGAAGTCGCTGAATTCGCCGGGCACGATCGGCTGCTTCTGCGTCTTGCGATAGGTGAGATGTACGCGCGCGCCCGGCTCCACGGCGGGAAACACGATCACTTTTTCCTGGATGTCCTGAAACATCGGCGCGTCGAACGAGCGCGCTTCCTGCACGTCGCGGATCTGCTCAGGCTGCACGTCGTGACGTAAGCCGTCGGCGGTGGTCGTGTAGGCCTCCAGGATCTGTACGTCCGCCATGTTGCGGTTGAACCAGACATATTGCTGCGCCACCCGCGCGACGCCCGCTTCGGTATTCACGTGCAGCGTCATCGAATCGAGCTTCGAGTAGGAGCCGTCGGCGTTCACGGTAAAGGTCTGCGTCTCGCCTTCGTTGGTATAGGGATCGTCCAGCCTCGCCTGAACGCTCGCGCCCGCGCCGGGGATGCCGACGAGCAAGCCGATAGAGGCAAGACAGACCAGAGAAGAGAGGCGCATGGCAGGCAGGTATCCGAACGTGGCGTCGACGGGATCGCCAGTTAGAGTCGGTTTGCGCCGCGCCAATGTCAAGCGGATCTCGCGCGTTGGGATTGAGCAAATACCCTGTTTGTGTAATGATATCCATTCTCAATTAAAAGGCGTCGCCAGCTTCCTGTCACATTTCTCCTCTGTGACTGCCAGCCAGCCTCTCGGCCGGAGCTCTGGCCCGCAAGCCGGGTCGTCCGGCCCTTCCTTTTCGACACCTCTTTGACCGCCGCCGGTGAGCGGGCGCTTTGTCGCCGCGTGCCCGCGACGGATCATCTTGCTGCGCCTGGAGCCTGGATTTGAACGCGCCTGAATCAATCGATATGCAACCCGCCGCTGGTCATGGCGCGCAATACGCCGCTCACACGCCGGAACGCTGCCATCATCTGATGGACGACGCCGAGCAGGCCGCGCGGCGCCAGCGTTCGCGCCGCGCGAATTTCATCAAGTGGTTGCGCAAGGTGCATGGCTGGGTCGGTCTGTGGGGCGCGGTGCTGGGCCTGCTGTTCGGCGCGACCGGGTTCCTCCTGAACCACCGCGGTGGCCCGTTGAAGGTGTCGTCGGGTGAGCCGCAGGTGGAAGAAATGCAGATTCCCGTGCCGCACGAACCGCTGCGTTCGCCGATGGAGATGGCGAAGTGGCTCAAAGCCGAACTGAAGATCGACGGCAAGCCGGGCAGAATCAGGCGCGAGCCGGCGCATCCGGTGGCGTGGGGCGATCGCAGCACGATGCAGCCGGAATTCTGGCAAGTCGGCATCATGGGACCGTCGCGGAGCGTGCAGGCCGAATACTGGGTGGGCAACGGCTTCGTCGCGGTGAAACGCACGCACAACTCGTTTCTCTCGACGATGAACAACCTGCACAAAGGCGTGGGGCTGAGCGTCGGCTGGGTGCTGCTGATCGACACGATCGCCGGCAGCATGATTCTGCTTTCGCTGACCGGTGTCCTGCTGTGGACCGAGTTGAACAAGCGCCGCGTGGTGGGCGTCGTGCTGGTGGGCGGGTCGATGATCGCCGCAGTGGTCTGCGGCTTGATGTAAGCGGGTTGTTGCGCCTCGCGGCGTCGCGGTGCGCGGCTACGCGCAGCGGCGGCTGGAGGCAGCGCCGCGCGCAGACAGGATTCCCGTTAAACGCTACACGCCGTTCCGCCGGAAGCCGCAATCTCCCGCGCAGCCTTGGCTCCTTCGACCTGGAGCAAGGTGGGCAGAGAAACACCGTTCTTGGCCGCCGTCACTTCGGCAAGAATCGAAACCGCGATCTCAGGCGGCGTTCTGCTGCCAATATAAATCCCCACCGGTCCATGCAAGCGGGCCAACTCGGTATCGTTCAGATCGAACTCCTTGAGGCGTTCGCGCCGCGCCTGGTTGTTCCTGCGCGAACCCAGTGCGCCGACGTAAAACGCCGGCGTCTTCAACGCTTCCATCAGCGCGAGATCGTCGAGCTTCGGGTCGTGCGTCAGCGCGATCACCGCGCAGCGCTCGTCGAGCTTCATCTCGATCACCGTATCGTCGGGCATGGTCCGCACGATCTTTGTGCCGGGGATGTTCCACTCCTCGGTGTATTCCTCACGCGGGTCGCACACGGTGACCTGATAATCGAGCCCGACTGCGATATGGCACAGATAGCGCGACAACTGCCCCGCGCCGATCACCAGCATGCGGTAACGCGGGCCGTGAATCGTCAGCAGACGTTCGCCGTCGAAATGCACGCCGTCCGTTGCCTGCGCGTTTTCCAGCCGCACCGCGCCGCTCGCCATGGTCACTTCGCGGGCGACGAGGCGGCCGTTCTCCACGGCGCTGCACAGTTCGGCAATGCCGCTTTGCGCCGTTAACGGTTCGAGCACCAACTGGATCGTGCCGCCGCACGGCAGGCCGAAGCGGTGCGCTTCCTCCGCGGTGATGCCGTACTTGACCGCTTCGGGTAGCACCTGCTCGATACCGCGTTGCCGCACGCGGTCGATCAGATCGTCTTCGATGCAACCGCCCGACACCGAGCCCACCACGAGCCCATCGTCGCGCACCGCGAGCATCGCGCCCTCGGGACGCGGCGACGAGCCCCATGTCTTCACCACCGTGACCAGTAGCGCGCGATGTCCTTCTTCCAGCCAACGTGCGCTGGACTTCAGGACTTCGAGATCCACGCTGTCCATGATTTCTTCCTTTTCGTTGCGTCGCCGCCGGACTCGCCGTCCGCGGCTTCATTCGATGCTGTATTGTGCGGCGCCGTTTGATCGGCTGCATTTTCATCGCCGTCCGGGGCCGCCGTGCCTTCGCCGTCGGCGCCTAGCCGCGCGCCGAAGCGCTTGAAGAATTCACCCGCGATTTTACGCGCGGCGCCGTCGACGAGCCGCGAGCCGATCTGCGCGAGCTTGCCGCCGACCTGTGCGCTCGCCGAATAGGTGAGCTTCGTGACGGCCTCGCCGTCGGCTTGGAGCGAAACGTGCGCGTTGCCCTTGGCAAACCCCGCTGCGCCGCCCTGGCCTTCGAACACGATGCTGTACGAATTGGGCGCCTCGATGTCGATGAGTTGCATGCGTCCCTTGAAACGCGCCTTGACCGGGCCGACCGCGGCGCTCAGCGCCACCAGGTAGGCGTTCTCACCGTCCGGATCGATGCTCTCGCAGCCGGGAATGCAGCCGCGCAGAATCTCCGTGTCGTTCAGCGCTTCCCATGCGCGTTGCTGCGAAACGGGAAGCGTATGGGTTTCGGTCAATTCCATGGTGTCGCTCCTGCGGCAGCCCCGACGCCGGCGCTGCGACGAGGCGCGCGCGTGAGTTGCGCGAGGTCGCGGCCGAACGCCGTCAGACTGTCTAGATTATGAACCGGACGATGCGCGTCGACATACGGCAGGATGGCCTGCACGCCGCGCGCCTTCGGAGAAAAGCCGCTGAAACGCAGCAGCGGATTGAGCCACACGATACGGTGTGCGAAGCGGTGCAGGCGGGCCATCTCGGTGTCGAGCACATCGATCGCTTCGTGATCGAGGCCGTCGGTGACGAGCAGCACCGTTGCACGACCGGTCAGCACGCGCCGTGCCCAGCGGCGGTTGAATTCGGCGAGCGCCGCGCCGATCCGCGTGCCGCCGGACCAGTCGACCACCTGCTCGGTGAGCGTCGCGATCGCCACGTCGGGATCGCGCTCGCGCAGCGCGCGCGTCGCGTTGGTGAGGCGCGTGCCGAACAGAAACACCTGCAGCCGTTCGCGCGACTGCAGGAGCGCATGGCAGAAATACAGCACCGCGCGCGAATAGCTGCTCATGGAGCCGGAGATGTCGAGCAGCAACACGAGCGGCGGTTTGCGCTCGACCACCGCGCGATACTTCCACACCGTCCAGTCGCCGCCCGCGCGCACGGCGTGCCGGGCGCTCGCGCGCAAGTCCGCATGCGTGCCGTGCGAAGCGGCTTTCAGGCGGCGCGTCGGCTCGGTTGCGAGCGGCAGACGCTGGCCGCGAATCAGATGACGCAAGGTGCGCCATTCGTCGGCGGAAAGCGTATCGAAATCGCGATGACGCAGGCGCTCTTCCGCGCTGAACGTGACGTGCGCACGCAGTTCGTGTTGTTCGGTTTCCTGTGGCGCCTTGCTGTGCGGTGACGGCGGCGCGCGCACGGCCAGCGCGTCGGCGAGACGGTTGTTGCGTTTGGGCGGCGGCAGACCGTCGCGCACTTTCGGCAGTAGCAGCGCGCGCAGCTTGCCTTCCCAATCGGGATCGCGCCAGAACAGGTCGAACGCGGCGTTGAACAGATCGCGTTCGTCCGGCGCCGAGACCAGTGACGCTGCCAGCGCGGCGCGCACGTCGTCGCGGCGGCCCAGATCGATCCAGTGCAGCGCGGCGAGCGCGTCGACGGCTTGGGCGGGCGACATCGGCAAGCCCGCGCCGCGTAGCAGCCGTACAAAATGGACCACGTTGCGGGCGAGCGTGGGTGTGTCGTCGAGCCGTGAGCCATGGCCCGAGGCGCCGCTGTTACCTGCGTCGAATGAGTTCGTCATGCTGGCTATCCAGGCGCGGCGAGACATTGCGCGATTTGCGCGGCATCGACCCGCGCCAGATCATCCTGATACTTGAGCAGCACGCCGAGCGTGTTGTGCACGGATTGCGGATCGAGCTCGGTGACGGATAGCGCCTCCAACGCGCGGCACCAGTCGATCGTTTCGGCAATGCCGGGCGCCTTGAACAGATCCATGCCACGCAGCTGATGAACGAAATCGACCGCCCGCCGCTGCAATTCCGCCGAGGTCTGCGGCGCTCGAGCGGCGACGATCTCAAGTTCCCTATCGCGGTCCGGATAGCCGATCCATTGATACAGGCAACGGCGCTTCAACGCGTCGTGCACTTCGCGCGTGCGGTTCGAGGTCATGACGACGAGCGGCGGCTGCTCCGCGCGGACCGTGCCGTATTCGGGAATCGATACCTGGAAGTCCGAAAGCAATTCCAGCAGAAAGGCTTCGAACGGTTCGTCGGCGCGGTCGATCTCGTCGATCAGCAATACACGCCGTGCGCCAGGATGATTTTCATCGGGCATCAGCGCTTGCAGCAGCGGACGCTTCAGCAGGAATTCGCCGCGATACAGCGTGTCGTTGTCGGGACGCTCACCGGCGGCTTCGGCAAGACGCAGCGCCATGATCTGCCGCGGATAGTCCCATTCGTAGAGCGCGCTCGCCGTGTCGAGACCTTCATAACATTGCAGCCGCAACATCGAGGTGCCGAGCATGCCCGCCGCTGCCTTGGCGAGTTCGGTCTTGCCGACGCCCGGCTCGCCTTCGACGAACAACGGCCGTTCCATGCGCAGCGCGAGATACAGCGCGGTCGCCAGCTCGCGGCTGGCGAAATAGCTCTGGGCGGCGAGTTGGGCGAGGGTGTCGTCGATTGAAGCGGGCTGCATGGAGTTCCTGAATCTGCGCAAGGAGGGGTGGCTGGAGAAACGTGACCGATGAAGCGAAGCCAACGAAACGAAGCCAACGAAACGAAGCCGCCGAAGCGAAGCCGATCAAGCGAAGTAACGAAGCGACGTGCCGCGCCGTCAGCGCACCTGAGCGAATGCGGCTGACGTGCCCGTGCGAGCGCAGGCACGTCAGCCGCGAGCAGCGATGAGCAGCTAAGCGTTCGCCTTCGTCACCGCGCGCGCGGCCAGCACCGGAATCAGGTGCGCGCGGTATTCGGCGCTCGCGTGCATGTCGGTGTTCAGGTCGGCGGCCGACACAGTCACCGCGCGTGCAGCCTCGGGCGTGAAGTTCGCCGACAGCGCGCTTTCCAGTTCAGGCACACGAAACACCGAAGACGCCGCGCCCGTCACCGCGACGCGCACACCGCTCGCAAACTTCGCGACGAATACGCCGACCAACGCGAAGTGCGAAGCGGGATTGCGGAATTTCTCGTACGCCGCGCGCTCCGGCACTGGAAACTCCACGGCGACGATCAGCTCGTCGGGCGCCAACGCCGTCTCATACATGCCGACGAAAAAGTCGCTCGACGCAATGCGCCGTCGGTCCGTCACGATCGTCGCGTCCAACGCCATGGCAGCGGCCGGATAACAGGCGGCCGGATCGTTGTTGGCGAGCGAGCCGCCTATCGTGCCGAGCGCGCGCACCTGGCGATCGCCGATATGCGCGGCGAGATCCGCGAGCGCCGGGGATACGCGCCGCAGTTCCGCGTGATCCGCGACGTCCGCATGGCATACGGCGGCGCCGATCGTCACCGTTTTTCCGTCGACGGTGATCGACTTGAGCGCGGGAATGCGTGTCACGTCGATCAATTGTGACGGCTGCGCGAGACGCAGACGCATGGTGGGCAGCAGGCTTTGGCCGCCGGCCAGAAACTTCGCGTCGCTGTCGGCGGTGAGGAGGGCGGCGGCCGCTTTGGGATCCGTCGCGCGTTGATACTCGAATGAATACATGTCGAATGCTCCGCTCAGGATCTCAATGGGGTTGCTTGGCCGCGTGAATCGCGGACCACACGCGATGCGGCGTCGCCGGCATTTGCAGGTCGGTCACGCCGAGCGGCGCGAGCGCGTCGAGGATCGCGTTGATCACCGCCGGCGGCGAGCCGATCGCGCCCGCTTCGCCGCAGCCTTTCACCCCGAGCGGATTGTGCGTGCACGGTGTGCCCTTGGCGGTTTCGACGGTGAAGTTCGGCAGATCGGACGCATGCGGCATTGCGTAATCCATGTACGAGCCGGACAGCAACTGGCCGCTCTCGTTGTCGTATACGCAGCGCTCCAGCATCGCCTGGCCAATGCCCTGAGCGAGCCCGCCATGCACCTGACCTTCGACGATCATCGGATTGATCACGTTGCCGAAGTCGTCCACTGCGGTGAACTGCTGGATGCGGCACACGCCTGTCTCCGGATCGACTTCGATCTCGCAGATGTACGCGCCCGATGGATAGGTGAAGTTGGTCGGATCGTAGAACGCGCTTTCTTCAAGGCCTGGTTCGAGTACGTCGAGCGGATAGTTGTGCGGCACGTACGCGGCGAGCGAAATCTCGGCAAACGCCTTGGTGCGATCCGTGCCCGCGACGCGGAATACGCCGTCCTTGAACTCGATGTCTTCTGCCGCGGCTTCGAGCAGGTGTGCGGCGATCTTCTTCGCTTTGGTCTCGATCTTGTCGAGCGCCTTCATGATTGCCGAGCCGCCGACCGCGATCGAGCGCGAGCCGTACGTGCCCATGCCGAACGGAATGCGGCCGGTGTCGCCGTGGACGATCTCGACACTTTCCAGCGCAATGCCGAGCCGGTCGGCCACCACTTGCGCGAAGGTTGTCTCGTGTCCCTGCCCGTGACTATGCGAACCTGTGAACACGGTGACCGAACCGGTGGGATGGACGCGAATCTGACCGACTTCGAACAGCCCGGCCCGCGCGCCCAATGCGCCCGCGATATTCGACGGGGCGAGACCGCAGGCTTCGATGTAGCACGAATAGCCGAGGCCGCGCAGCTTGCCGTTCTTTTCGGATTCCTGTTTGCGCGCGGCGAAGCCTTTGACGTCCGCGAGTTCGAGCGAACGCGCGAGGATCGTCTCGTAGTCGCCGGTGTCGTAAGTGAGGCCGACGGGCGTCGCGTACGGAAACTCGCGGATGAAATTGCGGCGGCGAATCTCCGCCGGATCGAGCTTCATTTCGCGCGCGGCGGTTTCGACGAGGCGCTCCACGACATATGTCGCTTCGGGGCGGCCCGCGCCGCGATAGGCATCCACGGGAACGGTGTTGGTGAACACCGCTTTCACTTCCGCGTAGATCGCGGGCGTGGCGTACTGACCCGCGAGCAGCGTCGCGTACAGAATGGTCGGCACGCTCGACGCGAACGTGGACAGATACGCGCCCATGTTGGCGGTCGTATGGATGCGCATGCCGAGGAACCTGCCGTCCGCGTCCAGCGCCAGTTCGGCTTTGGTCACGTGATCGCGGCCGTGCGCGTCGGAGACGAACGCTTCCGAGCGCTCGGCCGTCCACTTGACCGGGCGGCGGATTTTCTTCGACGCCCAGGTGAGCGCGACGTCTTCGGCATACAGGAAGATCTTCGATCCGAAGCCGCCGCCCACGTCCGGCGCGATCACACGCAATTTCGATTCCGGTAGCGAGAGCACGAATGCGGCCATCAGCAGGCGCTCCACGTGCGGATTCTGATTCGCGACGTAGAGCGTGTAGCTGTCGTCCTGCACCGAATAGCTCGCGTTGACCGCGCGCGGTTCGATTGCGTTCGGAATGAGCCGGTTGTTGACGATGTCGAGCGTGGTGACGTGCGCGGCTTTGGCGAAGGCGGCGTCGGTTGCGGCTTTGTCGCCGTGGCCCCAGTTGTAGCAGACGTTGTCCGGGACTTCGTCGTGAACCGCGGGCTGGCCGGCGTCCGCTGCATGCGCGGTGTCCACCACGGCGGGCAGCACGTCGTAGTCGACTTCGATCAATTCGGCGGCGTCTTTCGCGGCCTTGATCGAATCGGCGATCACGAGTGCGACCTGGTCGCCGACGTGACGCACTTTCGTATGCGCGATGATCGGATGCGGCGGCTCGTTCATCGGTTTGCCGTCGGTGCTGTGAATCAGCCAGCCGCACGGCAGCCCGCCGACGTTGTCGGCCGCCATGTCCGCGCCGGTGAAGATCGCGACCACGCCGGGCGACTGTTTGGCCGCGGCGGTATCGATGCTGTTGATCTTCGCGTGCGCGTAGGGCGAGCGCAGGAACACGGCGTAGGTTTGCTGGGGCAAGACGATGTCGTCGGTGTACTGGCCGTTGCCGGTCAGGAACCGATAGTCTTCCTTACGTTCGACGGAAGCGCCGATCAGATGGGTTTCGGGTGCGTTCATCGTCGGCTCCTCAGGCAGTGGCCGGTGCGTTGGCTTGCGCGGCGGCGTTGGCGGCGGCGTTGGCCGTGCCGGCGGACTTCATGCCCTCGGCGCCTTCGAGCACTGCCTTGACGATGTTGTGATACCCCGTACAGCGGCACAGATTGCCGTCGAGTTGGGCGCGCACGTCGTCGCCGGTGAGATTCGGCTGGCGCTGCACGAGCGAAACCGCGCTCATCACCATGCCGGGGGTGCAGAAGCCGCATTGCAGTCCGTGGCAGTGTTTGAAGGCTGCCTGCATGGGATGCAGCGCACCGTCTTTGGCGAGTCCTTCGATGGTGGTGATCTCCGCGCCTTCGGCTTGCACTGCGAGGATGTTGCAGGCTTTGATCGCGCGTCCGTTCAGATGGACAGTGCATGCGCCGCACTGGGCCGTATCACAGCCGACGTGCGTGCCGGTGAGCCGGAGTTGATCGCGAAGGAACTGGACTAGCAGGGTGCCAGGGTCGATTGAGGCGCTGATGGGCGCGCCATTCACCGTCAGACTGATGCTGATCGCCATGAAGTTGTCTCCTTATGGGGTGAGACCGGACCTTCCGTTTTGTTGTTCGCCTTCAGCTGCCTGTTCGTGGGTCCGATGAGGGTGCTGCGGTTTTTTTATGGGGCTGCCGAAAAGTAAAGCACAAATTGGGCTGGGGCGCTATGAGGGGTTTTTTGTCTGCTCGGCGGGTTGTGGTGGGTTCTTTCGGGTTTTGGCCTTTCCTTGAATTCCTGGTGGTCTATTGGCGTTGCCCCTGTGCGGGGCGGCACTTACTTTCTTTGCATGCCGCAAAGAAAGTAAGCAAAGAAAGCGGCTTCACACCGCCAGCCCATAAGCGGGTCCCCTGGCTTGGAGGAGGTAGTGGTGCATCTGGAATCCGTGCTCTCGCACATTCGGCGTCAGTGACAAGGCCGTCATCCTTCCCGCCTCGCGCTCCGCGCGCGACGGAACGGTTCGCTTCAGGAGGCTTCGTTTGTGCATTGCGGGAGCCGTCGGCTTCGCCTCGGCGTGACGCCTTAATGGGCCGTGGTCTTGGAGACGCTACTGACCCAAGTCATGGCCTGAAATTTGAGGAGCGCCGCTGACGCAACAGACGGCAACCGCTGAGAAATGCCGCGGGCGCGCGCCCCGACTGGCGGTTGTTGAAGTACCGCGACGGCGCGCGGAGCGCCGCCGGAAGAATGACTGCCTTGTCACTGGGGCGGAATGTGCGAGGGCACGGATTCCAGATGCACCACCACCTGCTCCAAGCCGGGGGACCCGCTTATGGGCTGGCGGTGTAAAGCCGCTTTCTTTGCTTACTTTCTTTGCGGCAAGCAAAGAAAGTGAGTGCCGCCCCGCACAGGGGCAACGCTAATAAACCACAAGCAAAACAAGGAAAGGCCAAAACCCGAAACAACCCACCCACAACCCGCCGAGCAGGCAAGAACCCCAATCACTTGCTCAACTTCGAATGCCTCCGCGAATACCCAAAATAAATAACCAACCCGATGAGCAACCAAACAACAAAAGCCACCCAAGTAACAGCCTGAAGATTAACCATCAAAAACAGACAGGACGCAACAGCCAGCACCGGCACAACCGGCACCCCAGGACACCGAAACGCCCTCGGCAATTCAGGATGCGTTTTCCGCAAAACGAGAACCGCAATCGACACCATCGAAAACGCGGCCAACGTGCCGATATTGATCAGCTCAGCCAACACGTTCAACGGCACCAGCGCCCCGATCAGCCCAAAGAAGATCCCGACGAGCCACGTAGTAAAAAACGGCGTAGCAAACCGCGGATGCACGCGCGAAAGCCGCGCAGGCAACAAACCATCGCGCGACATGGCGAAAATGACCCGCGTCTGGCCATAAGCCATTACGAGAATCACGGTCAACATACCCAGCACGGCGCCGAGATCGATAAAACCCGCGACCCACTTTTGACCCGCCACCTGCAACGCATACGACACCGGGTGCGAAATATTCGCAAACTGCGCCGACGGCACAATGCCGGTGACGACAGCCGCCACCGCCACGTACAACACTGCACAAACGCCCAGCGACGCGATGATCCCGATCGGCAGATCGCGCTTCGGATCCTTCACCTCTTCCGCCGCGGACGACACCGAGTCGAATCCGATGAACGCGAAGAACATCACCGCCGCCGCGCCGAACACGCCGTTCCAGCCGTTCGGCATGAACGGATGCCAGTTGGGCGGCGTCACGTGAAATACGCCCACGCCGATCACCAGCAACACCACGACCACCTTGATCGCGACCATGACGTTGTTGATCCGCGCCGACTCGCGCACACCTACCGACAACAGCGCGGTGATCGCCATCATCACGAGGAACGCGGGCAGGTTGAAGAGCGTATCGTGGCCGGGCAATGCACCCGGCGCCGCCGTCAGCGCAACCGGCAACGAGACGCCGAAGCCCGACAGCAAAGATTGCAGATAACCCGACCAGCCCACCGATACCGCGGAGGTGGCGAGCCCGTATTCGAGCATCAAGTCCCAGCCGATGATCCACGCGGCCAGTTCGCCGAGCGTCGCATACGAGTAGGTGTAGATGGACCCCGCCACCGGAATCGTCGAGGCGAATTCGGCGTAGGCGAGCGCGGCGAAACCGCAGGCGATCGCCGCGATCAGGAACGAGATCATCAGCGCCGGGCCGGCCTGCACGGCGCCCGTGCCGGTCAGCACGAAAATGCCGGTGCCGATAATGGCGCCGACCCCGAGGAAGGTCAGATCGAGCGCGCCGAGCGCTTTCTTCAGGCCGGCGTTCTGAGCACTTGCGGCGATCATGTGCTCGACGCTCTTCTTGCGAAACAGGGACATTGGCGGGGGTCTCCAGTAGTGCACGCGTGTTGCGCGCCGAATGTCGGGAAACCCACGATTTTAACGGATACGTTCCGCGCCCCATTCCGGCACGGGCATTTTGCGTCATAGGCGCGGGGCTGAAAATTCCCGGCAGGCCAGGCTCGTGCGGCATGTTCGTCGGCTGCGCGGCCATTGGCCGCAAAGCTTTCGCTCGATGCTCTGCCAATCGGGAGGAATCGCTCTCTCGCAATCTCATCATGCGAGCGTGCGAGCTATTCAGCGCGCACTGAGCAATGCAGGCGGCAAGAGGCCGTCAGCCCGCCATAGCGGGATTCAGATCGATGAGCCGGTTGCTCATCACGTAGAAGGTCAATTCGGCGTTATTGCGCAGCTTCATCTTCTCGAGCAGGCGGGTGCGGTACACGCTGACCGTTTTCACCGACAGTGAGAGCGCCACGGCGATATCCGTCAGGCGCTTGCCCGAGGCGAGCATGCACAGCGTCTGATATTCGCGGTCCGAGAGCTTTTCGTGCGGCAACTGTTCGCCGTCGAAGGAAACGTAGTCGGCGAGCGCCTCGGCCATCGCCGGGCTCACGTATTTGCGGCCTGCCGCGACCTGCTGGATCGCGCCGATCATCTGCGCGGCGTCGACGGTTTTCGACAGGTAGCCGGCGGCGCCTGCTTTCAGGGCGCGCACGGCGTATTGGTCCTCGCGATACATCGAGAACATCAGCACGGCCACGCGCGGCGCTTTGCGCTTCATACGCTTGAGCACTTCGACGCCGTTCATGTCGGGCAGCGAAATGTCGAGCAGCACCACGTCGAAGCTGAATCGGGCGACGGCGTCGAGCGCTTCGGCGCCGCTTTGAGCTTCGGTCACGTCGCGCGCCACGCCGCGGTCGAGCAGCAGCTGACGGACGCCCTGGCGCACCACGGCGTGGTCGTCGACGAGCAGAATGCGCAAGCTCATGACGGCGTGCTCACGATTGCAGCGCCTGCCGCCGGGCGCGCGGCGCATCCGCCAGCATGGCGTCCCAGGCAAAACGCGCCCGAACGAGGGTGCCGCGCGACGGCATGCCGTTGCCGCTGTCGCCGCGCCCCGTAGCGGCACGGCGTGCGCTTACGCGCAGCGTGCCGTCGAAGGCCGCGCAACGCGCCTGCATGCTGCTCAGGCCGAAATGGCCGCGGCGGCTGCGGGCGTTATGCGTGATGCCGCTGCCGTCATCGACGACGATCAGCGTGAGGTGACGGCGGCTGGTCTCGATCCGCACGTCCGCGGATTCGGCGCGCGCGTGCTTGGCAATGTTGTTCAGTGCTTCCTGCGCGACGCGGAATACGGCCAGCGCGGCGTCGGCGGGCAGGCGGGTGAGGCGCACATCGGCGGCGCAGACGAAGCTTGTGCGCAGTTGCGTGCGAGCGGCGAAGTCGCCGGTCCAGTGAGCTAACGCGCCGACAATGCCTGCTTCGAGCGATGGTGCATGCAGTTCCGCGACAGCCTGGCGGCTGGCTTCGCAAACGGCGTCGAGCGAGCGGTTGGCCACGGCGAGCGCGGCGGAACATTGCGGCGCTGCATCGGCGGGCAGCCAGGTTTCGACGCCGGCAAGCGCAAAACGCGTCGCCGTCAGTTCGGCGCCTACGCCGTCGTGCAGCTCGCGCGCCACGTGGCGGCAAGCGGCTTCCTGCGCCTGCACGAGTTCGGCCGAGAGTTCACGGACCCGGGTGCGCAACCGTGCGATTTCCTGTTCGACCGAGGTAGACGGCGTAGCGGACGCGTCGAACCCTTCACGTTCCGGTGACGCAGGAAGATGGGCGGCGAACGGGACGACAGTCGACGTATCCATGACCTTCGTTCTCAGAAAGCCGTACGGACGGCGGAGCGGGTGCGCATCGGCGGCGCGAAGACGAAAGAACGCATACGGGTCTCAGGCCTCCAGGTGCAAGACGTCGCGCTCAGGACGCAACGGGCGAATCGCTAACAGTATGACGTAACGAAATTTACATTCAGTAACATGGCGCTTAGGCCATGCAGCCGCGTCAATTCGACTGATGATGCGCCGCGATGATATCTCATAAAAAGAAAAAAAGCAGTTGCAGCAAGGCTTGGCGGCCCGATTTCAAGCAAGGGTTGATCATTCGCAACACTGCTTTTGTAGGAAGAATACCGACAACGAATGTTAGATCGTCGGCGCCGATTTGTAACGTGAAAATAAAAAAGGAGCCCGAAGGCTCCTTTTCGCTGATTTTGCGGCGCGAGCCGCAAAAATCGTAACGCAGTGGAAGGTAACTTAGCCGACGAAGGCCTTTTCAACCACGTAATGACCCGGCGCGTTGTTGCTGCCTTCCTGGAAGCCCAGGTCGTCCAGCAGCTTGCGCGTGTCGCGCAGCATGTGCGGGCTGCCGCACAGCATGATCCGGTCGTTTTCGAGCGAGAAGCCCGGCACGCCGAGGTCGGCGAACAGCTTTTCGGTTTCGATCAGTTCGGTGATCCGGCCGCGGTTCTGGAACGCTTCACGCGTGACGGTCGGGTAGTACAGCAGCTTTTCCTGAACCAGCTCGCCCAGGTGCTCGTGCGCCGGCAGGTGGTCCGTGATGTATTCCTTGTACGCCAGTTCGTCGACGAAACGGCAGGTGTGGGTGAGCACCACGCGCTCGTAGCGGTCGTAAATGTCCGGATCCTTGATGATCGACATGAACGGCGCGAGGCCCGTGCCGGTGGACAGCAGCCACAGCGTCTTGCCCGGCAGCAGGTTGTCGGCCACCAGCGTGCCGACCGGCTTCTTGCCGATCAGAACCTCGTCACCGACCTTCAGATGCTGCAAACGGGACGTAAGCGGGCCGTCCTGCACCTTGATGCTCAGGAATTCGAGGTGCTCTTCGTAGTTCGCACTCGCGAGGCTGTAGGCGCGGATCAGCGGCTTGCCGTCGACTTCGAGGCCCACCATCGTGAACTGACCGTTTTCGAAACGGAACGACGGATCGCGCGTGCAGGTGAAGCTGAAAAGCGTATCGGTCCAGTGATGGACGCTCAGGACGGTTTGTGGATTCAGGTTGCTCATGGCTTCTTGGATAGTGCGAAAACAAAGGCGGCCAGTCGTTTTGAGCCGGCCGGCACGGCAAGGGCGATGCTGCGCTAACCCATATGGGAATCACGCGCAATCCGCTATTTTACCGCGCCCGCTGCCGGAAGGCTGCGGCGCGGCGGTTGAGCGTGGTCAAGCGGATGACCGGACCCGGAAGCGTCGGCGCCGGTTGTCGGTAAAACCGGGCGCCGCGAAGTACGTTGGCAGGGCTGCGGCCGCGCTTCGGCAAGGTACGGCGATGGGCGAAAAAACCGCGCATGGCGGCGCCATCGGCTGTCCGGCATGCGCCGGATAGGCGCGCCGCGCGGGCAACATTTTCAGGATGATACCGAAACCCGCCATGCGCTGCAGCATTGACCCTGCTGATAAAACTGGCAAGAGCGGCGCGAACGGTGGGCGGATGGCTGGCGGCGAGACGTACGGTGTGCGCGTGGCGGTGTTTTCATCCGATCCGCGCCGACCTTGTCAGGGTTGGTACACAAAGAGGGGCAAATCGTCGCTAGATACGTCTGAATCCAAATTGGAATAAGGCTTTCCGCATGTGCCGATTTGATTACTCCGAAACGCTCAAAGTAGGCGCGAGCGGCAGCAAACCTGAACCGCCGCCCTTCGCTCCGTATCGATCGGCGCGACCCCGTGAATGCGCCGCTCACGCCGGCGCCGCGACCCGTTTTTTCCCGCGTTGCTTCAGCACACGAGCCTGCAACACGATCACGAGCAGCAGGAACACGCCCCGAATCACGGACTGCCAGTACGCCGACAAGCTGATGAAACCCAGCCCGTTTTCGAAGTTCAGCAGGTTGAACACCAGGCCGAGCAGCAATACGCCGGCAATCGTCATCGCAATCGAGCCTTCGCCGCCCGTGAGCAACGTGCCGCCGAGCACGACCGCCGAGATCGCGAACAGCTCCCAGCCGACGCCTTCGTTGGGTTGTCCCGCGCCGAATTGGGCGGCGAGGATCACGCCCGCCATGCCGGCGAGCAGGCCGCTCACCGCATAGGCCATCACTAGCGTGCGGTCGACGTTCAGGCCCATGAGCCGCGCGGCTTCCTCGCTGCCGCCGATCGCCAGCGAATGCCGCCCGAAGCGCGTGCTGCGCAGCGCGAGCCAGCCGGCCAGCGCCGCCGCCACGGCGACGATGCCCGGAATCGGCAGCCCGAACAGATCGCCCTGACCGAAGTTGCCGAAGTTCGAGTCGGCGGAAATCGACACCGCATCGTTCTTGCCGAGCAGCAGCGCGACGCCGTGCGCACCGAGGCTCGTCGCGAGCGTGACGATGAACGGCAGGATTTTCAGGCGCGTGATGATCAGTCCGTTCAGCACGCCGACCGTGAGTCCCGCGGCGCAGCCCGCCAGCACGGCGACCCAGCCGCCGTACACGCTGGTCAGCGCGGCAACGACGCTTGCCAGCGCGGCCACCGTCCCCACCGACAGATCAATGCCGCCGGTGATGATCACGAACGCCATGCCCACCGAGATCAGCGCGAACATCGAGTTGTAGCGCCAGAACGACGTGATGTTGTACGCCGAGCCGAAATGCTCGTAGCGCACGAGGCCGAAGATCACGAGGGCGGCCAGCGCGAGCAGGATAGGAAGATTCTTTTTCATCGTATCGAGTCCGGGAATGTCTCTGCCGCGTTAGCGCGAGCGCCGCTGCACATAAACGGCGGCGACGATAATGCCGGCCTTGACCACCAGCGCCGCCGCGTCGGGAATGCCGTGCGCGAGCAGCGTATAGCGCAGCAACTGGATGATCAGCGCGCCGATCAGCGTGCCGCCGATATAGGCCTTGCCGCCCGTCAACGCCGTGCCGCCGACGGCCACCGCCGCGATCGCGTCGAGCTCGACGCCGAGTCCGACCACGTTGGCATCGGAGGACGAATTCACCGAGATCGAGATCAGCCCCGCCAGCCCCGCGAGCGCCGCGCACAGCGTGTAGGCGATCAGCTTCACGGTGGCGGTCGGCACGCCGCACAGATAAGCGGCCTTTTCGTTGCCGCCGGTAATCAGCAGATACTGGCCGAACAGCGTCTTGCGCACGACCCACACGAACACGGCGACCAGCGCCAGCATCAGCAGCACCTGGAACGGCACGCCCGCGACCTTGCCGAGCGCGATCCACTGAAAGGCGGGCGTGCTGAACGCCTGCAGGCTGCCGTCGGTGACGACCTGCGCGATGCCGCGTCCGGCGATGAACAGCACCAGCGTCGCGACAATCGGCTGGACGGATAACCTCGTCACGAGGAAGCCATTGAAGACGCCGCACAACGCGGCGGCCAGAACCGGCAGCACGAACGCGAGCGCAATCCCGGTGGGGCCGGCAATGTTCAGGAACAGCATTGGCGCCAGCGCGCCGGAGATCGCCATCGACGCGCCGACCGACAGATCGATGCCGCCGGTCGCCACTACCAGCGTCATGCCGATGCCGACGATCACGATCGTCACCACCTGCGTCATGTTGACGTTGAAGGTTTGCAGCGACCAGAAGTGCGGCGTGAAGAACAGGTTGAACAGCACCATCGCGAGCAGGACGATGACTTCGCGCTGCATAGCGAGGTGGCGCCATTTACGCACGCTCGTGGCCGGTGTGGCGCGCGGCGCGGCCGTCATCTGCTGGGCGGTTTCGCCGAGCCGCGGCTCGGTATGCAACGTTTCAGTGTGCAACTTAAGCGCCATGACGGTCGCCCTCCAACGCGTCTTCGATATGTGCGGCGTTTGCCGTTTGCGCGGCTTCGGCCAGTTGCGAATGGCCGTCGCTGCCGTAGGCAATGGCGTCCATGATCGCGGTCTCGCTCATGTCGGCGCCGTTCAGTTCGGCGACCGTGCGGCCGTCGCGAATCACCACCGCGCGATCGGCCACGGCGGTCAGCTCTTCGAGCTCGGAGGCGGACAGCAGCACGGCGAGACCCGCGTCGCGCAATTCGCGCACGATCTTCGCCACGTCCGCTTTGGCGCCCACGTCGATACCGCGCGTCGGTTCGTCGAGCAGCAACAGCGACGGCTCGGCGGCCAGCCAGCGCGCCAGTAGCACCTTCTGCTGATTGCCGCCGGACAGTTCGCGTATCGGCTGATCCGGCGAACGCAGCTTGATACCGAGCGACGCGATGAAGCGATCGACGATCGCCTGCTGTTTCTTCACGTCGACCACGCCGTTTTTCGCCAGCGTGCGCAGACAGACGAGCGTGAGGTTGTCGCGCACGGAGAGTTCGGGGACGATGCCTTCGGCCTTGCGGTCTTCGGTGAGATAGGCGAGGCCACGCGAGATCGCGTCCTGCGGAGATTTCAGCGCCACGCTTTCACCGCGGATCGCGAGCGACCCTTGCTCCAGCGGATCGGCGCCGAACATCAGCCGCATGGTTTCCGTGCGGCCCGAGCCGAGCAGTCCCGCGAGACCCACTGCCTCGCCGGCGTGCACTTCGAGCGAGACGTCGCTCACCTTCGGATGCGCGCTCAACTGCGTCGCTGCGATCATCTGCTTGCCGCGCCGCGCGAGGTTCGCTTCGCGTGCCGCGGTGCCGTCCTGCACGACGGCGGCGAGCGTGCGGCCGAGCATCGTCGTGACGAGTTGCAGTTTGTCCATCTCCGCCATCGTGCTTTGCGCGACCGTCTGGCCGTCGCGCATGACGGTGACACGGTCGCACAGCGCGTACAGTTCGTCGAGCCGGTGCGACACGAAAATCACCGCGCGGCCGTCGTCGCGCAGCTTGCGCACCACGGTGAACAGCAACTCCACTTCGCGTTCGTCGAGCGACGAGGTGGACTCATCCATGATGACCATCTTCGCGTCCGACGACACCGCGCGTGCGAGCGCCACCATCTGCTGGATCGCGGTCGAATAGCGGCCGACGGGTTTCTTCACATCGATCTGCAAGCCGAACGATTCGAGCAGCGCGGCGGCGCGTTGCTGCACCGCGCGCCAGTCGATCAGGCCGAAACGGCGCGGCTCGCGGCCGAGGAAAATGTTTTCCGCCACCGAGCGGAACGGCACCAGATTGATCTCCTGATAGATCGTGCTGATGCCGGCTTCGCGCGCCTCTTTGGGCGTGCGGAAATCGACCTCGCGGCCTTCGAAGCGCACGCTGCCCGAGCCGCGCCGATAGGCGCCTGTCAGGATCTTGATCATGGTCGATTTGCCCGCGCCGTTCTGACCGATCAGCGCATGCACTTCGCCGGCGGCGACGCTCAGGTTGGCGCCGCGCAATGCGGGCACGCCGCCGAAGCTGATGCCGATGTCCTGCATCTCGAGCAGCGGCGAACGGGTAAGGGGGGAGTGTGGCGTCTCTTTGCCGGATTCCGTCACGGGTGTCCTCCTGATGCGGGTGCTGCCTTGATTTGCCGCGTGCGCGCCATGCCGTGCACGTGCGGGCCGGTGCGGCCCTTCGTTTGGGCTCTTATGCGGGTCGTGGCGTCGAACCACGGTACGACGCATAAAAGCGAAGCGACGGCTCGTGCTGCCACGAGCGCGTCGCTCCGAACCCTTCCCGTCGCCCGCCCCCCGAGGAGACGGATTCGGGGCGGTGACGTCCTGCGCGGCAGTCCCTCGGTCCCGACTTCTCGCAGAGCAACGGCTTCGGGGCGGGGGACTTCCATCGGGGCGCTGTCGGAGCGTGCGGACGCCCTGCTACGGCAGCGCTCAAACTTCAAAACTGCGCGTACAGCAAGGCTTCGATCTCAATAGCCGTACTGCATGTTCTGCTGCACGTTGCTCTTGTCGTAGAACTTGTCGGACACCTTGACCCACGTCGGGATCTTTTCGCCCTTCGCGTAACGCTGTGCGACGTCGCAGGCGAGCGGGCCGAAGAACGGGCTCGACTGCACGCTCGCGCCGAGTTCGCCGGCCGCGATCGCGTCCATGCCGCCCTTGGTGCCGTCGATCGTCACGATCTGGATATCCTTGCCCGGCTGCTTGCCGGCGGCCTTGATCGCGGCGATCGCGCCGAGCGCCATTTCGTCGTTGTGCGCGTAGACGGCGGTCACGTCCGGATGCGCCTGCAACAGCGTTTCCATGACCTGGCGACCCTTGTCGCGCGCGAAGTCGCCGCTTTGCGACGCGATGATCCTCATGCCCGGATTCTTCGCGATGATTTCGTCGAAGCCCTTCTTGCGATCGTTCGCGGCGGATGCGCCGGTGGTGCCCTCGAGTTCGATGATCTTCGCCTTGCCGCCCGTCGCCTTGACGAGCCAGTCAGCGGCGCGATGCCCCTGATCGATGAAGTCCGAACCGATGAATGTGATGTAGTCGCGGCCCGCCTTGGCGACGGATTGATCGACGTCGCGGTCCACCAGAATCACCGGAATGCCGGCCTTTTTGGCTTGCAGCACGACCGGTGCAAGCGGCTTTTCTTCGCGCGGCGGGAACACCAGCAGATCGACGTGCTGCGCGATCATGTTCTGGATGTCGGACACCTGCTTGGAGTTCGAACTATTGGCGTCGGTCATGACCAACTGCCAGCCGCACTTCGCAGCGACTTCCTTGAAGCTCTTGGTTTCCGCGAGACGCCACGGATTGTTGCTTTCGGTCTGCGCGAAGCCGACCTTCAGGGGAGTCTTGTTGGACAGCTTGGGCAACGCGTCGTCGGCGTGCGCGGTGGCGACGCCGAAACCGATTGCCAGAGCCAGCAGCGAACCCGCCAGCGGACGAATCTGCTGCTTGCGCGCGTGAGCGCGCGACTGCGTGTTGAGCGACGCCATGTCTTCCTCCAGTACCTGGTGAGGTAGGTGTATTTGCTTTTAGTGTTTCTCATGCCGGCCGGCGATGTTCGCCTGACTCGACGTGCCGATTATTTCACTCGGAATTATTATCGGTCAATCACTAATAATATTAATTATTGGCTTTTTTGCCTCGGTAATTACCCTGACCGAGCCGCGTTCGACGAGTGGACCGTCGAGTTTGACCATGCGATGCCGAACCGGCGCACCGGCCGCACGATTGTGTTCTTCCTGCAGCAGGGTTTCGACCGCCCAACGCCCCAGTTCGTAGTTCGGCAGCACTACGGTCGAGAGCGGCGGATGCGTATGGCGAGCGATTTCCTGGTCGTCGTAGCCGAGCACGGAGACGTCTTCGGGCACGCGCAGGCCGAGTTGTTTCAAGGCTTCGATGGCGCCGATCGCGGTGAGGTCGTTGGCGCAGAAAATCGCGGTTGGCGGATTGGGCTCGCGCATCAGCGAGAACGTCAGTTCGAAGCCAAGGCCCGAACTCCAGTCGCCGTCGCGCACCAGTTCCGGCGCGAAGGGCAGGTCGGCGGTGGCGAGCGCGGTGCGGTAGCCTTTCAGGCGATCTTTCGACGCATCCTGCCAGGGTTCGCCGTTGATATAGCCGATCCGCCGATGTCCGGCCTGCAACAGGTAGTCGGTCGCCAGATGGCCGCCGGCGACTTCGGCGGGCACCACCGACGAAAACCCGCCTTCTCCCGTATAGCAATTCAGCAGCACGGTGGGCACCTGCGAGAGCGCCGCCGGGGGCGTCACCTTGCGCGTATAGACGGTCGCGTAGATCACGCCGAACACGTGGGGATTCGACAGCGTGGCGTCGAGGACCTGCTTCTCGATGTCTGCGTTGCCGTGCGTCGAATAGACCGCCAGCATCTTGCCGCTCGCGTAGGCCGCGTCGCGCGCGCCGTCGACGTTGACGACCGGATGCGGACTGGTGGAAATCTCGTCGGCCAGATAGACGATCAGATTGCGTTCGTCGCTCGAAGCCGAGACCGGTTCGCGCAGCGACAGCCGGTAGCCGAGGTCGTGCGCGGCTTTCAGCACCTTGTTGCGGGTGGCCTCGGAGAACTTCGCGCCGGTCGCGTTGTTCAGCACGAGCGAGACAGTCGATTGCGACACGCCAGTGAGCTTGGCGATGTCGGTCATGGTCGGACGGCGTTGAGTCGATTTTTTCATTGTGCGGGCCGCACTACCGCGGCGCTAAAGCTGGGGCATGCCATGGGCATCGTGGTGCTGACGGTACCACTAATAATATGCACGCGGCAACGCACGCTAACCCGTCATTTGGGAGGCCGCGATCGCCGCTTGCACAAGATGGATCGGTCCACTTTATTACTAATAATATTGACGGGTTTGCTTTGGCGTGCGATTCTCGGTCGCGCGGACCTGGACGGTCCGCCGGCCGCGCGCTGTGCGCGGCTCGCAATTGGAGACACCGAGGGAGACACCGATGCGCGTTGATGCCGCCATCCGCCCGAGCTCCCGTCTTTTCTGACCATGCACGATGTTTCCTTGAATTCGATCCCGCCACGCGTGACTGGACTCATGTGGCTCGACGATCCCGCGGTCGTCGCCACGGTCGTCACGCTATCGGCTGGCGCATTGCGCGCCGTGATCGCCCCCGACGTGGGCGGCGCGCTGGCGGCGTTCTACGAAACGACGCCCGGCGGCCCGCTGCACTGGTTGCGGCCCGCCGCGCCCGTAGCCTTCGCTGAACGCGATCCGCTGCGCATGGCGAGCTTTCCGCTCTTTCCCTACTGCAACCGGATTCGCAACGCGCGTTTCGAATTCGACGGCGGCACGATCGACCTCGCCGGCAACGACACGCGTTTCGCCCACGCGCTGCACGGCAATGCGTGGCGGCGCGCATGGCAAGTGGGCGCGCGCACGGAAAGCTCGGTGGAATTGCACTTTGAACACGAACCGGATTCGCGCATACCCGGTGACTGGCCGTTCCGTTACCGCGCGCAGCAGCGTATCGAGTTGAGCGATGGCGCGTTGCGCATTACGTTGTCCGCGCAAAACCTCGCCGACCGGCCGATGCCGTTCGGCATGGGCCATCACCCGTACTATCCGCGCACCGCGCAAACCCGCGTGTACGCCAAAGTAGAGGCCATGTGGCACGCCGACGCCGACGTGCTGCCGACGCATCTTGGTCCGCATCCGGCGGTGGACGCGTTGCGCGAAGGCATGTCCGCCGACGCCTACGACCTCGACAACAACTTTGCGAACTGGTCACGCGAGGCGACCATTGCATGGCCCGACGAACGCCGTCGACTGACGATGATCGCCGACGCGCCGTTCGATCACATGGTGGTGTTCGCGCCGGCCAACGACGCGCAGCTGTGCGTGGAGCCGGTGACGAACACCACCGATTGCTTCAACGCGGTCGGCATGCGTGAGCAGGTGGGCGGCTGCGTGTTGCAGCCGGGCGAGGAGCTCGCCGCGACGCTGCAATGGACGCCGCACAAAGACTAGCGTGCGGCGCCGGCGCTCAATCGATTCGCAAGCGCGCCATATACGGCAGGTGATCGGAGAGCCACGCGGTTTCCTGCGTCGGCTGGATCCATTCGACTGGCTTCATGCCGCGCACGAACATCTTGTCGAGCGCAAGCGCGGGCGAGAAAGCGGGAAAGGTGCGGCCGGACTCGCCGAGCAGCGTGGCCACTTCCTGCAAACCATGTTCGCCGAACAGCGGCACCGAATCGTTGCGCCAGTCGTTGAAGTCGCCGGCCAGCACGAGCGGACCTTCCGGTGCTTCCTTCGCGATCCAGTGAGCGATCCAGTTCATCTGACGCAAGCGGGCCGAGCGCGTCAGCGCAAGATGCGCGCACAACAGCGTGACCGAGTGACCGCCGAAGGTGGCGCGCGCAACCAATAGTCCGCGCTTTTCGAAGCGATGCGCGGAGATGTCCCAGCGTCCGCCGAGATCGAGCGGGTGCGGCGACAGGATCGCATTGCCATGCCGCCACGACGGTTTGAAGACGTTCGGTCCGAGTGCGATTTCGAGTTCCAGCGCGCGCGCGATTTCAGTGGCCTGGCAATGCCAGACATCGCTCAACGGATCAGCGAGCGGTGCGCCGAAACTGCTCGCCAGCACCGGCGACGGCATGCGCCGCGCCATCGCTTCCTGTAAAAAATACGCGTCCGCGTGGGTGGATTGCACCCAGCGCTGCATGGCCTGCCAGGCCTGGAAGCCGAGCGGCGTGCGGCCTTTGTGCAGGTTCCAGCTCACCGCAATGAAATCCTTGGGCGCTACGCTCTCGCGGATCAATTCTTCAGGGTTTCGCATGCCGCGTTGTCCACGTGTTCTGTTTGGGGGCGTCGGTTAGTCGCGCGCTGCTTGCGTGTTCTCTTGCGTGTGCTTTGCATCGGTTTGATCAGTTTGCCGTGCTGGTGCTCTCCGCGAGACTTGCACGCACGCGGTAGACCAGGTTCGGATCCTTGTCGACGATCGTCCAGCTGGCCCATTGCCCCGGCGTCACCTTCAGACCGGGATGGCTCGCGCTCACCTGGCGCGGTTGCGGCGGCAGCTTGCAGCCGGTGTCCGTTTGTCGCGCGGCGTTTTCCTCGAACGTTTCCTGTGCTTCGATCGACAACGTGACGCCGCTCGCATCTGCCTGCAGCGGCGAGACGGTCAACGTACGCGCCAGATCGATACTACCGCCGGGCTGATCTTTACAGCCGACGTTGTGTTGCACCATCTTGTGATGCGTGTCCGTACGCGCCTGGCCGACGGTGGTGGTGCCGTCGAACGTGTCGATCTGCTGGCCGTCGCGCATGACCTGCAATTGCCATTGCACGACCTGCTGCGCCGGCCGTTGCTGTGCGCTCTGTGGTGCGCTCTGTTGCGTGGCTGGTTGCGGGCTTTGTTGTGCGCTTTTTTGTTGTGCGGGTTGTTGTGCGGGTTGTTGTGCATTAGCAAGCAACGAAGTGCCGAGCAACACAGCCACGATACTGGTTTTCCACATAGAAAAAGTCTCCGGTCACCGGATCCGGCGGCATGGTCAGAGGGCCATCTTACGCCTGATGGGCGCAACGCCTTTCTGACACTTCAAACGGGGCCGGGTTCAGCAACAATCCATTTCAGATAGGGTTGGGAATCGCCAAAAACAACCCGCTGTTAGCAGCAGAGCGGCACGACTGCTGGCTTGCACGTGAATATGTCCTCGCTACACTGGACTTGAAACGGCGCCATACAAGGGGCCGCAGCAGCAGGACCAGCCAGACGGGGTGAGCGATGACAACAGCAATGGTCAAACAGGAAATCGCCGTGGCGTCTTTCAGTCGGGTGTACGACCTCGATCAGGTCGAGACCGCGCTGAACGATCTCGGTGACGGCGCGAACGAGGCATTGCGCGCGACATACGAAAAGATGCTGAAAACCGGCAATCTGCGTTTTTGCGTGAAGCCGAACCGCATGCCGTCGATCGACGATCTGATCGACGCGCTGCCCAACTTTTCAGCACCGCTCGACGACATCCGCAAACAGGTCGCCTTGTGTCTGGAAACCGAAGACCGCCTCGAACTGATGCCGATTCTGCTGCTCGGCGATCCCGGCATCGGCAAGACTCACTTCGCGAAGCAGTTGGCGCGCCTGCTCGGCACCGCGTATCAATATGTGGCGATGAGTTCGCTGACGGCGGGCTGGATTCTGTCGGGCGCGTCTTCGCAATGGAAGAACGCGAAGCCGGGCAAGGTGTTCGATGCGCTCGTGAACGGCAGCTACGCGAACCCCGTGATCGCCGTCGACGAAATCGACAAGGCGACCGGCGATTCGCAATACGATCCACTCGGCGCGTTGTATGCGCTGCTCGAGCACGATACGGCGCAGACCTTTATCGACGAATTCGCCGAGATTCCGATCAATGCCGGGCATGTGATCTGGATTGCGACCGCGAACGACGAGCGCTCGATTCCCGAGCCGATCCTGAACCGGATGAACGTGTATGAAATCCCTCCGCCGGATCATGACGGTGCGCGCCGCATCGCCCAGGCGATCTACGACGAGATCCGCTCGGCGCACAACTGGGGCCTGCGCTTTCCCGACGTGCTCGGCGACGCCGCGCTCGATGCGCTGATGCGCGCGTCGCCGCGTGAAATGCGCCGGGCGATTCTCAACGGCTTCGGCGCGGCGCGCATTGACGGGCGCGACCGGATTGAGGCCGGCGACATTCGCCTGGATTACGGAAATCGACGAAAACCGATTGGTTTTTGAGGTTTTTGCCGCTTTCTGGTGGAAAAACGCGCCTCTTCGAGTTTTTTTCACAGCCAGAACGGAAGTCCGTACCGAAAATGGAGTGAATGCCGTGGCAATTATTGCTGCGAATGACCTGGCAACAGGCGAGCGTTGTCACCTTCGACGGCGTACACTGATTTAGTCCGGCCGTTACGTGTAGGATCTGCGCAAGACCGAGTGCCCGCAGTGGTTGCCGACTGCGGGCATTTCTGTCTGTACGGCGTTGCACACTCTGGCGTAGCGGTTGCGAATGGACAGGAGCGTTCGACAGCGCGCGGTGTTGCGCACGCGTCAGCCGCATCCTGTCTTCATCTTGATCGGGCGAGCGAGGCAGCGCGCGGCGAAGTTGGCCGCGTCAAGGGACATGGACCAAATCGAATGTGTAGTGATCGGCGCAGGCGTGGTCGGTCTTGCGGTGGCGCGCGCACTGGCGGCGCGCGGGCGCGAGGTGATCGTGCTGGAAGCGGCGGAGGCGATCGGCGTGGGCACCAGCTCGCGCAATAGCGAGGTGATTCACGCGGGCATCTACTACCCGCGCGGCTCGCTCAAAGCCGCGCTTTGCGTGCGCGGCCGCGAGATGCTTTACGACTACTGCGTCGAGCGCAAGGTGCCGCATTCGCGCTGCGGCAAATTACTGGTCGCCACTTCGCGCAACCAGATTCCTCAGCTCGAAAGCATCATGGCCAAAGGCCGTGATAACGGCGTGCTCGACCTGATGCGAATCACCGGCGACCAGGCGCAAGCGCTCGAACCCGCACTCGAATGTGTCGAAGCGGTGTTCTCGCCGCAAACGGGTATTGTCGACAGTCATCAGTTCATGTTGGCCCTGCAAGGCGACGCCGAACGCGATGGCGCAGTGTGCGCGTTTCACGCGCCAGTGCAGGCAATCGAAGCGAACAACGGCCGCTTCATCATCAAAGTAGGCGGCGACGCGCCGGCCACGATCAGCGCCGCCTGCGTGATCAACAGTGCTGGTTTGCAGGCGAATGCACTAGCCCGCAAGATTCGCGGACTCGATGCGCGGCATGTGCCGCCGCTCTATCTCGCGCGCGGTAACTACTTCAGCATCTCCGGGCGCGCGCCATTCAGCCGTTTGATTTATCCGATGCCGAACGAGGCCGGTCTTGGCGTGCATCTGACCATCGATCTGGGCGGCCAGGCGCGTTTCGGTCCCGACGTCGAATGGGTGGATACGATCAATTACGACGTCGATCCGCGTCGCGCGGAATCGTTCTACGCGGCGATTCGCGCCTATTGGCCCGCGCTTCCGGACAACGCATTGCAGCCCGCGTATGCGGGGATTCGTCCGAAGCTTTCGGGCCCCGGCGAACCCGCTGCCGACTTTGTGATCCAGGGGCCGGCCGCGCACGGCGTGCGTGGGCTGGTCAATCTGTTCGGCATCGAGTCGCCGGGATTGACGGCCTCGCTCGCCATCGCGCAGCGGGTGTGCGAGTTGAGCGGACGCGGGTAATTCACACCGGGTCGCGCGTGTTGCGCATCCCTGCGAGTTCGCTGCGGACTAACCGTGCGCACACAGCCGGGGTTCGCCGCTGCGAACTAACCGCAAGCTCACGGCGGGCGCTCGACTCGCGCGCGAGCCGTTCCCCTCGCACGCGACACTTAGGCGCGCAGTCGTACCAATTCGGTTATCTCTATCATTTGAGTCGTCACGCGCGGCGGCTTCATTGATATCCTTGGGGACCGCTGTCATCAGAACGGCGATCAGTTCAATATAAATGGAGTGAGTCCCCATGAAATCTTCCCGTCGTACGTTTTTGATCACCAGCATTGGTGTGGCATCCACCTTGGCGCTGTCGCGGCAGGCTTTCGCCGATGCACCGAAAGTCTCCGAAAGCGATCCGACTGCGCAAGCACTCGGCTACAAGGCAGACGCGAGTAAAGTCGACAAAGCGAAATTCGCCAAGTACGCACCCGGCCAGGACTGCGGCAACTGCAGCTTCTACCAGGCCAAGGCGACTGACGAGTACGGCCCGTGCCCGATGTTCGCCGGCAAGCAGGTCGCGAGCAAAGGTTGGTGCAGCGCATATAACAAGAAGGCCTGATTACCCGTCAGCCGCGCACACCAAAGGTGTCGCGCAAAACGCGCCGCAACATGGCGGCGCGCCACTACGGTCGAATCATGCAGGCGTCTGCCGTCCCGCGCGGCAGACGCCTTTTTGCTGCTTGAAAACAGCTTGTGCGCTCTTTACACTCCAATGCGACCTCAGCGGCTCGCGGCCCCTTTCTTGCTCGCACTTTCATGCCATTGCACTAAAACGACGCACTACGGGATACTTTTCGCAGGCTGGAGATTCGAATGACACCAGCGTCAAGGAGCCTTCATACGCGGGCCGTCGTCGCGGCTGTGATCGGCAATGCGCTCGAGTGGTACGACTTCACCGTGTTCGGTTTTCTGACGGTGGTGATCGCCCCATTGTTCTTCCCGGACGGCAACGATTACGCGTCGTTGCTGCTCACCACCGCGACGTTCGGCGTCGCGTTCGTCATGCGGCCGATCGGCGGCATCGTGCTCGGACTCTACGCAGATCGCGCGGGACGCAAAGCGGCGTTATCGCTCGTCATCGCGCTGATGACGCTCGGCATTCTGGTGCTCGCGATCGCGCCACCGTATTCCGCAATCGGCATTGGCGCACCGTTGATGATCGTAGGCGGACGCATGTTGCAAGGCTTCTCCGCCGGCGGTGAATTCGGCAGTTCGACGGCATTGCTGATCGAAGCGGCACCGTTCTCGAAGCGCGGCTTTTACGGCAGCTGGCAAATGGCAAGTCAGGCGGCGGCGCTGCTGCTTGGCGCGCTGGTAGGCGCCCTGATCACGCGCGGGCTGTCGCCCGAGGCGTTGAAATCCTGGGGCTGGCGCGTGCCGTTCATCCTGGGTTTATTCATCGGGCCGATCGGTTTTTATATCCGCCGAAACCTCGCTGATTCGGAAGCGTTTCTGCTCGCGCAAAAAACCGCGCGGCGCGCGACGCTCGGCGAAGTCTTCAGAGGTCATAGCCGCGACGTGCTCTGCGGACTCGGCTCCGTGATCGCACTCACGGTGACGATCTACGTGTTGATCAGCTATCTGCCCACCTTCGCCGTCAATCAACTGAAACTGCCCTACGCACAGTCTTTTTCCGCGGTGATCGTCGGCAATCTGCTGTTGACGGTGCTCTCGCCGCTGACCGGCGCGTGGTCGGACCGGATTGGGCGCAAGGGCCTGTCGCTGTGGTCGCTGGTCATCACGCTCGTGATCATTTATCCGCTGTTCGCATGGCTCGCGGCGGAGCCGAGCGTATCGAAACTGATTCTCGTGCAGGCGCTGCTGTCGATTACGCTGTCCGGCTATTACGGGCCGTTCGGGGCGCTGATCGCGGAGCTGTTTCCGGCGAACGTGCGCTCGACCGGCTTATCGCTCGCCTACAACATCGCGGTGATGGTGTTCGGTGGCTTTGGGCCGTTTATCGTGACGTGGCTCATCAACACCACCGGCTCGCCGCTCGCACCGACGTACTACGTAATGGGCGGACTGGCGCTCTCGATCGTCGCGCTCGCCTGCATTCCGGGCAAGCGTCACGCCGATCTCGACGCGCAGCGCAAACCGGCCTGACCTGCGGCCCGGATTCGGTCTGCATCGGCCCCTGCTGCCTAACCTCAACGACACTTCGCGCCAACAGCTTCTCCGCCGGCGACGCGTCTTCGTTCAACTGCGTGCGGGCATCAAAGGCGGCCGCCTGTCGAACCAAGGCCGCGCCGTTTCGAGCTGTGCGGCCAGACGCAGCAGCGTGGTTTCGCCGCCCTCGCGCGCGGCGAATTGCACACCGATCGGCAGCCCGCGCGCATTCCAATAGAGCGGTACGGACATCGCCGGCTGACCACTCAGATTGAACAGTTCGGTGCAACCCGCCCAGGTGAATGCCTTGTTCGATGCTTCCGTCAGCACCTTCTTCATTAGCGCTTCGAGCGGCATGGCGGTGACGGCGCGCATCTGCATGCGTTCGGCAGCAGTGGGCTGCATCTCGCCGATTTTGATCGGCGACGAGGCCAGCGTGGCGCACAGAATCACGTCATAGCGATTCATCAGGTCGGCGAGCCGTTCGGTGATGCGCCGCTGTTCTTCGAGCGCGGCGGGCAGGCCGCGTTCGCCGAGTTTGCGGCCCACGTGCGCCATCGCCCACGTCGAAATTTCGAATTCCGTGCGCAGCGGCTTGCGGCCGCTGATCCGCTCGGCATTCAGCACGAGATCTTCCGCGGTCACGGACCAGAGCGTGAGGAATGCATGCCGAACCGCCGCGAAGTCGATGCCGAGCGACACCGGTTCGATGTTATGGCCGAGCGAACTGGCGAGTCGCGCGGCGTCTTCGAGCGAGGCGCGCGCGTCGGCGGAAAGGGCGGGCGCCAGCATCGGGTCAGTGACGTATGCAATGTTCAGCGGCTTGCACGGCTCGCGGCTCGCGCTCAAAAACGTGCCCGGCGCACCGAGCGGTCTGTCGGCATTGCCCGCAATCAGATCGAGCAGCAACGCACTGTCGCGCACGCTGCGCGACACCGCATGATCGACGCCGAGGTCGCCGGCCGCTGCCGCCGCAGTTGCGCGCGGTACGCGTCCGCGTGAAGGTTTGAGGCCGAAGAGTCCGCAGCATGACGCCGGAATGCGGATCGAACCACCGCCGTCCGAAGCATGCGCGAGCGGCACGATGCCGGCGGCAACCGCAGCCGCCGCGCCACCGCTGGAGCCGCCCGGCGTATGGTCGAGATTCCATGGGTTGCGGCACGCGCCGAACAGTTCGGGCTCCGTATAAGGCATCTGGCCGAGTTCGGACGTGCTGGTCTTGGCGAAGATATTGAGACCGGCGGCTTTCGCGAGCGCGACCACGGGCGCGTCTTGCGCAGGAATGAAATGGCGATAGTGGCGGCTGCCCATCGCCATGCGCAGACCGGCGACCGGCGCGCCGAGATCCTTGATCAGATAGGGCACGCCTGCCAGCGCTAATTGCGCGCTGACGCTGTCCGCACCGTTTGCGCCGTTCGCCCGGTTTGCATCGTCGCGGGACGCACGCTGACGCGCTGCATCGTAGTCCTTCAGGACAATCGCATTGATCGCGGGATTGACGGCTTCAGTGCGCGAGATCGCAACGTCGAGCAACTCGCGCGCGCTCGCCTCGCGCTTGCGTATCAGTTCGGCGAGGCCGGTGGCGTCATGGGCGAGATAGTCTGAATGCACGACGGATGAGCCCTCGCAATCGAATGTCGGGTCGGCGGGTGGTCCATGCTCGCGATACGCCATTTTGCAGGAGATCACGTCGCCCGGATTGATCGCTGGACATGGAAGAAGACGGCATGCCGGTGACAAGCCGTCTTTGAGAGAGTAACTGAGTTACGCGCGTGAGTTACTGACGCAAATAAAAAGCACCGGCAAAAAGGCGCAATTGCCGCGCGCGGATGGGCCGCGCGACGAGCGGCACAAACGGGCGCGGCAACGGGAAGTGCGAGTTACAGACGCTCGCCGAGGAAGGTCAGCGTGCGGCCATGCGCCAGCGCGGCGGCGCGCTGGTTGTACGAGGCGCGGTCCGAGCAGTTGAAGCCGTGATCGGCATTCGGATAGATGTTGAATTCGGCGTCCGTGCGGCCGGCGAAGCGCTCCTGGATCTGACCGACAGCCGAGAGCGGGATATGCGCGTCGAGTTCGCCGTAGTGGAATTGCATCGGCACCTTGATCTTCGCGGCTTCTTCCAGCTGGTTCTGGATGCCGCCGCCGTAGTAGGCGACCGCTGCGTCGAGCGTGCCTTGCGCCGCAGCCAGATACGCGAGCCGGCCGCCGAAGCAATAGCCGATTGCCGCGACCTTGCCGGTCACTTCCGGCATGGCGCGCAACGCGGCGGCCGCGGCGCCGATATCGGCCACGGCCTGATCGACATTAGTCTTTTGCATCAACTCGATGCCCTTCTCGCGATCAGCACCTTCATACGTCAATTCCACGCGCGGCTGCACGCGCCAGAACACGTCCGGCGCGAGCGCGACGTAGCCGTCTTGCGCATACTGATCCGCTACCGAACGGATATGGCTGTTCACGCCGAAGATTTCCTGAATGATGATGACGGCCGGTCCCTTGCCGCCTTTGGGCAGCGCCAGGTAGCCGCCAAAACTGTCGTTACCGGCGGGAATATCGATCCATCGGGAAGTGGTGCTCATGTTGCTCTCCATTGACTCGCGCGGCTGTGCGAGGTCGGTCTGAATAAATGCCAGAGGCCTGAATACCTGAAGCGGGGGCGGTCAGTTTGCCATCAAAAGAAACGCGCTGCAGAGCAGGCCTGTGCGGCGGAAATCTCGTAAGGCGATTGAAACGTTCTCGATAATTCATTTCTCCGGCGCGGATCGCCTCGGTACAGTCGAGCGTATCGGCTCGTCCCTGTGGCGAGCGCATCGCCCGAAAAGGAATCCATCATGAGTGAAGTCAATTTTGTGACGCCGTTTGCAGAACGTTTCGGGTTGCGCGTGCCAGTCGTGCAGGCGCCGATGGCGGGCGGTGCGACGACGCCGGCCATGGTCGCCGTGGTGTCGAACGCGGGCGGTCTCGGTTTTCTGGCGGGCGCGGCGCTCTCGCCCGAAAAGATCGCGAGCGAAGTCGCGGCGATCCGCGCGCTGACGAATCGTCCGTTCGGCGTGAATCTGTTCGTGCTCGATCCGGCCACGCCGGACGATGCAACTGTGCGTACCGCGCTCGAAGCGATCGACCCGCTGCGTCACGATCTCGGTTTGCCGCCGGGTGCGCCGCTCGCACGCTACGCGCCGGACTTCCGCGCACAACTGGAGATGCTGATCGAATTGCGCGTGCCGCTGGCGAGCTTCACGTTCGGACTGCTCTCTGCCGCCGACGTCGCCCGGCTGCATGCCAACGGTCTATATGTAATAGGCACCGCGACGCATGTCGCCGAAGCGCTGGCCTGGCGCGACGTGGGCGCCGATGCGATTGCCGCGCAAGGCGCGGAAGCGGGCGCGCATCGCGGCACGTTTATCGGCGCATTCGAAGACGCACTGGTCGGTACGATGGCGCTCGTACCGCAACTCGTCGACGCAACCGACCTGCCGGTGCTCGCCGCCGGCGGCATCATGGATGGACGCGGCATCGTCGCCGCCCTCGCGCTCGGCGCACAAGCCGCGGTAATGGGCACCGCGTTTCTCACCTGTCATGAAAGTGCGATACCGCAGGCATGGAAAACCCGCGTGCGGTCCATGTCCGACACATCGACCTCGGTCACGCGCGCGATCACCGGCCGCCATGCGCGCGGCATACGCAATCCGTTGATGCAGCTTTTGAGCGAGACACCGCAGAAGATCGCGCCGTATCCCGTGCAAAATGCGTTGACGCAGGAACTGCGGCAAACCGCGAGCCGCGCGGAAAACGGCGACTATCTTTCTCTGTGGTCGGGCCAGGGTGCGCCCTTGGGTCGTGCTCGCCGCGAAGGTCTCGGCGCGGCCGAACTGATGAGTCAGCTCGAACGCGAATGGCGCGAAGCAACGGCGCGTATCGCCGCCCTCCAACGCTGATTCAGCATGATTCAGACGTAACCGAGGCGCGCCAGGCATCACCTTCGGCGCGCCTCCTTTTTAGGCAAAAAGCCTATTCGCATGATTAACGGTTTAACGCGCAAAAACCTTTAGGCCAAGCTGTTAGACGGAAGCCTCACATAGCGGAAACCCGCATGGGCTGGTGCTTTCGAGTCAGTCTTTCCAGCCGGAATCGGCCCCTGTTGGATAAACGCTATTAGTGTTCATCCCACTTCCTCAAAAAAGCCCCACAAATTAATTTGATGGCCTACACTTGCGCGCAAGTACGGTTTGCCGCCTGCCACAAACAGTCCGGTGAGCGTGCTGGCCAAGTGCATGAACGATGCAACCGGCGTGGTCGTCCACGGGACTGAGCGACACGTGTTGGGGAAGCGGGGGCACAGGGCGATTACGTTGTTTTTGGGACCGAAACTGGAGACTTACATGAACATCAAGATTCAAAAGCTGTTGCCGATCAGCGCTGCCGCGATGCTGTTCGCTACGTTGGCAACAACGGCTGCAGCCGACACGGTCGTCAAGATCGGTCACGTTGCACCGCTGACTGGCGGTATCGCTCACCTGGGTAAAGACAACGAAAACGGCGCGCGCCTGGCAGTTGAAGAAATCAACGCCAAGGGCCTGACGATCGGTGGCCAGAAGGTCACGCTGCAACTGGACGCACAGGACGACGCAGCCGACCCGCGCACGGCAACTCAAGTCGCGCAGAAGCTGGTCGACGACAAGGTCGTCGCAGTGGTTGGCCACTTGAACTCGGGCACGTCGATTCCGGCTTCGAAGATCTATAGCGATGCTGGCATCGTGCAGATCTCGCCGTCGGCAACGAACCCGGCCTACACGCAACAAGGTTTCAAGACGACGTACCGCGTCGTCGCGACCGATGCACAACAAGGTCCGGCACTGGCTAACTACGCAGCGAAGGGTCTGAAAGTGAAGAGCGTCGCGATCGTCGACGACTCGACCGCTTACGGCCAGGGTCTGGCAAACGAATTCGAAAAGACCGCCAAGTCGCTGGGCCTGAACGTGATGTCGCATGACGCGACAAACGACAAGGCTGTCGACTTCCGCGCGATTCTGACGAAGATCAAGGGCGAAAACCCGGACGCGATCATGTACGGCGGTATGGACGCAACCGGCGGCCCGTTCGCCAAGCAAGCCAAGCAGCTCGGCCTGCGCGCGAAGGTGCTGGCAGGCGACGGCGTGTGTACCGACAAGCTGTCGGACCTGGCTGGCGACGCAACCGACAACATCGTCTGCTCGGAAGCCGGTATGGCGCTCGAGAAGATGGCCGGCGGCTCGGCGTTCCTCGCCAAGTATCAGAAGCGTTTCGGTCAGCCGATCCAGATCTACGCACCGTTCACGTATGACGCTGTGTACATCATCGTCGACGCTATGAAGCGTGCTAACTCGACCGATCCGGCGAAGATCCTGGCAGCAATGCCGAGCACGGACTACAAGGGTGTGATCGGTGAAACCACGTTCGACTCGAAGGGCGACCTTCAGCACGGCGTGATCTCGCTGTACAACTACAAGGCAGGCAAGAAGACGCTGCTCGACGTAGTGAAGATGTAAAAATCGCGTGAGCGAAGGCAGCGTTGGTCTGTCTTCGGTCGCATGATTAAAAAGGCACGCGCGCCGCGAGGTACGCGTGCCTTTTCTTTTAGCCGATTCTTTTAGCCGATATTTTTTGTGTAGCCGCACTGTTCGGAGACCATGCCGTGACTACCGTGACCCGCTCTTTCGACGACGCATGGCGCCGCTGGATTGCCGAGAATCTGCTGCTCGACGCACCGCCGTCCGCGCTGCATGGCGTGCTTGTCGGCCACGGTTTCGACGCGGCCGATGCCACTCGAGAAATCAAAGCGGCACTTGCGAGTCCTTATTTTCATGGTGCGACGCGCTTGCGCAATCGTTTGCGCAAGCGCGAATGGATATTGTCGGTGTACAGCGAGCTGAATCGCATGCGCACGGCAAGCGGATTGATAGAGCGGCGCGAACGTTTATCGCGCGACGCGTTCTTTGAGCAGTACTACTCTCAGAACCGGCCGGTCATCATCACCGGCGCATTCGATTTCTGGCCCGCACGTTCGCGGTGGCATTGGGACTACTTCCGTGAGCGTTGCGGCGATTGCGAAGTGGAAGTGCAGTTCGGCCGCGAATCGGATGCGAATTACGAAATCAATCAGCCCATGCTCAAGCGCATGATGCGCTTTGCCGATTATGTGGATCTCGTCGAGCAGAGCGGGCCGACCAACGATTTCTATATGACCGCCAATAACACCTCGCACAATCGCGCGGCGCTTGCGGCGTTATGGTCCGATGTGCCGCCAATCGACGAGTATCTCGACGCCGCTTCGCCCGATACCGGCTTCTTCTGGATGGGACCGGCAGGAACCAGGACACCGTTTCACCATGATCTGACCAACAACTTCATGGCGCAGGTGATTGGCCGCAAACGGATCAAACTCGTGCCGCTATCCGACACGCCTCATATGGCGAACCATCTGCATTGCTATTCGCAAGTGGACGGCGGCGCGATCGACTACGACAGTTTCCCGTCGATGCGGCAAGCGCAATTGCTCGAATGCACGCTCGCGCCAGGCGAATTGCTGTTTCTGCCGATTGGCTGGTGGCATTACGTGGAAGGACTCGACGCGTCGGTGACGATGACGTTCACCAACTTTCTCCGGAGTAACGACTTCTCGCGTCACTACGATACGTATCACGAACTGTGACTTGCGGGTGATAGCGCGCCGCTGTCTGAAACGGTGCGGTCGGCGGGTGATGCGGGTGGCAAGAAGCGCGGATAAAAAAACAGCGAGCCGGTTACCCGGCTCGCCGCCCCCCTTCGACGCTTGTTTTTTTGCGCCGTTATTTGCTGTCGTTATCTTTGTTCGTCACTTCCTGGTCGTCGTCAGCGCGCCGAGGCCGCCGAGCAAACCGCCGCCCGTCGTGCCGCCGGCGGACGTCGTCGCGCCGCTCAAGGCACCGGTGACCGTGGTCAACAAACCGGTGATCGGTGCAAGCGGGTTGGCCGTGCCGCTGCTACCCGACCCCGTGGCCGAGCCTAGCGCGCCGGTCAGCGACGACACGGCCGAGGTCACCGGCGCGAGCGGATTGCTGCCGCTGTTCGTCGCGCCACTCAATGCCCCGGTGACCGAACTCACGACGCCGGTGAGCGGCGCAAGCGGACTGCCCGAGCCCGTGCCGCTGAGGCTGCCGGTCAAGGTGCTGACGACATTGGTCAACGGCGCGAGCGGGCCGCCGGTGCCGCTGCCGCCTGTCAGGCCGCCGCTCAAGGTGCCGGGCAGCGCGGTGAGGATGCTGGTCAGCGGTGCGAGCGGCGAGCCCGTGCCGCCGCCGCTGCCCGGGTTCAGAATGCCGGTGATGCCGCCGAGCGGATTGCCGCTGCCGGCGGCACCCGCTGTGAGCAGGCCGCCGGCGGACGTAACCGTATCGCCGAGCTTGGTCACGACGTTGCCGAGGTTCTGGCCGATCGGATTGCCGGTCGCGCTGCTGAGCTTGCCGCCGGCGCTGTCGAGTCCATGACCGATCGTCGAGAGCAGGCCGTTCAGCGGTGAACCGAGGCCGGTCGTGTCGCCGACGGTTTGGGTCGTCTGCGCGAGCGTGCTCGTGATCGGCGTGATCGCGGTGGAGACCGTTTGAGTGACTTGCTGGATCGGGCCGTTCGTCAGTTGCGAGCCGAGTTGGGTGCCAAGGCCAGTGACCGCGTTGCCGAGCGTCGAGACCGTACTGCCGAGCGGCGTGGTCAATGGGCTCAGCGGTGCAGTGGGGCCGCTGCCGAGGCTGGTCACGAGCTGGCCGGCGCTGTTGACGGCCTGGCCTGCGTTTTGGACCAGATTGCTACTGCTGGCGAGCGTCGTGCCGAGTGGATCGGTGGAGTTGCCAAGCTGGCCGAGGCCGCTCGCCACGCCGGTGCCGACGGTCGTCACGCCGTTGCCGAGATTCGACACGACGTTGCCGAGCGCCGTGGTGGTCGCCGGATTCGCGCCTGGAATCGGCGTGAGTCCGATCTGGCTGCCGACAGCGGAGACGGTCTGGCCGGCGGCGGTGACCACGTTGCCGGTGTTTTGCACGACTACGCCGATGGGGTTGGCGCTGGTCGGCGTTGGTGTGGGTGTCGGCGTCGGCGTTGGTGTGGGCGTTGGCGTCGGTGTCGGTGTCGGTGTCGGTGTCGGTGTCGGCGTTGGCGTAGGTGTCGGCGTTGGTGTGGGCGTCGGCGTCCCGCCACCCGAGCCAGAACCGCCACCCGATCCGCTTCCTGCGCCACCCGCCACGCTCGGCCTGTTCAACGTGCTTCCGCATCCCGTCAGGATGATCATCGACGTGACGCACATGGCGATCGCCGTCAGCTTGAATTTACGATTCATGGTCTACTCCCCCGTAGTTTTGGACACTGCCTGGGGAGCTAACTGCAAGGCCTATGCCATTTTTGTTCGCACGATGGATGCGACAAGTAAACGTATATGAATCAATGTGTTGGCGGCGCGCGCGCCACGACGGGAGTGCCTTCGTTCAATCGACGTGTTCCGGAACACAGCCATGCTCGTGCGGCGCGTAACGTAACGTGAGGGCGCACGCGCTTCGTATGGCGTCGTACGCACAGACGCGGCAACGGCGTGCCTTCGCGTCAGATCTTCAAACGCCGCAGCACCTTCGGGCCCGCGACTGCGATCGCGGCGGAACAGATGGCGACCACCGAGAGGCCGATTGGCAAACTGCTCACCTGGGTCACCGCGCCGATGATCACCGGACCGAGCAGCAGCCCGAAGTACGCGAGTCCGGCAACATGCGCCAGTCCCTCCGCCGCATGAATGCCTTTTACGCTGGCAGCCGCAGCGAACAGCACAGGCATCATGTTCGCCAGACCGAGACCCATCAGCGTGAAACCGATCAGTGCCGCCACCGCATTCGGCAGCAACAGCGCGCCGACCATCCCGACGCAGGCGAGCGTCGCGCTCGCCATCACCAGTTGCGGAGCGCCGAAGCGGGCGCGCACCGCGTCGCCGGCAAATCGCGCGGCCGCCATGCCGCCCGAAAACGCCGCGTAGGCCGCGCTCGCGAGCGCCGGCGTGGCCAGCACCACATCGCGCATATAGACGGTGGCCCAGTCGTACATCGCGCCTTCGGCGATCAGCGCGACCAACGCCATCGCGCCGAGCGCCCACAATGCCGGCGAGCGCCAGCGGTTGGCGCGCGGCGTGGCGGAATCGGGATGGTCGGCGTGCGGCACGTGCGGCAGCACGGAAGGACAGGCGGCAATCAGAACGAATGCACTGACCGCGGCGGCTAGCGCCAGATGTACCGCGGGCGCCATGCCGCGCGACAGCAACGCGCCGCCGACCGCCGCACCGGCCATCCCGCCGACGCTGAACATGCCGTGCAACGACGACATGATTGGCTTGCCGAGCGCTTTTTCGACGGCGCTGGCTTCGGCGTTCATCGCGACGTCGAGTGTGGCCATGCCCGCGCCGAAGGTGGCCAGCACGACCAGCAGCAGCCAGTAGGTCGGCACGACCAGAATCAGCGCCGCGCACACGGCCATCACGAGGCCGCCGGTGAGGCAGGCGCGGCGCGTGCCGACGCGCGCAATCCAGGAAGCATTGGCCGCCATCGCGCCGATCGAGCCGCCGGCGACGGCCAGCAGCGCGAAAGAGAGCATCGCCGCATTCAGATGGAAACGGTCGCGCACCGTCGGCACGTGGACCCCCCAGGACGCGTACATCATGCCGGCGATGAAGAACACCGCCATCGTGGCGATGCGGGCGCGCTGCCGTGCGGTATCGGACAGGTCGCGGTGAGCGGCGGGGAGGGCGGTGACTTCGGGAGAGCGGTCTGACACGGAAATCTCGAGGAGGGAACGCGGAAGAAAGCGCGTTGAAAGCGAAATTCCGATTCTAACGAAGCGTGCTGTTTTATGCTGGAAGGTGGAATCCGCATAGTTGCGATGGTTCGGCAGGGCTCGGCTCGAGTTTGGTTCGTGCTCAACTCGGCCCGGCGCGCTCCGTTCGGTTCGGTTTGGGGCGTCGCGGCCTCGGCGCGACAAGCGCCGAATGCGCCGAATGCGCCGAATGCGCCGCTCCCCGGTTTTTTGTGATTCGCCACTGTCCTATCCAGGAACGCACACTTGAACATTCCCGCTCACGCTCCGCTGCATCTGCTGCACACGGCCGCCGTCGGCACGCTCGCCACGCACGCGCGCCAGCCGGAAGGCTTCCCTTATCCGTCAATGCTGCCGTTCGCACCGGACCCGCACCATCGGCCGACGATCCTGGTGAGCCGACTCGCCGAGCACACCCATAACCTGCACGCCGACCCGCGCGCCGGCTTTCTCGCCGTCGATGCACCTGACGGCGACGTACTGAGCGGCCAACGCGTCACGTTGCTGGGCACCTTCGAACCGGTCGACTCGACGCCTGAGGTCGTGCAGCGCTATCTGCGCTACCACCCGGAGGCAGAGCGCTATCTCGTGCTCGGCGATTTTACGTTTTGGACAATGCGGCTCGAAAGGTTGCGTTATATCGGCGGTTTCGGCGCAATGGGGTGGCTGGACGGCGCCGAACTCGATCCATTGCCGCCACTTGCTTTCGATGAAGAGAACACGCTCATCGAACAATTGGCCAGTCACTCTGGACGCGCGAGTGGACTTCAACTGCTCGGCGTCGACCGATATGGCGCGGACCTGAAAATGAACGGCGTGCGTAGCCGTTTTGCTTTCGACGACGCGAAACTCAATTCCGGGAACTTGCGCGCGGCGCTCGAAGATTGCATGCAGCGCTACGCTAATTAGGTTTTTAGCACCGTTTGCGGGAAAACGACCGTGTGTAATAACCGCACGGAACGCGTGCGGCAATATGTTACGACGTTTCATGTGAAAGCTATCATCGCATGAAATGTTGTCGGAAAATGACGATCTTAATTTTCATTTTGTGACAGTTAAATTGATAATTACCGATGCCGCCTGCAGTTTTCAGCAAAATCCGAAATCAGCTATTTGAAAGGGAGTGCGGACATCCGGTGGTGGATGGAAATTTTTTGAAACGAATTCGGATTAATTCAACGCTCGCGCTTTTGTAGTCTTTCTATTTTGTGTTAATCTCGCTATCAAATTCCGAGGCATGATCACCTTCAAAGGGCAAGCTGGCTTAAGACCGGCAGTCATTTATCCAAATCACAAGGGAACCTATGTCTTCCTACAAGGAACTACTCGCTCAGCGCGAGAAGCTCGAAAAGCAGATCGAAGAAGCGAAGTCGCGCGAGTACGCGGAAGTATTGAATGAGATCAAGCAGAAAATGGCCGACTACGGCATTTCTCTGACCGAACTCGGCGGCGGTCGTGCTGCCAAGGGTGCTAAAGCCGCTCGTCCGCGCGCAGGTGTCGCACCGAAGTACCGCGACCCGGATAGCGGCAGCACGTGGTCCGGCCGCGGTAAGCCGCCGCGCTGGATCGCAGGTCTGGATCGCGAGAAGTTTCTCATCGAGAAGTAAATACTTTGGGCAGCGGGTAATGCTTTTGCCCGGCTTCTGTCCATCAGTTAATACGAATGGCTTCAATCAGATGCGCCCATCGCGTCTGACGTTGCAAGAGAGAACCGCGTACCGTCGAGGGCGCGGTTTTTTTATTGCCGCGACAAAATGCCTTGTAGCTGTCGCATGTACTCCGCGCAACTTGAACGCGAATGCTTTTCGTTTAGATAAGCGGCTGATTTAAAAGGAATTTTTTGGGCGTCTGCCACGCGTCTCCTGATGTGCCGGGTAGAATGCAGGGATTGAACTTTTCCAGTCCGCTTCTCAGATGCCTGCCGCCGCCGCTTCCCAGTCCGCCGAAAAACATCGCATTGCGCGCAAAAGTACATTTGTCAGTATTGCGCTTAATGCGGTATTGATGACGCTGCAAATCGTCATCGGCGTGTTCGCCCACTCTCAGGCATTGGTCGCCGACGGTGTCCATTCCCTCGCGGATCTGGTTTCCGATTTTGTGGTGTTGATCGCCAATCGGCACAGTGGGGCAAAACCCGACGCGGATCACAATTACGGGCATAGCCGCTATGAAACCGTCGCGTCGTTATTTCTGGGCGCACTTCTGATCGCGGTGGGCGTCGGTATGTTGTGGCGGGCCGGAACGCGCCTCGCCGATCTGCAAAATATCCCCGCGGTTCATATGAGCGCGCTCGCGGTCGCGGTGCTGGTTCTGATTTCCAAAGAGAGTCTGTTTCGCTACATGCTGCGCGAAGCGCAGCGTGCGCGTTCGGCCATGTTGATCGCCAATGCCTGGCATGCGCGTTCCGATGCGGCGTCGTCGCTGGTGGTCGCGATCGGTATTGTCGGCAGCCTCGCTGGCGTGCGCCTGCTCGACCCGATTGCCGCGGCGATCGTCGGCTTCATGGTGGCGCGCATGGGGTGGATGTTCGGCTGGGACGCGCTACAGGACCTCTCCGACCGCGCGCTCGACGACGCCGCTACCGCGGACATGCGTACGTTGCTGCTCTCGACACCCGGCGTGCGCGACGTGCACGAACTGCGCACGCGCAAAATGGGCGACTTCGCGCTCGTCGACGCGCACATTCTGGTCGACCCGCTGATCTCCGTGTCAGAGGGACACTACATCGCCGAGTCGGCGCGTCTGCGGGTGTTGACGGACAGCCGCGTGCTCGACGCATTGATTCACGTCGATCCCGAAAACGATGCGGTGGCGCACCCGCCAGTCGATTTGCCTACCCGCGAGCGAGTCACCGCGGAAGTGAGCGCGGCGCTGGTGCCTCTCGGCATGAAGGCGGCGGCGGTGAACATCCACTATCTGAGCACGGGCCTCGATGTCGAAGTGGTGTTGTCAGATGGGCCGCGCACGCTGGGCAGCGAATCGCAACGACTGGGGCGGCTTGACCTGGCCGCGCTCAAGGCGCGCCTGGGCGCTCGCAAACTGGACGTATTACAGGAACTGGGCGCCTGGCCGGCCGACACCGCGCCGACAATCGAGGCAAACATTGGCTTGGCCACTGATCATGCGAAAGCGACGGAGCCGCACAGCGCCACCTGATTTTTGCGCCGCGCCACCATGCGGCTTCACGACGTGCGTCGAATGGTCAACGCCTCACAACGGCAATTGCGTATCGAATTTGATTTCGCGTAGCACGACGCTCGTGCGAACCTGCGCGACGGCCGGAATCTTGAAGATGCGTTCGTGCAGGAAGGTGTCGTACGCCTTGATGTCCGGTGCGACGATCTTGAGAATGTAATCGGACTCGCCGGTCGTGCTGTAGCACTCGGTGACTTCCGGGCAGGTAGCAATTTCGCGCTCGAACTGTTCGACACCGCCTTCGGTGTGGCGCGTGAGGTGAATATGCGCGAGGGCGCAGACGTGCAGCCCGAGCTTTTCCCGATCCAGTAGGGCGGTGTAGCGCTGGATCACGCCCGATTGTTCCATGTCCTTGATGCGCCGCCAGCATGGCGTGCTCGACAGGCCGACCTGGTCGGAAATCTCTTGCACCGAGCGGCGTGCGTCGAGCTGCAGCAGGCGCAGGATTTTTTGAGAGAACGTATCGAGTGTCAACTGCGCCTCCGTTTGCGTCGCCGTATCAACGCATGGTAGAGGGGGCGAAAACGAAACGCAATGTAAAACGGCCTCGACGAGGGAGATTACCTAATTTGCCGGTTCCTCAGTAGTATTTTGTCCTGAGTCGTCCCCATCTTTGCCGGCCGCAAGCGTGATCGCCTGACTTGCGCGCAGATCCTTCAACATGTTGCAGAAAAGCGCGCCTTGTTCGATCGCGTCATCCAGCGCGACGTGCGTATGCGGATGTTCGTCGAACCAGTGCTTCGGAAAGCGCGGCTTGATGTTCTTGCGGTAGGGCAGGCCGGTCATCGCGAAGGCCAGGGTCTTGATGTCGAGCGCCGACCAGGAAAACGGACAGCGGCCGACAAACCGCATCATGTACCAGAACATATAAGTGAAGTCGAAACCAGCCGGCATCGCGACGAACACCGGCTTGCCCGGCAACGCTTCGACCCATTCGACATACGCCGTCAACGCGGCCAGAGGCGGTTGCAAATCCTTGCGGCAGGCTTCCCATGCTTCGGGTTGCGTCTTCCACCATGCTTCCTGAACGGGATGCGGCTTGGCCCCCTCGAGCAGTTCGAGATTCGCGGAGAAGGTGGCGATCAGGCGCTTGTCTTCCGTGTAGGCGGCGGAGGCGAAACTGAGCATGGAGTGCGGACCGGGAATCGGGCCATCCGCTTCGACGTCGGTGCTCACATAGATTTCGCTGCTCATGCCTCGACTCCATCGGCGACATACGGATTGGTGCGGCGTTCGGCGCCGAACGTCGAAGTAGGCCCGTGGCCCGGAACGAAAGTGACGTCGTCGCCGAGCGGCCAGAGTTTTTCGCGGATCGAGCGCACCAGATCCGCGTGGTTGCCGCGCGGAAAATCCGTGCGCCCAATCGAGCCGGCGAACAGGACGTCGCCCACCATCGCGAGCCGATGCGCGCGGCTGAAGAACACCACATGGCCGGGCGTGTGGCCCGGACAGTGATAGACCTCGAGGATTTCTTCGCCGAACTGCACGGTTTCGCCGTTCTGCAACCAGAGGTCCGGTTCGAACGCCTGGGCGGCGGGAAAGCCGAAGCGTGTGCTTTGATCCGGCAGCTTGTCGAGCCAGAAGCGCTCGTCTGGATGCGGGCCTTCGATCGGTACACCATAGTGCGCGGCCAGCGTCTTTGCGCCCGCGCAGTGATCGATGTGGCCGTGCGTCAGGAACACTTTTTCGACCGTCACGTTCTGCCGCGCGACTTCGCCCTGGATGATGTCGAGGTCGCCGCCCGGGTCGACGACCGCCGCGCGTCCGGTTGCCTCACAAACGAGCAGCGAGCTGTTTTGCTGGAACGGCGTGACGGGGATCAAGGTGACTTTCATGGATGACGGCGCCGCTGGAAAAACGTTGATTGTACCGGCGTCTAGCCCGCGCTCACCGAGGGGCTGAAGCCCCGTCCCAGCGGGCTTTCCTCTGCTCACTTTTGCAGCAGGCGTGAAAATTCATCAAGGTTTTCAATCGCTTGTCATCCCGAAATTTTGTTTTAGGTATAATGGACCCCATGCACAGGGAACTGTGCTGCCACAAGGCGATGCGTCCCCATCAAAAATGGGCACGCGGATCGCCACTCAAGTATGGGCTGTCGCACTTCCGGGCGGCCATCAGGTATCGATGCATTCGATGCACACGTCTTGCCCAGCCAGGCGCCGCGCGCCTGCTACGGACTTAACTTCCGTGACGCTGGGTGGGGCCTACGCCGCCGTTCCTGCGCGCTGAGTTACGCGCGCAAGAACGTGTTTGCCACGTTCGATGGCGGCATGTGGGGTCTGGTCAGGCTGCCGGGGACAGGTTGCGCCAGACGTGAAAATTAACCGTGCGGTAGCGGCTGAATGAGCCGCATCCGGGCTTTGACGTACTGCGCTCAACTGCGCGGCGCGTTGTCGTCCATTGCCGCCGGAGTCGCAGGCAACACGCTCAACTTTTGCGTGATGCGGCTCGACAATGTGATTGCACGTCTTATGAAAACTCGGTTATCCCGTGGTCTGGGGACTCTTTTTGCCTTTTTTGTGCTGGCGGGTTGCGCCACGCCTCCGGGCGCAGGCAACACGTCGGATAGCGGCGTGCCGCAGAGCACAAAATTGACGCAGGCGGGCTCCTTCGGACCGCAAGCTTTTGGTAGCGCGCCGGCTTCAGACGCGACTGCACAAGGCTCGTCGCTGGCCGATGCAAAGCCTCTTACGGATGAAGGTTCGGGCATTTCGGACTTTCATCAGACCGGCCGCGCTTCGTGGTACGGCCGTGGCTTCCATGGCCGCCGCACCGCCAATGGCGAACGCTACGACATGCACGCGCTGACCGCGGCGCATCGTACGTTGCCGCTCGGCTCCTATGTGCGCGTGACCAATCCGGCCACGTCGCGCTCGGTCGTCGTGCGTATCAATGACCGCGGCCCGTATGCGCGTGGCCGCGTGATCGATCTGTCCATGGCCGCCGCGTCCGTGCTTGACATGCGCCACGCCGGTACGGCGCGTGTCCAGATCGAGGGACTGACGCAGCAGGAAGCGCGTGCTGCGCGTGATGAAATGCTGGCGTCGAACTCGGATTCGACCGCCCAGAAGTAATGTAGCGGCGGCGGGCGCGTTTCAGGCGCGCTTTCCGTATCGCCGTGCGGCATGACAGCCGCTCGCATCGTGTCTGCAGAGAAGAGGAAGGGCCGCATCGCGCGGCCTTTTTCGTTTGTCCGTCAGCTTTGTTCTTCGTCCTTCTTCAGCGCCAGCGCGCGCGTGTACAGCGTGTTGCGCGACGCTCCGGTGATAGCCGCGGCCACTTTGGCGGCGCTGCTCACCGTCAATTCTTCCAGCAGAATCTCTAATAGCGCGTCGTGATCGTGTTCGCCGGCCGTTTCCGGTTGCGCACCTTCCACCACCAGCACGAATTCGCCGCGCTGCCGGTTCGGATCGGCAGCAAGCCACGTTGGCCCTTCGGCCAGGGTGCCGCGGTGCAGCGCTTCGTGTAACTTCGTCAATTCCCGTGCGATGAGCAGCTTGCGCTCGCCGCCGAATGCGTCGGCCAGTGCCTGCACGGTTTCGACGATCCGGTGCGGCGCTTCGTAGAACACCATCGCGTGAGGGTGGTTCGCGAGCGGCTGCAGCGTGGCGGCGCGCGCTTTCGCTTTCGGCGGAAGGAAGCCAAGGAACGAGAATGTCGCAACCCAGTCGCCGGCCGCGCTCAATGCGGTCGCGAGGGCGCTGGCGCCGGGCAACGGAATGACGGGAAAGCCGGCTTCACGGACCGCATCGACGAGCTTTGCGCCGGGGTCCGAGATGCCCGGTGTTCCCGCATCGGACACGTAGGCCACGCGCTCGCCCGCTTGCAGGTGCTCGATCAGGCGCAGTGCAGCGGCCCGTTCGTTGTGCTGATGCACCGCGACGAGCGGCTTCGAGATGCCGTAACGCGCGAGCAGTTGGCCGGTGTTGCGGGTGTCTTCAGCCGCAATGCGGTCCACCAGTCCGAGCACATGCAACGCGCGCAGCGTGACGTCGGCAATGTTGCCGATCGGCGTGGCCACCACATACAGCGCGGCAGTCGGGTACTGCTGCCCTTGCGCGAGTTCGGAGAGAGGAGTCATGAGGCAGAAGACGCAAACAGACGGAACGAGGCCGCCATTGTGCCACGCAGTGCCGCGCGAGCCGGGTGGCAGGGAGACGGCGCACCCGGCGGCGCCGCTCGGCGCATCCATCTCGGCGCACAACTTTTCGAGACTCGTCGGGTCCAAACTCGTCGGCGCGGCTTTCGAGGCGCGTGCGCAGGAGTTTTTGCAACGGCAGCGTTTGGGGTTCGTCGAGCGCAATGTGTCGTGCCGTGGCGGCGAGATCGATCTCGTGATGCGCGAGCGTGACGGCGCGCTGGTGTTCGTCGAAGTGCGTGCTCGCGCGCAGCGCCGGTACGGCGGCGCGGCGGCGAGTATCGGCTGGCAGAAGAAGCAGCGCATCGTGCGCGCCGCGCAGCACTATCTGGCGACCCGCGCTTCGCAGTGGCGCGTTCAGCCCGCTTGCCGGTTCGACGTGATCGCGTTCGAAGCCGGCCGGCTCGTGTGGTTGCGCGATGCGTTTCGTGCCGACGAAGTCTGACGCCGTGCGCGGAGAACGCGTGCGAGTGCGATAAACTTGCGCTCGCGTGCAGGCCACGGGATAACGCCGGCAACACACGAAGCGGCGCAATGCGCGATGGTTTTGCATTCATGCACTGCGTTGCCGGCCGGGTTTATCGGAGCGGCACGACTTCGCCATACGACTTCACAACACGGCCGCGCACTGCGGTCTACTCGCGGTAGAAAATAGAGACTCGATGTCAGTCGAACGTATTCAACAACACTTCCGCGACAGCGCGGCAGTCAAACTCGAAGCCCTCGAAACCCTGTCGATGCCGATCGCCGTCGCGATCGACACGATGTTCGCCGCACTTGCCAACGGCAATCGCATTCTTGCGTGCGGCAACGGCGGATCGGCGGCCGACGCGCAACACTTCGCCGCCGAACTGATCGGCCGCTTCGAGCGCGAGCGGCCAGGCTTGCCGGCGATCGCGCTGAGCACCGACACGTCGGTGCTGACAGCCATCGCCAACGACTATTCGTTTGAACAGATTTTCTCGAAGCAGGTCTGGGCGCTCGGTCAGCCGGGCGACGTACTGCTGGTGATCACCACGTCGGGCAATTCCGCCAACGTGCTCGCCGCGATCGAGGCCGCGCACGAGCGCGAAATGATCGTCGTCGCGCTGACCGGCAAGGGCGGCGGACGCATGCAGGAAGTGTTGAGCGACACCGATATCCACGTGTGCGTGCCGTCCGATCGCACCGCGCGTATTCAGGAAGTGCATTTGCTGACCATCCATTGTCTGTGCGACGGCATCGATGCCATGTTGCTGGGCGAAGACTGAGACCGATTCCGAAGGAGAGCTAGTTGATGAGCGTATTCCGCGTCAAGAAGACACTGGTGAGAACCGTGCTGGTGATTGGGTTCGCGGCGGGGCTGTCCGCAACATTGCAGGGTTGCTTTCTGGCCGTCGCCGGCGCGGCGGGCGGCAGCGCGCTGGTGGCGACCGACCGGCGCACGCTCGGCGCGCAGACCGAAGATCGCGAGTTGCAGGTGAAGGCGCTCTCGCAGATCAGCCAGAACCTGCCTGACAACGCGCACGTCAACGTGGCGGTGTTCAACCGCCGCGTGCTGCTGACGGGCGAAGTAGCCGGGGACGTGTCGAAGCAGCGCGCGGAGACGATTGTGCGTGGCTTGAACAACGTCAGTACGATCGTCAACGAACTGACGATCATGCCGGCGAGTTCGTTCTCGTCGCGCACGAATGACACTTACCTCGAAACGCGTGTGAAGACCGCGCTGATCGCCGAGAAGAACATTTCGGCGAACAACTTCAAGGTGGTCGCCGAGCGTGGCTCGGTGTATCTGATGGGTCTCGTCACCATGGACGAAGGCAATCGCGGCGCGGACGTTGCGAGCCGCGTGCCGGGCGTCGTGCAGGTCGTGAAGGTGTTCCAGTACATTCAGCCGCAGGAAGCGGCGGCGGCAGCCGCGGCGGCGGGGACGGCGCCTGTGGCGGCTTCGCAACCGGACGCGAGTGCGCCGACCGTGGGCGCTATTCCTGATTCGTCGGTGAGCTCGCGGCCGTTGGAGCAGCAGGCGCCCGCGCCGGTCAGCAATTCAAGCTCGGTGCATCCGGGTAATCCGAAGGCGACGACGCCATGATGCGCGGTGTTGCCATTGCCGTGAGCGCGCTGATGCTTGGCGCGCTGACGGGCGTTGCGGCACCGGCTGCTCAAGCGGCGGATGCGCCAAGTGGGCAACGGGTTGCCAACTCCAATGCTTGCATGGGATGTCATGCGGTGGACCGCAAACTGGTCGGTCCGTCGTTCCAGCAGATCGCCGCAAAGTACAGGGGCGATGCGCAAGCGCCGGCGAAGTTGTCGCGCAAGGTGAAGGAGGGCGGATCGGGCGTTTGGGGCATGATTCCTATGCCCGCGCATCAATCGATGAGCGACGCGGACATCCGCGCGGTGGTGGATTGGGTGCTCGCGGGGGCGCCATCCAGGTGATGTTTTGCTGCCTCGTGCGGCTTGGCAAATCGGAAAATGCCTGTGCTAGAATTGTTTGCACGTTGGGGGGGTAGCTCAGCTGGGAGAGCGTCGCGTTCGCAATGCGAAGGTCGGGAGTTCGATCCTCCTCTCCTCCACCACGAAATCCTTTAGAACCGGCCACTTAGGCCGGTTTTTGTTTTTATCCTTCCATGCTTATTTGGGTCAATTTTGGTGTCGGGCTGTCCCAAATTTGTCCCTTGCAGTCCATATCTTCAGGCGACAAGTCTTGACTGCCCCGAGCAGACCAAAGACAATCCAGCACGTAGTTATCCTGCATCCATGAGCCTTGACCTAGATCGGGAGATCTAGGGCCCGCGCGGGCAAGCACCTTCCGCGTGTGGTTAACGGCATGCAAACCGGCTGATACGGACGGAGTCGGGGCGGCGCAAAAACAAAAGCCCGCGCGCATGTCGAGGAATCGCCTGTGGGCCACTCGGCCCGCCATTTGGTACAACACTGAGGTGTCTGGGCCGGTGGTTGGTGCGCACGTTCGGTAGCTCATGCGCTTTCACAGCGTGTGGGTCGCCGGAGCTTGCCCATGCCAACAGAGTTGCTTGTTGAATTGCTGACGCTCAGTCAGCTGTGTCCTCTCCTCCATCGCAAACCAGCCACGGTTTACGCCGATATCGCGGCGAAGCGGTTTGACCGTTTGCCGCCGCTTGTTCGATTGCCGGGGCAGCGGAAGCTCCTGTGGCGTAAGCAGGACGTTTTCGAATGGATCGAACAGCACGTTCAGCCTGCAGTGGCGGCTGTTGCCGATACGCGCAAACCCACGAGTGCAAAGACTCAGCTGAACGGAATTGATCCATCTGAGCAACGCAGGCAAATCGGTCGCCCGACCAAGCGGCAACAGCTCGAGCGTTTAGCCGCCGCGCGGGGTGCCAGGTGAGTTTCCCCTCAGACAAACTAGCCAGTTCGCAAAGGAATGGCGTTGGGACACCCATAAAGCGAGTCTCTCCCGTTCAGCCAGGTGGAAGCAATATATGCTTGCCGGCTGCCTGTGAAGGAGGAGTTCGCCCACGTGGCCGACGAGATATCTCGCAGCGGCACCGCGACCTCATAGAAGAGGCCCTCCGAATCGAGCAGGAAGAGGCCGGCGTTGCCTGCGCGACGGGCTATCTTGCCCGCACGCTCGCGCAGGCGACGCTTCCGCACTCAGATCCGAAATTGACACCAGGCCAGATATATAGCAGAGACACCGGCAAGCTCACGCTCACGGTCAGTCCTACCAGCAAGCGTCACGGCATACCTTATGGCTCGATCCCGAGGATGATCCTCGCCTGGATCTGCACAGAAGCCGTGCTCACCAAGGAGCGCACGCTTTCGCTAGGCCATAGTCAGTCGGATTTCCTTAAGAAGGTCGGGCTTCACAACAACGGGCGTGATATCCGTCGCTTTCGAGAGCAGAGCCTGCGATTGTTCAAAGCGGTGATCTCTATCGAGCATGCCGACGACTACGTAGATGCATCGAAGCGGCTGATGATCTCCGACCAATCACATGTTTTCTGGCATCCGAAAGAGGCTGACCAGTGCGCCTTGTGGGAGAGCACCCTCGAGTTATCACAGCGCTTTTTCGACGAAATTCGGAGCGCACCGGTACCGATTAAGCTGGAGGTTTACTACTCTCTCAGCAAATCGCCTCTTGCGATGGATATTTACGCTTGGCTTACCTATCGCATGTACGTTCTGCGGGTCTCTGGACGAAGAGATGCACTTATCCCCTGGGTCAGCCTCAGGCATCAGTTTGGTGCCGGTTATGCCGACAAGCCTGACAGCAATCAGGGGCTCTACGACTTCAAGTCAAATTTTAGGAAGCGGTTGCGCGAGGTCCTTAACTTCTACAGGGAAGCAGAGGATCACGTCGAGGACACTGGGCCTCATCTTCGCCTTACTCCGTGCAAGCTGCATATTCCAGCACGCTGAGGAGGCGTGCATCCTTCCGACACCGGGGCGTCGAGCGTCCCGGTTTCTCGAAGCCGGAATCAACGAGGTTCGCTCCATTGCATTTGTGGATAAGTGCACATGTCCACGTGTAATTGCTCAGACGACCTGTCAGCCTTGTTCCGCAAGGGATCCAGTGGGAGCAGCGCGAGTTGTCCACGTGCAATCGCTCAGATATGAACGTGTAATCGCTCAGGCCTTTGCGTGTAATCGCTCAGTTTTCCGATACGTGCAATCACTCAGAATCCCTGTTGGGTAAGGGGTTTCGGACAGACGTTTCGTGCAGCAAGTAGTGTTTTCAAGTAGCTTTTCAGGTATTTTTTATACAGGTAGTTAGCAGTCTTTGATTGTGGACAACGCTGTCACCTGGTTTTTGTCATCACTTCCTTCATTTTTCGCCTTGAGCGCGACCAAACAACCTCCGGTACGTGGCGCCATTCAATCGCCGCACGTGGTCTTAGCGCTCGTCGCGGCAAGCCATGCCGATCGCTAAGACCGGGATAAATCCCGCTCGTTGCGTGCTGCTTCGCAGACCGCAACAACCTGGATACCCGACTCCCTGTGAGGGCCATTGCGACCGCACCGTGGTTCACACAGTTCCGAAAAATTTTGCAGAATGGCGATACCGCTATGCGGCTGGCGATTTGCTTCCTCGACCGGAATCCGGTGTGGAAAATTCGTTAGATCTAGTGCTGTCGACGCGAGATCAGTCGTCGGGCGTCCAATTCGTGATGGGAGAAATAGGCGCGCGCCTGTCGCGCGCAATCAACCCCTGATAAAAGCACAGCGGCTCAACAACCGCCCAGCCGGATTGCCCGGCCTTGGAGGCCGGTCGGCGCTCTCCCACCGCCCTGCGGGCGGCGGTGCCCGTGCGCCTCAATCCGGGCTCGTGGCACTCGCGATGCCGCATCGTCGATCAACGGCTTGGGCTTGCAGAGAGGGGCCTATGGTCGGCGGACCTTATCACTAAGGCAAGCCGCATCGCGGCGCGTCAGGCCGAAGGCAACGTTCGTGGGGAGCCGGTGGGCGGGTGCAGGACGCCGGCTACCAGGCCGGCGCTGTCCACGCCCTTGCGGTGTGGGCAGTGCTTCCGTCCACGGGCGGGCGCGGAACAACCACTGCCGCGCGAATTGACGGTTCGACTGGTCAAGCTAGCACAGTGCCGAGATGTCGTTTTCTGGGTGAGTCGCGACCAAATAACCTCGGCATACTTGCGAGAACGCAGAGTGGTAGGCTGCTGTCAAATGTTTCACGGAAGAATTCGAAATTTCCCCAAACGCCCGTCGCAAAAGACTTTGCGGCGGTCGGGGGCAAACATGTTCCACGCACCCACTGAGCGCTTGGCCCTGTCAACGAAGTCACTCTGACATAGTAACGCTTATGTCAGATTTGGCCGGCTGAACGTCATAGAGATGACGTTGTACGTAATCATGAGTCGGACCCGTGTGGCGAATCGGGAGGGCTGCCGGGCGCTTCGAGGTGGCATATGATCGGCCGTTTGGTGAGGTTATCTGGTCGCGCTTATCGTTGGTTGCGTGGGAACGCTGTCACGAGACGCGGGGAACAGAATTCGTTGGACTCGGCGTCATCAAAAATCGGGGACTCGCCCACAAATTCGGGCGCGCGCCAGATGACGCGGAACCGAATAACCTGGACACGCCGGATTTATGACGCGAATTCGTTGGATTTGCCTGAGTGTGAGAGCGGTCAGCATTGCGCCGATTGCGAAAGACTGCGTGCGGCCGAGGCCGTGTAAAAACGCGTGAGCCGGCAGTCTGTCGAGCGACTGGTTAGGCTGCGCCTTCGCAGCTTCCTGCTTTCTACGACTGAACTGATTGCGCCACGCCAGCAAGCATAGGCAGGTGTGAGATTACGCGCCTGCGAGCTTCATCGCTCGCAGTGTCTTTGCAAATCCGAGGATCTTCATGACGCGTTTGAGGTTGTACGCCAGCACATGCAAACTCATTTCAGTCGAGACGTTCCCAAGCCTGCGCATCTGGAAGTGGGTTGAGCCCATCCAGTGCTTCAGCGTGCCAAACACGTGTTCGACCGTTCGCCGCCGTATTGTCATCGCGTCAAGCTGACGATCCAGTCTGCGTTGCATTCTGTCGAGTACCGCTTCGTGTTCCCATCGGCGAATGCGCCGATACGGGGCCGACGTGCACTTTTTTCTGAGTGGACAGTGTGGGCAGGCACTGCTCCAGTAGGTCCGCAATTTCAGCAGATTGGCACTCTCCAACGAGGTGTAGCGGTATATCGCGCGTTGCCCCGCCGGACACAGATACTGGTCGTCTCTGCCGATGTAAATGAAGTCGGCCCGGTCGAAGCGGCCGTCAGCCTTTGCCCCGGAGGTTTGTGATTTGGGCACGAGGGCCGCAATACCCGCGTCGTCGCATGCCTTGATCTCTGGTGCGCTGAAGTATCCACGGTCTGCCAGTGCCTTGATTTTCTTCTTGCCCATCGCGTCGCGCGCTGCTTTGGCCATTGGGCTCAACTGCGTCCGGTCGTTGCCGACATTCGTGACTTCGTGGGTAACAATGAGATGGTGCCGGGCGCCGACAGCGACCTGAACGTTATAGCCAACCACGCCCGTACCCTTGGCTTGAGAGATCATCGAGCGTGAGTCCGGGTCGGTCAGCGAGATCTGCTTTTCCGGCAGATCGTTCAGAAGCTCAGCAGCACGATTCAGATCACGCATCTGTTCACGCAACGTTTCGATCTTCTCCCGTAGCCGTTCAGTCTTCGCTTCTACCTCGGCTGGTTGGGTACGATCGGCGGTCTCCAGCGCGTCCAGATAACGCTGGATGCTTTGCTCGATCTGCTCCTGACGTCGTGCAATCTTGTTGGGCGTGAAGTTGTTGTCGCGGCTGTTGACCGCCTTGAACTTGCTGCCGTCGATGGCGACGACCGCTTGTGTGAACAGCTTCAGGTCCCGGCATATCATCACGAAGCGACGGCACACGTTGCGAATGCCTTCGCCATTGCTTCGCCTGAACTCGGCAATCGTCTTGAAGTCTGGCGCAAGCCGGCCGGTCAGCCACATCAATTCAACATTGCGCTGGCACTCCCGCTCCAGGCGTCGGCTAGACTGCACCCGATTGAGATAACCGTAGATATAGATCTTGAGCAGCACGCCCGGGTGGTAAGAAGGTCGGCCGGTGCTCGCCGGCGTGGTTCCTTCGAATCCGAGGGACGCCAGTTCGAGTTCTTCGACGAATGCGTCAACAATCCGTACAGTGTTGTCTTCAGCGATGAAGTCATCGAGACACTCTGGCAATAGTGTGGTCTGACTGCGCTCCGCACCTTCGCCAAATCGCCCCATCTGCGCCTCTCGTTTCAGCAGGTTGATTCAGTCTAGGTGATCACACGCGTTTTTACACGGCCTCGGCCATGAGCGGTCATTCGACACGGAACCACGAATCGCGGACAATCGACCATACGCCCGCCACCACCTCGTATGGATCATGAAGCAGCGTGTTCGGATCAGGCTTGTTCAGAGGCAACAAGCCCAGTGTCATGCGGCCGGCAAGCCTGCACCCAGAGCGAAGGGATATTTGGAAGGTGACTATCGGTCGCGACTAGCCGCTATCTACCGACAACACAAAGAGATGTTCAAGCGATTAGAAGACGCGTGAGCACGAGAAGGCGACATTGGGCCGCGTTCCGTCTCGTCAAAACAGCGGCTGACACGCCGCACGGCCGCGGGGAAGAATGTTGAGACAAAGGTAGCCTATGGCGAAGCTTTCTGCGGTAGGCGCTCCCCAAACGCGTTCGAAGCGGTGTCAATAATCTTCCGGTAGCACTCTTTGACGTGCTTATCCCGTGCGCCAGGGTGGAATGTCCTAAAACACTCGATGCCATTCGACCGGAAGTGCCAAAGAGCCTTTGGCTCGACCTTCACAGTCTGACGCTCCGGAAGCACAGCTTTCAAGGCGCGATCGTACGTGTGACCGCTACCGAAGATGATTAGATCTGGCTTAAGCAATTCGATTTCGAACTTGACGGCTGCTACCGAAAAATCAAACAAATGAGCGGAATGCCCGATCGAGGTCCTGGAGTAGCCGCGTTTCGGGCGGTGCCAGTCCATCTTCATTAGGTTGTTCCAGCAGACAGCCGCTCGATCGCCTCCAGCGAACGCATCGGCGAACCGCTTCCACTGCCGCAGTAACTCACTATTACCGGTGCCACAGGCGTGTTGATTCTCGTAGCGAGCCTTCGCGATGTCGATCCTGTCTGGACGCTCGTAGAAGGCTCCCAGCGTGCTACACCAACCGTTAGTTTCCTTCCCAATGAACATGACTCGGACGGGCGCATCGAGGTAAGCCTGAGATACACTCAGGAGAAACGGCGCCGACAACGCGTGAAAATGTTGAGTCAAGCCGGACTTGGCCGCCGCAAGTGCCCCGACATAATAAGTATCCAAGACCGCTTGAACATCGTCTTTGGGCATGGTTGCACCGGATGGTATGCGTTGGCGGCGGCCCAGCCCTTCGCCTTCAGCTTTAGGTTCGGCGGCAATTGTGGCATAAGTGATCAGATGTCGGCGGAACGCACGGGCGACCCTATGGCTTTCCGCGACGGGCTCTTCTGGGTCGGGGCGGTGCGTTGCCGTCAGCCCGGATCCGGCCAGTTTCTGCCGCTCACCTGAGTCAGGCAGTGGTCACTCGAACGGCCGGTTCACTCCGAAATCTGTCCAATGCGCGACACGCGCTTTTCGACCTTAGCGGACATTGGGGCATGCTCACTTCTACGTCCGCAACCTCGCTAACAGATGTCCTTCAGACGGGCAGTCGGTGCGGCAGCACAACATGGCGATTAGGAAATGCCCAGTTTATTGCTGGCAAGGGACTACACGGCTATGATCTGTCCCACCAACTGCGCTGACAGCCTACGCGTGACCGAAAAATCACGTCCAAACTTCCATCTGATACAAAATTCAAAATGAGTGGATTTGCTGCGACCCGCAATACGTGCTTTGCTCTAATTTCTGCGATCGAGGATGATTTCCGCACCCTTTGTGTCGCACTTGGCGGCACTGAGCAATTGCTTCCCGCTGATGTACGTGAAAATTCCGTCAGGAGGAGAAGTGCCGACCTACGAATGGATGCCGATGCGGCGCCTGTTTCGGATGCCGAGCTACTGCCTTACATCGATTTTGCAGATATTTCGAAAATTATTGAATCATCAATCACGTCAAAACAGGAATCGCACAAAGATTGGTTGATTCAGGCATCAAAAAGATTGCTATCGCTCACGCAGACCAGGAATAGAGTTTGCCATTCTCGCCCATTAGAAACAACAGACTTACCGGCATTGGTTGATTTTGCTGATTATCTAACAGGCTCATCGTCGCCATTCCATTTTTCGCTGCTGATTCAAACGAGAAATAAACTTGCTCACGATCCAAGCTTTGCCCTGACACTTCAAATTCCGAGTTTCTGGGTAGAGAAATCTAAAATTCACCACAATCTACCGCTTCCTGAATTCGACGATACGGGCTTTGTCGGGAGACATGGTGATAGACTGCAAGTTTTAAAACTGATTAAGTCACATTATCCGGTCGTAACTTTGGTTGGTGAGGGTGGGATTGGAAAGACTGCTTTGGCGCTTCGTTGCTTGTACGATGTCCTGGACGAGGGTCAGTCGTACGACGCCATAATCTGGATCTCGCTGAAGAATGCCGCCTTAACCGCTGCGGGAGTGCGACAACTAAATGGAGTTATTACTGACACCTTGGGTTTGCTATCCGAGCTTGCTAGGCAATTGGGAGCAGGCATTATCCCCGGAAAAACTGAGGAGGAGTATATCGAGGAAATTTCCGAGTATATGTCTCTCTACAGGATATTGATAGCAATTGACAACTTAGAGACGATTTCCGTAGGACCGCTTCGAGATCTTCTGTTAAGAGTCCCGAGCACGTCCAAGGTATTGCTGACGTCCCGAATTGGTGTCGGTGAATTCGAGGCTCGTTATCCTCTGCAGGGCCTTGAAGAAAAGGCGGCGGTTACATTAACTAGAGCATTCACCAAAGTATTAGGCGTAACAGCACTGCAGCGCTTCGACGACGGAAATATTAAGGGTTTTTGTCGCAAGCTTTTTTTTAATCCGCTGCTTATCAAATGGTTCGTGGCTGGAACCGCACATGGGGGAGACCCTAACACTCTTTTGAGCAAGAGCGGTGAAACATTTTCTTCCGCAATTTCCTTCTGCTTCCAAAATCTTTACGATCGTCTTGGTGCGCCGGAACGGTCGGTGATAAGTTGCCTGGCAAGTGCTCGCAAACCGCTAACTTCTGCCGAACTCCATTTTCTCATGCCTCAAATTTCGACGCTAGAATTGGAAATGGCGTTAGTAGCATTACATAACTCCAGCATTGTAATGCGAAATAAGAAGGGAGCTGACGGATTTGAGTATTCTCTAACCGATTCAACCACCGCTTTTGTTGATCGTCACGCACCTCCCACGACACAATTTTTCAAAGATATACAAACCAGGCTGCGCGATTTGCGAGCTGTTTTGATGCAGGAAACCATTCTCGAAGATCGCTACGAATATGATCCTTATTTCGTTCGTACGGGTAGTAGTCGAGACGAGAGAGTTTGCGCGACCTATCTACGGCGTGCTCTAGATGCTTTAAAGAGACATGAAGTCGATGTTGCCCGCCGTGAGTTGGAGGAGCCGCGTCGTTTAGCACCGCAAAGTGGTGAAGTATGGCGAATTATGGCGCTTGTAGAGGAGGCGGCGGGAGATCACTATAAAGCATTCCAAAACTATGAGGAATCTATTGAGCTCGATCCGAAGTCGCGCATTTCTCGCTATTCCTTCGGCATGTTTTTGATGACCGACATGGATGAATTGCCTGGCGCGCTCGAACAGTTTGAAGCTGCGCTGATCCTAGATCCGAAACACCCGACGCTCATGACGGCAAAAGCTATGGCGTTGAACAGGTCTGGTCAGTTTAAGGAAGCTACGGAAATACACGAGATACTATTGACGTCGATAGGTGAGCGTGAGAGGCGGTGGCGACTGACCGGTGCCGACCAGGCGGCTGACTGCTATCGTCGTTGGGGTTTTCGTGCGTGGGAGCAACGAGAATATACTCTTGCAAAATCGCATTTCAAACGCGCAATGCAGATAGTCGTGGGTTCGGCAGAGCGCGGAGATTTAGACGAAAAGCTGCTCCAGCGGATCGCCAAGATTATTTCTGATTCAATAGGACGAAAGGAACTGTCAGAGGACTTGAATTTTGTGGAGTCACTGATTTCGAATGCGGAAATGGTTCAAGAAAACAGCGGAAAGTCCATTCCAATCATGATGAATGCGCGTATCGCGCTTCGAAATATTGAAGGTGATTTACAACGTCGATTGATGGATCTGGATAAGGCCCACTTCGACAGTGAGGCAATACAACGGGGCCTTGCAGAGATGTCCAATCTTGTTGAAATATCGGAAGATGGACGTCGCACGGGCGTGGTGCACAATCTGCAGAATAGCTATGGATTCATTGTTGGCCGAGATGGCGCACGGTCGTTTTTCCATCGACGCCACGTTCTACCGTCCCTTGTATTTGAAGATCTTCAAGTAGGAACTCAAGTTACTTTTTCGTTGGGAGTTAATGAGCATGGTGAATGTGCCGTTGATGTTGGGCCCGTTAGCGTACAATGACGATCAAAATGGTCTAACATTTGTTTCTGAATATAATTGCTAGTTTTCATTAAGCTTCATTTCGGTCATTCGCGATGTGTTTGTAGGATGGCCGAAATGATTGTGGACGCGACATACATCTTCTATCGTCCAATGACCGCTGGCAGAGAGAGCTAGTCGCACCAGTGTCCAAAAACATTGTGCAGCACCAGTAACTCTTTCTGATCGCTTGTAGGCAATGCTTCAGTGTTAGCTGAATACCGGCCATTGAGCGTGAGCGGACGTAGACCTTGGACATTCGAATTTCATCGCGACCTAAATCGACAACATGTGGCCGCAAATACTCATTCGCTCGCAACGAGCCTAGACATTCGATGCGACAACGGCGCGAACGGCGGCAGAGTGTCGATTAACTGCCTCACTGGCGCCGGCACTCTAGCGTCAGCATGGCCGAACTGCCGTATTTCAATGCGAGCCCGCAGACGTCCGTTGTACATCAGAAGCCGCCCGATTTGTCATGTCCAGTTGATTGGCCGCAGTGGGTCGATACTGCACCCTGACGTCGGCGCAATTACCGCTGCCATCGCATCAGGCAGCTGTCGCCTCATCATGGCACCTCATGGCCCTGTGGATTCAGTTCCGGCGTCTGGTAATCAGGTCGGCTACGCCTGCATGTATGGCAATCTCCCGGATATACCCTCGCGAGTATTCCACACCCAGGCGCTGTTGAACCACTGCGCGCAGGCGCGCGTTGTTCCAATGGTCGCCGTCCATGCCGTGCTCCCGGGGTGACTGCTTCACAGTCATGGCTACCCACGAAAGTACCTCATCGCTGATTGTGCGACGTGTTTCGGTGCGGCGTTTCGGTGGACGCATGCGATGTGCAAGTCCCAGCTTCGAAACCAGCTGGCGAACGTATCCATTGGAATGGTCGATGTCAAACCTGCGTTTGATTAGCGCCTGCACATCGCGATTTCTCCACAGTTCCGACTCGAAACCATGGGCGCGTGGCTCTTTTTCCAGAGCAGCTTTCAACCATTTAAGCGCTTTCGGATCAAGAGTGGAACGATGGCCGTGGCTAGTCAACCGATCCAGTGCTTTAAGCCCTTTCGTGGCCACCATCGATCCATAAGCCTTGACAGTTCGCAGGCCGATACTCAGTGCTTCCGAGACCTCCTCCGCACTCCGGCCCGCCAGGAGCATCTCAGCGGCGGCTCGTCTTCGGGCCACATCCCGGGCGCTGACAGGCCTCTGTCGTCGTTGGGCCTGTGCGTCAGCAGCCGGATAGGTGAGGCGATAGGCAAGTCCGCATTCCCGGACTATGTGAGCGACGTACGATGCGGAATAGCTAACGCCGAAACGTTGCAGAATAAGCGCGCGTACCTGCTCGATCGTCCAGGCAGGTGCTGCAATGCCGTGATGCTTTGGGGAATGTTTGACAGCGCTGGCGAGCCATTTCAGAGCTTGTTCATCCAGCTGTGATTTCGAGCCGTACTCCTTCAGTTGCGCAAGCGCGTCCGGGCCCTCACTTTCCAGCAGCGCCCTGTATTTCCGTATGGTAGGAAAACTCAAGCCAGTCTTACGGGAGATGTCCGTGGGACGCACTCCCTTCAAAAGCAATTTTGCCGCCAGTGCCCTGCGACGTCCGAGTGGAGTCCGTTCCATGCGGTCGAATTTTTTCAGTGTGCGCTTACTTTTATTGAAGCTACCCGGACATTCTAAGCGCGCAAACGCACGTCATGGAAGCGCACGGATGGAATTTCCGGTGCAGTTGGAGCGCATTCGAACATCCGCCGGGCATGATCGAATGCGCTGCATGCCCAGCCATGCGACGGCTGCCGACGGTACTGCTGACGTCGTGAGTCGCTTCCGCATATCTCCAACGGGTCGAGATCCGGCCGCAAAAACGGCCTGACCCAGACCGATGATCTGTTCGGCATAGGACAGGGTTCGGCCATTTACGGACGTTACACTTGCTTTGGCTGTGGTATTCAAAGGTCGCATCCTCATGAGTCACCGGCCATTCAATGTGGCTCCGACAAGCGGCCGTTCCGCAACGGTAAAGGCGCTCGGGGGGAGTTCAATGCCACGTAATTCATTCTATATAACATGCATTGACAGATATACTGTCTATCTTTGGAGGTCCGACCGGCTTGACTGGCGGGTACTTAAACTCAATGTCCTCCTCCATGTCGTCGTCACCTTGTTCTAATCTTATTGTTTCGAATGAAGCGAAGGGAAACCGTGTATCGACCGGGACCGGCGGCGGTCCTCCAGGAAAGGTCGCGCCCGGTATCTGCGCTGCAAAACTACCAGACACAAAGTACGAAATAACGCGGGTTTCACTTTTCAAGTTGGCGAACGCTTTTATCTTTAATGAAACGCTGTGATCGCTATAGGAAGAGGATAGAACTCGGACTCGGGCGACGCACGGATCGGCCATTGCCGAGTTGGCGAGAGAGGTTGCAAAGACCATGAACGAAAACAACATTCTCATCGCGCACCCCGTAATTTTCGAATACCTCTTCATACGTCCATGCCGCTTCTTCCGTGACCAATTCAAACTACATTCCAGTGGCAAAATGGCCGTCGAACGAAATCTCGTGATCATTAATCTGTGGTTGCGATGTTCGCTCGAAATTGCCTAGGAGCTATTGGACGAAGCATCCATTGACGATTATATTGTTTACCTTTGGCGGCGCTATTGGCCGAAGTGGCACCGCAACCGCAATTTGGTCCTCCGCGTCGTCGTCCCCTTGATCTATTTGAATCGACTCACTGGAATTGAAGAAGGATCTTGTGTTAACAGGCGGAACACCCAACCCATCGTCACCGGGGATCTGTGCGCCATAGGTTCCAGAAAAAGAATAAAAGACCGTTCGAACTTCCTCTTTTTTGTTTGCAAACACCTTTACTTTGAATGTGAGGGTTTGTTCCGTAAAACCCGATGACTGCACCTTCACCCGAGCGGTGCAAACATCCGCAGTTGCGGAATTTACGTATCCGAGCGTGCATACCATGCATAACACCGTGCGCGTCTCCATGCTCATGTGGCCTCCTCGATTGAAAACGTGGATATCGGAGTTATTGTTTTTTTCAGAACAAATCGCTTTTTTGTGCAGGCCCATCGTGCAAGCGGATTAGATGATTAATCGCAGAAGCAACTCGGCCCGATGCATCGGCATCCGCAAAAAACCATGGCCAGATGCGCGTGTTATTCGTTTTGTCGTCTACAAGCACCTTCGTTTCCGTCACAGTTTCTTTCAGAAGTTTCGTTGAAACGCAGGAGCGGTCAACAGGGCATTTTACAAGCACAAAATATCCGGATTTGTCTGTGAGATATCTTTCGTCCGAAACGGCACTGGCTGCGTCGGGCAAGGAAATAGTCGTAAGAGCGCGATAATACTCGCCGAGATACGAATAACGCGTGGCGAAGGAAACGGTCTTGGTAGCTTCATTGTAGGACGCGCGAGATTCGGTCACATGTATCGGGAGTCCTTGTTTATCAGCGTTTCGCGCACCATCATTGGTCCATTTAGCATTTATCCACGCGACCGTGTCGGATATGCTCACATCTTTAGGTACGCCGAAACTTCGCCATTGACTGTTGGTGGGCAATCCCGTCCACGAGATGGAACGAATGTCCTTCGGCCATGTACTCGGTTCATGCATCATTTTTTCTATTGCTTTGGCAGGAATGCTCCATGCCAAGCTGCCGCCAACGTTAAGACTTCCGGAAAGTAGGCCAATGACGTCTCCGTTTTGATCGATAACTGGTCCTCCGCTCATGCCGTTGTATACCGTAATATTCAAAGGGATCACGTCGAAATTTTGTGAATATATAGGCTTGCCCTGCGTGTCAGGAATCGATATTGAGCTGGCGAAACCGTCCTGCGTCGTCTGAGCACTTAATGTTTGGAATTTGAATCCATTAGGATGGCCTATGATCTTAAGTTGAATGCCGGACTTCGGCGTGGCGCTATCCAAGTTAAAATGATTAGGAGTTTTTGTATTAATTGACAAAAGGGCGATATCATCTTTTGCATCAAGATTTATAACCTGTATTTTGTTATTTTCGCTTGTATATGGATTATTTTGCGCATCCCAAATTGTCACTTTTCTTGCGCCCATCAGCACGTGGTAGGCTGTAACGACCATTCCGCGGTCGTCGATAAAAAAACCGGTCCCAAATTCTACGCTACCCGTTCGTTCCGCCATGATAAAGACAGTTGCCGCAGTGTCGCCTGCAGCGACGCAAACGATTTGGTGCGCCATCGCGAGAAATGCGATCGCTAGGCGCCTAGTCATTTTTCATCCTTTTCAGATTGATCTGTGCGGAGTTGCTCGACAAGTTTGTCGTAAGCCTTGTCCTTAGTTATAAATCCTTGCCCGACCAGTGCTTGGATCGAATCAATCTCTTTCAACGTCTGTCCGCGAAGATAAGGAGGATTTTGCGTGTCAGATCCGCCGGTCGTGGCCTTGGGGTTGCCCGCGCCGAGTTGGACCTCTGCTCGTGGACTCAACCACCTGTATTGAACACAGAGGACGCCTAGTACGATACCGACAGCGCACGACGCTGATATTGACAGAAGTGAAAGATACGCGACTTTACGTTGATCCGGAGCGAGCTTTTGACCGAAGGTAACAAGCGATCCCCCGAATAGGGCAAAGAAGAGAGGAACAACTATTCGTGCCATGTGATCGGAAGAAAACGCCGTCATGATGCCCACGAGAAAACCTGTGCTGGAAAATGCGAGGACAAGGAGCATGGCTGGTCTCAAGATGAGTATCGGTTACTTCGTCACAATTAGAATAGGCGCTCTGAGAGCAGGGCGCCAGACAATCGGGAAAGCCGAGGTGAGGCGGCATACGGCATCGGTGCTTATTCAAACGGTTCTGGTCGGCGGGCCCAACCATTGTGAGGAACATACTGATACCGTGAGCAAGTCCGGCAACTTCATGTTTTTCGCGGGGGCGTTCTCCTCCCTGAGCAACTACGAGGCACCATTGGAGTAGGTTTGTAAGCTCCGGGTACTTCGCCAGCCGTTGGTGCAGGAGGCGTGATTCGGTGTTGATCAACGGTTGATTTTTCGATTGTCATTCTTGGTTTCCGCCTTGAGCCGGGTTGCCGCAATGACCGAATGACTGTTCTATCGCTAAACGCCGCCGTTGCGGTCATCTTGGGCTGAAGGGCCGAATAGGGTCGTGAAGCGGCGCTCGCCTTCCCACACGATCACGCTACAGCGACCGGTCTTCCTAACTGTTGCTGCCGATTTCCGGATAGTCCAACCAAAATCCCGGGCTTTCGAATCTAACTAATTCCGCTCACCGAGGGAGATCGGGTTATTTGGTCGCGCCCGTATCGGCGTGGCCGTGAATTCATGCTTTCGAGGTACCGGTGTGTCGGCGTATCCTTGGCGGTATCGAGTGCAGCCGGGAAAGCAACATGCCTAATTCGAGATTGGGCAGGTGCATCACCAGCAAGGAATTTTTTGATCGTGGGGCCGAGGTTGTCGAGGCTGCCATGAGCGGATTGGAGAGGCCGGGATTTACGCCAACATACGACCGGTTGGGACAGGACAAGGAGAACGCGACATGCCAGCCGACAAACTAGGCCGCTACATGACCAGCCCTGAATTCTTGAAGCGAGCTCAAACAGCCGTTGCGGACGCCGTGCGCAAGCTGGAAGCGAAGGGTATCAAACCCGCCTACGTTGACCGGCGATCTAGCCAAATCGTTGGTGCTGGGGATGACGAGGGTTGCGAAAAAGGCTCTTGCGAGGGTGAATCCGTTCCCGATATATTGAAAAAATAGAATCGGGCATATCTGAAGGAGCGCAAGAATGAGCGATAACGGAGCCACGCTTGGCAGAGCTTTTGCCGCCGAGCGGAACGCGGCAGATTGGAAGACCTATGCGAAAAATCTTGAGCAACAGTTGCTGGCGGCAGAAGCGAACCTTGCGGGCAACAAGGCGTTGAAGGACGCGGCCCTGAGAGAACTGGCAAAAGTTGCTCCATCGAATTACCTGATGGTGCAACAGAATCGTCAGCAAATCTATGACAAGGATTTCGACGCCGTCGTAGCGTCAGGCCGTCGCGCCGCGTAGCCTGCCCCGTTTCATAAAGAAGAGCCGGCCAAATGGACGGGCTTCTTGCTACATTTTCTCGCGGGAGATGTGACCCGCGTCTCTTGGGGCGCCACCGCCCCCCAGCATCGCAGGCCCTTGACTGCGAGCAACGTTGGCTCCTTGACTGACCCCCGCGCCGAAATTCTGATTAGTCTTGTCGTGCAGATCTTGGCCAACACGTCCGGCCATCTGGCCGCCGATCCACGCAAATACCTGATCGGGGATCACGTGGATAAGCGAGAAGGCGCCGTTCACGAGCGACAGGCACATGCTCACATAGAGCACGATGAACCCGACGATGCTGACCAGACCGGTTGTCGAATCGTACTGCGCGTTCTGTAGGGCGACGCCGAACATCGAATTGAGCAACGTTCCGAGTGCAACGACGCCGGCCCCGCCAAATACGAAACCCAACATCATGAACACCGGCCGAAACATCACATTGAGCAGGAAGATATAGCCGTGTGTTGTGCGCTGGCCCACGCCCTCGCCTTCGCCGTCAAGGTGCGCAAACCCCCATAACGGCGATGCCACAAGGCTCTCGCACACAACGGCAAACCAGCCAACCACGCCACCGAACCAGACCATGAACGGTAGCATAGGTACGTAGATCGACAGCATCGCGCCGAAGAAAAACAGCGTAATAACCAGCATGACGATGAACGGGCCGAGTGCCTTCATCACGCCGCTGCCCATGCCACCAACCAGTCCCGAGATCCCGCCCGTGGCGACCTCTGCCGCCTTACCAATCAGGGTGTCTTTCGCGCCCAAGGCGGCCTCGACACCAGCGTATCCGCCGAGTGCTACCCACCCCGCATCGAGGATGCGATCACCAAGGTTTTTCATGCCGATCAGCGGGTTGGTGGCAGCACCCGGCCCTTGTCCCGAGTTCCAGCTAACGACCCACTTCACCAGTCCCTGCCCGTTGAAGATCTTCCCGATGATCGTCTTCGGATCAGTGCCGGTTATACCCGCCGAAAGGTTGTCCAATGCGCCCTGCGTTGTAGCAACCGATGCGTCCTGTTGAAGCTGTTGGCTATAAACAGTGCTCACCTTACGGTATAGCTGCGGATACGGGATGTTGTCGGCAACCGTGCCGGGCACTGCGGCAGCCGTCGCGTTCGCCAGGTTGCTGACTTGTGAATTGGCTTGCGCGAAGGTCTGATACCAAGCGCCCATCATGATCCAGCCGTCGCGTTGCAGGTTCGACTGGATGACACTTGTTAGTTCATTGATCGCGCTTGATGAGTTCGAGATTGCCTGTGTAATCGAGGACTGATATTGCAATGCGGCTTGGTTGATGGTGTTCTCGGGATCGGCCGGTTGCGATTGCCCGTTCACCGCAGATACGTAAGCCTGCGCTGCGGCTAGCAAAGTGGACTGCATCGCGGCCAGCGCGTTTTGGTGTGCGCTGAGCATTTGGGAGTATGCCGCGTCCGGATCAGCTGAATAGACGGCCATGCCGTCGTATTCCGGCATCGACGGCGGCCGTGCAAGGTTGATCTCGGCCCCGCCGCACGACAGGCCGCGCTGATTCATCAGGACGATCTTGGTGTTTGTCGCGATCGGGTTGAAGTTCTCTACCGGATCAACGGACACACCGCTATCGTTCGGCATGTTTGCGATCGCTGTGTTGGCCGATTGAGCACAAAGGTTTGCTTCGAACAGGGCTTTTGCAAGCGTCGTAGCCTGCGGCGCAGCCGGCGTCGCGATCATCGAACCGCCCGTGTTGAGCACGCTCACGGCAGCGTCCAGTGTGAGGTTGGCGATGCCGACGCCGAGCATGGTTCCCCACAGCATCACCATCTGCACGCCGCTGAAGCCACCGAACACCGGTACGAGAGACGAGAACCCGACGCTGGTGCGGATGATGAACCATGGCGATGACTTTTTTTGCCCCATGAATTCGCCGTCCTGCCCGGTCGCGATAAGCGCAGCGCTAAAGTGATACATCGCCCAAATCACGCCCACCGCGAGCACGCACGAGTTCAGCACAAGGAACATTTGTGCGACCATGCCGCCTGCTCCGCTGCCGGCAGCGAGCGGGTTGTGTACTGCTGGCCCGAACACCAGTTCGAGCAGGGACATGGACTTGTCGCCGCTGCGGTTTGCCGCGTTCCGGATATCGCCTATCGTCATAGACGACTGCTGCGCAATCGATGTTGCTGTTGCCAGCATGAGTGACGTTGCTACCGTTACCCGTCTAACCTGATTGATCTTGTTCATCTGCACACCTTGTCAGGAAAAAAGGTGCGGGTTGAACAGGCGCGAGACCGCGCCTCGTGAGCGAAAGAAGTCGCGGAGACTGCCGAGCGGCGCGTCGGGCTGTTGCGGGCCGGCCTCCAGTTGCCATAGTTGCCGCTCGTACTTGACCGCAAACAACATCGGCAGACCGATACCGAGGATGCCATTCACCACGGCGAAAAGGTTCCCGCCGAGCATACCGCCGAACGCGTAGGAGGCGCAAAGGGCGACGAAAACCAGACAAAGGCGTTTTTTGTTGAGGCAGTCTTGCGCAATCCGCTCTAGCGGCAACGCGTCGGCCGGCCGTCGCGCGAGCGCTTCGCGATAAGTTCTGACATGCCGGGTTGTCGGCTTTTGCCGGTCGATTTCGTCTTTCAGGTCCCGTACCGTCTTTGCGCCGCTTCCCATCGCGTCTTTCGCGGACTTGAAGGCCCGGAAGATTGGATAGCCGGGGATGATGTACAGGCTCGCGTGCGCGATACGGCGGCCGATGCCCTTCTTTTTTGTTTCATCGTTCATCGCTTGATCTCCGATTCGACGGCGCGTTTGAGTTGCGCGTACGCCTGTTTCAGGAGGAATGACCAGAAAAAGGCGGTCCACGCTGCGGCCAGGCAAACGCCCAACCAGTTCATCGGGTCATAGTGGCTTCGCGCCCACCACACCGAGGCGCACATGAAGCAATGCGCGAGCACGCCTATCTGGAAGATGAGGCACGCGTCTTTAAACTGTTCATGGCTCAGTCCACCGCGCGCGCGGCGACGGCGCAGGACGTGCGGCAAAGCAGCTAATATCCGCAGGACGCGGTTAATGTTTCTAGACATGACATCACCCAGAGTTGGCGTACCGTTAGAAGGTTGTTGGATTTCATGTCTGGGTTGGTCATGCCCCTGCGCCCGGCAGATTGAGGCAGTTAGCGACTATGCTGGGGTCAGCCCATTTCCCATCAGGCCAGTAAGTATTGGTCGCCCACCAGTTATTGGCTCCGTCAGTGTAGATTTGTTGAAAGCCCCCCTCCGGTCCTCCGGAGAGTTGCCCAAGACTGCAATAGGCGTGAACGCCCAGATACAGGCTCGAAGTGTTGATCGGTATTGAATAACTGGAATAGGTGAACGCCTCACCTGCTGCTCTCCACACACCGGACTGACAAAACAGGGGCCCGCTGCCAGAGGTGCCAATGAGCGTATTCCCACCGCATGGAGTGCCCGCAACTGCGCTACCGTTAACTTGCACATACTCATTGGCAGTAAATCTGCCGGTCGTCACGAGTTGACCGCTCCCTCCGCCCCCGCCAACAACCGTCACCCCTGAACCGTTCCATGGCTTCAGGTACAGGTTTCCGCCACCCGTCTCGATGTACTGCGTGCCCGGATTGTAGATTTGGGTGCCGTTACCCATCGTTGTGTTGCCATTGATCTGCGCAGCATTCGCGACTACTGTTCCGTTCGCGGTCACATTGCCGTTGGCCGTCACATTGCCAGTAGCGGCAACGCTCCCATTGGAGTTGACGTTCCCCGAGTTAACCGTCGCCCATGCCGCCCCCGTCTTGTTCAGGACTTGCCAAGCGCCGGCCTGGTATGTGTTGGTGTTCCCCGCCCCATCGTTTGCGATTGTGGTTGACTGCGCGCCATTCGCAGACACGTACGTGGACGCATTCACCGTGGCGGCGTTGACGATGTTATGGAGGGTCCCGGTCGAGCCCTTGAAGTTCAGATTCCCTTCCATAGGAAGCGACCCATCACGACGTACAAACGCAGACCATCCGCTTGACCCGTAGCCAACGCGCATGGCGAGGATGCCAGAAATGTTCCCCATCGGATTCGGCTGATTCCAGCCAGAATTCATGCCCGTAATCGTGCCAGGCGTGATGATGTCCGAGTATCCACCGTCCCCACCGATCGCAGCAGCCCCGTCGTCCAGCGTCATCGGCTTCCCCGTAGACGGATCGGTGATCGAGCCAGCTATGTACACGAGGCCAGCGATGTCGCAGCTTGGGGCAGCGCAGCTTGCGGGCGTCTTCGCAAGCGAGATCACATAGGGCGTGCCGTATGCGCTCGTTGTCGAGAACCCGGCCGGAACTACGTTGATGTTCACCAGTTCCGTCATCGTCGGCGAATACTCATCAGCGACGCCCGCGATCGGGGTCCCGTTAATCAGATTCGAATAGTACTTGGTAAGATACACGCCGTTGATGCTGTTCCCGATATCGGCAAGTAGGTTTCCCTGTGCGGCAGTCTGCTGCGAAAGCATTTCCTGACGCTGTGCCCATATCTGCGCAGTGGCAAACGCGATCGCGATCGACGCGCCGATTCCAAGCGACAGCAAATCATAGATGCCTCGTTGCCGAGCGTGCGAGCCGATGAATAATTTATTGAGGTTCAATGCGTGCATTTGGTGGCTCACCGGGCATTAGTCGCACGTACGCGCTGAAGTTGAGCTTCGATTGCGGGACGATCTGCCGAGCGTTCGTGCGCAGCAAGAGATTGTCCCGACAGGACATTCGATTGCCTCACCGCTTTGACCAGTTCATGAATCTGATCAACCAAAAATGCTTGCGTGAGAAGCTGTTCACGCTGAAGCTTCGTCGGGTCGGCTACTGCACTGAATTCGATTTGCCAGTAAGGATTTTGCCAACGGCGGCCCGCCTCGAAGTCTTCGAGTTCCCCGAGGCTCATGATGCCGGTGCTCTTGGCAACGCTTGATGCGTTCGCATTGAAATACTGAGCCGCAGCGTCTGACTGCTTGATGTCTTGGATCAGTTGGGCGCTACCGGGGAATGGCATGCGCGACGCAATCAGCTCGTTCATGGGCTTGATTGCAGACGACATGTTCGCCTGATACGCCTTCTGCATCGCTATATATAGCTTGCCTGTTTCCGTGCTGGCTTCAGCCTTGGTGATACTCTCGGGCGGTTGTGGATCGATTGACATACGGGCGTAAGCGCGCGCCGCGTCCTGCTGCTGCGGTGTGAACGTCAAATCGACGTCCTTCCCGGGCATGCCTGCACCGATGAAAACCGAATCCACGTCCGCATCGCCGTCCGGCATTGTGGAAGCCTTGCAGCCGGCGTAGCCCATTTGCAGTTCGAGCGGACTGCAATAGTTGTCGGCGTGGATGCTTGCTGACGCTCGACGCGATGCCTCAACTGAAGGGGCGGGCGAGTTGAGCGCCTTATCGAGCGGTGCATAGCCGACATGCGAGCCACTCGGCCGATAGCTGGACGCTGTTGTAGTAGTGCTATGGACGGCCTGCAATGCATAGTTGCTGCTCGACGTAGAACAGGGATCGATGGGTAGTTCCGTCTCGCGCATAACTCGATCGATCTCCTGTTGCCGCTGAACTTCCAGTGCCATTTCGCGTTGGGTGTTAGACGCCTGCACGACGCTATCCGACACCTTTGAACCGACGCTTGCGATGTCAGTATCGATCTCGTTCAAAATTGTGGATAACGATGTGCCGAGGGATGCGATTGCTGTTTGAACTGTCAGTTGTGCCTCCGTGATCGCGCTGACGACACATCCGTCACATACGGCGAAGGCACTACTGCTGACCGAGAGCAGTGCGGCTCCCGCGAACGTGGCACTCAGTTTGACCTTGGTGATTTTCACAGTGGCGTCCTCAGTGGCAGGTAGATTCGAGACGCATCGCGGTCGGAGCTGACACAAACAGTTCCAACAGCCGCACTTTCATAGCAATGACTTTTCCTTCCGCAAGCCACTGCCTCACGGTCATTTGGCGCATCACCGACACACCATTCACGCACTCGCACGCGGTCACTGCGCGGTCCAGTGCCGCATCGTTGTTGATCTGAACCTGCTGTAAATGTGCGAGCGCTTCGGCGTGACGCGTATCGGCCGCCGCTTGTGCGGCTGCAAGCATGTCGGACGTGCTTTGTTGATCGGCGGGCGCTGACGTCGAGACAACAGCGAGCACATAGGCGCAAATGATTTTTCGAATCACCATGTCAACTGCCCCCGGCGTACACCACGGAACGACGCATGTCATATAGGCCGTACAAATACGCCCGCGTCTCTCCGGGTTCAGTGCGCTCAATGAGGGTTTCCAAGCGTTGGAGCGACATGTGCCACACGTCTTCGGTCTCGAGGACAACCGATAAATCGGTGTCGAACGGCAGCGAAGAAAGGGGGTGACTTGCTTGTAGAATGCGGGTAGTCATGCGTTGGCCTCTCGAACAGGTCTATGTGTGATTAGGTGCGACGGCCGGTTCCAGCCGGTCGTCGTACCGACATTCTTCTAAGGTTATCTAACTAAAGATAATCAATTATCACTGACGCAGATAATTCGGCAAGTACCGGTTTGTCCTATACTTCAAACTCGCGGAAATATTTTTTCTCGTAGGCTGGGAAAATTGCCTAACAGGCAAAAAAGCAGTGCTTGGCTGCGCCGTAAGTCGGTGAGCGAGCCGATTTCTTTGCTGGTTCGAAAGGCGTTGCTTACGTAAATTGCAGAAAGGAACGAGCTCGTGCGTTCTTCTGGTAGCTGTGGATGTGTGCTGGGGTGGCGCTGAACGTTGGCGTGTCTCTAGGCTGATAAGGCGGCCACGCGATGTTCGGTATGGTAACTTTAGTTCAGCGATATCGATGGAGCGATCATCTGTCTCGGCTGATTGAATCGATTAGCCGTGCCGCGACCTCGATGATGGTGAGGACGCGCGATTGACTGTTTCATTCGGCTTGCGGACATCTGCCTGCCTTTGCTTGAATTCAGTCCACGCACTGCGGCGCTGAGCGTAGTGTCGGCGCGCTGTCCGGATGGATCGATGCCCCAGCAGTGCTGCCACCTCGTCGGGCGAAGCGATTGCCTTAGCGTTCGCCGAAAACTGATGCCGAGCAGAATAGAGGGCATAGGTGCGTTTGGTATCGCCCGGCCATAGTGCCTTACACAGCCGGCGTAGAGCTTGGCTGCACCCCTTCTGAATTGCCGAGAATTGAATTCCCCGCGCTTGAAGTTCGCGCAGCGATTCCAGGTGCGCTCGAACAATCGGTAGATCGCCCGAATGTACAGGGATGACACGATGCTCACCGGTCGCACGTCCGTTCGTGGCCTTTGCGTTTCTGACGACTAGTGCTGCTTGGTCCTCGGATAGATTGGCGTGCTGCCATTCGCAAGGTCGAAGCCCCGTCACAATGGCACTCATCAACCAGAGGGCTGTTCTCCGCGAATAGTCGCCGTCACGTGATGGGTTCGCGAGGTTAGCGACCAACACGTCGTAGTCACGCTTGGGGATGCCCTTTCGTTTGCGTGACGACGTGCGTCCGATTTCCCGTTCTGGCTTGCAGTCGACATATGGGAGGAGTCGGATTTCATCGGCCGTTTTCTGAAACAGCGGGTGGCCAGTGCGTTCGAATTCCATCTCGTAACGGCACACCAGACACGCTTGATACTGCCGGAAGGTCGCCCACTTCCACTCGCTCGCGTGCCGTCTCATGTAGGCCACTACATCGGAAGGAGCCGGGTAAGCGTCTTCGGGTAACTGCATTTCATCGGCAATTCGACAGAGGAGACCATGCGCGCGGGCGAGGTACCCATCAATGGTTTCTTTTGTACGAGTCTGGTCTCTGGCTGCTTGCCTTGGGTTCATCATGGCCGTGCTCAATTCCATTTAGGGATGCAAACCACAAGTGCTCTGCCTATTGGGGTTGCAAGATATTTTGTCCACAAGACTATCAGCTTCCGTGATCTTGTTGGTATTCAATCGAGACGGCGTCCAATGCATTTGTGGATTCGTTACGCGGTTAGGTATCAGGTAGCGGCTATGTTTTCACATAGCCGCGTTACAGCTTCACTTGCAGTGAGCTGTAACAACCATAGGGTGTCGAAAAAGTATCAGATACCAAACCGGTCCGAATCCGGGCTCTGCGGGACACGAGATATTCGGAAGCGACTTTGCGCGAGCTGCGTGCGGGTATGTGTTGGTCGAGTTCGCGGAATCTTGTTGAGTTCAAATGCGTCAATATTGCGTCGACTACGCGTCGTGTGGGAAGCGGCGGCTACACCGACGGCCGATCAGTGTAGGCGGATGCGTTATAGATACGTCATCAATGCGTCGTTATTGATACATACCCCTGCCGGGATCGACCGAGATGAGATTGCGTTACGAATGCGTGGTAGATGACGCATCCTCGATAAAGCCAATCATTATTTCGGCAGTTACTGCAGACGGCCTTCTTGGTTGACAGCTGGCGAGGACTGATGCCGACACCTTTCCTGAGCCGTTCTTGAGGTCGAGGGTGCCAACCCCGAAGGGATAGGGGACGCACACTTTGTGCTCTGCGATGCAATCAAGGTCGCACCGCACGCGGTCTTGTCCCCTCCGAAGCGACCGACCGGCCGTTGAACGTTATACCCAAACACTTGGCCGATACGATTTGATACGCAGCGCCATCGCGCTCAAGCAGTCCGCCATCCTTTAGACCGTCTGCGGTTCGAACGTGCTGTATATATAGCGGCGCATCGCGGCCTCGCCGACAGCGTCCATCGACACGGCCAATCAAAGGGCAATCACATTGATCGAAGCCGTTGCATGGCTCTTACCGGATACAATCGCCCCTTTCCTTTGACACGACGCCAGCGCAATGACCACCATCTCGTTCCCGGAAATCCGTGCCCACTTGCAGGCGTTTGCAAAACAATGGAAACAGGCGGAACGCGAGAATGCCGACGCAAAGTTGTTTTGGGCGCGGTTTTACGAGTGCTTCGGCATCCGTCCGGAGTCGGCGACGATCTACGAAAAGGCGGTGGACAAACTCGACGGCACGCGAGGTTTCATCGACTCGTTTATTCCCGGGTTGTTGATCGTCGAGCACAAGAGCAAAGGCAAAGATCTGAACTCGGCGTTTACACAGGCGTCCGACTACTTCACGGCCTTGTCGGAAGGCGAACGTCCGCGATATATCATCGTGTCGGATTTCGCCCGGTTCAGGTTGTACGACCTGAAAACTGACACCCAGGCCGAGTGCAAACTCGCGGACCTTTCCAAGCACGCCGGTTGGTTCCGGTTCCTGGTCGAGAAGGATGCGTCGCCGGAGATCCTGGAGGAGTCGCCGATCAACCGAAAGGCGGCGTACGCCGTCTCGAAGTTGCACGAGGCGTTGTTGCAGGCGAACTTCCGCGGGCGCGATCTGGAAGTGTTTCTCACGCGGCTCCTGTTCTGCCTCTTCGCCGACGACACCGGGATTTTTGGACAAGACGGCCTCTTTCGACGGTACGTCGAAACCACAAGGCCCGACGGACGTGACACCGGGCAAAGCCTGGCGAGCCTGTTCGACGTGCTTGACACGTCGTACAGCGATCGGTCGTCGAACCTGGACGACCGTCTGGCCGCGTTCGCCTACATCAACGGGTCGTTGTTTTCCGAGCGTACACGCATCCCTTCGTTCGATGCGGACATGCGAACCCTGCTGGTGAAGTGCGCGGAACTGGATTGGAGTGGGATCAGCCCGGCGATCTTTGGGGCAATGTTCCAAGGTGTACTCGAAGTGCACACGCCGGACGAGACGCGCCAGGCCAGTCGCAGGGAACTCGGCGCGCACTACACCTCGGAACGCAATATCTTGCGGGTCATCAACCCGTTGTTCATGGACGATCTACGTACCGAGTTCGAGAAGGCGCGAAAGAGCAAGCCCCGATTGCAAGCGCTGTACGACAAGTTGTCGACGCTCACCTTCTTTGATCCAGCATGCGGCTGTGGCAACTTCCTGGTGATCGCTTACCGGGAACTGCGACGCCTAGAAAACGATGTCATCGCGGCGTTGTTTGTTGACTTCGGGCAAGGCCCCGGCCTGCTTGACGTGTCCACGCTTTGCCGGGTGCGGGTCAATCAGTTCTACGGCTTGGAAATCGACGATGCGGCGGCGCACATCGCTCGCGTCGCGTTGTGGATCACCGATCACCAGATGAACCTGGAATCAGCGGATCGCTTCGGCAACACGCGCCCGACGGTTCCCTTGGTTGATACACCGCACATCCACCAGGAAAACGCCCTCCGCTTCGATTGGGCGTTGATCCTACCGCCCACGCAATGCTCTTACGTGATGGGCAATCCCCCGTTTATCGGTGCGAAATACCTGAACGACGCCCAGCGGGAAGATGCTCGCCTGATCTTTGCCAAGATCAAAAATGGAGGTCTGCTGGACTACGTGGCAGCCTGGTATGTAAAGGCACTGGCATACATCCAGCAAAACCCGACCATCGACGTAGCGTTTGTCTCGACCAACTCGATTACGCAGGGCGAGCAGGTGTCTGCGCTTTGGGGACCGTTGCTGCAAGGCGGCATCCATATCCGCTTCGGGCATCGCACGTTTCAGTGGAGCAACGAAGGCAAGGGGATCGCCGCGGTGCATTGCGTCATCATCGGCTTTGGTCTCCGCGTACCGGATCGGTGTACGATTTACGACTACACCGGCGACATTAAGGCCGAGAACGCGCTAGTCATCGCCGCCAAACGCATCAACCCTTACCTGGTCGATGCGCCCGACTACTTGTTGCCCAATCGACGCACTCCAATATGCCCCGTTCCGGAAATCGGCATCGGGAACAAGCCTATCGACGGTGGGCATTATCTTTTCACCGACGACGAAAAAGCTGCGTTCGTCGAACTGGAACCGAAAGCCGCCCCGCTGTTTCGTCGGTGGTACGGCTCGGTTGAGTTTATCAACGACCTGAGTCGGTGGTGCCTGTGGCTGGGTGATCTAAAGCCGAACGAACTGCGCGCGCTGCCGGAATGTATGAAGCGCGTCGAGGCCGTCCGCAAGAGCCGTCTTGCGAGCGATAGCCTCCCCACGCAAAAGTTGGCGGACATGCCGACGCGCTTTCACGTCGAGTTCATGCCGGACAAGCCGTTCCTGGTGATCCCTGAAGTCTCGTCGTATCGCCGCGAGTTCATCCCGCTGGGGTACCTGGAACCGCCAACCCTTGCGAGCAACAAGGTACGTCTGATGCCCGACGCGACGCCGTATCATTTCGCAGTGTTGCATTCGACCATGCATATGGCTTGGGTGCGCACTGTAACGGGACGACTGAAAAGCGACTTTCAATATTCCGTCAAGATCGTATTCAACAACTATCCATGGCCAGAAGCGACGGAAGCGCAACGAAAAGCACTGGAGTCCACCGCCCAGGCGATTCTCGACGCGCGTTCGCTTTTCCCCGGGTCGTCACTGGCTGATCTTTATGACCCGCGGACCATGCCGCCGGAACTTCGGAAGGCGCATGTTGCCAATGACCGGGCGGTCGATGCCGCTTACGGGTTCAAAGGCGACAAATCCGATGCGGGGCGTGTTGCGTTCCTGTTTGTCCTTTACGGCAAGGTGACCAGCCTCCTTCCGCCTGCAAAGCCGAAGCGCACACGGAAGGAGAAAGCAAATGCGTAGTCGCAGCCAAGGCCATTGGGCGGGCGGAGCGTCCACCCTTACAACAGATCGCCGTTTTTGATGACCTTGAAGTTGCGCGGGTTGACCAGACGCGCGCCTCGCGACATGACACGGACATCGCCATGGCACTGGACCAACGTTTTCTCGCCGTGCGCGAGGACGGCCTGCTGGTACTCGTCCTTGTCGAGTTCAACAGAAACGTTTTTCGGTTGACCGTTCAACGTCACCGCGATCGTGATCGTTCCGGTTTCATCGGCCAGCGGCCGGTCCAGTTTTTCGACGGACCCGGTGATTGTCCGGTCGTACAGCGTGTAGTCTTCGCGTTTGTAGTAGGCCGCCGCCTCCGCGACGCGTTCCACCTTGTCCCTGTCGAACACGAACTTGACCGGCGGACTCGGCTCCAAACCGCTGCTGGCCGGTGTGATCGTCACCTCGAAGCCACGCTTCTGGTCTGCACCGCTCAAACCCACGAGCGCATCGCACAAGTTTGCACTCGCGCCATTGTTCACGGCTTCGTCGAGCACGATAGTGTTCCCGCCGCTCGAGATCGTACCGATCGCATCGTCGAGCGCCCGCAGCCCCGACGACAGGGTGGCGGTCACCAGGCGTGTCGTCGGCACCGATGGCAAACCAAGTTGCGACGTTTGCTGGACCGGTACAGGAGCGATGATGTTGACGACGTAACTGCCGATTTCCGTCTGACCCAAGCGCAGCGATCGCAGGTATTCGTTCATCTCGTCGGACTTGCGCCCCGTGAACTGCCGCCGTTTCGAGGTGGACGCAAGTGCGGCGGCTTCCATCAGGTCGCGCGCCCGCTGGTTCAGCAGCACGCCATCGTCGAGCGGGATCGTGCCGCCTTCCACGTCGAAGTGGAACACCCGAACGCGGATGCGATCCGAAAAATATCCAGCAACATCGCGAACGATATCGAGGACCGGCCGCCCCTCGAAGTCGGCGATCGCCGTCACGGCGTCGACCAGCCGCCGGCCAAAATCTTTCGCCCGCTGTTGCAGCGACGGCAGTAAAACTTCGGCGTCTTCCTGCTGGGGTTCCGGTCGGTGCCACACCGACGCCATCGCCCCAAGGTCCGCATCTTTTCGCCAGCCACGCAGGTCGAGGTAAGCGGCCAGTTGATCGGGCGTTATGTCGGCCAGGCGTTTGAGCAAGTCGTCGCGGCTCATAGCGCGCTCCCTCGATTGCTCGCCAAGGTCATCAGGTGCGTCAGTGCTTCGGTGGTCAGGCGTTGGTTCAATGGAACGTCAATCGTCACCGTCGTGCTATTTGCTGTGTCCGGCAGGTCGCGCAGTGACACGTAGAAGCATGCGTTATGCATGCTCATGTGGTCCTGATGATGCTGGACCCAATGCGCCGGCTCGTCGGACACGAGCAGTACGGCTAGATAACGCGGGCAGATGACATCGTCGCCGCGCAGGTCGTCGTAGTTCTTGCGGGACAACGGAAAGCGGATGACCTCGCCGGTCACGAGGTCACGTGACGTGCATTTGAGCTGGAACTGGACCTTGGGGTTGCGAACCGGGCCTTTGAAGCCGCGTCCGGTAAGCTCCAGGTCAACGCTGTCGTCGTCCACGTCGAGTTCCGACGGGTTGAGGCCCGCCTGTGCGGCGATCGCTCGCACGTACGCCTTGTTGAACTGCTCTTTTTGTTTTCCGATGTCCATCGCCCCCGATCCCCTTTCCCGCGTCTTGCCCCCAATCGAGCGGCGTCGCCTGCGACGTTTGCGACATTGTAACGGCCCTCGCCCCGCCGACGCTCGCGCTTTGCCACGTGCTCATCGGGGATTGGCTCTGGCCCGCCCTTCGAGCGCCCGGATGAACCGGATCGAGGCGCCGACGTGACTGAAGATCAGCAACGCCTCCGAATGGTTCAGGATTGGGTTGTCGTGCGCCAGGCTCTTGTTGTTGCGCACGTCGTTGAACGCCTCCAGGACGCTGATGCTGCTGCGCAGGATGCGGTCGGTCATGTCCGACTCGATCAGGCCAGCGACCCGTATCGCTTTGACATACTCGCCCATCAGGCTGTGCAACGGCTTGTCCCGGTTGACCTCGATGCCGCGGTGCTCGCAGTGCGTCCGCAAAAACTTCATAGCGAACACGTGCAGGCGATCCAGCGCCGTCGCCGGCTCGTTCTGTTCGATCGCCGTGCGGATGTGCTTCGCTGCCGCTTCAAAGTCCAAGTCGTTGACGCTGGCGGTGAACGCGTCGATCTCGGGGACGGGGCTCGACGGGTCTTGGTGAAGCTGGGCGATGATCTTGTCCACGTCGGCGAGTAACGCGGCATCCGCATCCGCCGGAAGGCAGTCGTATTCGTTCGCGTGCTCGATCAACGCGACGAGCACCTTGGCGACGAGGCGGTCCGGCTCGACGGTCCAGAAACCCCGCATCCGGTTGGCCTTTGACCCGGAACTCAGGTTGATCCGGTACTTCGCATCGTCGATGTCGAGGCCCGAGTGTTCTTCGAAGAACATGGAAAACGTGCGGTCGGAAAAGTTGAGCACGTAGCCGCTGCTCATCCCGAGCAGGCGTTCCAGTTTCCGTTTTTCGATCGACGACAGGGTTGCCATTTGTGGTCTGTATGTTGACTGGTCTGTTGCCGATTGTAGCGACAAACGGCACCTAGCCCCCTGTCGCTGCTTCGCCGGTCGGCGTTGGTGGCATGGGAATGATTGCCTGGCGATCGTCCGACACCACACGGTCGTAACGCTGGACGAACGTGCGCATCTTTTCCGGCTGTTCGTTGTACGACGTGATCCAGCGTGTGATCGCAGCAGCCGCCGCCTCGATCAATCCATACGTGTTGATGTACTTCACCATGGGGTCATCGCTGGGCGGGTGTTCCTGCGCGCCAACGTATGGCGTCAGGCGGGCGACCTTGCCGGCGGCGACTTTCCGGGACTCTAGATTCGTCATGTGCAGCAGGCTGTTGCGGAACTCCCAAAGTTCCTCAGGCGTGGCCCCGGCCGGGTCCGGGTCGGCGAACGTGCGCAACCAGTCGATGAACACGGGCGTCTCACGCGGCGGCCGGTCGCCGAACTCGACGTAAGCAATCGTGTCCAGAAACGACATCAGTAGTTTGAGGCACGAGATGAAATGCCGATTGTTGAACAACAGCCGTATCGCTTTGAAATAGTCGTCATGGATCAGGCCCGGCATGTCGAACGTGCCGGCCTCGTCGTTGATGTACTTGAACAAGTAGTCTTCCATCTTGCCAGGCTCCCCCACGCCGTCGGGCAGTTTCGACATGTCGAGCGGCCCCAGCGGCACCGACACGTGGATGGTGGGCACGCCGTCGACGATCGGCGTGACGCAAAACAGTGGTTGCCGGCCAGCACCGACCTCGGCGAGCAGCGGCTCGAAGATGTGGACCGTTTCGCCCAGGCGCTCCATCGCGTGGTACTGCTCGCGGCTCATCGGACGGGCCAATGGCACGCGTCGCGCCGACGAAAAATCGAACGTGGCGCGCTCCTGCAAAAATGCCAGTTTCTTCTTGTCGCTTCCCTGCCTGAAATACTGTTTGATCCCCACCGCCCGAAGTTGTCCGGCTTCGAAATACGTGAACACGTTGTACACCGGCTCGTGTTTTTTCATGCCTCGTCCTCGGTCTTGTTGTACCGGTGATGGTATCCGCAACGCTATGGCTGTATGGCGACAGGATGTTTGCATGCGGCGTAGATATTCGAGATCAGTAGTGCCGGTCCACAATCAGATCCAGATTCCCCTCGTCGTATAGGACCTCCGGCACGACCTTGCGGTAATAGGTGTCACGCCAGAGGACAACGACCTCGTGTTCAGGCGGCTCTTGATACTTTAGGTGCGCCAGTTCGTTTCCGAGGCGAACCGCACCCACCGCGTGAATTCTCAGTCCTTGATGTCGACCCGCGAAATAGGACTGGAAGTTACCAATAACTTGCCGCTCCTTATTGAAGTCCGACGACATCTGCCACTGTGTGTAATCCTCTTCGTTATCGAAATGATTTTCGTCTTTCAGGCCAAGCTGAGTTAGAAGATACTGGTCGTACATGGACGTCACAGGCTGGATATGCCGGTGGTTGACGCAGACGCTGTATACACCAATCTCTGAGTCATCGTACATTCCCGACTCTTGCCCCAGCACACCGAGAGAGTAGGCCTCGCTGGCGCACTTTGCCCCACGGAATTGCTCCGCTCCGCAGATCATTTTCTGTTGCGAGTTGAAGTCATGGAAGTACGCCTTTAAATCTTCGAACTCGTGAAGAAAGGATTTGACCAGCCGGAAATCATCCTTGACCACGACGATGTTCTCGAAATGTCGTGGCGCGTTCCGCGACCAGTTGAAGCTGCCGGTCACTACCGTCCGGTCGTCAACAATGCAGAACTTGTGGTGCATCAAATCTGACTTCCACCGTCCCCTAATGGGGAAGAGTTGGATGCTTGCGGCGATGTCCCTCAGCGTGTGCGTGTTCGCGTTGTCGTCGTTGTGGATCAGCTCGATCCGGACGCCCCTCTCTAGCAGGTTTTCGAGTACCCGACGGTATTTTTCCCAGTTAAGCCAGGCAACACAAAGCTTCACGCTGTGCTTGGCGGACTGAAGCTCGGATTGCAGATGGTCGTAGATGTCTTCAAAGTATGCCTGTGTCTTCATTTGCCATCCTTAAATGATGCATGATGCACGCCGGCGAATTTATCACTTGTTCGTCACATCGGCGATCGTGTTCTGGCACGACGGATTGTTGTTTGTCTCGCAACCATCTGCGCTCCGCGCCATGTCATCCGATCGCCACGCGAGATCGCCACTTCGGGGAATCGCCTCGCATTTTGAGCGTCAGTGGAACGGCAAACACCAGGCGGGATTCCTCGGTATTCATTGGCGGCAGGTCGTCAAGTCTAGGAGGGGCGGTTATGAACAAAGCGAAGCACCGAAACCCCCGGCGCGAGTTGCTGAGTCGCTATGGGCGCGTCACCAGTTGGCACTCAAGCCTGTCAATTCGCGCGGACCGGCCTCGAGGTTACCCTCCGGAGCGAGAGAGTCGCGCGTCGATTCAGTTAGAGGGGGAGTTCACTGAAGCGGTGGGCGGCGTAGTCAGGTTCTTGATCCAGGTTTCTCCGAAGGACAAACCGGATCTGGGCAATGTAGCCGTGCCGAACATTGGCGTGTTCATTTCGGTCAAGCCGGAGTTACAGGGAGTGGTTGATATGACTGAGGGCGAATTTCAACGGTTGTTAACGCTCGCCGCGTCAGACCACCTGGCATGGTGCTTCGTCGCATTCACAGTGCCATTTCGCCGGTCCGCTTTGATCGTCAGTATTGACTTCAGCACGCGCGCGCCCGACGACGAGACGTAATACGTCGAAGTCGAATCTGATGTCGAGATCGGATCGGTGCCGGCTTGCTCCCGGCAACCGCCAGTGTTGCCACGATGGGCCAGGCAGGCGGTTTCAGGTCCGGCTGAAAATTTTATTGGCGAGCGCTCAAGATAAGCGGTGGCGCTAATCCAGCTTCTTCGCAAGATCCTCTGCCCTCGGATGGTAGTACCGCATAAGCATCTTCGTGTCGCGGTGGCCTGTAATCTTCGCTAGTTCATGGAGTGGAAATTTTTCGGCAAGGCGTGATGTTGCCTCGTGTCGCAAGTCGTGAAAGCATAGGTCGACTAGGAGATTAGGGTTCGCGGTCACGCCCTTGTTCGCGCAATCCTCCTCGTACGTTTTCCTCGCCCGTGCGACCGCTCTCTCGAATGCTCGAGTTACCGCGTCGGGGCGGAGCGGAAAAAACAATTCGCGCCCATCTTTGATGAGATCTTCAAAGACGGCAATCGCTTTCCTCGAAAGGGGAACGTCGCGCGAACTCCCGTTCTTCGTCATGGCAAGACGAGCAACGCGCTTTGTAAGATCAACTTGGGCTGGGCCGAGCGAGATCAACTCACCTCTACGCATCGCCGTTTCGACTGCAATGTCGATGAGCGCGGGCAAGAAGGCAGACGCAGACGCTGCTTTGACGTACGCAAGTTCGTCGGTCGAGTCGCCTTTCACGGCTTCCGGTTCGATCTTGGCAATGCGGCGAATGCGCTCGTTTTTGATCGTTGGCTTGCGAACTAACTCGACCGGATTGGAGAGGCTTTCCAGCCCCCACTCCTTTCGCGCAATTGTAAAAAGGTGAGAGATTACAGCTAGGCGGCGGACAACCGTCGCCGGGCTATGAGTGACACACCATTCGTCGCGCATCTTCGCAATGTCAGCCCGCCGGATTCCTGCGAGTGGCCGCTTTGCGAGCCATGAGTCGCGCAGTTGGCGAATGATCGACTTCTCCTGCGTTGCGCCTCGTTTGTTCGATGCAATCTCGCGCTCGTAGCGGTCGAGCGCCTCGGTGAAGGTTGTGCTTTCAGCTTCCGCGTTGCTAACGAAGCGTCCCCGGTCCATCTCGCGTTCGATGGACCTCGCCCACTTTTCAGCATCTGCCTTGGTGTCGAAGGTCTTCGACTCTTGGGGGTAGCCTTTTCTGCGAATCTTGGCTTGCCACTGAAGGTCACCGCGTTTGGTAAAGGTCGCCATAGGCAAATTAGCCGCTAGATGTCGTTTCCGGGACAGGTGTGTCTCAAAATTGTCCCAAAAATCCAGAAATAGGTCAATGAACCTTTGTATTTAGGCATGGGCCTTCTGGTTCGCAATGCGAAGGTCGGGAGTTCGATCCTCCTCCTCCCACCAAACGGCCATATCAGAGCCCTGCAAGTCCAAAGACTTGCAGGGCTCTTTCTTTTCCACTCAAAGACCTAAACCCCGAGCGATGCAATCCGGGAGCAAAGGCGCATCCTCAACGCCAAAGCCTCGTTACAAGCCATCAACCCGAACCAACCCGTACTAACCCGCGTCAAGCGCCCTCGAACGTGCCCGGGCAGCTTTCAGCCGGCGAGTTGGTCGATCGCGCCGAGCGGCTTGGCATTCTTCTACTCGCTGGCCGTCGGTTCTCGCCTAATGGCGAGGACATGCAAAGCGTGCGGGCTGGCTACGGCAATCTCGACGAAACCGAAATGGCCGCCGCACTCGCGCGGCTCGGCGGCGCGGTTCGATATTCGCGTTGATGCAAGGAAGCCGAGAGGAAACGTTTGTTTGATCTTCCAACGCTGGTCGCATGCCACCGTCTGCGACGCATCACGCCTCCGCATGCTTGCGCCGCCCACCTTGGCACGGCGCTTAGTCAGAGAAGAGCGCTCAGAACTGATCCCACCCGTCATCCGCCCCGACCGCCCCGACCGCCACGGCTGCCGTCGCCAGTGCGGCAAGCGGCGCGGCAACCGGCGCGGGCGTCGCGCGGACGGCGCGCCGGACAGGCGCAACAGCCGATTCGCGTCGCTGTATTTCCTTATGCACGGGAACAGCAGAACCAGAAGCCATTGCCGCATCGCTATTCAGAATCTGAAAGAATGCCACCGCCTCGTTCAACTGCTGGCCCTGATCTTCCATCGACCGCGAAGCTGCCGCCGCTTCTTCTACCAAAGCGGCATTCTGTTGCGTGACGTTGTCCATCTGCGTGATCGCGAGATTGACCTGCTCGATGCCACGGCTTTGTTCGCTCGATGCCGCCGCGATTTCCGACATGATGTCCGTCACCCGCGCCACCGCCTGGGTGACTTCGGCCATCGTCTTGCCGGCTTCACCCGCCAGTGCCGAGCCGTCGCGGATCCTGTCCACGGAGCTGGCAATCAGGTCTTTAATCTCCTTGGCTGCGCTCGATGAACGCTGCGCCAGGCTTCTGACTTCGCTCGCGACCACCGCGAAACCGCGGCCCTGTTCGCCGGCGCGCGCAGCTTCGACGGCAGCGTTGAGCGCAAGAATGTTTGTCTGGAACGCAATGCCTTCGATAATGCCGGTGATGTCGGCGATCTTGGTGGAGCTATCGCTGATGTCGTGCATCGTGCTCACCACCTGGCCGACCACTTCGCTACCTTTCTGCGCGACCGACGAAGCATTCGTGGCCAGCATGCTGCCCTGCTGCGCATTGTCGGCATTCTGCTTCACGGTGGAGGTGAGCTCTTCCATGCTCGACGCCGTTTCCTGCAACGACGCAGCCTGCTGTTCGGTACGCTGGCTCAGGTCCATATTGCCCGCGGCGATCTGGCGTGCCGCGCCGGCAATACTCGTGCTGCTGTCGCGCACGCGTGCGACGATCGTGGTCAGCCGTTCGTTCATCTCGCGCAGGGCCCCCAACAGTTTGCTGGTTTCGTCGCGGCCGTTCACGGCGATGCGTGTGCGCAAATCGCCTTCCGACACGGTGCGCGCAACGTCGATCGCCTGGCGCAACGGTCCAGTGACGGCGCGCGTGATCAGCACGCATGCGCCGATCGCGAGTGCCACCGCGATCAGGCTGATCGCAATTAGGAGGTTGCGCTGGTTCTCGTAGTGCGCCGCGTATTCGTTGATCATCTGCTCCTGGCGGCCGTGCGTGTAGTCGGCATACGCGTTAGTCGCGCGAATCAGCGCGGCGAGCAGCGGCCGGCATTGATCGTCCATCTTGACGATCGCTTCGTCGCGTTTGTTGTTGAGCGCGAGATTGACGATGTCGGTGGCGACCGGTCCGTACGCGGCCTCCACCCGATTGATCTCGGCGACGAGGCTGCGAGCTTTCTCCGAGGTGTCGGTCGCGGCGGCGATCATGTCGTTGAGCTTCTTCAGATTGGTTTGCACATCTTCATGTGCGCGCAGCACGTCGGCCTTCTCGAGGTCCAGATCCTGAGGTTTCGTTACGAGCACGAGATTACGCGCGGCGATGGCCCGGCGGTCGACGGCGGTTCGCACCTGCACCGCCATGTCGGCGCGCGCGTTGATGCCATGCACGAAGCCGGAAAATCCATCGGTTGAGTCGTTCAGCGCCTTCAGCGAAAGCGAGGAGACCGCGACGACGATTAGAGACAGCATGCCGAAGCCGGCAATGAGTTTGGCTTTGATGGTGAGGTGCTTCAATGTCACGATTTTTCTCCAATAACGAAACTTGAATGCTTTCGCAATGGACTCTCAGGTCCGGGCATGGGAGCGTCTGTGTGGCCGTCGTACATGGCGGCGGCCCCGCGCTATTTACCGCTTCCTTGTCTCATGTCGAATGCGTGACTGGCCGCATCGGCGTAAGCCGCAAAAGAGGCATCCCATTCACCGAATATCGGATCGCAACGTCAAATCCTGAAGGCTAATCGGGTATAACACTAGAAAGTTTGCGCGCGATGACCGAAGAAACACACAATTTCGTGCCGATTGAATAATTTGGTCATTGAGTGAAAGGCTCGGATTACACTTGCGTCTCGTGTCGGCGTTCTAAACGCGGACGGAGGACATGGCAAAAACCCGCCTTGCCGATCGTTCGGCGCGCTACAGCGTCTGGTACGCTACCGATTTACGGTACGCGCCAGCCCGGACGCGGCCTTCCTGCTCACGCGCGCGGGTCCGCGCCTGCTCGAACGAAAAACCATGGTGACGCGCCGACCGAACATCGTGATTGCGATCAGCATCGTGCTAGCCAGCGCGATTCTCGCGATCGCCGTGTGGGTGCTGGCGCAAATGCGCGACGACGCATTGCGGCGCGCGCAGGATTCCGTGTTCAACGTGTCGTTGCTGGTAGAGCGCGACGTGTCGCGTAATCTCGAGATCTACGACCTTTCGCTGCGCGCGGTGATCGATGGGCTGAAACAGCCCGGCGTGCTCGACCTGAAGCCGGCACTCCGCCAGATGGTCCTGTTCGACGGCTCGGCGAGCGCGAAAGACATGGGTTCGATCCTCGTAACCGACGAGGCCGGCAACGTCAGGTTCGACTCACAGGCCTCGCCACCGCGCCAGGTCAATCTCGCCGACCGTGATTACTTCAAGGTGCAGCGGGACTCTCCCAATGCCGGCCTGTTCATCAGCCACCCGTTCATGCCGAAAGTGAGCGGCAAAGACGTCAGCATCGCGCTGAGCCGGCGGATCACGCGGCCGGACGGCAGTTTCGGCGGCGTGGTGGTGGGCACCATGCGCCTCACCTATTTTCGCAGGCTGTTCGCCGGCATGAATCTCGGCGCCGGCGGATCGATGGCGCTGATGCTGAACGACGGCACGATGCTGATGCGGCGTCCGTACGATCCGAAAATCATCGGCATCAATCTGACCGGCACTTCCAATTACTCACGCTTCACCCAGCAGCCGAGCGGTGACTTCTTCGGCACGGCGGCGATCGACGGCGTCGAGCGCTGGTACGCGTTCCGTCATATCGACATGTATCCGCTGATCCTCGACGTCGCGCTGTCCACGCGCGACATGTACGTGGAATGGCGGCGCCGTGCGTGGATCATCGGCTCGCTGATCGCCGCGCTCGACGTGACGATTATCGCGCTGGCTATCCTGTTCTCCCAGCAACTGCGCCATCGCCGCGCGGCGGAAGAAGAGTTGCGCGTGCTGGCGCGCACCGACGGGCTGACCGGTCTCTTCAATCGCCGCACCTTCGAGGAGCAGGCAGAAGGAGAGTGGCGCCGCGCGCAGCGCAACGCGTGGCCGTTGTCGATGCTGCTGATCGACGTCGACAGTTTCAAGGGTTTCAACGATCTGTACGGCCATTCGGCGGGCGATGAAGCGCTCATTGGCGTGGCCCGCTGTATTGCGCAGAGCGTGCGGCGCCCAGGCGACACGGCGGCGCGCTATGGTGGCGAAGAGTTTGCCGTGCTGCTGCCGGATACCGACGAAACCGGCGCAACCCATATCGCGGAGAAGATTCGCGCCGCGGTTCAGGCGCTCCAGCTTCGCCATGTGGCGAGCTCGCACCACGTGCTCACCGTGAGCATTGGCGTCGCGACTGCGTTACGCGACACATTCGCCACGAGTCGCGCCCTCGTGAATGGTGCCGACGAAGCTCTCTACGAAGCCAAAGACGCAGGCCGCAATCGCGTGCTGTGCTACCACGCGACCACCCGTGCGATGCGTGTAATGCGTGCGACGCCCGGCCCTGCCTCTGCAGCGGAATCCGTCACCCAAGCGAAAAACTCCACCTGACGAATCGGGCGATGCTTCGATTGCGCGATGCAGATTGCTCGACGCGTCGTGCGCTGCCGGAGAGGACAAAGATCGCCAAAGACGTGCCGCGCAGGCGCCGCTTTCGCAACACACGCGTGAACGCCAACGCGTAAGTGCGCTTGCGCGAGTAACAGATCGTGCGCGAGCAACAAATCATACTGACGAAAAAAAACCGCTCACGCTGGGGGAGCGTGAGCGGAAAAGTCGGAGAGTTACAACATCGCATGCGCTTGCTCATGGGGATCAACGCAGCAGGCCAAGTCTAGGCGTAAGCCGCCGCCCCATAAATCAGACAAATCCCAATCGGGGTGTCGACTTGCCGATCGTCCGGTCTTTTTGCGATCCGGCCCAGTCCCTTCGGCATCGCTTACAACATCCTGTCCCGGTTATTCCTGACATTTCGCGCATCAAGTCGCGGTGATGGCCGCCGTAAATGAGGTGGGAGCGTCGCTGCGCAGCCAGAAGGTCGCGAAATACTTCGCGATGGCGCGGCGACTCGAGCGACCCGTCGTGACTCGTGAAGGATGGTGAAATGAAGTGGTTCGACCGCATGCCTGTGTTCAGGAAACTGCTGCTGGCGTTTTCCGTTGTGATCGGTTTTTGCGTCGTGATCGGCGTGACTTCGCTGAGTACGCTGTCATCGATGCACGACATTACCGACGCGATCGGCAATAAACACATGAACGGCCTCTACTGGATGGAAGAGGCGAACCGCCACAAGATCGACTCCGATCTGGCCGCCGCGAACCTCGGCTATGCGGCCGACGACGCCGGCCGTCAAAAGTTGAAGGACAGCATTGTCGGCTCGCTCAAGGAAATGCACGGCGGCTACGACCAGTACCGCGCGACGATCGGGACGAGCAAGGGTCAGGCCATGTTCGACGACGTGCTGCGCGCGTCGGCGGCGTGGGAAGGCATCGTGCATCAGCAGATCGCTCTCGAGCCGGTTCCGGCCGGCGTCGACAACAACGAACTCGTGCGCCGCGCGATTGCGTCGAGTGAGGCGCTGCGCGATCGCATCATGGCGCTGATCGACTATCGCCGCGAGCAGGCCAACGCAGCGCAGCATGAAGCCTCCGCCGGCTATCAGCACATGCGCATCGTCATGAGCGTGCTGGTGCTCGGCGCGATCGTCGCGGGGATGCTGCTCGCCACGGTGATCGCGCGCCGTCTGTCCGCGCAACTCGGCGGCGAACCGGATTACGCGATGCAGATCGCCAACCGCATCGCGGACGGCGACCTGAGCGTGCGCGTCGAGACCCGCACCGGCGACACCCACAGCCTGCTGTTCGCGTTGCGCAACATGCGTGAGCGGCTGGCCGGCATCGTGTCGGGCATCAGCGAATCGAGCGAGTCCATCCTGATGGCGTCGGGTGAAATCGCGCAGGGCAATACCGATCTGTCGCAGCGCACCGAGGAACAGGCCGCCGCGCTGCAGGAAACCGCGTCGAGCATGCAGGAGCTGACCTCGACAGTGAAGATGAACGCCGAGAACGCGCAGCAGGCGGGCGGCGTCGCGCACGGCGCTTCGGAAGTGGCGGCGCGCGGCAGCCACCTCGTCGGCGACGTAGTCGAAACCATGCGCGAACTGGCGGCCGGCTCGAAGCGCATGACGGACATCATCGCGGTGATCGAAGGCATCGCGTTCCAGACCAATATCCTCGCGCTCAACGCGGCGGTGGAAGCGGCGCGCGCCGGCGAACAGGGGCGCGGCTTCGCGGTGGTGGCGGGCGAAGTGCGCTCGCTCGCGCAGCGCAGCGCGGTGTCGGCCAAGGAGATCAAGGAGCTGATCGAAAGCTCGACGGCGCGCGTGGGCAGCGGCGCCGAACTGGCCGAGCGGGCCGGCCAGACCATGGCTGAAGTCACGCACGCGGTCAAACGGGTGACTGACATCATGGGCGAGATTTCGTCGGCGTCGCAGGAGCAGAGCACCGGCATCGAAGAGGTCAACCGCGCGGTCGCGCAGATGGACGACGTGACGCAACAGAACGCGGCGCTGGTCGAGCAGGCGGCCGCCGCAGCGGCGTCGATGGCGGATCAGGCGCGGCAGCTGCAGGCGGCCGTCACGGTGTTTTCGCTGGAAGCCCGGCACGGCTGAACTTGCCAGGCCTGGTGGCACTCCGTACACTCGCGCGTAATTCCTGGGCGACGCCTTGTTCCGGCGCCGCGCCACCATAAATAGCGCCGAACAGAGGAGAACCCCCGCCATGGCCGATTCCTACTTCCCCCGTTGGCGTGCGCAGCCCGCACCGGCCGAGGGCCGCATCGTCGGCACCGACGAGCGGCTCGCCTGGCCGCAAATGTTCGCAATGGGCGTGCAGCACGTCGTCGCGATGTTCGGCTCGACTGTGCTCGCGCCGCTGCTGATGGGCTTCGATCCGAACCTGTGCATCTTCATGTCGGGCATCGGCACGCTGTTGTTCTTCGTGCTGGTGGGCGGGCGCGTGCCGAGCTATCTCGGCTCGAGCTTCGCGTTCATCGGTCTCGTGATCGCGGTGACGGGGTACGGCGGCCACGGGCCGAACCTGAACATTCCGGTGGCGCTCGGCGGGATCATCGCGTGCGGCGTGGTGTATGCGGTGATCGGCCTGATCGTGTCGGCGGTCGGCACCCAATGGATCGAGAAGCTGATGCCGCCGGTGGTCACCGGGGCGATTGTCTGCGTGATCGGTCTGAATCTGGCGCCGATCGCCGTGCACGGCGTGAGCGGCAGCAACTTCGATTCGTGGATGGCGCTGGTCACCGTGCTGTGCGTGGGCGCGGTCGCGGTGTTCGCGCGCGGCATGCTGCAGCGTCTGCTGATTCTGGTCGGCCTGCTGATGGCGTATGTGATCTACGCGATCGTCACGAATGGCCTCGGCATGGGCAAGCCGATCGATTTCGCCATCGTCGCCAACGCCGCGTGGTTCGGTATGCCGCACTTCACGGCGCCCGTTTTCAACATGCAGGCCATGACCTTGCTCGCGCCGATCGCGGTGATCCTGGTGGCGGAGAACCTCGGGCACATCAAGGCGGTGAGCGCGATGACGGGCCAGAATCTGGACCGCTACGTCGGCCGCGCATTCCTCGGCGACGGACTCGCGACGATCGTGTCCGGCTTTGCCGGCGGCACCGGTGTCACGACGTATGCGGAGAACATCGGCGTGATGGCCGTCACCAAGATCTATTCGACGCTGGTCTTCGTGATCGCCGCGGTGATCGCGCTGGTGCTGGGCTTTTCGCCGAAGTTCGGTGCGGTGATCCAGACCATTCCCGGGCCGGTGCTGGGCGGTGTGTCGATCGTCGTGTTCGGGCTGATCGCTGTGACCGGCGCGCGCATCTGGGTCGTCAACAAGGTGGACTTTTCCGACAACCGTAATCTGATCGTGTCCGCGGTCACGCTCGTGCTCGGCGCCGGCGATTTCTCGTTGAAGCTCGGCGGTTTCGGTCTGGGCGGCATCGGCACCGCGACGTTCGGCGCGATCATTCTCTACGCTCTGCTGAGAAGGAAGCCGGCGCAAGGTCCGGTGGCCTGAGCCTCCTCTCTCGTATCAAGCGGTTCGGCGGCGGCGCGGGCTTCTGTCTCCGTGATGTCTCATGCGGAGAAACGCGCCAGCCGCTGGAACCGCCATCACGCAGCGTCGCGCGTCAGCGCCTGCGCGCCGTCAGCGCAGTCTCTGACAGGTCCACTTCGCGCATCAGCTTGTTCAACGTCTCGTCATTGATCTCCTGAGTGCTGCGCAGCGCGAGCAGTGTCTTGCGCTCGGCTCGCATGGCCGCGAGCTTCATTCTGAACTCCAGCGCATCGGCGCGGCGCGCCAGCTCGCGGGGCTCCTGCTCTTCATCGAGCGTGGCGAGGCGGCGCCGATAGAGGTCCATGACTCGCGCGGTGACATCCGCCGCGTACGCCGAAGCCGATTCATCCAGATCAGCGCACTCGGTGTCGTGCACCTCGTCGACGGCCCGAATCGCCGCTTGCGCGGCCATCGTGCGCGCGAGCAATTCCTCGGCGGCATGCGGATCCTTGCCACGGCGCCAGCCATTCAGCAACAGCGGTAGCGCCACGACGGCCACCAGCAGCGAAAGCAGAATCACGCCGGATGCGATGAAGATCGCCAGATCGCGGCCCGGCAGCGGGACGCCACCCGGCAACACCTCCGGCAAGGACAGCACGCCCGCGAGTGTCACTGCTCCGCGTACGCCGGCCACCGTCGTGATCGTGACCGTGCGCAAACCCGGCACCGCATTCGCCACGCCCTGCTTCGCGGCGCCGCGGCTCGCGAACCAGCGCAGCAGCCAGACCCACACGAAGCGCATCGCATAGAGCGCCACCCCCACCGCGGCGATATAGCCGATCAGCAGCCAGACCTGCGCGTTGCTGGTCTCGTGCGCGTCGAGCAATGCGCGTCCGAGAATGTGTGGAAACTGCAGCCCCAGCAGAATGAACACCATGCCGTTGAAGACGAACTCGATCATCGTCCACGTGCTGGTGGCGCGCACCCGTGACGACACCGGTCCGGCGTTCGCAATCGTCGCGTAGTTCATCATCATGCCGGCGGCGACCGCGGCCAGAATGCCGGACAACTCGAGGCGCTCGGCGATCAGATACGCGGCGAACGGAATCAGCAGCGTCATGACGACGCCGGGCGCCGGGTCGCCTTCTTCGGTGAGATTCAGGAAGCGCGCCGACACGAAACTGAACAGCCAGCTCACTGCCGCGCCGATCGCAAGGCCGCCCGCGGCGATGATCACGAAACTGATCGACGCTTCGCGCAACGAAAACACGCCGGTCAGCGCGGCGGCAATGGCGAACTTCAACGCGACCAGTCCCGACGCGTCGTTCATCAGCGCCTCGCCTTCCAGGATGTGCATGAGCCGCCCAGGGATCTTGCCCTTGCCGACGATGCCGGATAGCGCCACCGCATCCGTCGGCGACAACACCGCGGCCAGCGCGAACGCAACCGGCAGCGAGATCGACGGCACCAGCGCATGCACGAAGTAGCCGACCACCAGCACCGTCATGAACACGAGGCCGAGCGCGAGCATCAGGATCGAGCGGCGCGCCATGAAGAATTCGCGCTTGGGAATGCGCCATCCGTCCGCGAACAGCAAAGGCGGAATGAACAGCATCATGAAAATTTCCGGGTCGAACGTGACGTGCAGCCCGAGCTTCGGCCATGCGAGCAACGCACCGATCGCGATCTGCACGAGCGGCAGCGGCAACGAGACCGGCAAGATGCGGGTGACGACGCCCGAGGCGGCGACGGCGAGCAAAAGAATCAATACGGTAAAGACAATGTCCATCGGTCTATTTCGGGGGATATAACGGCGTTGCTTCGGTGATCTTCGCCTATCGGCCATGCGGCGCTTACGAAGTGCAAGGCCGAAGTTTAGCCCGTCGACGGCTTGTGCCATCGCCGGCGCGGCATGAGGGCGTCACGAAGGCGTCACGAAGGCGCCAATCCGCGGCGCATGAGCGCCTCGACGAGGTTGCGCACCTTAACGGTGCGCTCTACGCCCACGAGCGGCGCATGCTCCCGTCCGCGTGCGCAATCTTTCGTATAAATTTCATTGGAATGTGCGTCAGCGTGCGCATGGAGCTTGCTTAAGGTATATCGATGACGCACATTTGAGAAACGGCGCCGAGGTTGTTCGCCTCCGCGTTCGGACCGGCCCGGCTCTCGCGTGAGAGGACTGCATGACGATTGCGCAACAGGAAAGAACGGCCAGCGCGCCGCATGGCTTCGAGGTCGAGATGACGTCGGGGCTCGAACGTTTTACGGTGCAGCATGGCGAGCTCACGCTAAGCAGCGTGTTTCAGCCGATTTTCAGTCTGTCGCATATGCGGGCTGTCGGCTACGAAGGGCTGCTGCGGGCGCATGACGGGCTCGACCGGCCCGTGTCGCCGCTCGACGTATTCGGCGAAGCCGCGCGCCTCGGCGACGTGCTTCAGGTGGACCGGCTGGCCCAGACGCTGCATCTGGAAAATTTCAAGGTGCTCGGCGCCGAGCGCGAATGGCTGTTCCTGAACGTGCATCCCGGCGCGCTCACCGATCCGTATCTCGCCGCCGCGTTGCTGGCCACGTTGAAGCGGCTCGATCTGCCGCCGCGGCGCATCGTGCTCGAAGTGCTCGAACATCGCGCGGAAGATCTGGAGCGTCTCGCCGACGCCGTGCGCCAGTTCCGCGAGCGCGGTTTCCTGATCGCACTCGACGACTTCGGCGCGGGACACTCGAACGTCGAACGGATCTGGCAATTGAATCCGGATATCGTGAAGCTCGATCGCGTCATGCTGTCGCACGCCGCGCATCGCGCCGACATGGCGACGATTCTGCCGGGGCTCGTCGCGCTGCTGCACGAGGCGGGCAAACTGGTACTGATCGAAGGCGTGGAAACGGAGCATGAAGCGCAAATGGCGCTCGCCTGCAACGCGGACTTCGTGCAAGGCTTTTTCTTCGGCCGCCCGAACCCGGGCGCGGCCGACGCGCTGCACGCGACCACCTGCATCAGCGAGCTCACCGAGCGTTATCGCGACCAGACCGAAGCGCGCGAGCGCCGCAACGCAAGCCGGCTTGCGCCGTATTTGCGGGCTTTCGAGCGGGCGGCGGAACGCCTCGCGGCCGGCGAACCGCTCGAGGAAGTGTGCTGGAATTTTCTCGCCCTCGACCATGCGGCGCGCTGCTTTCTGCTCGACGCGAAGGGCAAGCAGGCGGGTCGCAACGTCGTGCTGCGCGCCGATCGCGCGGCGCATGAAACGCGCTTTTTGCCGCTCGCCGACGCGCAGGGCGCGAACTGGCTGCGTCGTCCGTATTTTCGCGATGCGATCAATGCGCCGGAGCGTGTGCATGTGACGCGTCCCTATCTGTCGATCAACGAGGCTTTGCCGTGCGTGACGCTTTCGGTGGCGACGCGCGTCGGCGCGCAGACCTGCGTGTTGTGCGGCGACATTGACTGGGTGGACGAAGAGCATTTTTGAGTGTCCCTAACTGTCGTTGCGCGGCAGCCTCTCAAGGGAGCGCAAAAAAATTTGGGGCGGCCCGGGGCATTTTTGGAGATCATGTCGGTTTCAACGATCTTCAGCCGTGCTTATGTCCGTCCTTCTAGAAGTCATTGCCACGACCGTTGCCGACGCTCGCCTTGCCGCGCAAGCGGGCGCCGACCGTCTCGAACTTGTCACCGCAATGGGCGAGGGCGGCCTGACGCCGAGCCTCGGCTTGATCGAAGCGGTGGTGGCGGCGGTCGAGATTCCCGTGAACGTAATCGTGCGGCCGCATAGCCGCTCGTTCGTGTACGACGCCGACGATTACGCGGTGATGCTGCGCGACGTGCGGGCGTTCAAGGCGGCAGGCGCGAACGGGGTCGTGATCGGCATGCTGAATGCCGCGGGCGAGATCGATCGCGAAGGCCTCGCGCGTGCGATCGACGCGGCAGATGGACTGGCAATCACCTTCCACCGCGCGTTCGACGAAGCGCGTGATATGCACCAGTCGCTCGACGTGCTGCTCGGTTTCGATGCCGTAACGAATGTGCTGACCTCGGGTGGACAACCTTCAGTTCTGCACGCTGAAGCGACGATCCGCGAGCTGGTGCGGCAAGCGTCCGGTTCGCATTTGACGGTGCTGGCCGGCGCCGGCTTGACGGTCGATGCCGTCGCCGGTTTTGTGAGCAGCACGCAAGTCGAAGCGGTGCATTTCGGTTCGGGCGTTCGCGTGGACGGCAAGGGTCTCGCGCCGGTCGATGCGGCCAGGGTCGCGAAAGTCAGAGCGCTGATGGACGCATCGCGTAGCTAAATCACCGGGCAAAGAAAATGCCGCTTCGAGATCGCTCCCGAAGCGGCATTGATTCACGCATGTCCACGTGCAAGGAAAGCGAAGAACACTACTTCGCCACGACCACCGGAATGCCGCGCAACTGCCCCGCGCCTTTTACCTCTTCGAGCGATTTCCGTACCGATTCACCGGTCGCCGCTTCGATCTGCAAGCGTGCGGCCAGATCGCGCTCGCCACGCTTCACACCCGCCAGATTCGCGAGCTTTACGTGACCATAACCGCGCACGCGGGCGTGCAGGTCGGCGAGCTTCGCCACGTCTTCCAGATTGCCGGCGTTGAGCTTGGCGAACGCACGTTGCATCGTGGTTTCGTAGTCGCCGGCAAGTTCACGCTCCATCTTGCGCTCCAGCGTGCGGCCAAACGGATCGAGCATCGTGCCGCGCAGGCTGCTGAATTTCGCCAGCGTGCCTAGCACCGGCCACATCCATTGGCCGAAGGATTTCTTGGCCGGATTCTTGCCGGGTTGCGGGCGCGTGAGCGTCGGGGGCGCGAGATTGAACTTGATGCCGAAGTCCTTGCCGGCCACGCCTTCGAATTGCGCTTCCAGCGCTTCACGGAACGCGGCATCGGTATGCAGGCGCGCCACTTCGTATTCGTCCTTCACCGCGAGCAGACGATAGAACGTGGTTGCCACCGCGCGCGTCATGCGCTCGCTCTTCGTGTCCACGGCGGTCTCCGCGCGGCGTGCCGCATCGACGAGCGCACGGTAGCGCTTCACATACGTCGCGCCGCCGTAAATCTGCAGACGCCCTTCGCGATGCGCGATCAGTTCGTCGAGCGTATCGACGCGCACAGCCTGCTTCGCCAGATGCCGTGCCTGCCACAGCGATTCGAGCGCGGCCGGATCTTGCGCAGCGAGGCGGCCGATCGAAAACGCGAGCTGGTTCATCTGCACCGCGACGTTGTTCAATTCGATCGCGCGCATCATCGCGCCGAACGATACGGGCACGAGTCCAAGTTGCCAGGCATAACCGAGCATCAGAATGTTCGCGCCGATGGTGTCGCCGAGAAAGCGCGTGGCGAGTGCCTGTGCGTCGCATGTCGACATGCGCTCCGCGCCTGCCGCGTGACGCATCTTGTCGATCAGCGCGTCGGCGTGCAGCGTCGCATCAGGATTGGTCACGAACGTCGCGTTCGGAATCGCATGCGTGTTCACGACAATGCGCGTGCGGCCATGACGCACCGTTTGCAGCGCATCGGCGCTTGCGCCGACCACCATATCGCAGGCGAGCAGCACGTCGGCTTGCTGCGTGTCGATACGCACCTGATTGAGCCACTCGTCACGCGCGGCGAAACGCACGAACGACAGCACCGAGCCGCCCTTTTGCGCGAAGCCCATGAAGTCGAGCACCGACGCGCTCTTGCCTTCCAGATGCGCAGCCATGCTGATCAATGCGCCGACCGTCACGACGCCCGTGCCGCCGACGCCCGTCACCAGAATGTCGTACGGCGCGGCGTCGAGATGCGTTGCGGGAATCGGCAACGCGTCGACGCGTGCGGCCAATGCTTGCGGATCGAATGCGGCGCCCGCGGCTTTCTTCAGCTTGCCGCCTTCCACCGTGACGAAGCTCGGGCAGAAGCCATTCACGCACGAATAGTCTTTGTTGCACGACGATTGGTCGATGCGGCGTTTGCGGCCCAATGCCGTTTCAACCGGTTCGACTGACAGGCAATTCGACTGCACGCCACAATCGCCACAGCCTTCGCAAACTTCTTCGTTGATGAAAAGACGCTTGTCCGGATCGGGGAATTCGCCTTTTTTCCGGCGCCGGCGTTTTTCCGCCGCACAGGTCTGGTCGTAGATCAGTACGGTCACACCGTCGGTGTCGCGCAATTCGCGCTGCACGGTGTCCATTTCGCTGCGATGGTGGAACGTGGTGCCCTTCGGAAAGAGGTCGTGATGGCCGTCGTATTTCTCCGGCTCGTCGCTGACCACGACGAAGCGCGACACGCCCTCGGCTTCCACCTGACGCGCGATCTGCGGCACCGAGATGCTGCCGTCCACCGGCTGGCCGCCCGTCATCGCGACGGCGTCGTTATAGAGAATCTTGTACGTGATGGTGGCTTTCGCGGCCACCGCCTGGCGGATCGCCAGAATGCCGGAGTGGAAGTAGGTGCCGTCGCCGAGATTCTGGAATACGTGGCGCGTTTTCGTGAACATGGAGTGCGACGCCCAGTCCACGCCTTCGCCGCCCATCTGGATCAGGCCGGTCGTGTCGCGCTCCATCCATGAAGCCATGAAGTGACAGCCGATGCCCGCATGCGCGATCGACCCTTCGGGTACTTTGGTCGAGGTATTGTGCGGACAACCCGAGCAGAAGTACGGCGTGCGCTTCACGCTGTCCGCCGCGTTCGAGAGAATTTGCGGCGCGACCAGATCGACCACGCGTTCGCGACGATCGAGCGCGGGCTTGTGCTTCGCGAGCCAGTTGGCGAACACCGGCAGAATGCGCGACGGCCGCAATTCCCCGAGCGAGGACAGCAGCAGCGTGCCGTCTTCGGCGTTCTTGCCGATCACGATCGGCCGCGTGCCTTGCGAGCGGTTGTACAGATAGTCCTTGATCTGCTGTTCGATGACCGGGCCTTTCTCCTCGATCACCAGCACTTCGGACAAGCCGGAGACGAACGCGTCGATGCGCGTCATTTCCAGCGGAAACGACAGGCCGACCTTGTAGATCCGCACGCCGGCCGCTTCCAGATCGGCGACCGTCAGATCGAGACGGCGCAGCGTTTCCATCAGGTCCAGGTGGGCCTTGCCGCACGTCACGATCCCCACGTTCGCATGCGGGCTCGGCGCGATCCATTTGTCGATGCTGTTCACGCGAGCGAAGTGGCGTACCGCGTCGAGCTTGGCGTGCATGCGCGATTCGATTGTCAGGCTCGGCAGATCGGGCCAGCGATTGTGCAGGCCACCTGCCGGTGCTGCGAAATCCTGCGGTGCGGCCCAGTCGGTGCGCAGCGCGTCGAGATCGACCGTCGAGCCCGATTCGACCGTTTCGGAGATCGCCTTGTAGCCGACCCACGCGCCCGAGAAGCGCGACAGCGCCCAGCCGTACAAACCGAACTCGAGCATGTCGGCGATGTTGGACGGATTCACGACCGGCATATGCCAGGCCATCAACGCGAAATCGCTCTGATGCGGCATGGACGACGACACGCAGCCGTGGTCGTCGCCCGCCACCACCAGCACGCCGCCGTGCGGCGACGAGCCGTAAGCGTTGCCGTGCTTGAGCGCGTCGCCGGCGCGGTCCACGCCCGGGCCCTTGCCGTACCACATCGCGAATACGCCCTCGACGGTGCGTTCCGGGTCGGATTCCACTCGCTGCGTGCCGAGCACGGCGGTGCCGCCGAGTTCTTCATTGATGGCGGGCAAGAAGCGAATATCACTCGCCGTGAGCAGTTTGTTCGCTTTCCACAACTGCTGGTCGACCATCCCGAGCGGCGAGCCGCGATAACCGCTAATGAAGCCGGCGGTGTTCAGGCCGCGAGCCTTGTCGGCGGCGCGCTGCATGAGCGCGAGGCGCACCAGCGCCTGCGTGCCGGTCAGGAAGATGCGGCCGCGCGTCGCGGTGAGGTTATCGGATAGCTTGTAATCGGCCAGTGCGGGCGTGCCGTCGATGGGCAGGCGAGCGGTCATGGGGGAGTCTCCGTTGTCGATCGGAGTTGGCGCTTTAGCGCTTACTCCGATCCCATGCAACATAGTTGCGGTTTGCATCCGCGCGCGGTGGTGGGGACCACGAAGTTGGCGCAGCGAAAGAGACTCTATTTTTTAGCGCCGATTAGAGTGAATTATTTCTACTTTGGTCAGCAACTCGCGAAGAGGCGAGAAGAGCCAAGCGTTTTAACGGAGTTTTGAGATAGATCTGCCACGCGGCGGCGGCATTCGGGTATGCCCTGGTGCGTTTCGACCCGCTTACTGCGCCGGCGCCGGCGCTCTCGGGGCCGCAATGGGCGCGTCGTCGAGCGGCACGATTTCGTCGAAATGCGCGTAATCGATATGGCTCACGCCGTCCTGCTCGCTCATGATGTCGGCGAAACGGTGATGCCAGTAGATCTGATCGCACGACCACATGTGGCGTGCCTGCATAGTTTGGGAGGTCGACTCGTCGACGCCCTCCAGCGTGAGAATCAGCGACGTGTCGCGGCCTTTGAGCGTCTCGGCGGTTTCGCCGAACAGCGGACTGCTTTCGTCGATGATGTGCATTAGCGTCCAGCCCAGTTTGAACACCGGGTGTTGATCGCGCAACAGCGTCAGGTCATAGAGCTTGCGCAACGTATAACCTTCGGCGCTGGTCTCCTGGCGCAGAATGCGCAGTTTCGCGCGGGCCTCCGCGATCACGTTCTGACGCGCGTTGGCCGAGCGCACCATCAGCGTCATGCGGCCGTCGATCGGCCGGATCACCGCGTAGCGGGTGAACATGATCTTGGCATGCGGGCGCGAAAAGCGCGCGAAGATCAGCCCCGTCGCCAACGCGATGCTGGACATGCCGACGAAAATTTCCAGCGTGGCGATCCAGTGCGCGTAAACGGTTTGCGGATGCATGTCGCCGTAGCCGACCGTGGCGAGCGTTTCCACGCTAAAGAAGAATGCACCGCTGAATCCCGCCGGAAACTGATTGGCGATCGGCGCGTCGCCCAGCAGGTAGAGCGTGGCGAACGCGGTGTTGAGCAGCAGGAACAGGACCGCGAGCGACACGAAAAAGGTCGGCCAGCGAACCACGAGAGCGCGGTGATAGAGATCCTGCCAGAGCGGTGTCGGCATGCCGTGCGCGATGACCACGCGATCGTCCAGACGCAATTCGCGGCTGCCGCGCGGGCGGCGCGCCGGCGCGCGTGCTTCGCCATTGCCGAAGCTTGAAGGACGGTCTGTCGGTTCTGTCGCCATTGCAGGATCGTGGAAATGAAAACGGCCAAAGCGTAGCACGCCGCTTTGGCAGCGGAGCGTGGGTTGGGCGGGTGCGCGGGCGCTTGAAAGGCGAGCCGCGCGGCGGGCTGCCGCGTGCGACTCTTACGTCAAGGCACGGCGTACTGCCGGGCACTGAAGTGATCGTGCAACCCTGTCATTAACGCGAAAGCCTGCGCGCTTCGTACTCACGGAAACGCACGCGGTTTGGGAATGCCCGCACCGTGTTCGATATCGTCGACAGCCTGCTGATGCGCGGCCACGACAGCTTCGGTCGCGGCGCCGTAACCGTTGTCGCCGCCTACCGTCGTCCACGGTTTGACGGCTTTCTCGCGATGGCGGATTTCGTATTCCGCATCCCAGCGAGCACCGCTGAGTTCGAGCGGGCGGACGTGAATCGAATACACGCCGTAGAGGAAGAGCTGTTCAGCCATGACCGCCTCCGGCCAGTTAGTCCAGGGTGGCGCAACGCGAACGCAAAGAGCAAACGCAAGAAGCAAACGCGAATAGCAAAACGCGAAACGCGCGGCGCCGGTCTGCCTAGAGTTCGATTTCCCCGAGAATGCGATGAGCGAGCGCCTTGGCTTCCTCGAGGGCTTCCTCAGGCGTGGACGAAGTGGCGTCGACTTCGTAGACCGTGGTTTCCTGGTCGGCGGTTGCGTCGCCTTCGTCGCGCGAGAGGGTGACCACGCCTTGCCAGGTATCGCTATCTATTTCGCGTATCGAGGCAATGGCCGTGTAGATGCCTTTGGTGTAGGTGATGTCGTCCATGGCGTCGCTCCATCTTCCAAAGGTTTCGGTTTTTTCATCCTAGCACGATGACGGCGCCGGGGTTCTCCACCCTGCCGGCGCGCGCTGCCAGTGACAATGCGCGCCGCACAAGGCAAGCGGATTACAGGAGCGCCACGACTTCATCGAGCGACGGCGCGTGCGCGCCAGCGTGGCGGCACGCAGCCGCGCCGGCGGCCAGCGCGAAGGCGAGGTGCTCCGGCCACGCGCGCTGCGGCGCGGTCATCAGGCTGAACAGCAGGCCGCCGATCGACGCATCGCCCGCGCCGACCGTGTCGACGACTTCGACGCGCGGCGGCCGCGCCTCGGTCACCATGGCGCCGTCGATCAACATGGCGCTCTCCGGCCCGCGTGTGACCAGCACGGTGGCGGCGGGATTCATGGCCTGCAGCTGCGCAAGTGCGCCGGCTTCGTCGTCGGTTTTGAACAGCAGGCGCAAGTCTTCGTCCGACACCTTGATGAGATCGGCGAGCGCGGCCATTTTGCGCAGCGTGGGTTCGTAGCCGTGTTCCATCAGATTCCGGTAGTTCGGATCGAAGCTGATCTTCACACCTTGCGAACGCAACTCGGCGGCAAGCGTGGCGAGCGTGTCGCCGATCGGCTGCCGCACGAGGCTGATGCAGCCGAAGTGCGCCCACTTCACATGGCTCGCCCAGCCCGCCGGCAGTTTCGCCGGATCGAAGGCCAGATCGGCGCTGTTCTCGCCCATGAAGAAGTACGCGGGCGGATGCGTCTGATGCACGATCGCGAGCAACGGCGGGCGTTCCACGCGCTGCATGAAACGCATGTCGAGCCCCGCGGCCACGCTCGCGTTCCACAGCTCATCGGAGAAATTGTCGACGCCTAACGATCCGGCGCACGCAGTGGGCAGGCCGAGCCGAGCCACGCAGCGCGCCACGTTCCAGCCGGCGCCGCCGGGGCGCGACAGCCATTGCGAAGGGCCGGTGCGCACGAGATCGGTGAGAATGTCGCCGGCCGAGACGAAGAGGGGGAATTCGCTATTCGCGTTGGGGTTGCTCATGTTGTCTGCTCCGCGGATTCGGACGCCGTGGCCGCGCCATCGGGCAGCGCGTGGGCCAGTACTTCGTAGCACGCGCCCATGGTGTGATAGTCGGTCTTGCCGGCGGGACTTTTTTCGTCGCTGTACTTGCGGTTGTCGCACGTGAGGATGCGATACCACGCGCCATACTTGTGATCGACGAAATGCGCCCAGCTATAGCGCCAGATCTCGTCGTACCAGTCCCAGAAGCGTTCGTTGCCGGTGCGCTTGCCGAGCAGCGCGGCGGTCGCGAAGGTCTCCGCCTGCACCCAGAAATATTTGTCGTGGTCGCACACGGTGCCGTCGGGACCGAAGCCGTAATAGAGGCCGCCGTGGTCTTCATCCCAGGCGTGCGTCATGGCGGCGTCGAACAGTTCGATGGCGCGTGGCAGCAGCCACGGCAACGGCCGGAAGCGCTCGAGAATCAGCAGCAGCTTGGCCCATTCGGTTTGATGCCCCGGCTGGAAACCCCACGGCCGGAAAATGTTCGAGCTGTCTTCCTCGTTGTAGTGCCAGTCGACCGACCAGTCCGCGTGAAAGTGCTCCCACACCAGCCCTTGCGACAACTTTGCCTGGCGCAGCGTGATATTCGACGCCACCCGTTCGGCGCGATCCAGGTAGACGAGATGGCCGGTCGCTTCGTGCGCGGCGAGCAGCGCCTCGGTGGTGTGCATGTTCGCGTTCTGCCCGCGGTACGAACTGACCCGCCATTCGGGGGATGCTTCGTCGGCATAGAGGCCCGCGGCGGCGTCCCAGAAGCGGTGTTCCATCAACTCGAAGGTCGCGCCGATCATGGGCTTCGCTTCCTCGATGCCGGCCATCGCCGCATGCGAATACGCGAGCAGGACGAACGCGAGGCCGTAGCAGTGGCGCGTCGCGTCGAGCGTGCGCTTCTTGCCGTCGTGCCATTCGAGTTCCCAGTCGTAGCCTTCGTGCTGGGCGTCCCAATGCGCCTCGCGCAGGAACTGCAAACCGTGGCGCGCGTATTCGAGATGCTGCGGGTCGCCGAACTGGCGATACGCCATCGCGTAATTGAAGACGTAGCGGCAACTACTCACCAGATGCCGCGTGGTTTTGTCGTAGACCGAACCGTCGTCGCGGAAGAAATGGAAAAAGCCGCCGCTCGGATCGAACACGTTCGGCGCGTAAAAGCGCAACGTGTCCTGCACATGCGAGAGCAGAAAGTCGCGCTTGCGAAAGCTCTCGACTGGCGGCACCGCAACGGCGCCGTTAGCGGGGTGAAGCGGATCGGATTGCGTCATGGCGTTTTCACCAAAGTACTGGCACGGGCAATGAGATGAACGGGCAGGCTGACTTCCAGTTCGGCAGGTGCGTCTTCAAGCAGAAGTTCGACGCCGCGCCGGCCGAGCGCTTCCTTGTCGACCGAGAGGGTGGACAACGGCGGCGTGGCATGCGCGGCGGCGGGAATATCGTCGAAACCGATGATGGCGATGTCCTCGGGCACACGCAGGCCTCGCGCAAGGCAGGCGCGCAGTGCGGCGAGCGCGGCGGCGTCGTTGTAGGCGAACACGGCGTCGGGGCGTGGGCCCGGCGCGTCGAGCAGTTGATGCATCGCGCGCGCCGCGCCGCTGTCGGGATCGAGGCCGCCGTCGATAGTCACTTCCAGCGACGGGTCGAACAGCAAGCCCGCTTCGAAAAACGCGCGCCGGTAGCCGAGCGCCCGCTGCGCGATGCTGAAGTGCGCGAGCGAACCGCCGATAAACGCGACGCGCTTGCGCTGCTGTTCGAACAGGTGCCGCATGGCGAGCGTGGCGCCTGCGGCGTTGTCGAGATTCACCGAGCGCATGCCGGGCGCCCACAGGTCGATCAGCACGAGCGGGCGTTGCATCGCCACCAGCGTGGCCAGCGTTTCCGGTTCGACGAAACCGGCAATCGCCACCGCATCCGGCGCATGCAGGCGCATCTGCTGGATCACGTCTTCGGTGGGGCCGGCGGTCAGCACGGAGGGCACGATGCCGCGTTCGCGGCAGGCGTCTTCCACGCCGTGCAGCACGTGCGAAAAGAACGGGCTGACGGCGAAATTGTTGTGCTGACGGTGCAGCAGGAACGTGAGGCGGCGAATGCGCGGGCGCAACTGGGCGGCGTCATAGCCGAGCTTGCGCGCCGCTTCGACGACGCGCTCGCGGGTGGCCTCGGACAGGCCTGGCTGGTTCTTCAATGCGCGTGAGACGGTGCCGATCGACACGCTGGCCGCGCGGGCGACGTCGCGGATGGTTGTGGCCATCGAATCAGGCGGCCGCGCATAGCGGCCGCACGGTGTTTGGGTTCGGGCGATTGTATAGTAAAACTGCCCTAAATCAGCCCGGAAAACCGTCGATCCACACCCGGAAATACCCGTAGATAATGGTGTTGGCCTGAACTATGTTGTTTAGTAAAACAAGCTAAACAATACTTGGGTCATGTTGTTTGCTACCTGTTCACTCAGGCAGCACAGGCGTGATTTCGCCCTGTCCGCGCAGCAGCGACACGCTTTCGTCGGCGTCGATCAGCACGAAACCGCTGGCTTCGTGCTTCGCGCGCCGCTTGGCGAGTGCCGCCACGGAGGCAATTTCCTCGCTGCTATAGAGCGACGGTCCGTCGCCTGGCTCGACGCGCACGCAGCCAATCGCCATCGTCACGAAACCGAAGAAGGTGCGATTGCCGCGCCGGTCCTCGCCGTGTATGCCTCCGGCTAGCCGGTCAGCCGGCGCATAAAAGCGCTGCGCTCCTTCGTTGAACACGTGGATCGCGCGCAGCACGCGTTCGCGCCAGTCTTCGCTCTGAAACAGGATCAGGAAGTCGTCGCCGCCCACGTGCCCGAGGAAATCGCGGGTTGGGTCGCATACGTCGGCAAGCACGACGGCGGCGAATTTCAGCACTTCGTCGCCTTGCCAGTAGCCGTACTGATCATTGAACGGCTTGAAGTGGTTCAGATCGACGTAGCAGGCGTAGAAACCGGCGTCGTTGCCGAGCAGGCGGGCAATGTGCGAACTGATCGGGATGTTGCCCGGCAGGAAGGTCAGCGGGTTCGCATAGCGGGCGGCTTCGATACGCACCTCGGTCACCGCGCGCACGAGATTTTCGCCGGTGCCGAGGCCGGCGTACTTACCGTTGTCGGTGATGACGAAGCCGTCGGCGAGATAGCGCTGATCGTCGCTCGCGAGAAGCTGGGCCATCTGCTCGACCGTCATCGATTTCTCGATGATCACCGGCGATGCATTGGCGAACAGCAGGCAAGGGCGCTTGCCGAACAGCTCGCGGTGATACGGCAGCGCGTAGCGATCCATGAAGCTGCGGCGGTTGATCAGCGCGACCGGCTCGTCGTGCTCGACCACCGCGACCGCGTGCAGGTCGGGCAGGCGGTTGAACAGTTCGAGCACGTCGTTGTTGGTCGCCTGGCGCGGCAGCGCGGGCGCGTGCACCAGCATCTTCGCCGACGCCATGCCACCCGAAGGCGATGCGCTGCTCAGCGTGCGCGTGGTCTCGGGAAATACGGCGATGTGGCCGGCGCGCAGCGCGTCACGAGCGTCGTCGGTCACCTTGCGGGCCGGTTGCGCGTGCGGACGGCCGAAGAAAAAGCCCTGCCCGCAGCCAATCCCCATGTCGCGCACCACGATCAGATCCGCTTCGTTTTCGATGCCCTCGGCCACGAGCCGCGCGCCGCTTGCACTGGCGAAGTGCTGCATCGCGCGCACGGCTTCGAACTTGAGCGGATCGCAGGCAATGTCGTGAATGAAGAAGCGATCGATCTTCACGACGTCCGGTTGCAGCCGCACCCAAAGATTCATGCTGGCGTTCGCGGTGCCGTAATCGTCGAGCGCGAATTGCGCGCCAGCCGCGCGCAGCGCTGAGATCACCGGCTGGAAACTGCCCACGTCGGGAATCATGCTTTGCTCCGTCAACTCGATGACGAGCCGCTGCGGATCGACGCCGCGGTGGCGAAGTAGCGCGAGCGTGTCGTCGCGCGACTCGGCCAGCTGGCGGATCGCGCCCGCACTGAAATTCAGGAACAGCTTGCCGTCGAAATCGAGCCGCGCGAACGCGTCGATGCAGGTGCGCGCGGCGGCGCGTTCGAGTTCGATCCCGCAGCCCTCGGCGAGCGCTTGCGAAAACAGGGCGAACGGCGCTTCGAGCGGCGTGCCGGCCGGGCCACGGATCAGCCCTTCATAGCCGAGGATCGCGCCGTCTTCGAAATCGATGATCGGCTGGAAAACGGCGGACAGCTCACGCCGGGCGATCAACTCCTCGATGCGCGGCGCGGCGGATCGGGAGGGCGAGCGAGGTTGCATGGCAGGTAGGCGTAGCGATCGACCTTTGGCTTATCGGCTGGACCTGAGCGTAATTAAGTGAACTTTTAGTGACGCGTCGCACCGGGGTGGTGCGGGTGCGGGTGCGCCTTTCCGTGAATGCTGCCGCCTGCGTCGGCGGGCTCCGCGTTGCCAGGAATTCGCCTATGCCATCCGGCCGAGGCGACAGCCGCCGCGTTTGCGCGTGAAATAACAAAAAAGCCGCGCGAGGCGGCTTTCTTCAAATGACGCTCAGGGAGGGCGCTTATGAATGTCCTGTTTGCATTGCGCGCGTATTCACCGGCGCGCGACGGCGGCGGCGGTCCGCTCGCGCGAGGCGGCGTGGGTCTCGCCGCTGGTGTCGCGCGCGCCCCAGCGCTGCGCGAGCGCGGCGCACACCATCAACTGGATCTGGTGGAACAGCATCAGCGGCAAGACCACGGCGCCCACCGCATGCGAGGCGAAAATCACCTTGGCCATCGGCACGCCGGCGGCCAGGCTTTTCTTCGAACCGCAGAAGATGATCGTGATCTGATCCGCACGGCTAAAGCCGAGCCGCTTGCTGACGAAAATCGTCACGCCAAGAGCGAGAGCAAGCAGTACGACACAAACCAGCAGCAGGCCGGCGAGTGCGGAGAGCGGAATCTGGTGCCACAGGCCTTCGGTAACGGCCTCGCTGAACGCGCCGTACACCACCAGCAGGATCGAGCCCTGGTCCACGAACTTCAGCACGCCGCGATTGCGCTCGATCCACTTGCCGATCAGCGGCCGCAGCAACTGCCCGGCCACGAACGGCACCAGAAGTTGCAGCACGATGTTGCCGACCGTATGCCAGGGCGAAGCGCCGCTCCCGGCCGCCTGATTGGCGATGACGAGGCTGACGAGCGCGGGCGTGATGAAGATGCCAAGCAGGCTCGAGGCCGACGCGCTGCATACGGCAGCCGGCACGTTGCCTTTGGCGATAGAGGTGAACGCGATCGACGACTGAACCGTAGACGGCAGCGTGCAGAGGAAGAGGATCCCCGCATAGAGCGACGGCGTGACAAGTGGCGAAAGGAGCGGCTTAAGCGCGAGGCCGAGCAGCGGAAAGAGCGCGAACGTGCTGAGCAGCACTACGGCGTGCAGGCGCCAATGCGTCGCGCCCGCAATGATCGCTTCGCGTGAAAGCTTGGCGCCGTGCAGGAAGAACAGCAGGCCGACCGCCACGTTCGTTACCCAGTTGAACCCGACGGCGGCCTGCCCGTGAACCGGCAGGAAGCTGGCAAAGATCACCGTGCCGACGAGGCATAAGGTGAAGTTGTCGGGAAGCAGTTTCGGGCGAGCCATGTCGGTATCTCGATTCGGTGACGCGGAAAAGCGCGGCTGGCCGCGCGCATGAAGGCGCGGTTCCAGCTTATGGAAAACGGCTATTGTTGTTGATTTTCGATTGAAAAAGCAAATTCATTTGCCGAATCGATTAATGAGTGTTGCGCATTGCAGTGCATCTTCCAGAAAATTCGAAGGGTCCTGCAAGCTGTGCTTCAGTATTGGCGACGTCTTCTATTTGGTCCATCCACTTTTGACAATCGGGTCGAAAACGGGACTGTGATTCGTCATACGCAAAAGCTCCTCCGCTATCTCGCTAAGGTCTTGAAAGCAAGCGGTTTCAGGGCTTGCGCGCAAGCGCTCTGTCGCAAAAAAACGTCGCAGTAACAAGGTGTTACATCCGCGGCCGAGGCCTAACACTTTTTGGCTCGACACCCTTTGCCGGCACCCATAAATTACGGTTCAAAGGCCGTCGGGATGTCCCGCGCCGCGATGTCTGTCGCAGCGCCCGTGCCAGTCCCAAAACAAGTCCGTCGCAGCTCGAACGGTGGGCTTCAGGCAAGTCTTCGGGCATGAGAGTCACTGGGTGGACGGGTTGTCGAGAACGAGGCAATGGGCGTGGGGCGCGGTTATCGCTGCGCTGTGCTCGTTCGCCTATGCGAAAGCGCCAGGCATGCCGCATTTCGGCGGCGGTGGCGGCTATTCGCATGCCTCTGCCAATCATGGCGTACGCGGCGACACGCATAACGGTGGGCGCTTCAGTGGCGTCGCTGCGGCGCCGGCCCGCAATACCAACGCTGACCGCAACGCGCATCTGGCGCATGGTGGAGCGAGTTTCGCGGGCGGAAATTACGGCGACGGGTTTGGCGTCTACAGGCCGGCCATGCGCCGGGTGGCCGGACCAGCGGGTTACGCCGGCGACGGCCGCGGCGGCATGCAATACGCCGGTGCCATCACGCCGGTGAGCGCCGAGTCGCGCGGCGTGCCTCGGCCGCCGGTCAATGCGCCGGTTCGCGCCGGCTCGATTCGGGCCGACGTTGCCCGCTATAACGAGGAGCGCGGTTCTTCGCGCGCCATGCCGCGCCAGGCGGACGACCCACGCCAGCCAGAAGGTTCGCCGTACCGTAACTAGGCCACGCGCGGTCGTCTTTGTCCGCGGCGCCGGCTGAAGTAGTTCTCCGCCGAACCTCTTTCGGCTGAAACCTCTCGACTGAACCGTCTCTCGGCTGAACCAGCTTTCGGCTGAATCACCTTCCGGCTTAACCACCTCCCGCCTTCCCAACCGCTGCGCAGCGACCTGCCGCTGCCCCGCGCCCCAAGTCTGCCCGCTATGTGACGTTTCGACGCCACACTTTTTTGAAAACACTCGGCAGCACACCCCCTCTCGTCGTCAAATTTGGTCGTTTATGCGGCGGCGCGTCATCTGCATGTCATCTGAGGCGTTATCACGCGGTCGGGCCTAGTGTCGGTAACGTTTTGCGCGCCGCTACGAAGTCTGCGGCAGCACCGCGAACGCGCTATCGACCAGGGCTTTATCAGGCCGATAAACGATAAAACTAATCAGTCCGATATACCCGCAATAACCAACGATATTTTTGTTCATAAAAATGGTCCGCAAAGATGGTCCCGCCCAGATTGGCTCGATGATCGAACGGACAACAACAATGATTCGCGCGAGCCTCCCCTTTCGCACAGCCACACCCCTTTTGACAAAGACAGGAGAACCCATGAAATCAAGCATCAGCAGTGCGCTGAAGACCACCCTCAAGGCAACCGCGTGTGCCGCTCTGCTGGCCAGTGCATCGTCTGCTTTTGCGCAATCGAGCGTCCAGCTCTACGGTCAGGTCGACGAATGGGTCGGCGCGCAGAAATTTCCGGGCGGCAAGACTTCGGTGCAAGTCTCGGGTGGCGGCATGTCGACCTCGTACTGGGGCCTGAAGGGGGCGGAAGATCTGGGCAACGGCTACAAGGCGATCTTCGCGCTGGAAGGCTTCTTCCTTGCGCAGAACGGCCAGTATGGCCGCTTCACGGGCGACACGATGTTCTCGCGTAACGCGTACGTCGGTATCGAATCGCCCTACGGCACGGTGACCGCGGGCCGTCTGACGACGCCGCTGTTCGTGTCGACGATTCTGTTCAACCCGTTCATCGACTCGTACGTGTTCTCGCCGATGGTCTATCACACGTACCTCGGCCTGGGCACCTTCCCGACGTACTCGACAGACCAGGGCGTGACGGGTGACTCCGGCTGGAGCAACGCGGTGCAGTATTCGTCGCCGAACTTCAACGGCCTGTCGGCGACGGCCATGTACGCGCTCGGCAACACGACCGAGAACGGCGCGAAGAAGTGGAGCGGCCAGGTGCTGTACTTCCACGGCCCGTTCGCGGCAACGGCGGTCTACCAGTACGTGAACTTCAACAACGTGCCGAGCGACCTCGGCAGCTTCAGCACCTCGGGCGTTCCCGGCCTGAAGAGCCAGAGCGTCGCGCAACTCGGCCTGTCGTACGACCTGAAGTTCGTGAAGTTCTTCGGCCAGTACATGTATACGTACAACGACCAGCAGGTCACGAGCTGGCACGTGAACACGGCGCAGGGCGGCGCTTCGGTCCCGTTCGGCCCGGGCACGGTGATGGCGTCGTACGCCTACTCGCGCGACGGCGGCGGCTTCGACCAGACCCGTCAAACGGCTGCGATCGGCTACGACTATCCGCTGTCCAAGCGCACGGATATCTATGCGGCATATATGTACGATCACATCACCAGCCAGTCGAGCGGCAACACCTACGGCGTCGGCCTGCGCGCGAAGTTCTAAGCGCTCCGGGCCGGCTGCGCGACGCCTCCTTGCTGGTGTCGCGCGGCAGCGGCTGCATCGAGCTCGATCTCCCAAGCCCGCCTTCTTCGGAAGGCGGGTTTTTTGCTTTGGGCTCCGTTTTTCATGGCTCACGACGCCGTTTTGCCGACCATTTTTTGATAAACCCGGCAAAATGGCGTCGATTGATTCCTGAAGTGAGTGATTGAGATGGATACCCTCGTCAGCATGAAAGTGTTCCGCCATGTGGTCGAAGTCGGCAGCTTTGTCGGCGCGGCCGAACGGATGGAGATGTCGGCGGCCATGGCGAGCAAGCACGTGATGCATCTCGAACAGCAACTCGGCGCGCGGCTGCTCAACCGCACCACGCGGCGGGTCGCGCCGACCGAGGCGGGCCGCGAATATTACGAGCGTCTGAGCCAGGTGCTCACCGAACTCGAGGAGGCCGAACAGGTGGTCGGCGCGGCGAGCGTCGTGCCGCAGGGGCGCTTGCGGGTATCGTCGCTGTCGGCGTTCGGCTTGAGCCATGTGATGGCCGCGGTGGCCGATTATGCCGCGCAGTATCCACAGGTCACCGTCGATATGACGCTGTCCGACCGGGTGGTCGAATTGATCGACGAAGGTTTCGATGTCGCGATCCGGGCTTCGCCGAGCGGGCTCAAGTCGTCTTCGTTGATCGCGCGGCAGATCGCGACCGCGCATCTCGTGCTGTGCGCGTCGCCTGCCTATCTGAAGCGGCACGGCACGCCGAAGACCGTCGCCGATCTGGCGCGGCACAACTATCTGCAATACGCGGGCGTGTCGGCGCTCGAAATCGCGCCTGCCGCCGGTGACGCTTCGACGCGCGTGCGCCTGACGGGCAACCTCATCGTCAACCATCTGGAAGCGCAACGCGTGATCGTGCTGCAGGGCGCGGGCATCGCGATGCTCGGCACCGAAGTGATCGGCGACGATCTGGCTGCGGGGCGTCTGGTGCCTCTGTTGGTGGACGATGTCCCGCCGCGCGAGTTGCCTATTCATGTGGTCTACGCGAGCCGGCGGCATCTGTCGGCGAAGGTGCGCTCGTTTGTCGACTTCCTCGCCGAACGGTTCGCGAACGAGTCGCTGTGGCCGTCGCTCGAACAGATCAAGGCGCTGGCGGTGCGCTAGGCGCGTGGGCCGGTCAAGCGCCGCGACCCGTTTCGCTATACTGGGTGCAGCACCCATACGCGTAACGATCTGGGGGAGACATGACCGATCTGTCCACGCCGCAGCGCACCGGCAGCCACAAGCTGCCCGCGGGCCGGCGATTGCGCTTTGTCACGGCGGCTGCGTTGTTCGATGGCCACGATGCGTCGATCAACATCATGCGGCGCATTCTTCAGGCGAGCGGTGTCGAGGTGATTCACCTCGGCCATAACCGCTCCGTCGATGAAGTCGCCACCGCCGCGCTGCACGAGGACGCCGACGGCGTCGCCGTGTCGAGCTACCAGGGCGGTCACAACGAGTACTTCCGCTATCTGGTCGATCTGCTGCGCGCACGCGGCGGCGAGCGCATCAAGGTATTCGGCGGCGGCGGTGGGGTGATCGTCCCGGAAGAAATCGCCGAACTCGAGCGTTACGGCGTCGAGAAGATCTATTCGCCGCAGGACGGCCAGCGGCTTGGCCTGCAAGGCATGATCGACGATATGATCGCGCGCTGCGCTGAAGGGGCGCGCGCGGCGGCGGCCAGTGGGGTGAGTCCGGTTGGCGCGTGGGTGGCCGAGCTTTCGGAGCATGGGCTGCCGCGTTCTGATTCGCATGACGATGCTGCCGCAGAGGATCACGCGGCCGCCGCGCGCGATTCAGCCAGCAAGGCGATTCAAGCGGGCAGGGCCAACACGGCCGACACCACCACCCCCAACCCAACATCCCTCGCTTTCCGCCGGCTCGCGCAACTCATCAGCGCATTCGAAACGGCCGCCATCGACGCCTCCTCGCGCGAAAAACTGTCCGCCGTGGCCAAAGCAACCGCGATTCCCGTCCTCGGCATTACCGGGACAGGCGGCGCCGGCAAGTCGTCGCTCACCGATGAACTGATCCGCCGCTTTCGCCTCGACTACGGCGACGCGCTCAACATCGCCGTGCTCGCCATCGACCCGTCGCGCCGCAAGTCCGGCGGCGCGCTGCTGGGCGACCGCATCCGCATGAACGCTATCGGCGACTGGGGTGGCGGCGCGCGCGTGTACATGCGATCGATGGCGACGCGCGAAGCGTCGAGCGAAATCTCCGCCGCATTGCCCGACGCGCTGATGCTGTGCAAGGCGGCGGGCTTCGATCTGATCGTCGTCGAAACGTCCGGCATCGGGCAGGGCGACGCGGCGATCGTGCCGTTCGTCGACGAATCGCTGTATGTGATGACGCCGGAGTTCGGCGCGGCCAGCCAGTTGGAGAAGATCGACATGCTCGATTTTGCCGGCTTCGTCGCGATCAACAAGTTCGATCGCAAAGGCGCACCGGACGCGTTGCGTGACGTCGCCAAGCAGGTGCAGCGCAATCGCGGCGAGTTCACGAAGTCGCCTGAAGCGATGCCGGTGTTCGGCACGATCGCCTCGCGCTTTAACGATGACGGCGTGACCGCGCTGTACCTGCACGTCGCCGAAGCGCTGCGCAAGCACGGCTTGCGTGTGGGCGGCGGCCGTCTGGCAGCGCCCAAAGGCCTGCGGTTTTCGAGCGGCCGCAACGCCATCGTGCCGCCGACGCGTGTGCGTTATCTGGCGGATATTGCGCAGACGGTTCACGCTTATCGCGAGCGCGCCGACGCGCAAGCACGCGTGGCGCGCGAGCGCTGGCAACTTATCGAGGCGCGCCGGATGCTCGGGGAGGCGGGGGCGGCTGCACGTGGAGTTGCAGTTGCGGGCTCAGGTTCAGCCGCAAGTGCAACCAATGATCCAAGCACAAACGCCGTTTCAGGCACAAACGCGCCTGCGAACTCAACCTCAACCGCAAGCCCAGAAACGACCACACCCGCTGCCACCGGCAACCAGAATCTCTCCCAACTCGACACCCTCATCACCCAACGCACCGCGGCACTCGGCGAACGCGAGCGCATCCTCCTCGACAGCTGGCCGCAAACCGTCGCCGCCTATTCGGGCACCGAACACATCGTCCGCATTCGCGACCGCGAAATCCGCACCGCGCTTACCGTCACGACGCTGTCCGGCTCGGAAGTGCGCAAAGTCTCGCTGCCGAAATTCGTCGACCACGGCGAGATTCTGCGCTGGCTGATGCTCGACAATCTGCCTGGTTACTTTCCCTTCACCGCCGGCGTGTTCCCGTTCCGCCGCGAAAACGAAGATCCGACGCGGATGTTCGCCGGCGAAGGCGATCCGCAACGCACCAATCGTCGCTTCAAACTGCTCTCGGAAGGCATGCCGGCCAAGCGTCTGTCCACCGCGTTCGATTCGGTCACGCTCTACGGAGAAGAGCCGCACGAGCGCCCCGACATCTACGGCAAGGTGGGCAATTCGGGCGTTTCGGTGGCGACGCTCGACGATATGAAGACGCTCTACGACGGCTTCGACCTGTGCGCGCCGGAAACCTCGGTTTCCATGACGATCAACGGCCCGGCGCCGACCATTCTCGCGATGTTCTTCAACGTCGCGATCGATCAGCAGATCGCGCGCATGACGCAACAACAAGGCCGCCCGCTCACGGACGACGAACTCGCCGCGACGCGCCGCGCGGCGCTGGAAAACGTGCGCGGCACCGTGCAGGCCGACATCCTGAAGGAAGACCAAGGCCAGAACACCTGCATCTTCTCGACCGAATTCAGCCTCAAGGTGATGGGCGATATTCAGGCGTACTTCGTCGAGCACGGCGTGCGCAATTTCTATTCGGTGTCGATTTCCGGCTATCACATCGCCGAAGCCGGCGCGAACCCGATTTCGCAGCTCGCGTACACCCTCGCGAACGGCTTCACCTATGTCGAGGCCTATCTTGCCCGCGGCATGTCGATCGACGACTTCGCGCCGAATCTGTCGTTTTTCTTTTCGAACGGCATGGACCCGGAATACACGGTGCTGGGCCGCGTCGCGCGACGCATCTGGGCCGTTGCCATGCGTGAGCGCTACGGCGCGAACGAACGCAGCCAGAAGCTCAAATATCACGTGCAGACGTCGGGTCGCAGCCTGCACGCGCAGGAGATCGACTTCAACGATATCCGCACCACGCTGCAAGCGCTGATCGCGATTTACGACAACTGCAACTCGCTGCACACGAATGCCTTCGACGAAGCGATCACCACGCCCACGGAAGAGTCGGTGCGCCGCGCGGTGGCGATCCAGTTGATCATCAACCGTGAATGGGGGCTCGCGAAGAATCAGAATCCGAATCAGGGCAGCTTCGTGATCGAGGAGCTGACCGACCTGGTGGAAGAGGCGGTGCTGGCCGAATTCGACCGGTTGACCGAGCGCGGCGGCGTGCTGGGCGCGATGGAAACGGGCTATCAGCGTGGACGCATCCAGGACGAGTCGATGCTGTACGAACATCGCAAGCATGACGGTTCGTATCCGATCGTCGGCGTGAACACGTTCTTGAGCCCGCATCCACACGAAGCGCCGCAGCCGATCGCGCTAGCCCGCTCCACCGACGACGAAAAACAGAGCCAGTTGCACCGTCTGCATGCATTCCAGGCGCAGCATCGCGACGCGGCGCCCGCCGCGCTCGAACGCCTCAAGCGCGCGGTGATCGACGATGAAAACGTGTTCGCGGTGCTGATGGACGTCGTGCGTGTCTGCTCGCTTGGGCAGATCACGCACGCGTTGTTTGAAGTGGGCGGGCAGTATCGCCGCAACATGTGAGTCTTGCTGCGCGGCGATCGCTGCGGCTCGGCCCGACGGTCGGGCCTGAGGCGCGGGCCTGACGCGCGGCCGCAGCGAAATCTCCTCAGATCCGGCGCCTCAACCGAGGCGCTCCAATGGGACGCTCAGCGCGCAATCCCCAGCCGCGCCTTCGCATCGTTATATTCCTTCGTGAGACGCTGCACCAGTTCGCTCACGCTCGGCACGTCGTCCATCAGACCGACGCCCTGGCCCGCGCCCCAGATGTCTTTCCACGCCTTCGCCTTGTCGCTGCCGAAGTTCATCTTGGTCTTGTCCGATTCCGGCAGCGCGTCCGGGTCCAGCCCCGCGTTCACGATACTTTCGCGGATGTAGTTGCCGTGCACGCCGGTAAAGAGGTTCGTGTAGATGATGTCCGACGCCGTGGAATTGACGATCGCCTGCTTGTAGCTGTCCACCGCGTGAGCTTCCTTGGTCGCGATGAAGCGCGTGCCCATGTAGGCGAGGTCCGCGCCCATGGCCTGCGCGGCGAGAATCGAGCCGCCGTTGGCGATCGAGCCCGACAGCACGATCGGGCCGTCGAACATGCGCCGCACTTCGCCGACCAGCGCGAACGGCGAGGTCGTACCCGCATGGCCGCCCGCGCCGGAGGCCACCAGGATCAGTCCGTCGACGCCCGCTTCCAGCGCCTTCTGCGCATGCCGCAGATTGATCACGTCGTGCAGCACGATGCCGCCGTAGCTATGCACGGCGTCGACGATTTCCCGCGCCGGCGCCCGCAGGCTCGTGATGAAGATCGGCACCTTGTGTTCGACGCACACGCGCACGTCGTGTTCGAGCCGCGTATTCGACTGATGGACGATCTGGTTGACCGCGATCGGCCCGATGATCGCATCGGGGTTGGCCGCCTTGTGCTCGGCGAGCTGCGTCTGGATCTGCGTGAGCCATTCGTCGAGCAACTCAGCCGGACGGGCATTCAGCGCGGGGAACGAGCCGACGATGCCCGCCTTGCATTGCGCCAGGACGAGTTCGGGATAGCTGACGATGAACATCGGCGAGGCGACGACGGGCAGCGCAAGTTTTTGCAGAACGGCGGGCAATGCCATAGTGCGAGTCTCCTGATTTGAGCGGACCGGTGCGTCGTTGCGCGCCCGGCGATGAATGAGTTTAGCGGCACATGGCTTGCGGCGCTTTTATCTGCCGCAGCCACCCGAATATTTAAGAACGATCGTTCGATTATAGGCGAAGCGCTGCGCTCGCGTCCGGTCGCTGCGTTTGGAACAGTTGGAAGGAGTGTTCAGGTTCTATGCTTGCGTGGGCTGTCCCACCTCGCGCGGTCATATTGGGCTTCTACAATGCAGTGACTCCAAATCACAAAAGAGAGAGAGACGCCATGGCCTTCGAGAATTTCACGCCTTTTCGCGTCGCCGTGGGCGATGTCGATATTTTCGGAGTGAAGGGCGGAGCGGGGCCGCCTCTTCTGCTGCTGCACGGTCATCCGCAGTCGCATCTGATCTGGCAAAAGTGCGCCGCGCAACTGGCCGAACATTTCACCGTCATCGCAACCGACCTGCGCGGCTACGGCGCATCGGGCAAGCCGCCGAGCGACGCCGCGCACACGCCGTATTCCAAGCGCGCAATGGCCGCCGATCAGGTTGCCGTGATGCGTCATTTCGGCTTCGAACGTTTTCTCGTGTGCGCCCACGATCGCGGCGCGCGCGTCGCGCACCGCATGGCGCTCGACCACAGCGACGCCGTCGAGCGTCTGATGCTGCTCGATATCGCGCCGACGCTCGCGATGTACGAAGCCACCGACCGCGCCTTTGCGACGCACTATTTCCACTGGTTCTTCCTGATCCAGCCGGAGCCGCTGCCCGAGACGCTGATCGGCGCGAACCCGACGGCCTATGTCGACGCGGTGATGGGCAGCCGTCACGCGGGTCTGGCGCCGTTCGAGCCCGACGCGCTCGACGCCTATCGGTCGGCGCTCGCCGAACCCGGCGCCGTGCACGCGATGTGCGAGGACTACCGCGCGTCGGCGAGCATCGACCTGGAGCACGACCGGGCCGATATCGAACGAGGTCACAAGATCGGCTGTCCGCTGCGCGTGCTATGGGGCGACAAGGGCGTGATCGAGAAGTGCTTTGACGCGCTGGCGGAATGGCGCGTTGTGGCGCGCGACGTGAGTGGCCGCGCGTTGCCTTGCGGGCATTACGTCCCCGAGGAAGCGTCGAGCGAACTGGTCGCGGAGATGCTGTCTTTCTTCGAAGCGGTCGAACAGTAGGTCAGCCGCTTCGTTCTCTCCGGTGTGCCGCGCACGCGCACCCGCGCTTCGTCTAGCCGAGCGGCGGCAAGCGGCGCGCGACCGGCGTCGACTTGACGATGGCGGAACTGGTCTCCGCGCGCTCGGCGACTTTCGTCAGAATCTCGTCGAGCTGCTCGATCGAGTGGAGGTACAGGCGGCAGATGAAACAATCGTCGCCCGTCACCTTGTCGCACTCGACGAACTCCGGAATCCGCCGGATCACTTCTTCCACCAGATGCAACTGACCGGGCAGCGGCTTCACGCGGACGATGGCCTGCAACGTGTAGCCGAGGGCGCGCGGATCGATGTGCACCGTAAAGCGCTCGATCACGCCTTGCGCTTCGAGCCTGCGCACGCGCTCCGCCGTACTCGGCGCCGACAGTCCGACCAGACGCGCCAGCTCGCTGACCGGCTGACGGGCGTCTTCCGCCAGCGCGGCGAGTAGTGCGCGGTCCGTCTCATCGAGTGGGGCAGGTGCCGAAGGAGTAAGGCGTTTGGTCATGACGGCCTTCGATTATTAGGTTTCATCGCAGTTGCGCTTAAGTTTAGCCATGTATTCAGACGATCGGATTAATTACACTGCTGGTCGTGCAGGAATCAATTCGAGGATTGAATCATGGCGTCAAACGAAATTCGCCGCGGAGCCGCGGAAATGACCATGGCCATGCTGATGTCCGGCACCATCGGCTGGCTCGTGGTGTCGTCGCAGCAAGGCCCGTTCAATGTCGTGTTTTTCCGCTGCATTTTCGGCGGTGCGACGCTGGCGCTCGTCTGCGCGGTGCTGGGTTTGTTCCGGCGCCAGCTCTTCTCGTGGAAGATGCTCGGCCTCGCGTTGCTCGGCGGGGCGGCGATCGTCATCAACTGGGTGTTGCTGTTCGCCGCGTATTCGCGCGCGTCGATCTCGATGGCCACGGCTGTCTATAACACGCAGCCGTTCATGCTGGTGGCGCTCGGCGCTCTGGTGTTTCGCGAGCGCATCAGCCCGTCGACCGTGGTCTGGCTGCTGGTTGCGTTTATCGGCCTCGTGTTCGTCGTGAGGGTCGAGCCGGCGGTGTTGGCGGTGCCGGGGCAATATCTGGTCGGCGTTGCGTATGCGGTGGGCGCGGCGGCCATGTATGCCGTGTCGTCGATCATCACGAAGCGGCTCAAAGGGACGCCGCCGCATCTGATCGCGTTGATCCAGGTGTCGCTCGGCGTGCTGATGCTCGCGCCGTTCGTGCGCTTCGACGCGCTGCCCACAAACGCTGTGCAGTGGCTCGAACTGGTCGTGCTCGGCATCGTCAATACCGGGCTCATGTACGTGCTGCTGTATGGAGCGATCCAGAAGCTGCCGACTTCAATGACCGGCGCGCTTTCGTTTATCTATCCGGTGGTGGCGATCATCGTCGATCGGGTTGCGTTCGGGCAAACGCTGGCGTGGATTCAGGTTCTCGGCGCGCTGCTGATTCTGTTGGCTGCCGCCGGCGTCAATCTCGGCTGGCGGATCGTGCCGCACAAGCGCCTGTCGTCGACCTGACACGCACTGTGTCATTGCGGCGTGCCGCAATGCTATGGATTCCAGAGTAACTGGGCGCCGGGATTGTTCGTATGAGCGGACTAATGTTTCGAAAGCTGCACGACTACGAGGTTTTGTAGTGTGGCGTGTATGCCGCTTTAAAAGCGCGCGTCAAACTTCTGTAGGGAAATCACTGATGCGGCCAAAAAACCGGCACGCGTATCATGCGACTTGACGCTGATCACGTCCGACAGAATTTCCGCCGCTCGCCAGTCATGGTTGAGCGGCTTTCTTTTTGTACCGACGGTTCGAGCATCTCGCGCTGCCTGTCGGCGGCGGCGCGCTCCACTTCACGTCACGTCACGACGCACGCGCGACAATGCGCTCACCATCCACTTCCAGCGGCCCATTTCTCGCCGCCAGCTCCTCCACGATCTCTTTCACCAGCGCGGGCCACTCGCCGCGCGGCTTGAGTATCGACGCGGCGGCGCGCATCACGGCGGCGTCGTCGAGCATGTGCAGCAACGTGTCGAAGCGCATTGCGCGGACTTCGAGCAGCTTGAACACGATCAGCACCTTCAACGCGTTCTTTGCGTTGCGCGCGGGATCGGCACGCAGCCACGCCAACCGCGAAAAAGCGCGTTCAAGCGCCTGTTCGACATTCGTGAAGGAGGCGCCATGACCGGGAATGACGAGGCGCACGTCGAGCTTCGCAATGGCTTCCAGTACGGCCTGCTCCTCGGCGAATCCGCTCTCGCCCTCCAGTTCGGGAAAGATCACGCCGAAGCCGTTTTCCCACAACGCATCCGCGCTGATCAGGATGCGCTCGCCCGCGCAGTAGAGCATCAGCGAATGCGGATCGTGGCCGGGCGCGCCGAGCACGTCCCAGTCGAGCGCGCCGAGCCGCAACTGTGCGCCGGGTGCAATCGTTCCAGTGAAGCCGAAGCGCTCGCAGTTCTGGCCGGTGGCGCGAAACGTGAGGCGTGCCTCGTCCCAGTCGAGCACGGCATCGGCTTCCGAGGCGGGAATCACGGTGCGGCATGGCCACGTCGCTTGCAGGAGCGCATTGCCGCCGCAGTGGTCCGAGTGCAGATGCGTGTTGACGATCAGATCGAGCGGCCGCGTGCCTAGCGCCTGCCGCACCAGCGCGACCGTTTGCGGCGCGTGCGTCGCATAGCCGGTATCGATGAGAGCGGCGCATGCGTCGTCCACCAATAGCACGTTGTTCGACGATAGCCAGCCGCGTTCGAAGACGCGCATCGATTCCGGCAGCGTGATCATGTTGAGTGGGGCGTCGCGCTCGCATGAGCGGCGGCTTCGGGTTTCGGCATGACGAGAATGGTCGACGAACCGATCAACATGAGCTCGCCGCGCTGATTTACGACCGTGCCTTCGAGGTGCGTCAGATCGCCGTTCAGGCTCGGTTTCCAGTAAGCGTGCTTTACCCGCCAGTTGATGGTGAGCGTGTCGTTCGCATGGACGGCTTTCTTCAGCTTGATATCGAACTCGAGACCAAGCGGTTGCGCGTAGGCCGAGTAATGCGTCGCCAGCAGCGCCATGAAATGCGCGGTTGGTTGTGTACCGGACGCAATCAGGCCGCCGAAGCGGCTCTGCGCCGCATACGCTTCGTCGTGATGCAACGGATTATGGTCGTTGACGAGCGATGCAAACGATTTCACCGATTCCGCCGATAGCGCCAGCGTCGAACTGAACGTCTCGCCGATCGTGACGATGCGCGGCGCGGCGTTCATCGCTGCTCCTTCGGCAGGCTCGCCATGAACTCCACGTGGCGCGCCTCGATCGCGTCCCAGACCGCACGCTTCGCGTCGTCGTCGAACGACGACCAGCCGGCGATTTCGTCGATGGTGCGCAGGCATCCTTCGCACCAGCCGGTCGATGCATCCATCCTGCACACGCTGATGCAAGGCGACGGCACGGCGTGGTCGTCTTCGTTATCGAGGCCTGCTGTCATGTCGTCACGCCGTCTCGCGTAGCGCCACGTCGATCACCGGCGCGCCCGTCAGCGCGATCAGTTCCTGCGCCGTCAGATTGAACACCGCATGCGGATGGCCCGCCGCGGCCCACAGGCTGTCGAGTTCGAGCAGATCCGCGTCGATCAGCGTGACCGGTTCGGTGGCGTGGCCGATCGGACAGACGCCGCCAATCGCATAGCCGGTTTTTTCGCGGACGAACTTCGCATCCGCGCGGCCGATTTCGCCGACCTGCGCGGCGACCTTTTTTTCGTCGACGCGATTTGCGCCGCTCGCGACCACCAACACGGGCGCATCGTCTTCACGGCGGCGAAACAGGATCGATTTGGCAATCTGCGCGACCGAGCAGCCGAGTCCGGCGGCGGCTTCGGCGGATGTCTTGCCGGTTTCCGGCAGCATCACGATGCGGCCCGCGTGACCGCGTTCGCGCAACAGCAGCGCGACGCGGCGTGCCGAGTCGGGCAGCGCGGTGAGATCGTCGGATTCGAGAGAAGCGTGGTCCGTCATCGTTTCAGGTCCTGATGGTTTGCATGAGTATTGAGCGCATGCGTCGAGCAAGCGTCAGACGCAGTTGGCCGCTTCGCTGCGCGCCTTGGCGAGCAGCGCTTTACCGGCGCGCGAAACATTAGGCCGGCCGATCGACGTGGAGATGAAATCGCCGATCGACACGACTTGCGCGAGGTCGATGCCGGTTTCGATGCCGAGCCCATTCATCAGATACAGCACGTCTTCGGTCGCGACGTTGCCGGTCGCGCCCTTCGCATACGGACAACCGCCGAGGCCCGCCACCGACGCGTGATAGATCTCGATGCCTTCCAGCAACGCCGCGTAGATGTTGGCGAGCGCCTGACCATAGGTGTCGTGGAAGTGGCCCGACAGACGCTCGCGCGGAAACACCTGGGTGACCGCTTCGAACACTTCACGCGTGCGCCTGGGCGTGCCGACGCCGATCGTGTCGGCGATATCGATTTCGTCGCAACCGAGCGCCGCGAAGCGCTCGACGACATCCACCACCGACGCCACCGGCACTTCGCCCTGATACGGACAACCCAGCGCGCACGACACGCTGCCGCGAATCCGCAGGCCGTGCTGCTTGGCCGCCTGCGCGACGGGCGCAAACCGGTCGATGCTTTCCGCGATGCTGCAGTTAATGTTTTTCTGCGAGAACGCTTCGCTGGCGGCGCCGAAAATCACGATCTCGTCCGCACGCGCGGCGAGCGCGCCTTCGAAGCCGCGCAGGTTGGGCGTCAGCACCGAGTAGATCGTGCCGGGGCGCCGTTCGATGCCGGCCATCAGTTCCGCGCCGTCCGCCATTTGCGGCACCCATTTCGGCGACACGAACGAAGCGGCCTCGACGTTACGGAAGCCCGCCGCTGACAGACGGTTGACCAACTCGATCTTGGTCGCGGTGGGGACGAACTCTTTTTCGTTCTGCAGTCCGTCACGCGGACCGACTTCGACGATTTTCACTTGCTGGGGCAGTGCCATGATGTGTCTCCTATGCGGTCCCATGCAACCGGTCGCCGCCAGATAGGGCGGCGCTCCTTCAACGGGACCCGATATGTTCAATATCCACGTTCGATATCCACCACGCCGCTGACGGTAGCGCCGCCTACCAGCGCGGTGATCTTCCTCGCGACCTGAGCGACGCTTTCTTCGCGCAACGTCAAAGCCGAGACATGCGGCGTAATCGTGATGCGCGGCTCCTGCCAGAACAGATGATCCGCCGGTAGCGGTTCTTCGCGAAACACGTCGAGCGTGGCGGCGGCGATCTGGCCGCTCGCGAGCGCGTCGAGCAGGTCCGGTTCGACCAGATGTCCGCCGCGCGCCACATTGATCAGATACGCGCCGCGCGCAAGCCTCGCGAAGGTGCGCGCGTTCAGCACGTCACCGGTTTCAGGCGTATGCGGCAGTAGATTCACCAGCACTTTTACACCGTCGAGAAACGCGTCGAATTGCGCTTCACCGGCGAACGTTGCGATGCCGTCGATCTGCCGCGGGCTGCGGCTGTAACCGCGCACCGGCATGCCGAATGCCGACACCGCCTGTGCGACATGCGCGCCGAGCACGCCGAGTCCCAACACGCCGACGGTAAAACTTTCGCGCGGATGCGGCTCCAGCACTTCCCAGCGGCGCTCGTTTTGCCGCGTTTGATATTCGTCGAAGCGACGCAGATAGCGCAGCACCGCATGCGTGACGTACTCGGCCATTTGCAGCGCCATGCCGGTGTCTTCGAGGCGGATCAACTGCGCGTTGCGCGGCAACGTGCCGGGCTGTTCGTGTTCCAGCGCGAGGATCGCGTCGACACCCGCGCCGAGGTTGAAGATGGCGCGCAGATCGTCGCGGCCGGCCAGCATCTCGCGCGGCGGGCGCCACACCACCGCGAAATCGGCGGGCGCGGTATCGCCCGGCTGCCATTCACGCAGATCGGCCTCCGGCAGCGCGCGGGCGAAGTCGTGCAGCCACGCGGCGGCGTCGGCATGCGGCATGTAGAAGAGGATTTTCATACGGTCCGGAAGGCGCCTGCGCGGTCGAGTCGAGTGACGGAGAAGCCACGACATGGCCGATGCGGCAGATGCGATGCTGCGGACGACGCGTGCGGCATGAGGCCTCCTCCTTTTATGGATAGGCTTCATTCTACTTTTTCGACGCGGATTGCGCGCGTTTGCGCACGGGCGTGCGGTTTTGGTGGTGAGCTTTGCGTCGGGAGACCGCTATCTGGCGGCGCTTATGAGCGTCTAGCGGTCTATTTGCCCGCGCATTTGCCCCATAACCAAAGCACAAAAACTTGGTTCGCCCACGCGGGCCCCGGCGAGACAATCACTATCCGGAATTCCGCAGCGAGGCACCCACATGCTTTCATGCACCAAATCGACATGGCCACCGCGGCTCGTCACCGTTCCCGGCCTGCACGGCAGCGAGGGCGCGCACTGGCAGACATGGCTGGAGCGGCAGTTCGCGCGCTCGCTGCGCGTCGAGCAAGCCGACTGGGACGCGCCGGACCTCGCGCGGTGGTCCAGATCGTTGCGCGATCTGCTGGCGCGCGAGCGCGGGCCGTTCGTGCTGGCCGCGCATAGCTTCGGCTGCCTCGCGACCGCGCATGCGTTGCAGCAGGCGTCGTACGCGAACGACGTGATCGGCGTGCTGTTCGTCGCGCCCGCGAGTCCGCAGAAGTTCGCTTTCGCGGGACCGTTCGACGCGCGGCGTCTCGGCGTGCCATCCATTCTGATCGGCAGCGAAACCGATCCGTGGATGTCGCTCGCCGGATCACGCGATCTGGCGCAGCGTTTCGGCAGTGCGTTCGTCAATCTCGGTGACGCGGGACATATCAACACCGCGGCCGGATTTGGTCCGTGGCCGCGCGCGAAGTATTTCGTCGACACGCTGGTGCATTGCGCGGCGCCGTTGCGTTTTCGCGAGGAGTCGTTCGACACCGCGCAGCACGCGTTCGTTTGAGTGGCCGGGCCTGCGTTCGCGCATCACCGGGCGCGTGGACGGCCCGCTGGCCAAGTAAGCGATCCGTTAGAATCCCGCTTCATGCCGCGCGTTCATGCGGCCACTGGTTTTCATCAACGATAGGCGGGGACAGGATGGCAGGCAAGACGGGGACATCGCGCTGGCTGGCAGCCGGCATGACGGCAATCACGCTCGCGCTGGCGGGTGTGTCGACGGCGCACGCGGATGCGTCGCTGCTCAATGTGTCGTACGACGTGACGCGTGAGTTGTATAAGGACATCAACGCCGGCTTCATTGCCGCGTACAAGGAGAAGAGCGGCGAGACCGTGTCGATTCGCCAGTCGCACGGCGCGTCGAGCGCGCAGGCGCTGTCGGTGCTGCAAGGCCTGCAGGCCGATGTGGTGACGATGAATCAGCCCAACGACATCGACCTGCTCGCCGAAAAAGGCCAACTGGTACCGGCCAACTGGCGCGCGCGTCTGCCCGACGGCAGCGCACCGTACACCACGACGATGGTGTTCCTCGTACGCAAGGGCAACCCGAAGCACATCAAGGACTGGGACGATCTCGCCAAGCCCGGCGTGCAGGTCGTGATCGCCAATCCGAAGACATCGGGTAACGGGCGCTATACGTATCTGGCCGCGTGGGGTTATCGCAAGCAACACGGCGGCACCGACGCGCAGGCGCTCGACTTCGAAAAAGCGATCTTCAAGAACGTGCCGGTGCTCGACACGGGCGGCCGCGGCGCGACCACCACGTTCACGCAGCGCGGTATCGGCGACGTGCTGGTCACGTTCGAAAACGAAGTGGCGCTGATGGACACGGGCGTGGGCGGGGGCAACTTCGAGGCCGTCTATCCGTCGGTGAGTCTGCTGGCGGCGCCGCCGGTTTCGATCGTCGACAAGGTGGTCGACAAGCGCGGCACGCGCAAGGAGGCGCAGGCCTACCTCGACTATCTGTGGTCGCCGGCCGCGCAGGAAATCATCGCGCAGCATCATCTGCGTCCGCGAGACAAGACGGTGCTCGCGAAGCATGCCGCGGAGTTCAAGCCGATCAAGACGTTCACGGTCGAAGAAATGTTCGGCAGCTGGCAGAAAGCGCAGCAGACGCATTTTTCCGATGGTGGGACGTTTGATCAGATCATCGTCGACAAGAAATAAAACTTCGGCTTCTTAAGTAAAAAGGCTGTCTCGTACAAAACGAGGCAGCCTTTTTTATCGCGCGTGTTTTATTGCACGCGGCGCATGCGCTCAGTTCGGCGCAGCATGTTTATCGCAGCCATGCTCGCAGCCGCTTTGATCGAGCGGCATTTGTTGCGCGGCCTCGGCGCGAATGCCGAGTCGTTCGAGCAGCTTGCGGTCGGCTTCCGCCTGCGGATTGCTCGTGGTCAGCAACTGATCGCCGTAGAAAATCGAGTTCGCACCGGCGAGGAAGCACATGGCCTGCAACGCTTCGTTCATCTGCTCGCGGCCCGCCGACAGACGCACCATGGCGCGCGGCATGGTGATGCGCGCAATCGCAATCGTGCGCACGAATTCGAACGGGTCGATCGCTTCCGTGCCGGTCAGCGGCGTGCCTTCCACCTGCACCAGATTGTTGATGGGCACCGATTCCGGATACGGCTCCATGTTCGCCAGTTGCGCGATCAGGCCGGCGCGCTCACGGCGCGACTCGCCCAGTCCGACAATCCCGCCGCAGCACACGTTGATGCCGGCATCGCGCACGCGTTCGAGCGTGTCGAGGCGATCCTGATACGTGCGCGTCGAAATGATCTGGCCGTAGAACTCCGGCGACGTATCGAGATTGTGGTTGTAGTAGTCGAGGCCCGCTTCGCGCAGCCCTTGCGCCTGATGCGTTTCGAGCATGCCGAGCGTCACGCAGGTTTCGAGACCCATCGCCTTCACGCCGCGGATCATGTCCTTGATCGGTTCGAGGTGACGGTCTTTCGGATTACGCCATGCGGCGCCCATGCAGAAACGCGTCGCGCCGTTTTCCTTGGCGACCTTCGCGGCGGCGAGCACTTCGTCGACCGGCATCAGCTTGTCGGCTTGCAGGCCCGTGTCGTGATGCACCGACTGCGGACAGTACGCGCAATCTTCTTCGCAGCCGCCGGTCTTGATCGACAGCAGCGTCGACAGTTGCACGGTGTTCGCGTCGAAATGTTCGCGATGGGTTTGCTGCGCCTGGAACATCAGGTCGTTGAACGGCAGTTCGTACAACGCCACGATGTCCGCCACGCGCCAGCGCGCGACCTGCTTCGTGCCGGCTGCGGCGTTGTTATTGGCGGCGGCCGTATCGGCGGACGCCGGAGCGATGTTCAGTTGCGTCATGTCGTCGATCCTCATGGATGGATGTGATGGGGGTTCAGCGCTGCGCGTGGCGCAGCGTCTGCAAAAGGCGGTTGATGTCGAGCTGCTCCGCCGCGAACTCGGGCGAAGCGGGGCTCAGATGCGGCACGATGCCGAGCAGCGGCGCGTCATATTCGCGGGCGAGATGCGTGCGGATCGACGCGATGTTTTCGTCGGGAAACGTCATGTCCGGATCGATGCGGTTGGCGACCCAGCCGGCGAGCGTGAGCCCGCGCGCGGCGATCGCTTCGGCGGTGAGCAGCGCATGGCTGATGCAACCGAGCCGCATGCCGACCACCAGCACGACCGGCAGTTTCAGGGCAACGGCGAGATCGGCGGTGTCCTGAGTGGCGGTCAACGGCACGCGAAATCCGCCGACGCCTTCCACCACGACGATCTCCGCGCGCTTGAGCGCTTGCGCGTGACAGTCGACGATACGGTTCAGATCCAGCGCGACGTTTTCCAGCGCGGCCGCGATATGCGGCGCCGCCGGTTCCTTCAACAGATACGGCGTGCGCATCTCGGGCGGCAGCAGGACGTTCGACGCGGCGTCGAGTTGATCCGCGTCCTCGTTATGCAGCACGCCGTCCACTTCGAACGCGCCGGCGGCGATCGGCTTCATCGCGGCGGCTTGCAGCCCTTCGCGAACGAAGCCGCGCAATAGTGCAGCCGAGACGAACGTCTTGCCGATTTCCGTATCGGTGCCGGTGACGAACAACGACAGTGCGTTTTGATTCGCGCTACTCATGCCGCTTTCGCTCCCAATTGCTGCAAGCCGGCTTCGAGCCGATCGAGGTCCGCCTGCGAGTGCGCGGCCGACAGCGAAATGCGCAAGCGCGATGTGCCGGCGGGCACGGTCGGCGGACGGATGGCCGGCACCCATAGACCCGCACGTTCGAGGGTGGCCGCGATATCCAGCGTGGCATCGTTCGCGCCGATGATGAGCGGTTGCACGGCCGTATGCGAATCGACCGGTATCCACGGCGTTGCCTTGAGCATGGCGCGCGTGCGCTCGATCAACTGCTGAAGATGCGCGCGCCGCGCGTCGCCTTCTTCGCCACCGATGATGCGCAGGCTCGCCGACACCGCGTGCGCGGCGGCCGGCACCGACGCCGTAGTGAAAATGTACGGACGTGCGCGCTGCACGAGCCATTCGATCACCGTCTCATGCGCCGCGACGAATGCGCCGGAAACGCCGGCCGCTTTGCCGAGCGTGCCGATCGAAATGAGGTTCGGCGAACGCAGCGCCGCTTGCGCAATCGCGCCACGGCCTTGCGGGCCAAGCACGCCGAAACCGTGCGCGTCGTCGACGATCAGCCACGCGCCGTGTTTTTCCGCGAGTTCGAGCAGGCGTGCTAGCGGTGCTATGTCGCCGTCCATGCTGAAGACGGTGTCGGAGACGACCACTTTCACATCGGCGTCCGAGGCTTCGAGCATCGCGCTCAGCGCTTCGGTATCGCAGTGCGGGTAGATCTGCACGTCGGCGCGGGACAAACGCGCGCCGTCGATCAGCGACGCGTGATTCAGCGAGTCGGAGAAGAGCGTCGTGCCACGGCCCGCGAGCGCGGTAAGCGTGGCGAGATTTGCCATGTAGCCGGTGCTGAAGTAGAGCGCGCGCGCATTGTCGACGAAGCCGCCGACGAATTCCGCGAGATCGTCTTCGAGTTGCGCATGCGCGCGCGAGTGGCCGCCGAGCAGATGCGAGCCGCCGCTGCCCGCGCCGTAGCGCTCTGCGCCTTCGGCGATGGCCGCGATTAGTTGCGGATGCGCGGCGAGCCCGAGATAGTCGTTGCTGGCGAAGCCGATGATCGCGCGGCCGTCGACGGTCATGTGGGCCGCGCACGGCGTGTCGGCGGTGCGGCGGCGACGCCGCAGGCCGCGCGCGTCGATCTCCTTCAGCCCTTCGGCGAGCGTGTCGAGCAGATGCATTAGCGGGTCTCCGCCAGCGTGGCTTCGAAGGTTTCGCGCGTGCGTGAAGCGAGCAGCGCGAGTTCTTCGTCGTCGAGGATATAAGGGGGCATCAGATACACCGTGGTTCCGATTGGGCGCAGCAGCAGTTCGCGCTGCAACGCGTTTTCGAAGAAGCGGCGCGAGAATGTTCTGGCTTGCTGAGCATCGTCGATCACGGCATCGAACGCGAAGATCGTGCCGCGCTGACGCAGATTGCGGACTTGCTCGTGATCGGCGAGCGGCGCGAGCGCGTCTTTCAGTTTTGCGGACTTCTGCGTGTTGGCGGCGAGAACGTTGTCGCTCTCGAACAGATCGAGCGTAGCGAGCGCCGCGCGGCAGGCGAGCGGATTGCCGGTGTACGAATGCGAGTGCAGGAAGCCGCGCGCGGTGTCGTCGTGATAGAAGGCTTCGAAAATTTCGTCGCGCGACAGCACGATCGAAAGCGGCAGATACCCGCCGCTGATACCTTTCGACAGACAGATGAAGTCCGGCCAGATGCCGGCCTGTTCGCAGGCGAAGAAGGTGCCGGTGCGTCCGCAGCCGACGGCGATTTCATCGGCGATCAGATGCACGCCGTATTGATCGCACAAGGCGCGCAATCCGGCGATATACGACGCGTCGTGCATGGCCATGCCGGCCGCGCATTGCACGAGCGGCTCGACGATCAGCGCGGCGATTTTCGTGGCGCGTGCTTCGAACAGTGCGCGAACGTGATCGAGTGCGCGGCGCGCGACATCGGCGGCGCTTTCGCCAGCTTGCGCGAGACGAGCATCGGGCGATGCCACGACATGCGCGTGGCGGATCAACGGGTCGTAGGCGTCCTTGAACAGCGCGACATCGGTGACACCGAGTGCGCCGATGGTTTCGCCGTGATAGCTGTTGGCGATGCAGACGAATTCCTGCTTGTCGGCGAAACCGCGATTGCGCCATGAGTGGAAGCTCATCTTCAAGGCGATTTCGACGGCGGATGCGCCATCCGATGCGAAGAATGCGTGGCCAAGCGTATTGCCGGTGAGCGCGCTGAGCCGCTCTGCGAGTTCGATAGCCGGTTCATGCGTGCAGCCGGCGAGCATGGCGTGTTCGAGCGTGTCGAGTTGATCTTTGAGCGCCGCGTTGATGCGCGGGTTGGCGTGACCGAACAGGTTGACCCACCAGGAGCTGATGGCATCCAGATAGCGATGGCCGGCGCGATCGTAGAGCCACGCGCCTTGACCACGCGCGACGGGCACGAGCGGCAGGCGCTCGTGGTGCTTCATCTGCGTGCAGGGGTGCCAGACGGCGCGCAGGCTGCGGGCGATCCAGTCTTCGGGGGCTGTTGACTGAGTTGCTGACTTTTCCAAAGGGTACTCCAGGGTGCTATTTTGCCGCTGCGCGGCGTGGCTTTTTTAGGGCCATTTTCGAGCGGGCTGCGCATCTTTTTCTGCGCTGCGCGCGGCCCTTGGCGGGCTTGCGGGGTCGAGATTAGCGGTTTATTTCGTGCTGTGCACTAGGGGCGGATGGGCGGTTTTTGCCTGCGGCGCTGGGGTTGTTGGCTGTTCGATGCAGGTGGTTTCTGTTTTCCGCGGAAGGTTGCTGATCGGTGCAGTTAGCGACGGCAAAGTAGTTGGGTTTTACTGGCGGGAAATTGGGGTGGGCGGGGGTTTTTTGCCTGTTCGGCGGTTTTTTGGCTGGGGTCTTTGTGGTGTTGGCCTTTCCTTGCTTTGTTAGTGGTCTATTGGCGTTGCCCCTGTGCGGGGCGGCACCTACTTTCTTTGCCGCGGCAAAGAAAGTAGGCAAAGAAAGCCGCTTTGAACCGCCAGCCCATAAGCGGGGCCCCCGCGCAGCCACGGTAGTGGTCCATCTGGAATCCGTGCCCTCGCACATTCGGCCTTCGTGACAAGGCCGTCATACTTCCTGCTTCGCGCTGCGCGCTCGCCAGAACGGTCAGCCTGAAACCAGAGGCTGCGGTCGGGTGCGGCGGGAGCCGTCGGCTTCGCCTCGGCGTGGCGCCAATGGGACCGGCGCAAGAAGCGAGCGGAATTTTTGGAAGCCCGGCCGATACATGTAGCGAGCCGCAGGATTAGAAGTACTGCCGGCGTAAGAGCCGAGCCGCGGCATTAGAAATGCAGCCGGTGTAAGAGCCGAGTCGCGGCATTAGAGATACTGCCGGCGTAAGAGTCGAGTCGCGGCATTAGAAATACTGCCGGGGTAAGAAAGGCAGCGGCTTTAGAAATACTGCTGATGCCAGAAGGGGCCTGCGATGTGAAGTCGAGCTGGCCTGAAAAAAAAAGACAGGCGATTAGAAAATCCCGCTGACCTACAAACGACCGATGGTTGTAATGAAGTACCGCCACGGCGCGCGCAGCGCCGCTGGAAGAATGACTGCTGTGTCACAAGCGCTGAATGTGCGAGGGCACGGATTCCAGATGGGCCGCTACCGTGGCTGTGCGGGGAGCCCGCTTATGAGCTGGCGGTGCAAAGCGGCTTTCTTTGCCTACTTTCTTTGCCGCGGCAAAGAAAGTAGGTGCCGCCCCCCACAGGGGCAACGCCAATAGACCACAAACAAATCAAGGAAAGGCCAACACCCGAGTGAAGCAACCAAAAAAAAATACCGCCGATCAGGCAAAAAAACCACTCACTCCCGACTAGCAATAGCCCGCCGCGCATCAGCACTACCCCCAGCCCCACCATCAGCCGTCTGCGAAGACTGATCCCCCCAAACAACCGCATTATTCACCGCATACAACCGGCAAGGCGCCGAACTCTGCTTCTGACAATTGGCCACGGCAACCGACATAGGATCATCGCCACCCTCAGCCCACGACCAAGCCCCAGTATCAGACACAGCAAACGCCCGGCTAGGAAACTGATGCAGGAAATTCCGATACCCATTGCGCCCGGCCTCGTCGACAAACGGCACGGCATCGACCGCATCGACAGCGGCAAACCCGCTCGCCTTCGGCATGGAAGGATCCGACACACGATACTGCACACCAGTCGGCATTCCCACTCGCGCAAGGAACGCTTCCACGGCAGGCCACCACACATGCACGCCATCGCGGTCGCCGACCAGCCGGTGCGCATCGTTCTTGTAGTTGCCGAAATCCACCATCTTCGCGCTCGCGCCGTGCGCACCGAACGCGGCATACATGCCCGCCACCAGCGGCGCATTCCAGACCGAATCGTTATCGCCGTACATCCACAGCGACGGCACCTTGGTCTTCTCGCCGTAAGCGCCGAAGGCGCGCGTCAGGTTGCCCTGCCAGTCGCTGCAAGCATCCTGCCGCAAGCCGCCCGAGAAATTGATCAGCGCGCGCACGCCGGGCGCCGCTTCCGTACCGTAGGCAATCGTCGCAAGGCCGCCGTGCGAGGTGCCGGCCACGACGATGTGCGTGGCGTCCACGTAAGGTTGCTTCGACATGAAATCGACCGTCGCGGCGACGTCGCCGGCCTGGCTGATGCCGTTCTTTTCGACGTCGCAGCCGTCCTGTTGATAAGCGCCGTCCGAATGGCCGAAACCCTGACGGTTCGGCGCCACCACCACATAACCACGGCGCACGAATTCGCGCGCGAACGGCAGCGGGTCGCTGCGTTCCTGCGTGCGCGGATCGCCGGGAATCTTGCCGTGGTTGAAAACGATCATCGGAAACGGGCCTGCGCCGTCCGGTTTGTAGATCGTCGTTTCGAGGGTAATCGTGCCGGCTGCGTCGACCGGTACGCGGATGATCTGTTCGTTCAGACCTGCGCTGGGCAGATAGACATCGTCGTCGAGCGCAATACGCGGCACGTGCGCGCGTGTCAGCGGTCCAGCCTGAATGTCGGCGAGCGGGTCGGCGTGCGCGAGTGCGACAGCGCACGTGGCCGCTGCACAGATCACCGCACACTTCGTCAGAACCTTGCTGAACACCATTGACGCACCTGCCTCAAAAACCTGCCCTGAACACCGTGATGCCCGTTTATCGAAAGCCATTACTGACATTTACCTTTCGGCTGGCCTTTCGACAAACAAAAGCACACTCGCGCACGGAGTGCGCCAAAGGCGCACGCACGCTAATCGAGATCGCACGGGATGAACCCAAACGGCCGACGCGACCCCACGCGCCGATGATGAGCGTCACGCCTGCTGCCTGAAACCGCCGCCGGAACCATACTCTCTGGTGCCCGGCAGGGCGCCCTGCGCAATTTGCGGAGTGGTATGGACCGGCTCTCGCAACGTGACGTCATGAAGCTACGGCCTCATCCTGGCACGACAATTTTGTTTTGTGCAATCAAGGAGAACCCGCGACGCAAAATTTGCCGCGCGTCGATCGGCCACCTCGGGCCGGTCGTGCGGGCCTCGCGGGTGTTTGGTGCAACGAAGCAATCAGGCGCGGCGCGGGCGTTGTGGCATGGAGCCAACACGAAAAAATGGCCCCGCTATCGGGGCCATATGTGATCGCGGCGTAAGGACGCTGCGGCGTCGTGTAAGGGTCGGGAAGGTTATTCGTTCACGTCGCCATCCACGTAACGCCAGCGACCGTCTTCGTCGCGAACGAAACGGCTCAGTTCATGAAGCCGATGCGCGCGGCCGCCCACCTTGTACCGCGCGACGAATTCGACGGTCGCGTGATGAGCGTCGGTTTCAGCAAACGCCTTGATCTGCAGTCCGAGCCACCGTGGCGCGTCGGGCGAAGCGGGATCCGCGTCGAGATCGGCGGGGCAGGTGTGCGGCGCCCAGGTTGCGCGCAGATAATCCGTCGCACCGACCACATAGGCGCTGTAGCGCGAGCGCATCAATTCAAGGGCCCGTGGCGCCGCTTCGCCGCCGTCGATATAGCGGCCGCAGCATTGCGCGAAGCGGGGCGCCTTGGCGCCGTTGCGTTGATCGGGCGCGGCGCCGCCACAGGGACAATCAGCAGGTCGTTGTAACGGCAACAATTGCTTATTCATCAGTCTTTCAGCCAAGACCGCGTGCGATCAAAATTTTCTGGATGTCGCTGGTGCCCTCGTAGATCTGGCAAACGCGCACGTCGCGGTAAATCCGCTCGACCGGGAAGTCGCTCAGATAGCCGTAGCCGCCATGAATCTGTAAGGCGGCCGAACAGATGAGCTCGGCGGCTTCGGAGGCAAACAGTTTGGCCATAGCGGCTTCAGTAAGGCACGGCTGGCCGGCGTCTTTCAACGAGGCGGCGTGCCAGATCAACTGGCGCGCCGCTTCGAGTTGCGTCGCCATGTCGGCGAGGCGGAATTGCACGGCCTGGTGCGAAAAGAGCGGCACGCCGAAGCTCTCGCGCTCCTTCGCATAACTCAGCGCCGCCTCGAACGCGGCGCGCGCCATGCCGACGCTTTGCGCGGCGATGCCGATACGGCCGCCTTCGAGCCCTGACAGCGCGATCCGGTAGCCTTCGCCTTCCGCGCCGATCAGGTTCGCGGCCGGCACGCGGCAATCCTCGAAAATGATCTGCGCGGTGTCCGACGAATGCTGGCCGAGCTTGTCTTCAACCCGCGCGACGACGTAACCCTTCGTATCGGTCGGCACGATAAACGCGCTGATGCCGCGTTTGCCCGCGGCTTTGTCCGTCACGGCCATGACGATCGCGACGTTGCCGTTCTTGCCACTCGTGATGAACTGTTTGACGCCGTTCAACACATACACGTCACCGTCGCGGGTCGCGGTGGTGCGCAGCGCGGAGGCGTCGGAACCGGCTTGCGGTTCGGTCAGGCAAAACGCGCCGAGCATGTCGCCGCGCGCGAGCGGCGTCAGCCAGTCGCGTTTCTGCGCGTCGTTGCCGTAGGTGAGCAGAATGCTGCACACGGGGCAGTTGTTGACGGAGATCGCCGTCGAAGTGCCGCCGTCGCCGGCTGCGATTTCTTCAAGTATCAGCGCGAGCGCAAGCGCGTCCATGCCGGCGCCGCCGTACGTTTCGGGCACGAGCACGCCATACGCGCCGAGTTCCGCCAGTTGCCGATGCACGTCCTGCGGAAACGTGCGTTCGCGGTCCCATGCCGCCGCATGCGGCGTGATCGCTTCGCGTACGAACGTGCGCAGCGCGTCGCGGACCATCAGGTGATCCTGATCAAGCACCATAAGTGATCCCGTTCAAGTAGTTGCTCACCAGTCGAGCGGTGTCCCGTCGTATTGATAGAAGCGGCCGTTGAACGCTTCGCGCGCACCCGCGGCCTGCGCCAGCACATCACGCATGCCGGTCACGCTGCGCGCGGGATCGATCGCCGCCTGGGCGCCGCCCATGTCGGTTTGCACCCAGCCAGGATGCAGCGAAATACACGTGGCGCGCCGAGCGTCCAGCGATGCGAGTTTCAGCGCGTCGTTCAGCGCCGCCTTGCTCGCGCGATACAGCCAGCCGGTCGTGCCGCTCGCGTCGCCAATGCTGCCCATCTTGCTCGAAATCACCGCGAATACGCCGCTGGCCTCTTCGACGAGCGGCAGCAGGATCGGCATCAATTGCATCGGTCCGCGCACATTGGTGTGCATGACGTGGTCGAAGTCTTCGGCGGTGATCGTCTCGATGCCTTCCGTGCGCGGGCCGTAGACGCCCGCCACCACGATCGCCGCATCGAGCCGTTCACCGTCGAGCTTCCAGCCGAGCGCGGCGATTTCCTCTGGCGCGCTCACGTCGAGCGAGAACGTTTGGACGCCGAGTTCATTCAACGCGTCGAGCGCGGCGCCGTCACGCGCGGTGGCGAGCACGCGCCAGCCGCTCTTTTTGTACTGCCGCACAAACTCCTGGCCGATGCCACGCGACGCACCGACGATCAACACTGTTTTCATCGAATACTCCAAGCTGTCAAAACGCCCCGAATCGCGTTACACGAGTTCGATACCCATGGCCGTCGCTTCGCCGCCGCCGATGCACAGCGTCGCGACGCCGCGCTTGCCGCCGCGTTGCTTGAGCGCGCCGATCAGCGTGACGAGAATGCGCGCGCCCGACGCGCCGATCGGATGGCCGAGCGCACAGGCGCCGCCGTTCACGTTGACCTTTTCGTGCGGCAGATGGTGTTCCTTCATGGCTGCCATGGTCACGACGGCAAATGCTTCGTTGACCTCATACAGATCGACTTCGTCGGCGCGCCAGCCATTCTTCTCGAACAGCTTGCGAATTGCCCCGACCGGCGCGGTGGTGAACTTCGCCGGTTCCTGTGCGAAGGTCGAGTGGCCGACCACGCGTGCAATCGGCTCCACGCCGAGGCGCTTCGCCGTCGACTCGCGCATCATGACGAGCGCGGCCGCGCCGTCGGAAATCGACGACGAGTTCGCCGCTGTGACCGTGCCGGTTTTGCTGAACGCGGGTTTGAGCGTCGGAATCTTGTCGAGGTTCGCCTTGAACGGCTGTTCGTCGTGATCGATGGTGACTTCGCCCTTGCGGCTTTGCACCTTCACCGGCGCGATTTCCCAGCTGAACGAACCGTCTTCGTTCGCGCGCTTCGCGCGGTTGAGCGACTCGACGGCGAACGCGTCCTGCGCTTCGCGCGTGAAGTCGAACGAGGCCGCGCATTCTTCGGCAAAGGTGCCCATCAAACGGCCTTTTTCGTAGGCGTCTTCGAGACCGTCGTGGAACATGTGGTCGATCACCTGACCGTGCCCCATGCGCATGCCGGCGCGCGCTTTCGGCAGCAGGTACGGCGCATTCGTCATGCTTTCCATGCCGCCCGCGACGATCACGTCGACGGAGCCGGCCGCGAGCATGTCGTGCGCGAACATTGCCGCACGCATGCCGGAGCCGCACATCTTGTTCACCGTGGTGCTGCCGGTGGCGAGCGGCAAGCCGGCGCCGAGCGCGGCCTGACGCGCGGGCGCCTGGCCGAGGCCTGCGGGCAGCACGCAACCCATCACCACTTCGTCGATCTGTTCGGGTTTCAGGCCCGCGCGCTGCACGGCCGCTTCAATCGCCACCGCGCCCAATTGCGGGGCGGTCAGTGTGGCGAAGTCGCCCTGGAAGGCCGCCATCGGCGTGCGGGCCACGCCCACGATAACGATCGGATCAGTCTTTGTCTCAGTCATGTTTGTCTCACTCATGTTTAAGCTCCTTGATGACGCCTTCGACGATGGCCGGCACGTCGCCGAGCTGAGCCGCATCGGCGGCCACCACGTCGTTGTCTGCCTTGTGTGGGCCACTTGCCGACACGGCCGCGACACACTTCTGATAGGTTGCGTCGAGCGCGGCCGGCTCGCTGATCGTCATGCCGAGATTGCGCACCTTGCCGTCATGCACGCCGTACGCCCAGGCATGTACCGTCAACGCCTGGCCGCGCGCCCATGCATCGTTGACGATAGTGGTGCGGCACACGTTCATCACCTGTTCGATCGCGTTCAGTTCGACCAGACGCCGGTGACGCGCCTCGCCGATCGGCCATTCCTCGATCAGCGCGGCATGCTTGGCGCGCACGTCCTGCACGTGGTGTAGCCAGTTGTCCGCGAGACCCACGCGGCGGCCGTGCAGCGCCGCGCCGACACCCGAGCAGCCATAGTGGCCGACCACCATGATGTGCTTGACCTTCAGCAGATCGACGGCGAACTGGATCACCGAGAGACAGTTCAGATCGGAATGCACCACCACGTTAGCGATGTTTCTATGTACGAACACTTCGCCCGGCGGCAGGCCGATGATCTGGTTCGCCGGCACGCGCGAATCGGAGCAGCCGATCCACAAATACTCGGGCGTTTGCTGATGTGCGAGACGCGAAAAATACTCGGGGTCTTCGGACAGCTTGCGGGCGACCCACGCTTCGTTGTTGTCGAACAGATGCGCGAGCGGATTGTCAGGAGTGGAAGCGTTCGTGTTCATGGTGCGTCTTGGCGGTTGCTCGACCGGTTGACCGGTCGATGTCGTTACATAAGGTTCGGACGAGGCATCAACACTGCGGGCGGCACAGGCGCCTCATGCGACCCGCGCGCTGCGCTCGTCGGCCGGTGCGTCCGGTGCGTCCTGTGCGGAGTTGGCCGCATCGGCAAAGCGTTCCGGGTAGCGCACGCAGAAGCGCACGCTTTCGTCGTAGGGGAAAAAGTCGGGCAGTTCGCCTTTCAGTAGATGATCCTTGTGCCGTTGCCATAGCGCAGGATCGAAGAAGTCCGCGTGATGCTGCATGAAGGAGCGGCGCACGCGTGGGTCGCCGAGCAGAAACGTGCCGTAGGTCTCCGGGAAAATGTCGTGCGGGCCGACCGAGTACCACGGCTCGCCCGACATTTCGTCCTCCTCGTTACGCGGCGCCGGCACCGCGCGCACGTTGCAATCGGTCAGATATTCGATTTCATCGTAGTCGTAAAACACCACGCGGCCGTGACGTGTCACGCCGAAGTTCTTGTACAGCATGTCGCCCGGAAAGATGTTCGCCTGCATCAGTTCCTTGATGGCGTTGCCGTATTCCTTGATGCCGTGCTCGATGTCCTCGTCGTTGCCGTTCTGCAGGAACAGATTCAACGGCACCATGCGGCGTTCGATATACATATGGCGAATCACGAGGCTGTCGCCGTCGTATTCGATCAGCGACGGCACTTCCTTTTCGAGTTCACGCACGAGCGCTTCGTCGAGCCGCGAGACCGGCAACGCTACGCTCGAATATTCGAGCGTGTCGGCCATGCGGCCCAGACGGTCATGCCGTTTGACGAGCTGATACTTTTCCTTGATCTGCGCGCGCGTGGTTTCCTTCGGCGGCGGGAAGCTGTCCTTGATCAGCTTGAACACATACGGAAACGACGGCAGCGTGAACACCAGCATCACGAGGCCCTTGATGCCGGGTGCGACGATGAACTGATCGCTCGAATGCGACAGGTGATGCAGCAGGTCGCGATAGAACAGATTCTTACCCTGCTTCTGCAAACCCACGGACGTGTAGATTTCCGCCTTCGGTTTCCCCTGCATGATGGTGCCGAGAAACTCGACGTAAGCGGACGGCACTTCCATATCCACCAGGAAATACGAATGCGAGAAGCTGAAGATGATCAGCAACTGGTCGCGCTTGAGCAGCACCGTGTCGAGTGCGAGTACGCCCGGCTTCACATGGCGCAGCGGCACCGCGAACGGCAACAGCAGATCACCGTTGATGATTCGCCCGACGATATACGCAGACTTGTTCCGGTAAAACAGTGACGAGAGCACGTGAATCTGGAAATTGGGCGCTTCGTCGAACACGCCGAACGCGTCGCGGATCGCCTGCATCAGGCATTCGACGTCGCGGGTCAGATCTTCAAACGGCGGTTCCAGCTGGAAGTTCGTGACAATGCGCTCGAGCGTCGCCGCGAGGCCGTCTTTGCCGGGATAGTACGCGCGGTAAGTTGGCTTCGCCGCGGGTTCGTCGTTCTCGATGTATTCGGTCGAGATGGCCGGGCGCACGAAAATGAAATCGTTGTTGAAGTACGAGCGGTGCAGGATCTTGCAGCACACCGAATTGAAGAACGTCTCCGCGCATTCGGGCTGCCGGTGCGTGGTGAGTAGGCCGATGTAGTGCAGCTTGATCTGCTGCCAGACTTCGTCGTCGATATTTTCCGCGTCGTATTCGTCTTCGAGCAGTTCGACGCATTCCTCGACGCGTTCGTCGTACGAGGCAATGCGCTCGCGCGCGAGCTTCTGCAGGCCGTGCCAGTCGGCCTGTTCAAACAGCGTCTTGGCGTGGATCGCGGCGTCGCGAAAGACCCGGTAGTGCCGGTCGAATCCTTCAAGCATGGTCTGTGCGACGTCAAAGCCGATTTGCGACGACAGCAGTTTGGGGAAGTGATTCATGTCGACCGTGCATCCGTCTCATGTCGTAAAGACACCCGGGCTTGTATCGTCCAGGTGGGCCCGTGCCGCATCGCGCCGTGGTTCATGCCGGCTTGGTTTCGCGTGCGCCGGTCGCGAGCAGCGCCCGCGCCTGCGTTTCATATTGCGCGAGGTCTTCGAGCGTCGCGTTCAGGTCTTCCAGTTGACGCTCCAGCACTTCGCGATGACGCGCCACCGTGGCGAGGAACGCATGCAATTGCGGCACCGTGTCGGTCGGCGACTCGTACACGTCCAGCAGATCGCGAATTTCCGACAACGTGAAGCCGAGCCGTTTGCCGCGCAATGTGAGCTTCAGACGCGTTCGGTCGCGGCCGGAATACACGCGCCGCAAGCCGCTCGATCCTTCCCGGCTCGGTGAGAGTAAACCCTGATCTTCGTAGAAGCGGATCGCGCGCGGCGTGACGTCGAATTCCCGCGCGAGCTCGGTGATCGTGTATTGCGTGTTCATCGGGGCATTCCGTGGCCAGGCAGAAAATCGGATTGAACGATAGAATCAACGTTTACGTTATCGTCAACTTGAGCTGAACGCAACCAGGCGCAGTACGGCCGCAGTACGGCGCCAGCACGCCGCAACCACGCTATCCGGCATCGCATACCTCGCCATGCCGGACGGCCGACGGAGGAAGACACCCACAATGAATGCACTCGAACACCAACTCGACTACCCGTTCAACGATGCGTTGCCGGACGCGGGCCACGCCATGGAAGTCTCGCCAGGCGTTTTCTGGCTGCGCATGCCGCTGCCCTTCGCGCTGGATCACATCAACCTCTGGCTGTTACGCGACGAGATCGACGGGCAGCAGGGTTGGACCGTGGTGGACTGCGGGATCACCTCGGACACGATCAAGGAGAACTGGGAAAAGGTGTTCGACTCGGTGCTCGGCGGCCTGCCGGTGCTGCGTGTGATCGTCACGCATTGCCATCCCGATCACATTGGCCTTGCACACTGGATTTGCGCGGGCGGCGACAAAAAGCGCTGGGACGTGCGATTGTGGACGACGCTCGGCGAATACATGCAGGCCCGCGTGATGGCTGCGGGCGACGGTTCGAATGCGGGCGGCGAAGGTGCCGCGCGGCACTTCGCGCGGCACGGTGTGACCGACGAGGAATCGCTCGAGAAACTGCGCAATCGCAAGAGCTATTACTCGAGCCTCGTGCCGGCGATTCCTGGCCAGTATCGGCGCTTGCGCGAAGCGGACGGCGTGAAGATCGGCGGCAAAACGTGGCGCGTGGTGACCGGCTTCGGTCATTCGCCCGAACACTGCGCGTTGTTCTGCGAGGAGACCGGCGTGCTGATTTCCGGTGACATGGTGCTGCCGCGCATTTCGACCAACGTGTCGGTGTTCGATATGGAGCCGGAAGGCTCGCCGCTTGCGCTCTATCTGGAGTCGCTCGGTCGCTACGAGACGATGCCGGAAGAGACGCTGGTGCTGCCGTCGCATGGCAAGCCGTTTCGCGGCGTGCGCACGCGTATCCGGCAATTGCGTGAGCATCATGATGCGCGTCTGGCGGAAGTGCGCGAGGCATGCGCGGAAAAACCGCAAAGCGCTGCGGATATCGTGCCGCTCATGTTCAAGCGTCAGCTCGACATTCATCAGATGACGTTTGCGATGGGCGAAGCGCTGGCGCACTTGCATCTGCTGTGGCTGGCGGGGGAGTTGAAGCGTGAGCAGGATGCGGATGGGGTGATTCGGTTTTCGCCGGCGTGATTGCGGTGGCGTGCAGATGAAAAAGCCCGGTGCTTACGCAACCGGGCTTTTTCTCGCGCGCTGCAGACGCAGAAGCGATTACTGCACCGACACCGTCCCGAAGTTCTGCCGTCCAAACGGACTTACGTGATAACCGCTCACGTTCGTGCGCGTGATGGCCGCCGCAGTGGGATAGCCGAGCGGAATCCACAGCGCCTGATCGTGAATGACCTGCTGCGCCTGTTCGTACGCTTTCGCGCGCTTCGCCTGATCCGGCGTCGCCTTGCCGTCGGCAATCAGTTTGTCCAGATCCTGATCGCAGAAGCGCGCGAAGTTGATGCCCGACTTGACCGCGTTGCAACTGAATAGCGGCGACAGGTAGTTGTCCGGATCGCCGTTGTCGCCCGCCCAGCCCATGAATAGCGAATCATGCTGGCCTTGCTTGGCCTCCTTGATCAGCTCACCCCATTCGATCACCTTCACCTCGGCCTTCACGCCGATCTTCGCGAAGTCGGCTTGCAGCAGTTCCGCGCCGGCCTTCGGATTCGGGTTCAGCACGCTGCCGTTCGGACGCACCCAGATCGTCGTTTCGAAGCCGTTCGGATAGCCCGCGTCGGCGAGGAGTTTCTTCGCCTTTGCCGGGTCGTACGGCCACGCCTTAACGGACTTGTTGTAGCTCCATGTGTTCGGCGGATACGGGTTCACGGCCGCCGTTGCCGTATTGTCGAACACGGTCTTCAGATACGTGGTGCGGTCGAACGCCATGTTGAGCGCGGCGCGCACCTTCTGGTTGTCGAGCGGCTTCTTCTGCGTGTTCAACGCGACGAACGCCGTCATGAAGGCGGGCGTCTGCACGATGGCGAGCGACTTGTCGCCCTTCGCGTCGGCGAGATCCTGCGGCTTCGGCGACAAGGCGATCTGGCATTCGCCGGTTTTCACCTTCTGCGCGCGCACCGTGGCGTCCGGCGTGATCGCGTAGATCAAACGGTCGATCTTCGGTTTTGGACCCCAGTAGGCAGGATTCACGTCATAGCGGATCACGGCGTCTTTCGTATAGCTCTTCAGCTCGAACGGACCCGTGCCGATCGGTTTCGAATTCAGATCGGCCTGCTTGCCGGCCTTGAGCAACTGGTCGGCATATTCAGCCGAATAGATCGAGGCGAAACCCATTGTCAGGATCGACACGAAAGTTGCGTCGGGCGCGTTCAGCTCGAACTTGACGGTGTTGTCGTCGACCTTGCTGATGGACTTGATGAGCTTCGGCAGGCCCATCGACTGCGCATGCGGGAAGCCGCTCGCGCCCGCCACCTTGTGCCACGGATTGCTGTCGTCGAGCATGCGCTCGAACGTGAAGACGACGTCGTCGGCGGTGAGCGGCCGGGTGGGCTTGAAGTAGTCGGTGGTCTGGAACTGCACGTTCGGGCGCAGATGGAACGTGTAAGTGAGGCCGTCGGCGCTCACGTCCCACTTGTCGGACAGCGCCGGCACGACTTTCTTCGCCGCCTCGTCGTACGAGACCAGCGAGTTGAAGATCACATCGGCCGACGCATTGGTCGTGACGAGCGAATTGAACTGCACGACATCGAAGCCGTCGGGGCTCGACTCGGTGCAGACGGTCAGCGGTTTGGCGAGCACGAGCGCGGGCGCCGTGAACAGTACGGCGGCTGCGAGCAGTTTGAAGCGCATAGGATCTCCCATAACAAGCGCAGTCAGGCAGTGCGTCTGGTTGTGTGGTTATATTCCGTTGACGAGAGCGACGGGCGGCCGTCCAGCGTAGCCGCCGTCTTCATTGTGATACGTTTCCGGCGCTGGCGCATGGGTTGGACAATGCCGCCCACATGCGCGCCGGCCTTCGCGAAAGCTTATCGAAGGGTGGTTGCGCCGACAACAACATAATCCGCATATTCATATGGAAGGTTGGCCGGCCTCGCGGCGCGGCGTCGACGCTCATGCCGCCGCTGCGCGCCGCAGCAGATAAGCGATACCTTCGATCGCACGCACGCCGTACCACGAGACCATTTCCCCATCGATCAACTCGATACGCTTGCCGGCCAGCCGCGCGTCGCGTTTCAGCGTGTCGCAATGGGCCTGCGTGAAGCGATACGGCTCACTGGAGAGCAGGATGCGATCGACGTGGGCAAGCCATGGCGCGGTGTCGAAATCGAGCGTTGGGTAACGTCCTGCGCCTTGCGCACCGCCTTGCACATCAGGGAGCGTGCGCCAGTTCACGAGTCGCAGCATCGCGGAGATATAGGTGTCGCGCGCCACGGTCATCCACGGCTCGCGCCAGATCAGATAGAGCACGTTTTGCGGCGCGAATGCGTGCGCAGCCGCTTCGTCTAGCCGGGCTTCGAGCGCTTCGCTCAGGCGCTGCGCTTCCCGCGTCCGATCGAAGATCGCGCCCAGCAGCGTGTAGAGCGCCAGATTGTCCCGCGGTGTCCGCGGATGCGTCACGACGATATGCGGCACGAACTCGCGCAGCTGCTCGACGGTATCGCGTTCGTTTTCGTCGATATTGACGATCAGATGAGTGGGACGCAACGCACGAATGGCGTCGAGCTTCACGGCCTTGGTGCCGCCGACCTTGCGGACCTCGCGCACCTTGTCGTGAGGATGCACGCAAAAGCCGGTGCGGCCGACAATCTGCCGGTCGAGACGGAGCGCGAACAGCAGTTCGGTGATGCTCGGCACCAGCGAGACGATGCGTGCCGCGGCGCCGGCGGGTTCGTGCGCGACGCCGGCTGCATCGACCGCACGGGGGTGCATGCCTTACTCGGCTTCTGTGGCGGCGCGCGGCTTGCGCGGCGCGCGTTCGAACGCGCGGTCGTAGAGCCAACGCGGCAGCACGTGCAGCAGCATGGCCACGATGCGCATCTGCCAGGGGAACACCGCGAACGCCGTTTGACGTTCGATCGCCTGCGCCACCTTCACCGCGAAACGGTCGGCGTCCATCAGGAACGGCATGGTGTACGGGTTGTGCTCGGTCATGGGCGTGCGGATATAGCCGGGCGCGATGGTGACCACGCCGACGTCATGCGGCCGCATTTCCACGCGCAACGCTTCGAGATACTTGAGCGCCGCCGATTTCGACGCGCTGTACGCGCCGGACCCAGGCAAGCCACGCACACTGGCGACGCTGGCGATACCCACCAGCGTGCCGCGTTTCGCGGCGATCATCGCGGCGGCGAACGGCTCGAAGGTGGCGACCATGCCGAAGTAATTGATATCCATCACTTCGCGAAAGGTGCGCAAATCGCCGTGGCCCGTGACCGCGCCGCGGCTGATGCCGGCGTTGGCGATCACGACGTCCGGCAAGCCGTGCCGCTCGATGAACTGCGCGGCCGCGTCGGCGAGCGCTTCGGCGTCGCGAACGTCAACGGAATAGATGGAGACGGTGTTCTGCGGATGGGACTGCTGGAACGCGGCGAGGGCGTCGCCGCGGCGGGCAACGAGGCCGAGAATCGCGCCGCGCCGCGCATATTCGGCGGCGAGCGCGAGGCCGATGCCACTCGAAGCGCCGGTAATGAAAACCTTCAGCGGTGAACTCATTCCGGCGCCTCTGCTTTACATCTTCTTGGCGCGGACTTGTGCGACCAGGTAGTCCAGCACCTGGAGCGTGCCCGGCAGGCTGTTGGTCGCGGCCGGGCCGGTTTCATACTTGCCCTGCACGGCCAGCGTCGGCACGCCGTCGATCTTGTAGTCTTCCAGCAGCTTCTTGTCTTTCTGCAGCGCGCTTTGCGTCGAGAACGAGTTGTACGCGTCCATATATTTCTTTGGATCGACGCCGTTCTTCGCGAGGAATTTGGCCTGATCTTCCGGCGTCAGCAGGTAGTTCTTGTTGACGTGGATTTCATTGAAGACCTTCGGCGTGAGCTGCGAGGCGAGGCCGAGTGCGTCCAGCGCGTGATACATCTTGGAATGCGGAATGAAGTCGTCGCGGAAGGCGACCGGTACGCGCTTGAACACCACGTCCGGGTTTTGCTTCTTCACCCACGTTTCGAGGTACGGGTCGAATTCGTTGCAGTGCGGGCAGCCGTACCAGAAGAATTCGGTGACTTCGATCTTGCCGGCGGGCACGTCGGTCGGCTGCGCCGTGGGCAGCACGGTGTAGTCCTTGCCCGACACCGGCGCGGCCGGCGATGCTTGCGCCGTGGCGGCAACGAGTCCCAGCGAGAGGAACAGAATGCTCAGCAGTTTTTTCATGTTGTGTTGACCCAAGTAGGCGTAAAACAGTGGCGCCACGCAAAAGCCCGCCACCGTCTTCAGATTTCGGCGTCGGACGGTTTCAGCCGTCCTTCGTGCTTGTGACACGCGCCGCGCGCCGATAGTTCGGCGGCGGCGCGTCCCGGCAAATCACCGTTTGTTTTTTGTTGGCTTATTGCTTCGTGAAGCGGATCACCGCGGTATCCACGCCCGCATCGGACAGACGCTGACGGCTCGAATTCATGTCTTCGAACTTTGAGAACGGCCCGATACGCACGCGGTAGTACGTGACGCCGCCGGCGTCGCGCTGCGTGACCTTCGATTCGAAGCCCTGGAAGGCGAGACGCGCACGCTGCTGTTCGGCGTCCGCCGCGGTCTTATAGGCGCCGACTTGCAGGAAGTAGCCAGTGTTCGCGTCGCCCGCTGCCGGCGCCGCGCCCGAACCGGGCTTGGCGTTGGCGGCGGTGGCCGGCGAGCCGCTCTTCGGCGCGGAACCTGCCGCGGTGGCGGCCGGCGCGCTGGAAGCTTGCGGCTTCTTAGCCGGCGTGGCGGCCGTGCCGTTGCCGTTGTCCTGCGCGGGCTTCGGCGCAACCGCTGTGCCATTCGCATTGCCACTGTTGCCGTTAGCCGGTGGCACTTCGACGATTTGCGGCTCTTCCAGCATGCCCGACTGCGTCTGCGGGTTGGTCTGGCCCGGCGCCGTGTTCGGCGGCGCGGGTTGCGCGGCTTGCGGCACCGGCTGCCCCGGCGTCTTGCCTTGCAGCGGACGGTTCGGGTCGTATTGCGGCTGGCTCGCGCCGGCGTCGGACGCCGCGGGCGGCGCCACCTTCGAGACGAATGGCGTGGGCGCACGGGTGATATACAGCGCCACCACTACCGCGATCGCAAGGCCAACGATCAGGCCCAGCACGATGCCGAGAAAAGTCCCCCCGGTTTGTTTCGATTGCTTTGTTGTGCGGCGTGGTTTTGCCATCGTATGAATCACCTGCAAAAAGAATCCTGGAACGGCCGCCGATTATAACGACGGCCGCATGCATGTTGCGCCGGAGGACTTACATCTTGACGGGAGCGGAGACGCCGATCGTCGCGAGACCGTTGGCCAGCACCTGACGCGTGGCCGCGAGCAGCGCCACGCGTGCATTGCGCTCGGCCGCATCGTCGACCAGCACGCGTTCGGCACGGTCATTGTAGAACGAGTGGAATTCCCCGGCGAGGTCGCGCAGATAGAACGCGACCGCGTGCGGTGCGAGTTCGTCCGCAGCGTGTTGCAGCATGTCCGGGAATTCGGCGAGTTTGTTCAGCAGGGCCATCGCGCGTTCGCTGGTGAGCGGGGCGACGTCGACCTCCGCCAGCGTGCTTTCGTCCGTGCTGTAGCGTGCCTTGCATTCGGCGATCACCGAGCAGATCCGTGCATGCGCGTACTGCACGTAATGCACCGGGTTCTCGTCGTTCTGTTTCAACGCGAGGTCGATGTCGAACACGAATTCCGTGTCGGCTTTGCGCGAGATCAGGAAGAAGCGCACGGCGTCGCGACCGCGGCGGATCGTTTCCTCGTCGATCAGATCGACGGCGGCTTCCGAGCCCGGCGTCGCGCCGCCCGACCATTCGATCAGGTCGCGCACCGTCACGTAGCTGCCGGCGCGCTTGGAGATTTTCACCTCTTCCCCGTTGCGCATGACGGTGACCATCTTGTGCAGGATGTAGTCGGGATAGCCCTTCGGAATGCCGATGCCGAGACCCTGCAGGCCGGCGCGCACCCGCGCGATCGTGCCGTGGTGGTCCGAACCCTGAATGTTGATGACCTTGGTAAAGCCGCGTTCCCACTTGGCGACGTGATAGGCGACGTCCGGCACGAAGTACGTGTAGGTGCCGTCGGTCTTGCGCATCACGCGGTCTTTGTCGTCGCCGTCGTCCGTGGTGCGCAGCCACAGCGCGCCTTCCTGCTCGTAGGTCTTGCCGGCGGCGATCAGCGCCTCGACGGTTTTCTCGACCCGGCCTTCCTTATACAGCGACGACTCCAGGTAGTACTGGTCGAACTTCACGCCGAACGCCTGCAAGTCCATATCCTGCTCGCGGCGCAGATACGCCACGGCGAAGCGGCGGATCGCTTCGAGGTCTTCCACGTCGCGCGCGCCGGTGACTGGCTCGCCGTCGCTCGCGGCCACGGTGGCGCCGTTCAGATAGTCCTTCGCGATGTCGGCGATGTACTCGCCGTTGTACGCCGAAGCCGGCCAGCCTTCGTCGCCGGGGGCGAGGCCGCGGGCGCGCGCCTGGGTCGACAGGGCGAGCGTCTGGATCTGCACGCCGGCGTCGTTGTAATAGAACTCGCGGTGCACGTCCCAGCCTTGGCTAGCCAGCACGTTCGAGAGCGCGTCGCCGAGCGCGGCCTGGCGGCCGTGGCCGACGTGCAGCGGGCCGGTCGGGTTGGCCGAGACGAACTCGATCAGCACATGCTTGCCGGCGTCGCGTTGCGAACGGCCGAAGTGCTCTTTTTCAGCGAACACGGCGGCGATCACCGCCTGCTTGGCAGCGGCCGCGAGGCGCAGGTTGATGAAGCCCGGGCCCGCCACTTCAGCCGCTTCGATCAGGCCCTTGGCCTGCGGCTGCGCGAGCAGCGCGTCGACGATCTGTTGCGCCAGCTGGCGCGGATTGGCGCGCAGCGGCTTGGCGAGTTGCATCGCCACGTTGCAGGCGACGTCGCCGTGCGCGGCGACCTTGGGCCGCTCCAGCGTGATGGTGGGCGACACGAACGCGGCTTCGGTCGCGCCTTGCGAGGCAGTCGCGACCTGCTTCACCGTGTCGGCGAGCAGTGTTTCGAGGGTATGTTTATGTGCGGGCAGCATGCTTGTTGCGAGTCCAGTGAGGCAATCCGGTGATGCGGAAGAGGCGCCGGCCGCGCGGCAGGCGCGACCGGTTCGTCAGAAGCGTGGAAAGCGGCCTGCACCCGCCGCGGCGCGTCGGGCGCAATGGGTGCGGCATCAGGCACGTTGCCTGCAACGCGTTAAGCGCGGTGCGCGGCGACAGGCCGTGGCATGGGCTGCCGCGGCGGGCAGGGTATGAGGCGAGTTGCGGCCAACCGGCCCAGCCACGCCACTTTTGCTTCGCCGCGTGCGGCGCATTGCGGCACGCTTTTCCGTCCAGACGGATTTTAGCAGGTGCTAATATGTTCAATGAGATGCCCAGCAAGGGCCGTGGCCGCCACGCCTGATCGGCGAGCCAACGTAACGCGCGCCGGCGGTCGCCTTTGAGCCGCTCGCGCGCCAATCGAACATAACGAAAAAGGGAACAGTCATGCTGATTACTTTCAAATGCCACGCCTGCCCGGACGTGATGATGCTGGAAAATCTTGCGCAGTATCTGGTCGGTATCGTCGGCAAGCGGCTGGGTGAGCGCGGCGTCATCACTCACGACGAACTGGGCCCGGCCATTCAGAAACTCGAAGCAGCCATTTCCGTCGACAAACAGGAACGTGCCGAGCACGACGGCCATTTCCACGAAGGCGAAGACGGTCACGATCATCACGAGATTCCGCCGGGGCTTGCTCAACGCGCCTATCCGTTCCTTGACATGCTGCGCGCGGCGCAGAAAGAAAACGCGGATATCGTCTGGGGTCTCTGATCCCGCGCCGGTCCGCCGGCTGCTGCGCTCTGACGAGCCGCGGCGCTTCGCGGCGCGCACCCTGACGCACCAATGAAAAGAGCCCGCTTTCATGCGGGCTCTTTGTCGTTCAGCGATCCGGACCGGCCGCCGCCATGCTGCTTACTGGCTGGCGGCGTCCGCCGGAGCGGCCGCAGGAGCCGACGCACCTTTCTTCGCTTTCTGTTTCTTCGGTTTCTTGACGTGTTTCACCGTGGGCGGCGAATACGAACTGACCGAACTGGAACCGCCAGGCGCGGCGGGTTGGGCCAGCGCCACCGAGGCACCCAAAGCAAGCGAAACAGCGGTCAACAACAGCGTCAGCTTCTTCATACGATTTTCTCCGTTGACGATTGCAAATTAATGAGCCGACGCGTTTTGGCCGCGTCTGGCGGGGTCAAGCCGCCTCAGTCTACAAAGCCGAAAATTACGTTGCCGCAAATATTCAGTCTTTCTCGCCCGATATAGTGGGTTTCCCGCCACGCCTCGCCGCGCCTCGCTTTGCCGCTTCGCGCTCAGAGCAAAGGCGCCAGGGCCCGCTCCGCATCTGTCTTCGACAACGACATGCGCTTTGCGTAATCTTCCAACTGGTCTTGCCCGATCTTGCCGACCGAGAAATAGGTGCTGTCCGGATGCGCGAGATAGAAACCGGAGACGCTTGCCGCCGGCAACATGGCGAGCGATTCGGTCACGCTCATACCGATTTCGGTGGCGTGCAGCACGTCGAACATGTCGCGCTTCACCAGGTGATCCGGGCAAGCCGGATAGCCGGGCGCCGGGCGAATGCCACGGTACTTTTCCGCGATCAGGTCGTCGTTGGCGAGGGTTTCGTCGTTCGCGTAGCCCCACAGGTCGCGCCGCACGCGTGCGTGCAGCGCTTCGGCGAAGGCTTCGGCGAAACGGTCGGCGAGTGCCTTCAGCATGATCGCGGAGTAGTCGTCGTGGTCCTTTTCGAACTGCTTTTCCTTCACGTCGACACCCAGACCCGCCGTCACCGCGAACATGCCGATGTAGTCGGCCACGCCCGAGTCTTTCGGCGCGATGAAGTCGGCAAGCGAACGGTTCGGGCGCATCACGCCGTCGACCACCGGACGCACGCTTTGCTGGCGCAGATTGCGCCACGTGAGCGCGACTTCCGAGCGCGATTCGTCCGTGTAGATTTCGATGTCGTCGTCGTTCACCGTGTTGGCCGGCAATAGCGCGATCACGCCGTTCGCCTGCAGCCAGCGGCCCTGGATCAGGCGCGCGAGCATCGACTTGCCGTCCGAGAAAACACGCCGCGCCGATTCGCCCACGATCTCGTCGTTCAGAATGGCCGGATACGGGCCGGCCAGATCCCACGTCTGGAAGAACGGACCCCAGTCGATATAGTTCGCCAGCTCGCTCAGATCGAAGTTCTTGAACACGCGGCGGCCGATGAACTTCGGCTTGACCGGCTGATAGCTCGCCCAGTCGATCCTGGTCTTGTTGGCGCGGGCTTCGGCCAGCGTGACCATGGGCTGCGCTTTCTTGTTGGCGTGCTGGTCGCGGATCCGGTCGTAATCGGACTTGAGTTCGTCGAGGTACTTGGCTGCGCCTTCGTCGGACAGCAGGCTCGACGCCACGGACACCGAGCGCGAAGCGTCCGGCACGTAGACCACCGGCCCTTCGTAATGCGGCGCGATCTTCACGGCAGTGTGCACGCGCGAGGTGGTGGCGCCGCCGATCAGGAGCGGAATCTTCTTGATACGGAAGTAGTCGTCGCGTTGCATTTCCGACGCGACGTAGGCCATCTCTTCGAGGCTCGGTGTGATCAGCCCGGAGAGACCGATGATGTCGGCGCCTTCGACCTTCGCCTTGGCGAGAATGTCGTTGCACGGGACCATCACGCCCATGTTGACCACTTCGAAGTTATTGCACTGAAGCACCACCGAGACGATATTCTTGCCGATATCGTGCACGTCGCCCTTCACCGTGGCGATGACGATCTTGCCCTTCGCGCGCACGTCGGCGCCGGCTTCAGCGAGCTGCTTCTTTTCTTCTTCGATGTACGGAATCAGATGCGCGACGGCCTGCTTCATGACGCGCGCCGACTTCACCACTTGCGGCAGGAACATCTTGCCCTGACTGAACAGGTCGCCGACGATGTTCATGCCGTCCATCAACGGCCCTTCGATCACGTTGATCGGGCGGCCGCCTTCGGCCGCGATCTTCGCGCGAACTTCCTCGGTGTCTTCGACGATGAAGTTGGTGATGCCGTGCACGAGCGCGTGCGACAGACGTTTCTCGACCGGCTGGTTGCGCCACTCGAGATTCTCTTCCTTCTTCGCGGCGCCGGTCTTGAACTTGTCGGCGATTTCGAGCAGCCGGTCGGTGCCGTCTTCACGGCGGTTCAGCACGACGTCTTCAACCCGTTCGCGCAACTCCGGATCGAGGTCGGCATACACGCCGAGCTGGCCCGCGTTGACGATGCCCATGTCCATGCCCGCCTGGATCGCATGGTAGAGGAACACGGTGTGGATCGCCTCGCGCACCGGGTCATTGCCGCGGAACGAGAACGACACGTTCGACACGCCGCCGCTCACCTTGGCGTATGGCAGGTTCTGCTTGATCCAGCGCGTCGCGTTGATGAAGTCGACGGCGTAATTGTTGTGCTCTTCGATGCCGGTTGCGATCGCGAAGATGTTCGGATCGAAGATGATGTCTTCCGGCGGGAAGCCGACTTCGTTCACCAGGAAGTCGTACGAGCGCTTGCAGATCTGCGTCTTGCGCTCGAAGGTGTCGGCCTGGCCCTGTTCGTCGAATGCCATCACCACCGCGGCCGCGCCGTAGCGGCGAATCAGGTTGGCGTGGTGGCGAAACGCCTCTTCGCCTTCCTTCAGCGAGATCGAGTTGACGATCGCCTTGCCTTGCACGCACTTCAAACCCGCTTCGATCACGTCCCATTTCGACGAGTCGATCATGATCGGCACGCGCGCGATATCCGGTTCCGATGCGATCAGATTCATGAAGCGCACCATCGCCGCTTTCGAATCGAGCATCGCCTCGTCCATGTTGACGTCGATGATCTGCGCGCCGTTCTCGACCTGCTGGCGCGCGACCGCGACCGCCTCGTCGAACTGGTCGTTCAGGATCATGCGCGCAAACGCCTTCGAGCCGGTTACGTTGGTGCGTTCACCGACGTTGATGAAGAGCGTCCCGGACGTGACGTTGAACGGTTCGAGGCCGGCAAGGCGCAAGGTGTGATCGGTCATGGCGTATGTGCTCGATTGCTGCGATTAAGTGCGTCGTGTTCGATGGCGATACGGCGGGCGGGGGAGGCGGCTCAGCGAACCGCCGCTCGCCTCAGGCTGCGTCGCGGTATTGCGTCGGCCATTGGCGCGGCTTCACTTCGGCCAGCGCCTGCGCAATCGCCGCAATATGTTCCGGCGTCGTACCGCAGCAGCCGCCGGCAATATTCACGAGACCAGCCTGCGCGAACTCCTTCAGCAAGCCCGAGGTATCCGCGGGCAATTCGTCGAAGCCCGTGTCGCTCATCGGATTCGGCAAGCCGGCGTTCGGATAGCACGACACATAGGTGTCGCACAGCTTGGCCAGTTCGGCGATGTACGGGCGCATCAAAGCCGCGCCCAACGCGCAGTTCAGACCGAACGTGAGCGGCTTGGCGTGACGCAGCGAATTCCAGAAGGCTTCGACCGTCTGGCCGGACAGAATGCGGCCCGACGCGTCGGTGACGGTGCCGGAGATCATGATCGGCAGACGCTCGCCGGTATCTTCGAACAGTTCATCCAACGCAAACAGCGCAGCCTTCGCATTGAGCGTGTCGAAAATGGTCTCGACGAGGAACAGATCGGCGCCGCCGTCGAGCAACGCCTTGGCCTGCTCGTAGTAGGCCGCGCGCAGTTCGTCGAACGTCACGTTGCGTGCGCCGGGATCGTTCACGTCGGGGGAAATGCTCGCGGTCTTCGGCGTCGGTCCGATCGCGCCGGCGACAAAGCGTGGCTTGTCGGGCGTCGAATACTTGTCGCAGGCGGCTCGCGCCAGCTTCGCCGACTCGAGGTTCATCTCGATGGCGAGGTCTTCCATGCCGTAGTCCGCCTGGGCAACCGTCGTCGCGCCAAACGTGTTGGTCTCGATGATGTCCGCGCCCGCCGCCAGATATTGCTCGTGGATCTCGCTGATGATCTGCGGCTGCGTGATCGACAGCAACTCGTTGTTGCCCTTGATGTCGCGCCCGTAGTCCTTGAAGCGTTCACCGCGATAGCGGGCTTCGTCGAGCTTGTAGCGCTGGATCATCGTGCCCATCGCGCCGTCCAGGATCAGGATGCGCGACTTGAGCAGCGCGGGCAGCGCCGTGCCGCGCGTGTAGGCGGCGTCGGGACGGACTGGCGTGGCGGTTTGAGCGGGCTGGTTCATGGCGGACGAGGGCTTGCGCCGGCTTTTTCGGGAAACCTGTCATTGTAGCCGCTGCCGGACGAAACCGCCCGGCGCGGGCGGGCGGCCGCCCTGCCTGTCAAGGTGTACCGCATGCTAAAGAGCGCGAAAGCGGCGCTACAAAGAAAACGGCCCAGTCAGGCAAAAGCTGCTGGGCCGCTTCATAATTGCCGACCAACTTGTAAAAACCGCCGGGTTGCCCGGGAACGGGGCCAGACGGAGTGGTCGATGTATGTCGCCAAAAACGTAAAGCCAGACCTCTCGCTTAGTGAAGAATCACCGGTTGATGCATCAGGCTATCGAACTGACCGAGGAATTCGTCAACTTCGTCCAGCGACGGTTCCTCTTCGATCAACTTCTGCACGTGCTCGCGAAAACGCGCCGCCATTGCTCCGTCGATATAGATCTCGCGCTGCATGTTCTTGTCGACGATCTCATAGCCACCTGACTTCATGGCCAGAGGACCTTCCTGCGGCGGAAACTCGACGACACAATAATTGGGGCTGTTGTAGATCATTTGCATGGCGACACTCCTTATTTCCGTTGGCTCCTGGCCATTCCTGCGCCATAGGTGGAGCGTATGGTTTGGAATTCAAGGGGTGGGTCCGGATTGACGGATGTAAAAGCTCCGAACCTACCGGTTAGACCGGCCTTTCTAGAAACGTTTCAAGCAGTGCAGCAAAACGGTGAGATTGCTCGATCGGCGCAAGATGAGCGGCATCGAGCACTTCGAAACGTGCGCCTTCGATGGCGTCTGCTATCGCCTGAGTGGAAGCAGGCGGCGTGCCCGTGTCGTGGCGGCCCGCCACGGTCAATGTTGGGCATCGGATTGTTGCCAGCTTACTGCGTACGTCGAAATCGCGCAGGGCTTCGCACGCCATGGCGTAGCCTTCTGGCAACGTCTGCATCAATACGTCGCGGATCTGCTCGACCGCTTCGGGGTGCGCAGCCTGAAAATCGGCTGTCAGCCAGCGGCTCAAGGTCGCGGGCACGAGCGCGGCCATGCCCTCGCTGCGGGCCGCGGCAGCCCGCTGGTCCCAGGTGGCGCGGGCCTCCGGCAGCGTGCCGCCGCTAGTGTCGGCGATCGTCAGCGTGTCGACGCGCGTGGGATGGTCCAGCGCGAATTGCTGCGCGATCATGCCGCCCATCGACATGCCGACCAGATGAGTACGAGGTGCATCGAGCGTGTCGAGCAGTGCGGCGAGATCGCGTGACAGGTCTGCCACGCCAAAGGGCGCGCCGGATGCAGCGGTCTTGCCATGGCCGCGCACGTCGTAGCGCAATACGGTGTAGTCGTCGCGGAAATAGCCGGCGAGCTGGTCCCAGACGGACAGATCGCCGCCGAGCTGGTGAACGAACGTCAGCCATGGGCCGCCGCCCTCGTTGCTCAACACATAGCGCGTTTCGATACCGTTGATGTTCACTTGCATGCGGGCTCCTTTAAGGGGAACGCAGTGGAAGGGTCCATTCACGCGCGCTGTCGCCCATCTGGGCCGTACGTCTTCTTTGTATACGCAGCACCGGCGCGAACGGTTGCAGCAATGTGTTGCGAGTCGACCTCGTTGTGGAAGTTTCGTCGATTTGATCGAGGCCGCGCTCGGATTGGCGGTTCTCAGGGTTTGATGATGCCAGGCGCGTTGGCGGGCTCGGTCGGATCGACTGGCGGGGCTGCCGGGGAGGGCGCGGCACCGGGAGAGGCGGCTGTAGAAGGTCCAGCGCCGGGTGTAGCTGCCGGGGAAGCGGGAGTAGATGGTCCAGCGCTGGGTGTATTTGCCGGTGAAGCGGGAGTAGAGGGCCCGGTCGAATTGTCAGAGGAAGCCGTGCTCGCGGCGCCATTGCTGTCGGGCGGCCCATCGACGTTGCCGGCATTGAGCTTGCCGCGCCATACCAGTTCGAACTGCGTGCCGTTCGGTTCCGTCTGGACAATACGCGCGGGCAGCCAGCCGAGCGATGGCGCGAGCCACACGTCGATGCGGCGTAAATCGCCGTCATGGCGGGGCAGGCGCTTGAAATGGCGCGTGTCGAGGAAGCCTTGGTCCGTGCGGATGGTTTCGTCGCCAATCGTCTCGACCGGCCAATTTTCGCCGCTATCGTTGTCGACCACGAAGAATTGCCGCGTCACGCCCGGCTTGTAAGCGGCGGGATCGCCGCGCACCAGGCTGGCGAGTTGCATCACCATGCTGAAGCGGTCCTGCGCGCCATCGGGCAACGGCAGCGCGGCCGGGGTACGCGTGAAGGCGATCTTCTTGTCGGTGCGATTGAAAATCGCGATGTCTTCAGCCCGGCGGCCGCGCTTTTCGATGTACTGGTCCGGCGCGAGGCCGAATGCGTCGATGCGGCCATGACTCGAATACACGAAAGTGCCGACGAAAGGCAATGGCACCGAGACGACCATTTCGTAGCTTTGTGCGGTGCTCGTCCAGTGGATCGTGCCGGGTTGGTTGCGCACGCCATTGTAGAACGTGTCGTACTGTAGTTCGCCGGATGGCGGGACGGAGAATTTCACGCCTGGCGACGCTTGCGGCGCACTCGCGGCAGCGGGGGCGCTGGCCGCGCCGGCGGCACTCGCGGCGGCATTTGGAGCCGCGTTGGCGCCTGCTGCATCTGGCGCACTCGCCACCGCGTTCGATGCCGCGGCAGGCGCCACCGGCGCCGCTTGCTTCGCCGGTTGCAGCGCCGTCAACACATGTTCGCGCGGCTTGCGCGCCGCGGCCCGCCGCGCGGGCGCCGGTTCAGGCGTGGAGGTCGCGGCGGCGGCCGGTTGCCGTTCGATCCGTTCGGGCGTCAGCAAGGCGACCTGCACGGGCACATGCTCGTTGTCCGAAGGATTCAGCGTCGCGCGATTACGCTCGACCCATTGCGCGGCAATCCAGTGCAAAACGGCCACGATCAGCAACACCGCGATCCAGCGCCCCGCACGCATACCGGTGCGCGGCCCGCTGGGCGGGGTGCGATCGGAACGGCGGGCTGCGGGAGCTGAGGACATCGGCAAGTGAACGTGTTCGGAAGGAAAGCGTCGGGATTGACGGCGAGCGTGTATGGGCTGCGGCTATTGAGGAAAGACGGGCGCAGCCTCATCTGCAAGCGACGAGGTCAGCCGCGAAACAATTCGACCGCACGGCCGCGAGCGATGTTCCGCGCCCATGCAATACGCACAGTCAACGCACGTATCAACGTACCGATCAACGCACCGAGCAACGCATACAACACATGCAACACATGCAACGCCGAGCGGTCCGCTCACCAGGGTTTCTGTTTCCGAGCCGACGATCGCGCCGCACCTCGCGTACGGCATCATGCCTTTTCGTCACGCGGCGCCGCACTATACCCCAGCTCATACGAGAGCTTTTGCGCGCACTCGCGCAGCGCCGTATCGATCTCTCCGCCCCAGCGAATATCGAACGCGCCCTCATGACCGAGCGCGACGAGGCCGAGCGCGAGTTCGCCGGTCGAGTCGAATACGGGCATCGAGAACGCGTGGATGGTGGGCAGCAACATGCCTTCCACGCGCGCCGCCTGGTGCTCGCGCACTTGCGCGAGCACCTGCTCGACTTCGTCTCGCGTGCGCGGGCCACCTATATGTGACGAGCGCCGCGAATCGGCCAGCTCACGTTCGAGCATCGCGGCGGTCTTGCTCGATGGCAGATATGCCGCGAACAGCAAGCCGGTGGCGGAACTGAGCAGCGGCATCACATCGCCGAGTTTCAGCGACGCCTTTGCCGGATAGCTCGATTCCATCCAGTGCACCATGGTCGGCCCCTGATTGCCCCATACCGCGATGCCGACCGTGAGATCGAGCCGGTCGCGCAATTCGGACAGCGCGATGCGCGCGAGCTTCACGCCGTCCACGCGGGCGAGCCGCGCGAGTCCCAATTGCAGCGCAAAACCGCCCAGTTCGTAACGGCCCGAGAAAGGATCTTGCGACACCACGCCGAGGCGCAGAAAACTCACCAGGTAACGATGCGCCTTTGCCGGGCTCATGCCGGCACGCTGGGCGAGATCGCGCAGCATCATGGCGCGCGGTTCGTGAGTCAGCACATCGAGCAATCTGAAGCCGACTTCGATCGACTGGATGCCCGAGCGCAGTTTCTCCTCGCCGCTGTCGGCGCTTTCGTCTTCGGATTCGGGCGTGTCGAGCGGTTCGGCGGAGTCGGCGTCGGTGCGGATCGCGCCGGAGCGGGCAATTGGAGGCATGAGCGAGGCGCACGAAGCGCATTCAAAGGTGATACACGGGCGAGGCGGGCGCGGGCATTTGGGCTGCGCCGATTCACCATCGTAGAATAGATTCCTTCTATCGTCACTAACACGGTTCACTCATCTATGAAACTTGCCACGCTGAAGGACGGCACGCGCGACGGCCAGCTGATCGTCGTGTCCCGCGACCTGCACACCGCGGCCGTCGCCGACGCAATCGCGCCCACGTTGCAGCGCGTGCTCGACGACTGGGCCTTCTATGCGCCGCAACTGCACGATCTGTATGACGCGCTCAATCAGGGCCGCGCGCGCAACACCTTCGCTTTCGACGCGAGGGAATGCATGGCGCCGCTGCCGCGCGCGTTCCAGTGGGCCGACGGCTCGTCGTATGTGAACCATGTCGAACTGGTGCGGCGCGCGCGCGGCGCGGAAATGCCGCCGGAGTTCTGGACCGACCCGCTGATGTATCAGGGAGGTAGCGACGACTTCATCGGACCGAAGGATGACGTGCTGTGCGCATCCGAGGCATTCGGTATCGACTTCGAGGCGGAAGTTGCCGTGATCACCACCGACGTGCCGATGGGCGCAACGCCCGATCAGGCGCTCAGGAGCGTGCGTCTGATCACGCTCGTCAACGACGTCTCGCTGCGCAACCTGATTCCCGCCGAACTGGCGAAGGGCTTCGGCTTTTTCCAGAGCAAACCGGCCACGTCGTTCGCGCCGGTCGCGGTGACGCCCGACGAACTCGGCGAACACTGGCGCGAAGGCCGCGTGCACCGGCCGATGATCGTCCACTGGAACGGCAAGAAAGTCGGTCAGCCGGACGCCGGCACCGACATGGTGTTCCACTTCGGCCAGTTGATCGCGCACGCGGCGAAGACGCGCAACCTGCGCGCGGGCGCGATCGTGGGCTCGGGCACGGTATCGAACAAGGACGCCAAGCGCGGCTATTGCTGTATCGCCGAGAAGCGCTGCCTCGAAACGATCGAGCACGGTGCGCCGCAAACCGAGTTCATGAAGTACGGCGACACGGTGAAGATCGAAATGTTCGACGAAGCGGGCAAGTCGATTTTCGGGTCGATCGACCAGGGCATCGCGCCGCTGGATTGATGCACGCTCCGGCGCGCGCCGCGCCGGATGCGAAAGGGTTTAGCCCGATGCCGCGGCCGGTGCGCGCGGCTACACTGACTGGCGCGGCGGCGCGGCCCGGGGCGGGCTGGCAGTGGGGACATTGCATGAACGCCGTGAAGCAGAACAGCGCGTGAATGACACGTGAGCCGGGCACGAGCAAGTCCATCGGCAGCACATCAAAAACGAAAAACCGTGAGGAGACAGCATGCCGCAAATCGAAACCCTTGAACCTGGAAGCCGGCGCGCTCGCGCATCGAGCCTGCGCCTGAATCGTTCGCATAAGCGGCTCGCGCGTCGTGCCGTTGCATTGTGCGCGGCAGTTGCCGGCGTATTGCCCGGCATTGCGCTGGCGCAGGTGAAAATCGGCCTCGTGCTGTCGCTGACCGGGCCGGCTGCGTCGCTCGGCATTCCCGCACGCGATACGGTTGCATTGCTGCCCAGGCAGATCGGCGGTCAGAGCGTCGAATACATCGTGCTCGACGACGCGTCCGATACCACCCAGGCCGTGCAGGACACCAAGAAGCTGATCTCCGAAAATCACGTCGATGCGATCATCGGCTCGTCGATCACGCCGAATTCGCTGGCGATGATCGACGTGGTCGCCGAAGGTGAAACACCGATGATCTCGCTGGCGTCGTCGGCGAAGATCATCGAGCCGGTGGACGCGAAACGCCACTGGGTCTTCAAGACGCCACAAACGGACGCGATGATGGCGTCGGCGATTGCCGAACATGCCAGCCTGCACGGCGTCAAAACCATTGCGTTCATCGGCCAGGCCGACGCGCTCGGCGAAACCTTCTACACCGAGGTCGCGAAGTTCGCGCAACTGCATCACATCAGTATGGTGGCGAGCGAGCGCTTCAATCGCACCGATCCGAGCGTGACCGGCCAGGTCCTCAAGATTCTGGCGACGCATCCCGATGCCGTGGTGGTCGGCGCGGCCGGCACGCCCGCCGCGTTGCCGCCGAAGACGCTGCGGGAACGCGGTTACAAAGGGCTGATCTATCACAATCACGGGGTCGGCAACAACGACTTCCTGCGCGTGTGCGGCGCGGATTGCAACGGTACCTTCCTGCCCGCGAGTCCAGTGCTGGTCGCCGCGCAATTGCCGGCGGATCATCCGGCCAAGCGCCTCGCGCTCGACTACATCGCGCGCTTCGAAGCCGTGCGCGGCACGGGCAGCGTGTCGGCGTTCGGCTCGTACACATGGGACGCGGGCATGCTGCTCGGTCAGGCTGTACCGGTCGCGCTGAAAAGCGGCGCGCCGGGCTCGCCGGAATTTCGCCGTGCACTGCGCAATGCGCTCGAAGCGACGCGCGGTCTCGCGGATACCAACGGCGTCGTCAACATGAGCGCCACCGATCACCTCGGGCTCGATCAACGGGCGCGTGTGATGGTCGAGATCAAGAATGGGAAGTGGGTTTATCAGCCGCGCTGAACGTGCGGCGCATGCGCCACTCAGTAAAACGCCGGGCCGTTTCATGTTTCTCGCGCCGCTTGCACTTGCGGTGGCGGCGCGCTCAATGAACGCGGCCCGGTTCAACAGATACACCGATATACGGATCGCTCATCATGTCTCAGGCACCACACCGTAACGACGCGTTTTACGCGCACTATCAGTCGCTCCAGTTGCATCGCCATCCGCACGGCGTGCTCGAAGTCGTGATGAGCGGCGAGGGCGCCAACAAGAGTGGACTCGCCACCGCCAACGCGCGCATGCACTTTGAACTCGCGGAGATCTGGCGCGACATCGACCGCGATCCCGATACGCGTGTGGCGATCATTCGCGGTGAGGGCAAGGGATTTTCGGCCGGCGGCGACCTGCAACTCGTCGAAGACATGGCAACCGATTTCGACGTGCGCGCGCGCGTGTGGCGCGAGGCGCGCGATCTGGTCTACAACGTGATCAATTGCAGCAAGCCGGTCGTTTCCGCCATGCACGGCCCGGCGGTGGGCGCGGGGCTCGTGGCGGGCCTGCTCGCCGACATCTCGATCGCGGCGAAGACGGCGCGCATTATCGACGGCCACACGCGTCTGGGCGTGGCCGCGGGCGATCACGCGGCGATCGTGTGGCCGCTCCTGTGCGGCATGGCGAAAGCCAAGTATTACCTGATGCTATGCGAACCGGTGAGCGGCGAGGAGGCGGAGCGTATTGGCCTCGTGTCGCTCGCCGTCGACGAAAACGATCTGCTGCCGAAAGCTTTCGAGGTTGCACAAAAGCTGGCCAACGGCTCGCAAACGGCGATCCGCTGGACCAAATACGCGCTGAACAACTGGCTGCGCTCGGCAGGGCCCGCGTTCGATACGTCGCTCGCGCTGGAATTCATGGGCTTTGCCGGGCCGGATGTGCGCGAAGGCGTGAACTCGCTGCGCGAGCGGCGCGCGCCGGATTTCGGCGGCGCCGACCCGTGGCGCGGGAAATCGTCGGGCGGCGGCGCGGCGGACGGCGAGCGCTCGTGACGCCACTGTCCGCGCGGTATGATCGAATCAGACGCGCGCGGCACGGCGCCCCTTCCTTACTTTATGCAGCGAGGCGACAAGCATGACCGACACTCCTGGCTCCACGCCGCCCTTTCCCGGCTTCCCTGGATTTCCGCCCGCTGAAATGCTCGAGCGCATGTGGGGCATGATGCGCATGTCGCCGTTCGGCTCGGCTTTCTCCGGCGCGCAACCGGGCGGCAGCCTCGGTCCCTCGCTCTCCATGATGTCGGACATGATGGCACCGCTCACGAATGTCGAGGAACTCGACAAGCGCATCACCGACATGCGCGCGGTCGAGCAATGGCTCAAGCTGAATCTGAACATGTTGCAGTCCGCGATTCAGGCGCTCGAAGTGCAGCGCGCGACGCTCGCGACGCTGCGCGCGTTCGGCGCCTTCGCGCAGTCGTCGATGACGCAGCCCGCGGCGGCCTCCGCCGCGCCGAGTCCCACAGCGCCGACGGGCTGGCCGCATCCGGCCGCACCGGCGCCCACCCCGGCGCCGGCTGCTTCGGCGAGCGCCGGTTCGTCGGCCGAAGAGCCCTCCGGCGACGAAGAGCAAACGCCGGCAACGCCGCCCTTCGACGCGTCCGCGTGGTGGAATCTGCTGCAATCCCAGTTCAACCAGATCGCCCAGTTCGCGATGACGCAGCCGGCGGCCGCGGCTGGCAGCGCGGCAACCGATTCCGCGCCAGGCGAAGAGGCGGCGTCGGCATCCGGCGCTGAACCCGCGAGCGACGCGCCGCCGCCGCCCGCGCAAGAAGCGGAGCACGCGGCTACGCGGCCGGCGGCGAAGCGGGCGCCGACGTCGGCCAAGCGCACGAGTGGTACGAGCACCACAAGTGGTGCGAGCGCCAGCCCGAGAACCACGAAAAAGTCTATCTAACAGAAGGAATGAAACGCGGCGGCGCGAGTCCGAGCCCTGGCGCTGCCCGAAACGGCGAATTCGCCGTCTGTCATGGATTTGACGCTGATCTTCGACACACTCCGCGAATCTCGCAATGGGTTGCGCGAGATCAGCCAGGCACCGGAATTGCGTCTGTTGCAGTGCGGGTTGCGTCAGGTCAGCGTGCTATCATTGTGTAAGCTATTTATGTGGCTTTTGGGCGTGCGTTGAAAACAACCAATCCAACCGCCCTTGCTGCATCGCCGCCGGTATCCCCGGCGCAGGGCTGGACGGTGCGGCCTTGATCGCAGACTGGCTCGACCTCAGGCACGGGTATCCCTCACCCACGGTTGGCCGCGCAACGCATAACCTAAGGTTAGGCGTAGGCGCAAAACGCCAGGACTTCTTTGCCGCCAGGTGCATCTGGGCGGCCGATTACCGCGTAAAATTGAATGCTTGGCCGGCAAACGGCGCGCACCCGGTGCGATCCGTTCGTCGTGAGCAAAAGTGCTACACGTAGTAGTAACAGACACAGACAGTATGCGCAGAACAGGGGTGGGACTATGAACACCATGCTTTATCCGGAACTTTATAAATCGCTCGAATCCGTTCGATGGGACATGGAGAAAGACATTCCCTGGGACAAGTTCGATGCATCGCTATTGACCGACGAGCAGGCAGCGACGATCAAGATGAACGCGATCACCGAATGGTCGGCGTTGCCCGCCACGGAAATGTTTCTGCGTGACAACCATCACGACAGCGATTTCTCCGCGTTCATGAGCGTGTGGTTCTTCGAAGAACAGAAGCATTCGCTGGTGCTGATGGAATATCTGCGCCGCTTCAAGCCGGAAATGTGCCCGACCGAAGAAGAGCTGCACGCGGTGCGCTTCGAATTCGATCCGGCGCCGCCGCTCGAAACGCTCATGCTGCACTTCTGCGGCGAAATCCGCCTGAATCACTGGTATCGCCGTGCCGCCGAATGGCACACCGAGCCGGTTATCAAGCACATCTACGAAACGATCTCGCGCGACGAAGCGCGTCATGGCGGCGCATATCTGCGCTACATGAAGAAGGCCATGTCGCAAACCGGCGACATCGCGCGCGCTGCGTTTGCGAAGATCGGCGTGCTGATGGCATCGGCTCGCCGCACGGAAAAGCCGCTGCACCCCACCAACCTGCACGTGAACCAGGCGCTGTTCCCGCGCGACACGATTCAATCGCGTCTGCCGGATCCGGAATGGCTCGAACGCTGGCTCGACGAGCAGATCCGTTTCGACGACAGCTGGGAAAAGAAGGTGGTGGAGCGCATTCTGCACAACCTGTCGATTCTCTTCGAGCGCACGTTCAACACGGCGCAGGAACTGAACCGCTACCGCAAGGAAGTGGTGCTGCGTCTGCAGGCCGAGCAGAAGTCGGCCGAACAGCCGGCTTGATGGTCGAAAGCGCCTGACTCCGGTTTGCGGCGCGCGCCGCGAACCGGCTCGAGGGTTTCAGGAAAGGCCTGGCACGCGCGAGCTTGCCGGGCCTTTTTGCTTCATGCCGTTCACCGTGTATCGTGACGGCACTTCCTTGTCTCTTTCCGACTCCGTCATGGCTGCCATTTTTGAACGCAAGATCCTTACGCGCGATGCTCTGGCGACGCTGCGTCCTTCGCTGAGCGCGCCAGTTGTGTTTACCAACGGTGTGTTCGATATCCTGCATCGCGGGCATGTCACTTATCTCGCGGACGCCAAGGCTTTGGGCGCCTGCCTGATTGTCGGCGTGAATAGCGATGCATCGGTTCGCATGCTCGGTAAAGGCGACGACCGGCCCATCAATAATGAGGCGGACCGCATGGCGTTGCTGGCAGCGCTGGAGAGTGTCGACTACGTGGTGTGCTTCGGCGAGAAGACGCCCGTGGAGTTGATTTCGGCGCTTCGACCGGATGTGCTCGTCAAGGGCGGCGACTACGACATGGACACGTTGCCAGAGTCGGCCATTGTGCGAGGCTGGGGCGGCAAGGCGTTGGCGATTCCCTTCGAGCATGACCGCTCGACCACCGCGTTGCTGAAGAAAGTCCGTACTCAGGGCTAATGGCTGAGTGGCGCTCAATGGCGCTTAATGGTGCCGCGGTAAAGTTGCCGTGTCGAACCGGCTCCTTGCGTTTCGAATCTTGACGGCCGGACGCGTAACTGCCCGCGTTACTGCGACAGCGCGGAGGCCGCGATCGGCGCCGCCGGTGCCGGTCCGCCCACCACTGCCTGATCGGCGGCCTCGGCTGCCGTGACCGGCTTCACCTTCAACCATTCCGGATGAACCTGGCGGTTCAGATGGTTGGGCTCGCGTCCGCCGGCTGTGGGCGTCGGGCCAAATACGCCGCGCACCGCGACGAATGCCAGCATGTTGGCAAGAAACAATATGGCGATCAGCCAGCGCAGCATTGTTGGTTTTCCCCGTCCAGAAGTTGAGCCGCCGTTATCCGCGGTTATCCATATCGCCGCGATCAGGCCGCGCGTTAAGCTGCGCGCTCGGCAGCGATCAGCGCAAGACCGGACAGCACGAGCGAATCGTGGCGAGTATGCGGCACTTTCAACGCACTCGCCACTTCGTCCACAGCGCCGCCGCTGACTACGAGCCGTACCGGCACCCGCCACTCTTCCTGCAGATCACGCCACATCCGCTCGATCAACCCCGCTTGCGCCAACGTGCAGCCGGCGGACAACGAGCGCGGCGTGTCGGTTGCGAAGAACGGACCACGGCGTGCTGCGTCGGCCGAACTGCCGTCGAGCAGGCCGCGGGCCGCATTGGCGTCGAGCGTCGGCAGTTGCGCCGTGTGCTCGCCGAGCGAGCGCATCATCAAAGTCCAGCCCGGCGCGATCAGACCGCCGACAAAGCAGCCGTCCGCACGCAATGCCTCGAGCGTAGTGGCCGTGCCGAACGTCGCGATCAGGAGATGTTCACCGGGAAACGCCGCGTGCGCGCCGATCATGCCGGCCCAGCGGTCGCTGCCGAGCGTATGCGGCGCGGTGTAGCTGTTGGTCACGCCGCATTGCTCTGGGCACGCGCGGATCGTGGTGAGCGGCAAGTGTGGCCAGTGCGCGTCGAGCAACGCGGCAATCCGCTGCGCGACGCCTTCACCCGCCACATTCGACAACCATGCGCCGCCGGGCGTGGGCAAGTTCGACCAGTCCGGCTGATCCTCGCCGCCGTGCCCCAGCGCGCCGCCCGCAATCTGCGAACCGCCCGTCTGCACCAGCGCCCACTTGATGCGGCTATTGCCCGCGTCGATCAACAGATCAGGCTTGCCGCTCGTCATGCAGCACCGTCGGCCAGACGCAGCGAGATGTCGCCCGTCGCGACGATCTGGCGGCCGGTCGCGGTATCGAGCAGCAACTGACCGCGCTCGTCGACGCCCGCCGCCACGCCGCGCATCTGTTCCTCGCCTTGTTCCAGCAACACGACTTCGCGGCCTGCGTAAGCGTGCACCGCGTTCCAGCGCGCCTGGAACGGCGCGAAGCCTTCAGCGCCGAAGCGCTGCAAAGCCGGTTCGAGTGCATTCAGTTCGGCGGCGAGCGTATCGGTGAGGTTGGCGTTGGGGAGCGCGCGCTGCAATGCGGTCGGAACGGTGCCGCGCGCCTGCGGCGGCGCACTGGCGTTCAGCGCACCGACTTTGGCGGCGAGTTCGTCCGCGCCCTTCACGTTGGTGCCGATGCCGATCACCACCGCGCTGGCTTTATCCGTGCTCCACGCGGTTTCGATCAGGATGCCGGCCAGCTTGTCGCCTTCGAGCAGGACGTCGTTCGGCCACTTCAGCGCGATCTGGCCGGGACCCGCGACCGGCAACGAGCGCAGCCCGTCGACCAGCGCCACGCCCACGGCGAGACTCAGGCCCGCGAGTCCTTCGAGCGGGCGCGGCAGCACGCAGGCCACCGAAAATAGCAGCGCATTGCCCGGCTCCGCATACCACGGACGGCCGCGGCGGCCACGCCCGGCCGTCTGCAGATACGCGACCCGCACGATCGGCCGCGGCAATGCGCCGGCCTTGCGCGGCAACGCTTTGACGCGGGCCATCAAATCGGCGTTGGTCGAGCCGGTTTCCTCGACGATCTCGATCGGCCAATCGTTCGCCTGCGGGCCGAACAGGGCGACGGCGCGCTCGCGGTCGATGCGCCAATCGGTTTGGTGCGCGGCTGCGGCGGCGGCCTGCGGGGGAGTCTTGGAAGCGTTCATGACTCATATTGTAGCGACAGCGAACGCGCTCAGCCCACGTGGACGGTCCTTCTGCCGCGCCTTCGTTACAATGGCCCCTAAACCGATAACCAGATTCAGCGATCCTTGAACTACGACACTCCGCCCGGCCTCGAAGTCGCGGCAGGCAGCCAAGGCAAGATCGTCCGGCTCTCGGGCCAGTGGACGGCGCTCGCGCTCGCCCGCGACCGGGCCACCGGGCACGTGATTCCGCTGCTGCGTTCACTGGTCGGCACCGAAGGTATCGGCCAGTGGGACCTGTCGCGCATTGACCGGATGGACCACGTCGGCGGCCAGGCGCTGTGGCGCGTGTGGGGGCACAAGATGCCGGCGGATACCACGCTCACCGACACACAGCGCGACATTTTCGAGCGCATCGCGCTGCTCGACACCGTGCGCGAGACAGCCGAGCCGGTGATCAAACTCGATCCGTTCACGCGGCTGGGACTCGCGATCTTCTCGTTCTTCGAGCATCTGTATGGCGGCGTGGCCATGCTCGGGCGCGTCGTGCTCGATCTGATAGGGATCGCGCGCAAGCCGAAAATCACGCCGTGGACCGAGATCTCCGCGAACATCTATAACGCCGGCACCAAGGCCTTGCCGATCACGGCGCTGGTCGCGTTCCTGATCGGCATCGTGCTGAGCTATCTGTCGGCGCAGCAACTGCGGCTTTTTGGCGCAAACCAGTACATCGTCAATATTCTTGGCCTCTCGGTGATTCGCGAACTCGGACCGGTGCTTTCGGCGATTCTGGTGGCGGGCCGCTCGGGCTCGGCCATCACCGCGCAGATCGGCGTGATGCGCGTGACCGAGGAACTCGACGCCATGCGCGTGATGGGCATTCCGCACGGCCTGCGGCTGATCCTGCCGCGCGTACTCGCGCTCGGCGTGGCCATGCCGCTGCTCGTCATGTGGACCAACATCATCGCGCTGACCGGCGGCGCACTGGCCGCCAAGATCGTGCTCGGCATCGACATGAGCTACTTCGCGCGGGCGTTGCCGGGCGTCGTGCCGGTTGCGAATCTGTGGATCGGGCTCGGCAAGGGCGTGGTGTTCGGTATGCTGATCGCGATCGTCGGCTGTCACTTCGGTTTCCGTATCAAGGCCAATTCGCAAAGTCTCGGCGAAGGCACGACGACCTCGGTGGTGACCTCGATCACGATCGTGATTCTCGCGGACGCCGTGTTCGCGATCCTCTTCCAGAACGTGGGGCTCGGATGATCGCGCCACTCACTCAGGCCGTGCGCGGCCAACCCGTCCCCTCGATCGCCGAGCCGGTGATCGAAGTGATCGACGTGACCAAGCGCTACGGCCGCAACATCGTGCATCAGCATCTGAATCTGGACGTGCGGCGCGGCGAGATCATGGCGATCGTCGGCGGCTCGGGTTCCGGCAAGACCACGCTGGTGCGGCAGATTCTCGGTCTCGAGCGTCCTTCGTCCGGCACCATCAAGCTGTTCGGCGAGAATCTCGCGACCATTTCGCCGGAAACCGCGCTGCTGATGCGCAGCCGCTCCGGCATGCTGTTCCAGCGCGGCGCGCTGTTCTCGTCGCTCTCGGTGTTCGACAACATCGCGCAGCCGGTGCGCGAACTCGGCCAGGTGCCCGAAGATCTGTTGCGCGACATCGTGATGCTCAAGCTCGAGATGGTCGGCCTGCCGTGCAAGCATGCGTCGAAAATGCCGTCGGCGCTGTCGGGCGGCATGATCAAACGCGTGGGCATTGCCCGGGCTATCGCGCTCGAACCCGAACTGCTGTTTCTCGACGAGCCGACGGCCGGACTCGATCCGCAGGCGTCCGATGAATTCGTCGAACTGATCTCCGCGCTGCACCGCGCGCTCGGCCTGACGGTGGTGATGGTTACGCACGATCTCGACACGATGATCGCGCTGTCCACCCGCGTCGCCGTGCTGGCGGATCGGAAGGTGCTGGTCGCCGCGCCGGTCGAAGAGGCGGCGGCGGTCGATCATCCTTTTATCCGCGAGTATTTCCTCGGCTTGCGCGGGCGGCGCGCATTGCAGGCATTGCCGCCGGAGCGCCGCGCGAAGCTGCCGCGCGCGGCGCTCGAGCCGGCGTCGTCCGAATTGCCGCTGTGAACCAGGGAACCTGACAATGGAAAACAAATCACATGCCTTCTGGGCCGGGCTCTTCACGATCGTTTTGCTGGCGGCAGTCGCGGTGGCGGCTTTTTTGTTCAACGTCGACCGTTCCGTGCGGGTGCCGTACGATCTGATTGCGCGCACCAACGTCACGGGCCTGTTTACCGACGCTGCGGTGCGCTATCGCGGGCTCGACGTCGGCAAGGTGCAGTCGATCAAATTCGATCCGGATCATCCCGGGCAGATTCTGATCCGCATTCTCGTGGACACGCACGCGCCGATTACGCATTCGACATTCGGCAGCCTGGGTTTCCAGGGCGTGACCGGTATCGCCTTCATCCAGCTGGATGACAACGGGCGCGATCCGACGCCACTGCCGTCGTCGGCCAAACAGGTCGCGCAGTTACCCATGCGCCCCGGCTTGCTCGATCAACTGCAGCAACGCGGCGACGTGCTGCTGCGCAAACTCGAAAAAGTCGCAAACGACGTCGACAATCTGTTGTCGCCGGAAATGGCCGCGCAGTTACAAGGCACGGCGGCGAGCCTTCAGAAGGCCGCGGACGGCGTCGCCACGCTGGCCCAGCAGATCGCGCCGGCCGCTGGCAAGTTGCCCGGCACGCTCGACCAGCTTGACCGCACGCTGGCGTCGACCAATCAGTTGATCACCGGGTTGAACCGCCCGAACGGTCCGTTCGAGACCAACCTGAACAAGGTCGGCACGGCGGCGCAACAGGCGGGTGATGCGCTGACGTCGATGAACGGCTCGTTGCAGGAACTGTCGGCGCGGGTCGGCTACGACACCTTGCCGCGCGTCAATTCGCTCGCTGAAGACGTGCGCTCCGCCGCCCGCTCGGTGAATCGCGCAGCCGATACGTTCAGCACCAGTCCGCGCAGTGTGCTGTTCGGCGCGCCGGGTGCGGCTCCCGGCCCTGGCGAAGCAGGATTCCAGTGGCCTGCCGCCCGCGCCGCCAAATGATTTTGAAGGTTTGAAGAAAGGAAGATTGTCATGTCACGCTCGATTCACCGATTGTTGTCCTCGAGCGCCGCGCTAGCGGTGTTGCTCGCATTCGGCGTGCTGGCCGCGGGCTGTGCCGGTAACCCCGCGGCGATCTCGGACATTCGCTACGACTTCGGGCCGCCGGCTCCGGCGGCGTCCGCGGGTACGTCACCGGCTGTGAAGGTGCTCGACGTCAGCGCACCGGACGTGCTCGAATCGGACAAGCTGGTTTACCGTCTTAGCTTCGCCGACGCACAGCAGACAGCTGCTTACGCGAACAGCCACTGGACCATGATGCCTTCGCAGTTGCTGACGCAGCGTCTGCGTGGCGCGCTCAGTTCGCGCGGCACCGTGCTGACGGGCGCCGACGGCGTGTCCGCGCCGGTGTTGAAGGTCGATCTGAGCGAGTTCGAACAGGTCTTCGACAGCCAGTCCGAAAGTCACGCCGCGGTTACCGCGCGCGCCACGCTGATTCAGAGCGGCAAGGTGATTGGTCAGCGCACCTTTATCGCGCGCGCGCCGTCCAGGTCGGCGGACGCCGCCGGCGGTGCGCAGGCGCTCGCCAGCGCCAGCGACGATCTGGTCGCGCAGATTGGCGCGTGGCTCGGCGTGCAGGCGCTGGTCGCCGCGCAATGACCGGCTCGCAGCGCACGCAACGGAGCGCTGCATGAGCGAACGGTCCTGGCTGCGCCGTCCGTCGGCGCTCGCCCGGCAAGCGCTGGTGCTGTATGCCGCGTTGATCGTCTACGGTTCGTGGTATCCGTTTTCGGGCTGGCGTTCGCTCGGCCTCGGTCCGTTTGCTTTCCTGTCCGATCCCATGCCGCAGTACCTGACGGCGTTCGACGTCGTCACCAATGTGCTCGGCTATATGCCGTTCGGAGCGCTGGTGGTGCTTGCGCTCTATCCGCGCTGGCGCGGCACGCTGGCAGTCGCGCTCGCCTTCGTGCTCGGCGGGCTGCTGTCAGGCGCGATGGAAGCCGTGCAAACCTATCTGCCGACGCGTGTCGCCTCCAACCTCGATCTTGCCGCCAATGCGCTCGGCGCGCTGCTCGGCGCGGCCATCATGTCGCCGGCCACGGGCGCGCTGCTCGACCGCGGATTGCTGCGGCGCTTGCGGCTCGTGTGGTTCGAGCGCGATCGCGCCGCGCTCGCGTGTCTGGTCGCGGCGTGGCCGTTCGCGACCATGTACCCGGCGCCACGCCTGTTCGGTCTCGGCAACTGGCCGCGCGCGCTCTGGCTGCGCTTCGATTCGACCACCCAGGATGCGTTGCTCGCGTGGACGCCGCCGGGCTGGCACGTTGGCGCCTGGCCGGCCGTCGTCGCCGCCTGGATGCCCGACGACGTGTGGGAAGCGGTGATCACCACGCTCAACCTGTTCGCGGCGCTCGCGCTGGCGTCGTTGCCGGTGCGTCGGCATGCGCCGCGCGTGCGTTTGTTGCTCCTGTTCATTTTCATGACCTTGTGCGTGAAGGTCGGCGCGACGTTTTTGCAGTCGCAGTCCGGTCTCGCGTTCGACTGGGCCACGCCCGGCGCGCTCGCGGGGCTCGTGTGCGGCACCGCGGCCGCACTGTGCGCGCTGCGACTGCGGCGCCGGTCCCGCGCGATGCTGGCAGGTGTCGCGCTGACGGTCGCGCTGGTGTTCGTCAATCTGTTGCCCGTGAATCCTTATTTCGACGCCGTGCTCGCCGACTGGCGGCAAGGGCGCTATCTGCACTTCAACGGTCTGGCGCACTGGCTCGCATGGATCTGGCCGTACGCGGCGCTGGTGTGGCTGGCGTATGTGGTCGAGCAGGCGTGGCTCAGACGGCGCGTGAAGCACGCGTGAGGTGCGCGCGAAGCGCAGCCGGCATCGGCGGCCGCCGGTCCCGCTCGTTATAATCGTTCGCACAACAGGCGCGCCGTCGTGCATTCAGCGTCATTCCCATCCTGGCAGTTTCGCCCCCGGACATCATGGACTCCTTCTACAAGTACCACGTCTTCTTCTGTCTCAATCAGCGCGAGCCCGGCGCCGAGCGCCCGAGCTGCGCGAACTGCAACGCGCAGGAGATGCAGGAGTATGCGAAAAAACGCGTGAAGAAACTCGGTCTCGCAGGTCCGGGTCAGGTACGCATCAACAAGGCCGGTTGCCTCGACCGCTGCGAACTCGGCCCGACGCTCGTCGTGTATCCGGAAGGCGTCTGGTACACGTATGTCGACGAGAGCGACATCGACGAAATCGTCGACTCGCATCTGGTGAACGGCAAGATTGTCGAGCGTCTGAAAATCGATCAATAAGCCTCGCCATGAACACACATACGAAGAAGTATCTGATCGACGGCCCGGTCGGCAAGATCGAGGTCGCGCTGGATCTGCCCGACGCAACGCGCGAGAGCGGCGCCGCGCCGCGCGGCATCGCGCTGGTCGCGCATCCGCATCCGCTGTTCGGCGGCACGATGGACAACAAGGTCGCGCAAACGCTCGCGCGCACGCTCGTGCAGTTGAACTACGTGACCTATCGCTCGAATTTTCGCGGCGTCGGCGAAACGCAAGGGGAACATGACGCGGGCATCGGCGAGCGCGACGACCTGCGCGCCGTGCTCGATCACATGCGGGCCGAACCGGGCCAGGCCGATCTGCCGCTCGTGCTCGCGGGTTTTTCGTTCGGCACTTTCGTGCTGTCTCACGTGGCCGCGAAGCTGCGCGAAGAAGGTCAGGAGGTCGAGCGAATGGTCCTGGTCGGCACGGCGGCGAGCCGCTGGGAGGTCGCGCCCGTGCCGGAAAACACGCTCGTGATTCACGGCGAGACCGACGAGACGGTTCCCATTCAATCCGTTTACGACTGGGCGCGTCCGCAGGAATTGCCCGTGGTCGTGATTCCGGGGGCGGAACATTTTCTGCATCGCAAGCTGCACGTTCTGAAGCGGATCATCGTCGACGCGTGGCGGTGATCGGCATGCGCCGTGTGTTTTCCGGGGTACAGGTACGCGCAAACGCAAATTAATCGCCGGCCTTTGCGCAAAGTTACCGGGAGAGCACGCGTATAATGGCGACTCTTTTTTGGGCGCAGCGCCGCCCATCCGGCAGTTCGCGCGACGCGTAGCGTCTTTTCGCCGCAGCGGTGCCGGATGCAGGGCGTGCTGCGCGAACCGATCGCGTGGCCGGAAGTCCAACGGCGCTGTGTCGTTTTACGGCCAGACGCCGCCGACCGGCTCTTCCAAACAATGCGCCCTGCGCGCGATGTACTTTTCTGCACGAATCGACCCTATGCGTTTCTCCACCTCCGGCCGCACGTCGTTCCCTTCTGTTGCTTCCTTCGTTTCCCCTACGCTTAGCCGTGCCGTGACTCTCGGCATCGTGTTGCCGGCCACGCTCGCCGCCAGCACGGCGTTCGCGCAGGTGCCGCCGCCGGCGGTGAACGCGCGTTCGTGGGTGCTCGTCGACGCCACCAGCAATCAGGTGCTCGCCTCGGGCAATGCCGACGAACGCGTGGAACCCGCGTCGCTCACCAAGCTGATGACGGCGTACCTCGTCTTCGAAGCACTGCAGACGAAGAAGATCACGATGGAACAGACGGTCATGCCGAGCGAAGCCGTGCGCCGCGTGCGCACCGACGAATCGCGCATGTTCATCGAAGCGAACAAGCCGGTGACCGTGCACGATCTGGTCTACGGCATGATCATCCAGTCGGGTAACGACGCGGCGATCGCGCTGGCCGAACTGGTCGGCGGCAGCGAAGCGCAGTTCGTCAACATGATGAACACCGAAGCGCAGCGCCTCGGCATGAAGCACACGCATTTCGCCGACGTGAACGGCATGCCCGACCCGCAGCACTACACGACCGCGGGCGACCTCGCGATCCTGTCGGCGCGTCTGATTCGCGACTTCCCCGACTACTACAACATTTTCTCGGTCAAGGAATTCACGTACAACAAGATCAAGCAGCCGAACCGCAATCGCTTGCTGTGGATCGACCCGACGGTGGACGGTCTGAAAACCGGTCACACCCAAGCGGCCGGTTACTGCCTGATCGCGAGCGCGAAGCGTTCGCTGCCGGGCACGACGGACGCATCGCGCCGTCTCGTCTCGGTCATGATGGGCGAGACCAAGGAACACGACCGCGTGCAGGACAGCCTGAAGATGCTGAACTACGGCTACACCGCGTACGACACGGTGCGTCTGTACAAGGCGAATCAGGTGGTGGGCACGCCGCGCGTCTACAAGGGTGCGCAGGACACCGTGCAGATCGGCGTGAAGGGCGATCAGTACATCACCGTGCCAAAGGGCATGGGCGACAAGGTGAAGCCGCAGATCGAGCAGATCGATCCGCTGATCGCGCCGCTCGCGAACGGTCAGCAGGTCGGCACGGTGAAGCTGGTCGCCGACGGCAAGGTGCTGGCGCAGTTCCCGGTGGTGGCCTTGCAGGCCGTTCCGCAAGCCGGCGTGGTTGGCCGCGTGTGGGATTCGCTGATGCTCATGTTCAACAAGAAGAAGTAAGAGTCCGATTGCAATGACCGCTGTTTCCGATGTTTCGCCTGATCCGATTGTCTATCTGAACGGCGAGTTGGTGCCGTTGTCCGAAGCGCGAGTGCCGGTTCTCGATCGCGGCTTTATTTTCGGCGACGGTATCTACGAAGTCGCGCCGCTCTACGCTCATGCCGCGCAAGCGGGCGGGCGTACGCCGTTTCGTTTCCAGCAGCACCTGGCGCGGCTCGCGCGCTCGGTCGGCAAGATCGGCATCGCCAATCCGTTCGACGACGCCGGCTGGCGCGCGCTGATCGGGCAGGTGGTCGCGGCGAACGAGTCGGATGGCGGTTTGCGCGCCTATCAGGACGCAATTGCCTATATTCAGGTCACGCGCGGTGTCGCGAAACGCGGTCATGCGTTTCCGGCCGGCATCCAGCCGACCGTGTTCGTGATGGTCACGCCGCTGAACCTGCCGGACGCGGCGCAGCGCGCGCAAGGCGTGCGTTGCGTCACCGCGGAAGATCGTCGCTGGCTCAATTGCGATATCAAGTCGGTCTCGCTGCTCGGCAACGTGCTGATGGCGCAATACGCTGCGGAGAACGACGCGTTCGAGACCATCCAGTTTCGCGACGGCATGCTGACCGAAGGGTCGTCGTCGAATGTGTGGATGGTGAAGGACGGCGTGTTGTCCGCGCCGCCGCGCAGCCACAAGATTCTCGAAGGGATCCGGTACGGCCTGATCGAGGAACTGGCGAGCGAATGCGGCATCCGTTTCGAGGCGCGTGAGATTGGCGAGGCCGAACTGCGCGCGGCGGACGAGATCATTGTCAGTTCGGCAACCAAGGAAGTGCTGCCGGTCACGCAGCTCGACGGCGAGCCGGTCGGCGAGGGCAAACCGGGTGCGGTCTTTGCGGCGCTGTACGCGGCTTATCAGCGAGCCAAGACCCAGGAAGCGCGCGAGGCGCAGCAAGGAGTAGAAAATGAGTCCCGTGAACGAATCACTGTTTGAGTTTCCGTGCGATTTCCCGATCAAGATCATGGGCAAATCGCACCCCGAGTTCGCCGAGACGATCGTTACGGTGGTCCGGCGGTTCGACAATGAAGTCGACGAATCGCGCGTGGAGACGCGGCCGTCCAGTGGTGGCAACTACACCGGCCTGACCGTCACGGTGCGCGCGACGAGCCGCGAGCAGCTCGACGATATCTACCGCGCGCTCACCGGCCACCCGATGGTGAAGGTCGTGCTGTAACGCTTCTCCCCGCGTCTGATTTACGGCGTGATGCGCAACGCGTCCGCCGTCCTTTCCGCGCTTGAGCCGGGTCCTGCCTCGCAAGCCCGGTCAAAAAGCTGCTTGAAGCGACCCACCTCTTCGAACACCCAGTCGCGAAATGCTCTGACCCGGGCGGTTTCGAGCATCTGCGGCGGGCAGATGAAGTAGTACTGCCACGGGCTCGGTCCATCCACATCGAATAGCCGCACAAGGCGGCCTGCCGCGATCTCGTGCATAGCCAGTGAGCGGCGCGTGAGCGCAACGCCCTGACCGTCGATGGCCGCTTGCAGCAGGTTCGACGAATCCTGGTACAGCACGCCGCGCTTCGGCTCGGGCCAGTCGGTGAGGCCGGCGGCGTCGAACCAGGGGCGCCATAGCTCGTCGTCGGAACGCAGCAGCGGGACGTTGGCCAGATCGGCCGGCTTTTGAGGCAGCTTGCCGCCGTTGAAATTCGGCGCGCAAGCGGGAAAGAAAATCTCCTCCAGCAATAATTCCGAATGCAGCCCCGAATATTTGCCGAAGCCAAAACGGATCGCCACGTCGACGTCGTCACGCGCGAAATCCGTTAGGGCGTTGGTGGACAGCAGTTCGAGGTCCCACTGCGGATGCGCCTCGATAAAGCTGCCGACGCGCGGCGTCACCCAGCGCGCCGCAAACGACGACAGCATGGACACGACGAGCCGCCGCTCGCGGTCGCCGGCGCGGATCTGGCGGGTGGCGTCGGCGAGCGCCATCAGCGCTGAGCGCACGTGCGTGGCGTAACGCCGGCCGCTGTCGGTGAGCCGCACGCGCTTGCCGTCGCGCGCGAACAGCGAGACGCCCAGTTCGGCCTCGAGCGCGCGGATCTGGTGGCTGACGGCGCCGTGGGTGACGAAGAGTTCGTCGGCCGCGCGCGAGAAGCTTTCGTGACGGGCGGCGGCCTCGAACGCCTTGATCGCGTTCAGTGCGGGGAGTTGCCGGAGGTCCATGCCAATATTTCTCACATAGAGGTGAAAATAGATCGTTTTGCGTAAACCCTTGCTACGCCTAGGATTGTAGTCACGAAACGATTTTTGGCGAGGGCATCATGCGAGAAATTTCCTCTAGCATCGCGTTTGAAATCCGCAGTGGCGAAACAGTTCCGCTGAAGGTGGCGCGCAGTACCAAGCTGGTCGTTCGCGGCGGCGCGGTATGGGTCACACGCAGCGACGACATCGAGGATTACTGGCTGCAACCCGGTCACACGCTGCGACTTCGGCGCGGAGAACGGTTGTGGCTGAGCGCTGAAGGCGACACGCAGGCAAAGGTGGCGTTTTCCGTGCCGACGCGTTGCGATGAGCGTGCGCTGAACTGGTTCGCGCGGATCGGCGAACGGCTGGCGGCGCGCGTGCGGGGTGGCTGGCGGACGGTTTGACGGATGCGAGGGGCGCGCCAGGTTCGGCGAACGATGCTGCTCAACGGTTGAGCGCCGCCTCCGGCCTGAGCACGCTGCTGGCTCAGCCACGTGACGGCGTCCCTGGCAAGACCGGCGAGGCTGGACCACACCGGTTTTGCCCTTCAAGGGGGAGCGAGTCGGCCCCGACGTGACACTCCCAACGCGCCCAGTTCCGGCGAGGATTCCCGTATTTCGGTAAACTGGCGAAATCATGTGCGCCACCCCGGTTTTACCCAGCCCCTTGCCTGCCTCTGTGCCGCTTACGCTGCGTTGGCGTGGCAGCGAACCCTACCAGACCAGTTTCGACGCCATGCGCGCGTTCACCGACGAGCGCACGGCCGACACCCCCGACGAAATCTGGCTGGTCGAACACCCTCCCGTCTTTACGCTAGGCCAAGCGGGCGATCCCGCCCATCTGCTGGCTGCCGACAGCGGCATTCCTCTGGTCAAAGTCGACCGGGGCGGGCAGATCACGTATCACGGGCCTGGCCAGGTCGTGGCTTATCTGCTGCTCGATTTGCGCCGTCGCAAGCTGATGGTGCGCGAGTTGGTCACGCGGATCGAGCAGGCCGTGATCGACACGCTTGCGGCGTATAATCTCGCCGGAGAACGAAAGGCGGGCGCACCCGGTATCTACGTGGCGCCCGGGCCGGACGCCGGGTTGCATGCCGGCGCCAAGATCGCGGCGCTGGGTTTGAAAATCCGCAACGGCTGCAGCTATCACGGCGTGAGCCTGAACGTGAGCATGGATTTGCAGCCGTTTCTGGCCATCAATCCGTGCGGCTACGCGGGGCTCGAAACGGTCGATATGGCAACGCTAGGCGTTACCGCCGGCTGGGACGACGTGGCCCATACCTTTGCAGCACGCCTCACCGCAAACCTCGACGGCAGTCCCGCGGCCGTCGCCCAACCACAGGCCGGTGCACTCACCGCCTGACTGGACCGAACGAATGACTGACGTTACCGCGAACCTCGCAGCTTCTCCCGCTCCTGATGCCGTGCCGGCCCCCGCCGCCTACGACGCTACTGCGAAGCAGAAAGCCCAAGCCAAGACCGCCCGCATTCCCATCAAGGTCATCCCGATCGAGAAGCTCAAGAAACCGGACTGGATTCGCGTCAAGGCGGCCACCGGCAATTCGCGTTTCTACGAAATCAAGCAGATTTTGCGCGAGCACAATCTTCACACGGTGTGTGAAGAAGCGAGCTGCCCGAACATTGGCGAATGCTTCGGCAAGGGCACCGCGACCTTCATGATCATGGGCGACAAGTGCACGCGCCGTTGCCCGTTCTGCGACGTCGGCCACGGTCGCCCAGATCCGCTCGACGCGGATGAGCCGGGTAATCTCGCGCGCACAATTGCTGCGCTGAAACTGAAGTACGTGGTGATCACCAGCGTTGACCGTGACGATTTGCGTGATGGTGGCGCGGCCCACTTCGTGGAATGTATCCGTCAGACGCGTGAGCTTTCGCCGGAGACGCGCATTGAAATTCTGACGCCGGATTTCCGCGGCCGTCTGGATCGCGCGCTCGGCATCCTGAACGCCGCACCGCCCGATGTGATGAATCACAACCTCGAAACGGTGCCGCGTCTGTACAAGGAAGCGCGGCCGGGTTCAGACTACGCGCATTCGCTGAAGCTGCTGAAAGACTTCAAGGCGCTGCATCCTGACGTGGCCACCAAGTCCGGTCTGATGGTTGGCCTTGGCGAAACCGAAGAAGAGATTCTGCAAGTGATGCGCGACCTGCGCGAGCACGACGTGGACATGCTGACGATCGGTCAATACCTGCAGCCGTCTGAGCACCATCTGCCGGTGCGCTCGTACGTGCACCCGGACACGTTCAAGATGTACGAGGAAGAAGCGTACAAGATGGGTTTCACGCACGCCGCAGTGGGCGCAATGGTTCGTTCGAGCTACCACGCAGATTTGCAGGCGCATGGAGCCGGTGTGGTCTGAGTATTTTCGCTAGCGGTTGGATTGAGAAAAGCCTGCACGTGTTGCAGGCTTTTTTCTTTGGGGCGGCGAAAGATCGAGAACAGGAATCGCGCTGTTGTTCTGCGCCCGCGAGTTACCGGTAGTGCCGTGCAAGCAGCATGCAGATCGAGGACATCGTGCCGCCGATGATGGAAAAAGGAACGCTGAGCTCGATAATGCGATAGCGCAGCTCGCGGTTCCCGATAATGTAGTCGATCAGATTGGGCTTATTGGATCTCCCTGTTGGACGTGCATGAAAGTATAGCCGGGGCAGTTGAAAATTAGTTAGGTTAACGAATAATGCGATAGTGTGAGTGAGGCGGCGACGGTCGCGGTCATGATTAGCGAAGGCCACATCAGCCCGCCTTCCTGTGCTGTGTCGCCGCTACGGTATTCAAGGTGTGGTGATGGGTCAGCCGCGCCGAGCGACACGAGGATAGACGCCGCCTGGCGCACATCGAAATGACGCAGCAGCAGTCGCCGCTAACCAACCGAACGTGAAAAGCAATGCTAAAACAGCGTGATTAGCAATCGCGGATTAATTAGAACCGGCCGCGAGCAAACTGCCTATAGTCGAAAGCCTCCCGAACCCTACCTACTCATGAGGCTTCACGATGAACCGCTTTCGCCGCTCGCTTACCGCGTTCGCCACGCTGCTCGCACTGTCCGCGCCGTTTGCTTCCGCGGCGCACGCCGACACCAAAGAAGTCGTGATTGCGTATCAGGACATGGTGGTGCCGTGGCGCTACGCGCAGGCCACCGGCGAAGTGGAGAAAGCCACTGGCTACAAGATCACCTACCGCAAACTCGGTAGCGGCGCCGACGTGATCCGCGCGTTGGCGTCCGGTTCGGTGCAACTCGGTGAAGCCGGCTCCAGCCCGATCGCGGCCGGGCTGTCGCAGGGCGTGGATATTTCGCTGTTCTGGATTCTCGACAATATCAACGATGCCGAAGCGCTGGTCGCTCGCGACGGCTCCAATGTATCGACCGTTGCGGGCCTCAAAGGCAAAAAGATCGGCGTGCCGTTCGTGTCCACCTCGCACTTCCATACATTGGTCGCGCTGCAGAGCGCCGGCGTGAATCCGTCCGACGTCAAGATCGTCAACCTGCGCCCGCCTGAAGTCGCGGCGGCGTGGGAGCGGGGCGACATCGACGCAACGTACATCTGGGATCCGGTACTGGCCAAGGTCAAGAAGAGCGGCAAGGTGCTCATCACCTCGGGGCAGGTCGCGCAGCAATCCGGCAAGGCGACGTTCGACGGGTTCGTGGTCGATCGCAAGTTCGCCAGTCAGAACGCCGAATTCGTCACGCGCTTCGTGAAGGTGCTGGCCGCAACCGACGCGAATTATCGCGACCACACCGCCGCATGGACGGCTTCGTCGCCGCAGGTCGAGGCGGTCGCGAAAGAGTCCGGCGCGAACGCGCAGGAAGTGCCGGCGAGCCTCGCGTTGTACGCGTTCCCGACGCCCGCCCAGCAGGCTTCGAATGCATGGCTTGGCGGCGGCGCGCAATCGGGTGCGGCGAAGTCGCTGGCTGCGACCGCGGCGTTTTTGAAGACGCAAGGCACGATCCAGAACGTCCTGGCCGATTACTCGACCGGTGTCGATCCGCAGTTCGTGCAACGCGCGGCGCACTGATCGGCGCGAGCAGATTTCAATCAGCAGCATGAGGTCCGGCGATGAGCGGTCTTGAAATACGGCAATTGCAAGTCGCCTACGAAGGCACGCGCGGCGCGGTGCCGCATGTCGCGCTGGCCGATGTCGATCTGCGTATCGAGCCCGGTGAGTTCGTGGTCGCGCTGGGCGCGTCCGGCTGTGGCAAAACGACTTTGCTCAACTGCATTGCGGGCTTTATCCAGCCGACTGAAGGCGAGGTGCGGCTGAACGGCGAACCCGTCATCGGGCCAGGTGCGGACCGCGGAGTGGTGTTTCAGAAGTATGCGCTGATGCCGTGGCTCGACGTGCTCGACAACGTCGCACTCGGCTTGCGTTTTCAACGCGTACCCAAGGCAGAGCGCGAGCGCATTGCGCTCGACATGCTGAAGCTCGTCGGACTCGAAAAGCATGCGCGCTCGCAAGTCTATGCGCTGTCGGGCGGCATGCAGCAGCGTGTGGGAATCGCCCGCGCGCTGGCCAGCGATCCGCAAGTGCTGCTAATGGACGAGCCGATGGGCGCACTCGACGCCATGACGCGCGAGTCGATGCAGGAACTCATACTCGACGTCTGGGGCCGCACGCGCAAGACGGTGTTTTTCATTACCCACAGCGTCGAAGAGGCGCTCTTTCTCGCGACCCGCCTCGTCGTCATGACGCCGGGTCCGGGCCGCATCGCCGATAGCTACGACTTACCGTTCGCGCAGCGTTTCCTGCAGACGCGCGATGCACGCGCGGTGAAGTCGTCGGCGGATTTCATCGAGTGGCGCGAGCGGTTGGTGCATCGGCTGCGCGAGCGTAATCAGGAAGAGGTGGTGTCGTGACGGCTTCGCGTGAATCATTGGGCAATGTGCCGCTCGCCAGGACCGGCAAGCGGCCGCGGCGTACCGCGCGCCCCGTACGCGGCTGGCGTTTGCCGGGCGAAGGTCCGAGCGCGGCACTCAGCGCGCTCTCGGTCACGACGCTCGCGGCGTTGTGGTGGCTTGCCACGCATCTGCATTGGCTGCCGCCGCTCTTTCTGCCGGCGCCCGAAGCCGTCTGGGCCGCCTTTGTCGACGCGTGGCACGGCCGCATTCAAGGCGGCTTGCCGCTTTCAGAGCATCTCGCATGGAGTGCGTTGCGCGTGTTCGGTGCGTTTGCGCTCGCCGCGGTCACGGCCGTGCCGGTCGGTATCCTGATGGGCGTGAGCCGGGTCGCGCGCGGCCTTCTCGATCCGCCGCTGGAGTTTTACCGGCCGCTGCCGCCGCTCGCTTATCTGCCGCTGGTGGTGATCTGGTTCGGCATCGACGAAACGGCGAAGATCGTCGTGATCTATCTCGCCTGCTTCGCGCCGATTGCCATGGCCGCACGCGCCGGCGTGCGCAGCGCAACGATCGAGCAGATTCATGCGGCGTATTCACTGGGCGGCCGCTTCTCGCAGATCGTGCGGCACGTGGTCCTGCCCGCCGCTTTGCCGGAGATTCTAACGGGCCTGCGGATCGCAATCGGCTTCGGCTGGACCACGCTGGTCGCCGCCGAAATGGTCGCGGCCACCGCGGGCCTGGGTCAGATGGTGCTGAACGCGTCGAGCTTTTTGCGTACCGATGTGGTGGTGATGGGCATCGTGCTGATCGGTCTGATCGCGTGGTTCTTCGATCTGGGTATGCGAGCGTTGGAGCGGCGGCTCGTGCCGTGGAAAGGGCGCGTGTAGCGTGGCGGCTGCCGCGCCGCATCGAACTCGATAAAACGCAAGCTCAGGCAAACAGTTCGATCACCGGCCAGCCGCGTTCCGCGGCGACCGCGCGCAAGCGTGGATCGGGATTGGTCGCGACCGGATGCGTGACGCGTTCCAGCAAGGGGACGTCGTTGATCGAGTCGCTATAGAACCAGCTCTGCGGGAAATCCTGCAGGCGGTGCCCAAGCGACGCGAGCCAACTCTCGGTGCGCGTGATCTTGCCTTCGCGGAAGGTGGGCGTGCCGACAGCCGTTCCCGTAAAGCGCGCCAACGGATCGCCGCCTTCGGTGCCGAGCTCGATGCCCAGCAGATGCTCGAAACCGAGTGCCTTGCCGATCGGCTCCGTGATGAACACATTCGTAGCGGTGACGATGCAGCACAGGTCGCCCGTATCAAGATGGCGTTGCACGAGTTCGCGCGCAGCCGGCAGGATGGCGGGCGCAATCACCTCTTGCATGAACTGCGCATGCCACGCGTCGAGCTGCTCGCGCGAGTGGCGAGCAAGCGGTGCTAGCGTGTAGTTCAGATAGGCGGTCATGTCGAGCGTGCCGGCCACATACTGCCGGTAGTAATCGTCGATTTCCTGCGCGTGCCGCACGGCGCCTTCTATACCCAATCCGGCGATGAAGTGGGCCCACGCCTGATCGCTATCGAGCGGCAGCAACGTGTGGTCCAGGTCGAACAGCGCAAGGTTGCGGCTCATCCAGAGTCCTCATGATTAAGTGGTCAAGCCGTCGAACCCGATGCATGACTGACCACGAGCCGGCACACAGTCATCCACAGCTTGACACGAGCGTATATTTAAACGCACAAAATTACAATAAGGCAAAAATGTGCAACACTACTGTCATATACGCCCCGGTGCCGGTTCACGCGGCATGCGGTTCGGGTCATGGCAGCAGGAACGGATGCGCAGTGCCTTATGTTGATTCTCCTAAACCTTCTGGCCGGTGTAGCGCTCCTCGTGTGGGGCTCGCACATTGTGCGCACCGGCATCCTGCGGGTTCTCGGCGCCGATCTGCGCAGCGTGCTGGGGCGCAGCACCAGTAGCCGCTGGCGGGCCTTTCTCTCCGGTGTCGGCGTTACGAGCCTCGTGCAGAGCAGCAACGCCACCGCGGTGATCGTCACGTCGTTCGCGGCGCAGGGCCTCTTGCCACTCACCAGCGGCCTCGCGATCATGCTCGGCGCCGACGTCGGCACCGCTTTGATGGCGCGGGTTCTCACTCTCGATCTATCCTGGTTGTCGCCGATCCTGATTCTGCTCGGCGTGCCGCTCTTCCTGTCGCGCAAGCAAACCCGTCTCGGCCAGGTCGGGCGCACGTTGATCGGTCTCGGCTTGATCCTGCTGGCGCTGCGTTTGATCGTCGAAGCTGCCCAACCCATGATGCAAGGCGCCGGCGTGCGCGTAATGTTCGGTGCGCTGACCGGCGACACGATGCTCGACGCACTGGTCGGCGCCGCGTTCGCCATGCTGTCCTATTCGAGCCTGGCCGCCGTGCTGCTGACCGCGACGCTTGCCTCATCCAGCGTGATTTCGCTGAAGGTCGCGCTGTGCCTCGTGATCGGCGCGAATCTTGGCAGCGGCTTGCTCGCGCTTCTCGGCACCGTCGCGCAGAACGCGGCGGCGCGGCGTCTCGCGTTGGGCAGCTTTGCGTTCAAGCTGGCCGGCGCGTTGCTGATTTTGCCGTTCACTTCGCTGCTCGCGCGCGGGCTGCCGGTGTTGATCGCGAATCCGCGTGAAGCGACCGTCGGATTTCACCTGATCTACAACACGCTGCGCTGCTGCGCGTGCCTCTCGCTGATCGATCCGGTGTCGCGCATCTGTGTGCGCCTTCTGCCGAACCGGCCGCTGCCGAATGGTGAGCTTCGGCCGCTTCACCTGGATGCCGCGGCGCTGTCCACGCCTACGCTCGCGCTTGCGCATGCCGCACGCGAGGTGCTGCGCATCGGTGACATCGTGCGCACCATGCTCGACAATGTTTCAGACCTGATTCATCACAACAATCTGGACAAGGCGCGGGAAACCGTCCGCATGGACGACGATGTCGACGAACTCTACGCCGCGGTCAAAACCTATCTGACGCTGATCTCGCGCGAACAGCTCGACGAAGCGGATAGCCGCCGCTGGACCGACATCATTTCACTGACGATCAATCTCGAACACGCGGGCGACATCATCGAGCGGATCGTGGGCGACATCGAGGAAAAGAAGATCGCCCACCGGCTGTCGTTTTCGGAAGAGGGGCTGGGTGAGCTGGACGATTTGCAGGCACGCCTCGTCAGCAATCTGCAGCTTGGGCTGTCGGTGTTTCTGAACAACGATCTGCGATGCGCAGAGCGCCTGCTTGCGGAGAAGGAACGCTTTCGCGATCTGGAGCGGGCCTATTCATACCGGCATCTGGACCGGCTTACCGGTCAGACCTTGCGAAGCATCGAGACCAGCGCACTGCATCTCGATCTGATCAGCGACATGAAGCGCCTCAATTCGCTGTTCTGTTCGACCGCCTATCCGGTGCTCGATGCAGCCGGCGCGTTGCACGACACTCGCTTGCGCAAGCGCTCGCTCGATACGATGCATGTGAAGGAATAGACATCAGACCTCAAGGCTCCGGCATGGAGCCTCGGGCCTTGTGTCTGGTGCGTCAGGCAAGAACGATCTCTTCGAGCTTCTTTTTCAGCGATGCAAAATCGGCGGCTTCGGCCGCCTTTTTGTTGGTGACGAGCACGTCGATCCGATCGACCGGGCAGTAGGAGATGCGGCTGCGTTGGCCGATCTTGCTGTAATCGGCGAGGATCGCCACGCGGTCCGCATTGGCGACCATGGCGCGCGCCACTTCGGTTTCAGCGTGGTCGTAATTGGTCGCACCGTGCCGGTGATCGATGCCGACCGGCGATAGCAGCGCGAGGTCCGCGCGATAGCGCTGGATATCGAGCACGGTGGTGGCGCCGGTGGTCGCCATGGCGCGGTCGCTGATCGAACCGCCGAGCAGGATGACCTCGTTGGCGGCTTCGGTTTGATCGACCCCGCCGCGCATCTTCAGCGCGACATCGATCGAGTTGGTGACGATGGTGAGGTTTGCGAGTTTAGCCAGTTCTTCGGCCAGCGCGGCGGTGGTGGTGCCCGCGTCGATGAACAGTGTCTGGCCGCTCGCGATCAAGCCCGTGGCCGCCTTTGCGATCGCGGTTTTCGACTTCACGCGCATGTGCGCTCGCTCGGCGATCGGCGCTTCGTCGGCTGGTTTGATCGCGCCGCCGTGCACGCGCCGTAATTCACCTAGCGCTTCGAGGTCGAGCAGATCGCGCCGTACTGTTTCGCGCGACACCCCGAGGTCCGCCATGATCCGTTCCGTGGACACACGTTGAAGCGTGGACAGCAACGCGCGAATTCTCTGATGACGGTCTTCCTGCCACATGCATGTTTCCTTGGCTGCGTACGCGCGTTTATTTAGCTTGTTGTTAACTGCGACATCGTGCTCACGAATGTGTGTCCGGACGATGTCAAGCGTACTACTTTAGTCGAATTGTGTTGTATTTTTTTGGCAGCTTGCAAGTTTGTGTATTTAACCTTAGCCTTCGCAGATCGAAGCGCCAAGCCTGTTTCGAACATCAAATGTTCGAAAAGGAATTGAAATGTCCGATTTCGAGCATTTTGCGGCGTTTTTTGGCAATCTGATTGGCAAGTGTCGCCGCCATAATGGATCTTGGGATCGGCCGCCTGAGCGAAGCACGCCCGGTGTCGAGTTGCACGGTGGCGGCACGCTTCGTCATCCTGACAAAGACGCAGAGGGGGCCGGCGCGGTGAATGCCTGGAGCGTACGTCCGACTATCGCAGCGCCTGCCTTAGCGCGATACTACGCGCCAGGCTCGCGCGTGAACGGACAACTAGAGACCTGCGTGGATCATGTAGGTCAAGGCGGCAGTGACGGCTGGGAACGTGTCGAGAGCATGGTCAACCGCTCTATCTGAAAGGTAACGAGACGTGGGAAACGGGATTAATCGCGCTTTATCCGCAGACTGGCCGTATCCGCGACTCGCCGCGCACCGCTGCGGCGGCACGCTGGCGCCGGAGAACACGCTCGCCGGTTTCGACGCCTGCGTGCGCTATGGCTACCGCATGGTCGAGTTCGACGCCAAGCTTTCCGCCGACAACCAACTCTTTCTGCTGCACGACGACACCCTCGAGCGCACCACCAACGGCCGTGGCGCCGCTGCGGAACACACGTGGCAGCAACTGGCCGCGCTCGACGCCGGTGCATGGTACGGGCCGCAATTCGCCGGCACGCGTTTGCCGACGCTAGCCGAAGCGGCGGGGCGCTGTGCGCGCGACGGCATTGCCGCCAACATCGAAATCAAACCGTGCCCCGGCCGTGACGAGATCACCGGGACTCTGGTCGCAAGCGGCGCGCTGACACTATGGCAAGGCCAGACGCCGCCGTTGCTCTCGTCGTTTTCATTCGAGGCGCTCGCCGCCGCGCGTGACGCGGCGCCGTCATTGCAACGCGGCATGCTGTTCGACGAGGTGCCGGCGGACTGGCTGCGCGTGGTGCGCGAACTCGACTGCGTGTCCTTTCACGCGAACCACCGGTACCTGACCGAGCCGCTGATCGAGGAGATTCATGCCGCCGGCCTGCGCGTGCTCGCCTATACCGTCAACGATCCGGCGCGCGCGCAACTGCTCGCGCAATGGGGCGTCGACATGATTTGTACAGATCGCATCGATACACTGCGACACGACATGTTCTCCATGCCGGCCAACCCGGCCTGAACATGGCGAGGCCGCGCAAGTGCAAGGGTGCACGGGCGCGTCCTGAGGCTCGAAATAGAAATTTTCCAAACGTAGCAATTTCGGCAGAGGATGGGGAAGACTATGAACCGCACCGCGTTAGCTCGCATACTCTCGATGTCGGCCGTTGCGGGTGTCACCGCGGCCGGCGTCAGCAGCAGCGCTTCGGCCGCGCCGCTCGATGCACTGGTCGCCGCCGCCAAGCAGGAAGGCCAACTCACCGTGATCGCGTTGCCCCACGACTGGTGCAACTACGGTGAACTGGTCGCCGGCTTTCAGAAGAAGTACGGCATCAAGATCAACGAACTGAATCCGGATGCGGGTTCGGGCGACGAAGTCGAAGCCATCAAGGCGAACAAGGGCAACAAGGGCCCGCAAGCGCCCGACGTGATCGACGTGGGCCTCTCGTTCGGTCCGTCCGCGAAGGCCGAAGGGTTGCTGCAGCCGTACAAGGTCGCCTCGTGGAACTCGATCCCGAAAGAGTCGAAAGACGCCGACGGCTATTGGTATGGCGATTACTACGGCGTGCTGTCGTTTGAAGTGAACGCCGACATGATCGACAAGGCGCCGTCCGACTGGAGCGATCTGCTCAAGCCGGAGTACAAGAACGCCGTCTCGCTCGCGGGCGATCCGCGCTCGGCCAATCAGGCGATCCAGGCCGTCTATGCCGCGGGTCTCTCGCAGAGCAAGGGCGATGCGAGCAAAGCCGGACAGGCCGGCCTTACTTATTTCGCCAACCTGAACAAGAACGGCAACTTCGTGCCGGTGATCGGCAAGGCCGCCTCGCTCGCGCAAGGCACCACGCCGATCGTCGTGCGTTGGGATTACAACGCGCTGGCCGATCGCGACACGCTGAAGGGCAACCCGAAGGTGCAGGTGGTGATTCCGAAAACGGGCGTGGTCGCGGGTGTGTACGTTCAGGCGATCAGCGCGTATGCGCCGCACCCGAACGCAGCCAAGTTGTGGATGGAATATCTGTACTCGGACGAAGGTCAGATTGGCTGGCTGAAGGGCTACTGCCATCCGATGCGCTACAACGAACTGGTGACCGGCAAGAAAGTGCCGCAGGCATTGCTGGACAAGCTGCCGCCGCCTTCGTCGTACAAGAACGTCGTGTTCCCGACGCTCTCGCAACAGGACGCGTACAAGGAAACCATTACGAAGCACTGGGACGAAACGGTCGGCGCGAACGTCAAGTAAGCGACGTAGTGGATGTCGCGGCCGCAGGGGAACACGCGAGCCGCGACGCCGAACAGTAGCCTGAAGTTTTGCCGCTCCGGCGCGCCGCTCTTCGTCATGAGCGCGGCGTGCCAGGCGCGTTTGCCAGATTGCCCCAAGGGTGAGCTATGAGCGCTTCATCGGATGCTGGATCGGTGCAGCCGGAATTGCTGGTTCCGCCTGTACCCACCCCAACGCCTCGCGTCGACGGTCCGGGCCGCGCGTCGCAGTTCCTCGCCTGGATCGGCGTGGTGCCGTTTTTTACTTTTGCGCTGCTGTTCCTGATTCTGCCGACCGGCTTCCTGATGGTCGGCGCGTTTCAGGATTCGCAAGGCCACTTCACGCTCGCCAACTTTCGCGACCTGCTCCAGCCGACCGTGCTGGACGCTTACTGGATCAGCTTCAAGGTGAGCGCGGCCTCGTCGCTCGGCGGCGCGGTGATCGGCTCGCTGCTCGCATGGGCGGCGGTGCAGGGCAAGCTGCCCGGCTGGATTCGCCCGACCCTGATGACGTTTTCCGGCGTCGCGTCGAACTTTGCCGGCGTGCCGCTCGCATTCGCTTTCATCTGCACGTTGGGACGCGTCGGGCTCGTCACCGTATTGCTGAAGAAGTACCTCGGCTTCAATCTGTATTCGACGGGCTTCAGCATCCTGAGCTTTTCCGGCCTGACGCTGACCTATCTGTATTTCCAGATTCCGTTGATGGTGCTGATCGTCACGCCCGCGCTCGACGGTCTGAAGCGCGAGTGGCGCGAGGCCTGTGACTGCCTCGGCGGGACCTCGTATCAATACTGGCGCTACGTCGCGCTGCCGGTGCTGTGGCCGAGCGTGCTCGGCGCCGCGCTGCTGCTGTTCGCCAATTCGTTCGGTGCGGTCGCTACGGCTTATGCGCTGACCGGCAGTTCGCTGAACATAGTCACGATCCTGCTGTATGCGCAGATTCGCGGCGACGTCATGCATAACCAGAATCTCGGTTATGCACTCGCGCTCGGCATGGTGCTCGTCACCGGTCTGTCGAATGGCGGCTACATCTGGCTGCGCTCGCGCGCTGAAAGGGGGCGCCGATGAAAAGCCAATCGCGCGTGGGTGCGTGGACCGCGATGATCGTCGGTTCGCTGTACTTTCTCATTCCGTTGATCGCGACGTTCGAATTCAGCCTGCGCATGAAGCGCGGCACCTACAGTTTCGAAGCGTATAGCGTCGTGCTCGGCGATCCGCGCTTTCAGGCCTCGTTCGGCTATTCGATTCTGATGGCGCTGCTGACGATCGTGGTCGGCGTGCTGCTGGTGGTGCCGACGGCTTACTGGGTGCAGTTGCGCTTGCCGAAGCTGCGGCCGGTCGTCGAATTCATCACGCTGTTGCCGTTGGTGGTGCCGGCCATCGTGATCGTATTCGGTTATCTGCGCATCTATAACAGCAGTTCGATTCTGCCGCTCACCGGCAACGAGCGCGCCACGGATCTATTGCTGGTGTTCGGCTACGTCACCCTCTCGCTGCCGTACATGTACCGCGCCGTCGACGCCGGCCTGCGCGCGGTCGACGTGCGCTCGCTCACCGAGGCGGCCGAGTGTCTCGGCGCGAACTGGCCGACCATTCTTTTCAAAGTGATTTTCCCGAATATCCGCTCGGGCATTCTGTCCGGCGCGTTTCTCACCTTTGCCGTGGTGATCGGCGAGTTCACGCTGGCGAGTCTGCTGGACCGTCCCGCGTTCGGCCCGTATCTGCAATTGATCGGCGCGAACCGCGCGTATGAACCCTCGGCGCTCGCGATCATCGCGTTCGTGATCACGTGGGCGTCGATGGGTTTGATACAGGTGTTCGGCTCGGCCCGCGCCATGAGCGGCCAGAAAGTGTGACCAACGAGTTTGGCCGATAAGTTTGATCCAATGAGTTTGACGGACTGGGGCAGCGAATCATGGCATTCCTGGAAATCGAAAATCTGCATAAGTCCTTCGGGGCGAACACGGCGCTGCATCACTTCGATATGAAGATCGAACGGGGCGAGTTCATCACTTTCCTCGGGCCGTCCGGCTGCGGCAAGACGACGGTGCTGCGCATGATCGCCGGCTTCGAAACGCCCACGCGCGGCATCATCCGGCTGGACAACAAGGACGTCACGCACCTTCGCACGCGGCAACGCAAGGTCGGCATGGTGTTCCAGTCGTATGCGCTGTTTCCGAACATGACCGTGGCCGAGAACATCGGCTTTGGGCTGAAGATTACGCATCGGCCGCAGGCGGAGATCAATCAGCGCGTCGACGAGATGCTGCAACTGATCAAGCTGCCGCACCTGGGCGGCCGTTATCCGTGGCAATTGTCGGGTGGTCAGCAGCAACGCGTGGCGCTCGCGCGGGCGCTTGCCGGCAAGCCGCAAGTGTTGTTGCTCGACGAACCGCTTTCCGCGCTGGATGCCAAGATCCGCATTTCGTTGCGCCAGGATATTCGCGCGTTGCAGCGCGAGTTGGGTATCACGTCGATTTTCGTCACCCACGATCAGGAAGAGGCGCTGTCCATTTCCGATCGTATCGTCGTGATGAACGAGGGCCGCGTCGAGCAGATCGGTACGCCGTCCGAAATCTATAACTATCCGCGCACCCGCTTTGTCGCGTCGTTCGTCGGCACGCTGAACATTCTGGCCGGGCACGTGGTCGATCCGGCGACCGGCAAGATGGTGGTGGACGGTCAGGAGTTGACCACCACGCAGGAGTTGCCGTCGGACGATGCGGGCAAGAAGCGTTTGCTCGCGCTGCGTCCCGAGGCCATCGTGCTGGAGCCGGCCGCGCCTGGACGCAACACGTTGAACGCGACCGTCGAAGAAGTCAATTTCCTCGGCGCGGTGGTGCGCATCAGAACGCGCGTGAAAGACGCCGTGATTTCTCTCGATGTGTTCAACGACCCGAATCGCGGTTTGCCCGAACGCGGGCAGCCAGTGTCGCTGGGGTTCTCGCACGAGAATCTGCTGGTGTTGGAAGAGGGCGCGGTTTAGAGGCCGCACGTTGGACGGCGCGCAGGCCTCTGGCCAGCGCGCGTCGTCGTAGAAAGCCTTACGGGTTATCCCGTAGCCGCCGCCGCGTTCGATTCCGGATTCCCCGACACCCCTCGTCCGGATTTCCGGAATCCCGGACGGCGCATCCCGTGTGGCGCCAAAAAACCCATATAAATCAAAGACCCGAGCCCGGCTTTGAGCTGGCATCGACCTTGCGAAATAGATATCGCGGCCGCAACGGTCCGACAACTAAAGCAAGGAGACAACGATGTCCGATTTCCCTTCCCGGTATTTCTGAATTCGTCCCTTGTCGCGGCCTAATGCCGTGCACAGGCGTGACGACTATTCGTTCGCATGATGCGCAGCGTGGCAGGCCATTGAGCTCATCCACATCGCAGGAACCATCGTGAAGAAACCTATCCACAAAGTACTGTACGTCCAGGTGATCGTGGCGATCCTTATAGGTATCGCGCTCGGACATTTCTATCCGAATCTCGCCGTCGACATGAAGCCGCTCGGCGACGGCTTCATCAAGCTGATCAAGATGGTGATCGGACCGATCATCTTCTGTACGGTGGTGACGGGTATCGCCGGCATGGAGGACATGAAGAAGGTTGGGCGCGTCGGCGGCAAGGCGTTGCTGTACTTCGAAATCGTCTCGACCTTCGCACTGGTGCTCGGCCTGATCGCCACGCACGTGCTCAAACCGGGCGTCGGCTTCAACATCGACCCGGCCACGCTCGACGGCAAGGCGGTCGCCTCGTATGCCGCGAAAGCGCACGGGCAGACCACGGTCGACTTCCTGATGCACCTCATTCCGGACACGCTCGTGTCAGCGTTCGCGCAGGGTGAAATCCTGCAGATCCTGCTGATCGCGCTGCTGTTCGGCGCGGTGCTCGCGACCGCCGGTGAGAAAGGCAAGGTCGTAACGAGCTTCATCGACGGGCTCTCGCATGTGCTGTTCGGCATTGTGCGCATCATCACGAAGCTGGCGCCGATCGGCGCGTTCGGCGCAATGGCGTTCACGATCGGCAAGTACGGTATCGGCTCGTTGCTGCCGATGCTCAAGCTGATCGGCACGTTCTATCTGACCTCGATCGTGTTCGTGGTGGTCGTGCTCGGCATCATTGCGCGTGCGGTGGGTTTCAACATCCTGCGCTTCGTTGCGTACATCAAGGAAGAGATGCTGATCGTGCTCGGCACGAGCTCGTCCGAAGCCGCGCTGCCGCAACTCATGCTGAAGCTCGAAAAGCTCGGCTGCTCGCGCTCGGTGGTGGGCCTCGTGGTGCCGACCGGTTATTCGTTCAACCTCGACGGCACCAACATCTACATGACGATGGCCGTGCTGTTCATCGCGCAAGCCACTAACACCGACCTCACCTGGACGCAGCAGCTCACGCTGCTGGCGGTGACCATGCTCACCTCGAAGGGCGCGAGCGGCGTGACGGGCGCGGGCTTCATCACGCTGGCCGCGACGCTTGCGGTGGTGCCGACCATTCCGCTGTCGGGCATGGTGCTGATTCTCGGTATCGACCGCTTCATGAGCGAATGCCGCGCGCTGACGAACATTGTCGGCAACGGCGTGGCGACGGTGGTCGTGTCAGCATGGGAAAAGGAACTGGATCGCAACAAGCTGAACGCCGCCTTGCGTGGCGACGTGGCGATCAAAGAGCCGGCCGGCGTCTGAGCCGCGCATCGGCAACGCCTTTTAACGTCATCCTCACAGCCGCGGACACCAGCGTATGAAACCGGTGTCCGCGCGCCAAACCCCCGCCTCGCCGGCCGACGAGGCTGACGCCGGCGACGCGTCGCCTTATGCCACAATAAACGATCCTTACCGATCGGATATTGCCAACGTGACGCGACGCCTGCTGATCCTCTTCGCGCTCGTCGCCGGGCTCGTCGCAGCATGCGGGCTCACGTACAGCATCGCTTGGCAAAGCGGCATCGACCATTTGCGGCGCAACGCCTCAGTGCGGGTCGACCGTACGACCAGCGCGCTGAAGAGCACGCTCGAACGCTACGAATCGCTGCCTTATCTGCTCGCGGAACATCCGATCGTGCAGGACGTGCTGGTCAATCCCACTGCCGCCAACGTGGAGCGCGCCAATCTTTATCTCGAAGACCTGAACCGCCACGCGCGCGCCACGGTCACCTACATCATTCCGCTCGACGGCTTTTGCGTCGCGGCGAGCAACTGGCGCGGGCCGGGCAGTTTCATTGGTGCCGGCTATCAATTCCGGCCGTATTTTCTCGACGCGGTGAAAGGCGGCGTGGGCCGCTTCTTTGGCATCGGCACGATCTCGCAAGCGCCGGGTTATTACATCTCTCAGCCGGTGCGGCGCGACGGCAAGATCGTCGGCGCAGCGGTCGTCAAACTCGATCTCGAATGGTTTCAGGGCGCGGATGCGTCCGAGCCGCTTGTCGTGACCGACGACCACGGCGTGATTTTCCTGTCGTCGGTGCCGGCGTGGAAATACCACACGATCCGGCCGCTGTCGGGGCCGGTCGCGGATTCGATCTACCAGGCGCGTCAATACGCGCAGCAGCCGATCGCGCCGCTGCCGGTGACGATCGAACGCACGCTCGAAGGCAACGCGCAGATCGTGCGCATCGGCGGCGGCCGCTATGCGCCACGCTATCTCGCGTCGCGCCGCGGCATGGGCGAGCCGGACTGGCATCTGATCACCATGTCGCCCGTCGATCCGGTCGACGCCGACGCGCGCAAGGCGACCATCGTCACCGGCTTCGGCTACGTGTCGCTCGTGTTGCTGGCGTTCTACTGGAGAATGCGCCGGGCTCGCGTGCGCGAAGTGATGCGTAGCCGGGCGCTGCTGCAAAAGGCCTACGCAGAATTGAACCGGCGGGTCGCCGAGCGCACCGCGGATCTCTCAGAGGCGAACGAACAGTTGCAAAAGGAAGTGGCCGAACGAACCCGCGCCGAACAGGAATTGCGCGCGGCGCACGACGAACTGATTCAGGCGAGCAAGCTTGCCGCGCTCGGTCAGATGGCCGCCGGCATCACGCATGAGCTGAACCAGCCGCTCGCCGCGTTGCGCGGTTTCTCGGACAACACGCGAGTGCTGCTCGAACGCGGCGACCAGGCGTCGGCGCGCGAAAATCTCGAAGCGATCGCGGCGCTCACGGAGCGCATGGGCAAGATCACCAACCAGTTGAAGCTGTTCGTCGGACGCGCGCGGCCGCGCAGTGCGCGAGCGCCGATCATGCGGGCGTTGCGCAACGTGGTCGCGCTGTTGCAGAAGCGCCTGGCAGGCGTCGAGGTGGAGTTCGCTCTGCTCGACGCGCAAAGCGGCACGCGCACGCCGCTGAGTCTCGCCGACGACCATCCCGAACTGATTGCGCATTGCGACGATTTGCGGCTCGAACAGGTGCTGATCAACCTGCTCGGCAACGCCCTCGATGCGACGGCCGACATCAGCGCGCCACGCATTTCGATCGAGATCGAAGTCGCCGATGCGAATCTGTCGTTCGCCGTGAGCGACAACGGCCCCGGCATTGCCGAGGATGTTCTGCCGCGGCTGTTCGAGCCGTTCTTCACCACCAAAGAAATGGGCCAGGGGTTGGGGCTTGGCCTCGCGATATCGTCGTCTATCGCGCGCGACTGCGGTGGCTCGCTCGTGGCGCGCAACGCGCCGCACGGCGGTGCATTATTCGTGTTGACGCTGCGCCGCGCGCGCGTGCAGACGAGCCACACACCGGACCCGCTGACGACGGGCTCCTGAATCACACGGAAAACGCCATGCTGAACCACGGCCTGCAAGTGCTGTATATCGAAGATGACGAACTGGTGCGGCGCGCCAGCGTGCAAAGTCTGCAACTGGCGGGCTTCGACGTGATCGGCCATGCGTCGGCGGAGTCCGCGGCGAAGATGATCGGCGCGGACTTCTCCGGCGTGATCGTCAGCGATATTCGCTTGCCGGGCGCGAGCGGCCTCGAACTGCTTGCGCAATGCCACGAGCGCACGCCCGATGTGCCGGTGATTCTGGTGACGGGCCACGGCGACATTTCAATGGCCGTTCAGGCCATGCGCGACGGCGCGTATGACTTCATCGAAAAACCGTTCGCGTCCGAACGTCTGATCGAAACCGTGCGGCGCGCGTTGGAGCGCCGCAAGCTGGTGCTGGAGAACCTCGCGTTGCGCCGCGAACTGGCGGAGCAGAACTCGGTGGCGCCGCGGATCATCGGCAGAAGTCCGGCTATCGAACAGGTGCGGCGGCTAATCGCCAATATCGCGCCGACAGATGCCTCCGTGCTGATCAACGGCGACACCGGCGCGGGCAAGGAGCTGATCGCGCGCAGCCTGCATGAACTGTCGCCGCGGCGTGACAAGCCGTTTATCGCGGTGAACTGTGGCGCACTGCCGGAGCCAATGTTCGAGTCGGAAATGTTCGGCTACGAGCCGGGCGCTTTCACGGGCGCTGCGAAACGGCGCATCGGCAAGCTCGAGCATGCGTCGGGCGGCACGCTGTTTCTGGATGAAATCGAAAGCATGCCGCTCGCGTTGCAGGTCAAGCTGCTGCGCGTGCTACAGGACGGCGTGCTGGAGCGGCTCGGCTCGAATCAGCCGATCCGCGTGAATTGCCGCGTGGTCGCCGCCGCCAAGGGCGACATGGCCGAGCACGTCGCGGACGGCTCGTTCCGGCGCGACCTGCTGTACCGGCTGAATGTGGTGACGATCGCACTGCCGCCGCTCGGCGAGCGGCGCGAGGACATCGTGCCGCTCTTCGAACACTTCTTGCTGGACGCGGCGGTGCGTTATCAGCGACCCGCGCCGATCCTCACCGATCGTCAACGCGCCGGCCTGATGCAGCGCGACTGGCCGGGCAATGTGCGGGAGCTGCGCAATGCCGCCGACCGCTTCGTGCTCGGCGTCGCCGACGATCCCGTCATGTCTTTCGGCGACGACGGCGCGGCCACGCAGCCTTTGAAAGAGCGCGTCGAACAATTCGAGCGGGCGGTGATCGCGGAAGCGCTGGAGCAGGCCGGCGGCGCGGTCGCGGTCGCGGCAGACAAGCTGCAGCTCGGCAAAGCCACGCTCTACGAGAAAATCAAGCGATATGGCCTCGCGGCCAAAGGGGAAGCGGAGCGGTGAGGATATGAAAACGCCGGCGTCGAAGTGCGACGCCGGCGTGTTTGAATCGGTATGAATCGGGTCGGGCGACGCCGGGCGTTCAGGCCGGTTTCAGCGCCTTTTCCAGCAGCTGGTCGAGTTCCGCGAATTGCGGCTCGCCGACATAGCGCTTGAGGATCCGGCCGTCCTTGTCGATCAGGAAAGTGGTTGGCGTGAGCTGGACGTTGCCGAACTGCTTGGCGGCCGAGCCGTCGTCCATGGCAACCTTGAACGGCAACTGGCGGGTTTGCGTGTAGTTGGCCACGTACATGGGCGCGTCGTAGTTCATCGCCACGGCGACGAATTCGAGGCCCTGGTCCTTGAAGCGGTTATATGTCTGGACCATCTGCGGCATTTCCTTCATGCAGGTATCGCAGCTCGTCGCCCAGAAGTTGACGAGGTAGACCTTGCCTTTCAGGTCGGCAGTCGAGACTTTCTGGCCGGACAGCAACGTGAAGGTCGCATCGGGCACACGCTGCTGGCCGGCAAAGGCGAAATAACCGGCGACGGCGATCGCAATGGCCACGGCGGCAATGATGAGGTAGCGAAGCGGATTCGCGCGCCGCGCTGCGGTGGTCGGAGTGGAACTCATGAACGGAACCTCGAGAGTCGCGCGGAACGCGCGGAACAGTGCGTCGCTTCGGGCTTACGGCCCTGTGCTGGAGGCGGCGCTACAGCGTCGCTATTGTAGCCCCATTCCGGCGGCACGGCAGGAGCCGCGCCGGGAGCGGATAATAGGGTTTTACGTCCTCGTCCGTCCGATCTTCTGTCCCCATGCTCCGAACCGTTTTTTGCCTTGATCAAATCCGTCCCTTCCTTGCACGAATTCTGTCTCGCAGTCCCCGGGCGGGCCGCTCGCTGAGCCGGCTTTCGAGCCAAGCTGCGGCCGTTGACGCTTCCCGGACGCGAAGCGCGCGGACAGTGTTGAGCACGCTGGCTTGCAGTATCGCGTTGGGCTGCGCGTTGAGCGCATGCTCGCCGACCTTCGACTGGCGCACCATCACGAACAACGACAACGGCTACACCGTCGACCTGCCGGCGAAACCGGGCAACGATCAGCGTGCCGTCCAGATCGACGGTACGCCGATGCAGATGGCGATGCAGACGGCCGAAGCCGGCGACGCTGTCTTCGCGGTCGGCACGGTGATGTTGCCCAACGACAAGGAAGCCACCCAGCGCGCCGCACTCGAATTCCTGCGCAACGGTCTTGCCCGCAACGTGGGCGCCGCGCCGGAAGCTCGCGCGGTGCAGATCCCACTGGCGGCCGGCGGCCAGGTGCTCGGTCTGGAAATGAAGTTGAGCGGTGAGGCGGGCTCTCAGCATGAAGCCCGCACTGTCTACGCCCGGCTGGTGGCGCGCGGGCGGCATGTCTACCAGGCGGCCATCATTTCACCCAAGCCGATGCAGCAGGAACAGGTCGACCAATTTTTTTCGTCGTTTCAACTGTATTGAGAGCGGTATTTTTGGCCGATTCGGCGCCTGATGGATCGCGGTGCATGCGCGCCGCACAGTGAAAGTTCCTTCGCAGAATTGCACGCTAATTCACGGTTTACGTTGAAGTTTTTCTATTACTCACAGCGGCTGTGGATAACTCTGTTGAGAACTCGCCCGAATTGCCCGGAGATGCCCATTCTATGGGCACTCTGTCAGATTCGCCCGGTTCGACGCTGCTGAAAAAAGCCAGTCAAATCAATGCCTTTTGGATGCGGCTCGTGGCGTAGCTTTCAGATGTTTCAAAATCTGTCTGGAACGTGAGCATGTGCATAAGTCAAGTCTTGACAGCATGTTTTTCGCTTCATAGAGAGCCAAAAGCCCGCCGATATTGGATCGCTTCGCCGATCTGTGCGGCGTTCGGCATGGCTGTGCCGGCAAGGTCGGCAATGGTGCGCGCCACCTTCAGAACCCGGTAGTACGCACGCGCGGACCATCCGAAGCGCTCTCCGGCTTCGCGTAGCAAACCTTCGCCCGCTGCGTCGGGGCGGCAGACCTCGTCTACTTCCCGTCCTCCCAATTCCCGATTGGTCTTGCCCTGGCGGCTCAACTGGCGCTCGCGTGCGCGGTTCACGCGCACGGCAATGGCCGCGCTTGTCTCCCCGGCGGCTGTCGAACGGGCGGACAGTTCCGACGGTGTGAGCGCCGGAATTTCGAGTTGGATGTCGATCCGGTCGAGTAGGGGTCCGGAGAGCTTGCGCAAGTAACGCGCGGCGATCTCGGGTGTGCACCGGCAGCGGCCTTGGGGATCGCCGCGCCAGCCGCACGGACACGGATTCATGGCGGCGATCAACTGGCAGGCAGCCGGAAAATCCACCTGCAAGGCAGCGCGTGAAATCGTGATGCGGCCCGCTTCGAGCGGCTCACGCAGCGTTTCGAGCACGTCGCGGTGGAACTCGGGAAGCTCGTCCAGAAACAGCACGCCAAGGTGCGCCAACGTGATTTCACCGGGTTGCGGCGGATTGCGCCCGCCTACCAGCGCTGCGGCGCTCGACGAATGATGTGGAGCGCGAAACGGCCGTCGACGCCATTGCGACGGCGAAAAACCGGCCCGGCTGGCGGACAGCAAAGCGGCGGAGCTGAGCGCTTCGTCGTCGGTCATGGGTGGCAACAGGCTCGGCAGGCGGGCGGCGAGCATCGATTTGCCCGCACCGGGCGGCCCGACCAGCAGCACGTGATGCCCGCCGGCCGCAGCGACTTCGAGTGCCCGGCGCGCGCCGCGCTGACCGATCACGTCGCCCATGTCGGGAACGACGGCGGTGGCGCTCTCGGCGAGATCCGGCGCGGCGAGCGGATAAAGCCGCGCGTCGGGCGCACCCGTCAGGTGAGCGCACAGCGACGGCAGATCGGCAGCGCCGTAGACGTCGACGCCGGGCACGAGTGCCGCTTCCGCCGCGCTCGCGGCGGGCAGATAGAGCTGTGGAGTGGAATGAGCAGCCGGCCCGGATGCAGCAAGCTCGCCAGACGAAGTTGCTCCGGCGTGAGCCACGCCGCCGCGCGCGGTTCCGCAGGCCATGGCGAAGGCGCCGCGCATTGGCCGGAGCGCGGCCGTCAACGACAGTTCGCCCGCGAATTCGCGATGAAGCAAGGACTCGGCGGGAATCTGGCCGCTCGCCGCGAGAATGCCTAAAGCGATCGGCAGATCGAAGCGGCCGGATTCCTTTGGTAAATCGGCCGGCGCGAGATTGACGGTAATGCGCCGGACAGGAAAGTCGAAGTTGCAGTTCTGCAGCGCCGCGCGCACGCGCTCGCGGCTTTCGCGCACTTCCAGATCAGGCAGGCCGACAATCGAAAAAGAGGGTAATCCGTTCGCGAGGTGGACCTCGACGGTTACTTCGGGCGCGCGGCCAGCGGCCGGCGCGCGACTGCGCACCACGGCAAGCGACATGTTTTCTCCCGTCGGACGGCGCGCCAACGGCGCGCGCAAGTCCCCTAAAACGCTGATGACGTCACGGCTCGCTTGCCTGTGATGTGCAGCACTGCGCGGCGGATGAGCCGCGAGCAGACCTATTTAGGGTGTTTGCGTGACCGGCAGCTTCTGTTCGAGTTCGGCGACACGGCGCTCCAGTTCTTCGAGGCGCGCGCGGGTGCGCACCAGCACCTGGGTCTGCGTATCGAATTCTTCCCGGGTGACCAGGTCGAGCTTCGAAAAGCCCTGCGACAGCATCGCCTTCACGTTGCGTTCGACATCTTTGGCCGGCGAGTTCTTGAACAGCTCGCTCATGCGGGCCTGAAAATCGTTAAAAACATCATTCGGTTGTTTCATGGCGTTCCCTTTGTTGCACAAAAAGTGTGCATGTTTCGTTGCGTCTGTGCTTTGTCGCGTTAAATGGGCGCTGTTGGTGCATGGCCCGTTGCGGGCTGCGGCCGTATGGGCCCCTTTGGTGCGCGCCCGTGCGTTCAGAACCTTCGAACACTCTAGCAACGATCCATAAGCCGCGCCAGCTTGCTCCGCCAGCGCTGGCCTTCCGGCCAGGGCCGCTTGCGCCCCTTTTGCGAGGCCCGCGGTGCGGAGTCTGACACAACATGGCATGCGAGTTGCTGTTACTGCCCCGCGCGCTCTGCCGGCACCTGTTTGCCGGCAGCGAAACGAGACCACGCGAACGGGTTACGGGTACGCAAAACGGGTTACGCAACGGGTTACGCAACTAAGCGAGGGATTTCATGAAACTCATTACCGCAATCATCAAGCCGTTCAAGCTCGATGAGGCGCGCGAAGCCTTGTCGGCCATCGGCGTCTCGGGCATCACGGTGACTGAAGTCAAAGGTTTTGGTCGCCAGAAAGGCCACACGGAGCTGTATCGCGGCGCTGAATACGTCGTCGATTTCCTGCCGAAGGTGAAGATCGAGGCTGCTGTCTCGGACGACATCGTCGACCAGGCGATCGAGGCGCTCGAGCGCGCGGCACGCACCGGCAAGATCGGCGACGGCAAGATCTTCGTCACGCCGATCGAGCAAGTGATTCGGATTCGCACCGGGGAGACCGGCGCGGACGCTCTGTAATATCAAAAGATAGCGACACAGATAGCGACAAGAGGAAACGAAAGATGCGCAAATTAATGATGTCCTTGCTGATGGCCGGTTCGCTGCTCGCGGGCGGTATCGGCGCCGCCCTCGCGGACGACGCTTCCGCCCCCGCAGCCGCTTCGGCCGCTGCTCCCGATACGACGGCGAGTGCGCCGGCGTCGGACGCAACGGCCGCACCCGCTGCCGCCGCGGCTTCGGCACCGGCCGCGGACGCGTCCGCCGCACCGGCTGCCAGCGCGGCCGCCGCCGCACCCGCAGCATCGGACGCTGCGCCGGCTGCCCCGACCGCGCCGTTCTCGGTCGATTCGTCGAAGATCAACTCCGGCGACACCGCCTGGATGCTGACCTCCACCGCGCTCGTGCTGTTCATGACGATCCCGGGTCTGGCGCTGTTCTACGGCGGCATGGTCCGCAAGAAGAGCGTGCTCGCGATCCTGATGCAAAGCTTCGCGATCACCTGCCTCGTGTCGATCATTTGGGTCGTGGTGGGCTACACGCTCGCCTTCACGCCGGGCAATTCGTTCATTGGCGGTTTCTCGCGCTTCTTCATGGCGGGCATGAACTACATCAAGGGCGACAAGGCCACGACGCTGACCGTCAGCCACCTCGCGCCGACGATCCCGGAAACGGTCTATGTCGTCTATCAGATGACGTTCGCGATCATCACCCCGGCACTGATCACGGGCGCGTTTGCCGACCGTATGAAGTTCTCGGCGATGCTCGTTTTCATGACGCTGTGGTCGATCATCGTCTACTCGCCGATCGCGCACATGGTCTGGGAACCGACCGGCTGGCTGGCTAGCGCGGGCGTCCTCGACTTCGCGGGCGGCACGGTGGTGCACATCAACGCCGGTATCGCGGCGCTGGTCTGCGCGCTGGTGCTCGGCAAGCGCGTCGGCTACGGCAAGGAAGCCATGGCGCCGCACAACCTGACGCTCACGCTGATCGGTGGCGCCATGCTGTGGGTGGGCTGGTTCGGCTTCAACGCGGGTTCGGCAGTGGCGGCAGACGGCCGTGCCGGTTTCGCGATGTTCGCAACGCAAGTGGCAACCGCAGCAGCAGCACTCGCATGGATGTTCGCCGAATGGGCAACCAAGGGTAAGCCGTCGGTACTCGGTATCGTGTCGGGTGCCGTGGCCGGTCTGGTGGCGATTACGCCGGCTTCGGGCTTCGTCGGTACGGCGGGTTCGCTGGTGATCGGTATCGCGGCAGGCGTGATCTGCTTCTGGTCGGCAACGTGGCTCAAGCACAAGCTCGGTTACGACGACTCGCTCGACGCGTTCGGCGTGCACTGCATCGGCGGTATCGTGGGTGCGATCCTGACCGGCGTGTTCGCGGTCAAGGACATCGGCGGCGCGGACGGCAGCGTGATCCTGCAGGCCAAGGGCGTGCTGACGACGCTGATCTACAGCGGCGTGGTGAGCTTCATCCTGCTGAAGATCATCGACATGGTGATGGGCATCCGCGTGACGGAAGAACAGGAACGCGAAGGTCTGGACGTGAGCCTGCACGGCGAACACGTCGAGTAAGCAACGTACGGCGAGCCCGCGCTCCCGGGCTCGCCGGATCAGAAATAAGCACAGCGACTTTGGCCCGCCTTCATGGCGGGCTTTTTTCTTGCGCGCTATCTTGTAAACGGTAGTTTTCCCTGCCTATCATGGCGATAGCGAGAATGCATTCGCGTCCGCTTGCGAATGGAGAAACCGTCCCCAAATGGACAAAGCATTTGCTCTACAATCTTTTTTCTCCAGTCTGCGAGTGATCAATGGTTCCGCACCTAGTTACGGCGTTAAACGGCCCGCTGCTCGATCTTGAGCGGAAGATCCTCGACGCCACACCCGCCATCGAACGCTGGTTCCGGCTCGAATGGCAGGAGCACACGCCGCCGTTCTACTGTTCCGTCGACCTGCGCAACGCGGGCTTCAAGCTCGCGCCGGTCGACACCAATCTGTTTCCTGGCGCATTCAACAATCTGCCGCAGGAAGTGCTGCCGCTCGCCGTGCAGGCCGCCATGGCCTCGATCGAAAAGATCTGCCCGGACGCCAAGAATTTGCTGGTGATTCCCGAGCGCCACACGCGCAACGCGTTTTATCTCGAGAATGTCGCCCGGCTGGCTGCGATCATGCGCCAGGCCGGCTTGAACGTGCGTTTCGGCACGCTCGACGAAACCATCAACGGGCCGGTCACGATCGCGCTTTCCGACGGGCAGAAGCTCGTGCTCGAACCGCTCGAGCGCTCGCAGCGTCGTCTTGGTCTGAAGAATTTCGACCCGTGCTCGATTCTGCTGAATAACGATCTGTCGGGCGGCATTCCGCCTGTGCTCGAAAATCTGCACGAACAATATTTGCTGCCGCCGCTGCATGCCGGCTGGGCCGTTCGCCGCAAATCGACGCATTTTTCCTGTTATGACGACGTCGCGAAGAAGTTTGCGAAGATGGTCGAGATCGATCCGTGGATGATCAATCCGTATTTCGCGCATGTGGAAGGCGTCGATTTCCAGGAACGCACCGGTGAGGAAGCGCTAGCGGATGCGATCGACGGCGTGCTGAAGAAGATTGCCAAGAAGTATCGCGAGTACGGCATCTCCGAGAAACCGTATGTCGTCATCAAGTCGGATGCGGGCACTTATGGCATGGGTGTGATGACCGTGCACGACGCGTCAGAAGTCGCCGCGCTCACCAAGCGCGAACGCGCCAAGATGGCGGCGACCAAAGACGGCCTGGAAGTGCACGACGTGATCGTGCAGGAAGGCGTGTACACCTTCGAGCGCATTGGCGAGGAAGTGGCCGAGCCGGTCGTGTACATGATCGACCGATATGTCGTGGGCGGCTTCTACCGGGTGCACGGCAGCCGCGAGCGCGATCAGAATCTGAACGCACCCGGCATGCACTTCGTGCCGCTCGGCTTCGAGCATACGGCGCTGCCGGACGCGCACGCCAAACCCGGCGCGGCGCCGCCGAACCGCTTCTATATGTACGGCGTGGTGGCGCGGTTGGGGCTGCTGGCCGCCTCGGTCGAACTGGAAAAGACCGATCCGGAAGCGATTCAGGTCTAAGCAACCTTGGGTGGTCGATGGCGGCATGCGTGCCGCCATCGCCATTTTCAACGACTATATTTACGATCAACGCCAAGCCCATCAGGGCGCACCGGGACCTTCATGGACATTCTTTTCATCGCCGACCCGCTCTCGCAATTCAAGATCTACAAAGACTCGACCTACGCGATGATGGCCGAGGCGGCGCGCCGCGGTCATGTGGTCTACACGTGCGAGCCTAAGCATCTGGCGTGGACGGGCGGCGACGTCGAGGCGAACGTGCAGCGCGTGGCGATTGTCGGCGACGGCGCCGATCTTCATCGCGAGGTATGGTACGACGCGGAAGCGGCCACCCCGCGCGCGCTCAAGACATTCAGCGCGGTGGTGATGCGCAAAGACCCGCCGTTCGACATGGAATATGTCACGTCGACCTGGCTGCTGGAAATGGCCGAACGCGCCGGCGCGCGCATTTTCAACAAGCCGCAATCGATTCGCGACCACTCGGAAAAACTCGCCATCGGCGAATTCGCGCAGTTCGTCGCGCCTACGCTGGTCACGCGCGACGCGACCCGCTTACGTGCCTTCCACGAGGAACATGGCGACGTGATCCTGAAGCCGCTCGACGGCATGGGCGGCATGGGCGTGTTCCGCGTGAAAACCGACGGCATGAACCTCGGTTCGATCATCGAAATGCTGAGCCACGACGGCGCGCGTTCGGTGATGGCGCAGAAATTCATTCCCGAAATCAAGGAGGGCGACAAGCGTATTTTGCTGATCGGTGGCGAAGCCGTGCCTTATTCGCTGGCCCGTATTCCTCAGGGTAATGAAGTGCGCGGCAACCTCGCGGCCGGCGGCCTTGGGGTAGCGCGTCCGCTGACCGAGCACGACCGCAAGATCGCCGATACGCTGGCGCCGGTGCTCGCCGCGCGCGGTCTGCTGCTGGTCGGACTGGACGCGATCGGCGACTGGCTGACCGAAGTGAATGTGACCAGCCCGACATGTTTCCGCGAGATCATGGATCAGACCGGTTTCGACGTCGCCGCCATGTTCATCGACGCATTGGAGCGGGCGGCAGGTTGATGATCTGGGCCGATTTGCGCTCTTGAATGGCCGCCATGATCCCCAAACTGTGTATTAAATCCGCATCAGGCAGCACGCCGGCTTTGGCGCGAAAATGAGCCTGATACAATGCCCGCTCTCGCGCGCCAAGCCGTTTCGATGGCACCTCGACGGTGTCATGGAGATGGATCGCGGGCAATGAGCGGGCAGGTTTTCGCTAGCGCCGGCTCGGTGCCGCGCGGCGGGGCGCTCGTCGATTCACGCGTTCCGGCCCTCATGGCCCACGGCCGGTCGAGGGCGCTGACGAACCGGGTTTCGTCCCGGTCCACGGTTGGGGCCGTTCTTTTGCAGTAAGGCTGACATGGCAGGCATTCTGATCATTGCGCACGCTCCGTTCGCCACCGCGTTGCGCGATTGCATTTCGCACATCTATGGTGGCTTGCCGGCGCGCATCGGCGTGATCGACGTATCGCCGGATTGCGATCCCGCGCAGCAGGTTGCGTTCGCGCACGCCGAGATCGAACGTCTGAAGGAAGAAAACGGCGCGCTCGTCCTCACGGATATGTTTGGCGCCACGCCGGCGAATATCGCCGGCCGGCTCGCTTCAATACCGGATGTGCGCGTGCTGTGCGGCGTCAACCTGCCGATGCTGGTGCGCGCGGTCTGTTATCGCGCCACACCGCTCGACACGTTGGTCGACAAGGCACTCGCCGGCGCCACCAAGGGCGTGCACGCCATCGGACCGGCGACGCCGGCCCCCGTCGCGCCCACCGCGGAGTCCGGCGACTGTTTGCCCGCACTGCCACCCGATGCGGCATCCGGCGGCGCGTGTTTGCCGGCCTTGCCGGTCGACGCCGATCTGACGCAAAAAGCCGACTCAGCCGGCTTGTAAGCGGATCGCCCGGTTGCCGGGTTTTCGCCCGCAATGCCACTGGTTTGCAGATTCACCTTTCATAACCACACTTACCCGCGCTTCGGACCATCACATGCTGCAACAGGAAACGACTATCGTGAACAAGCTGGGGCTGCACGCGCGCGCGTCGGCCAAGTTGACGCAACTCGCAGGCAACTACCAGGCGGAAATCTGGATGAGCCGTAACGGCCGCCGTATCAATGCCAAGAGCATCATGGGCGTGATGATGCTGGCCGCGGGCATCGGCAGCACGGTGCTGATCGAAACAGAAGGCGCTGACGAAAAAGAAGCGATGGACGCATTGCTGAAACTGATTGCCGATAAATTCGGCGAGGGTCAGTGAGCTAGCGCGTCCACGTTGCGATGAGCGCAAACGCCGCGGCTGTCCGCGGCGTTTTTTTTAACGCGTGACAATGGTCGGGCGAAAGCGCGTGAGGGCGCGCACATCGACATTCGCATACGGTTCACGTTGCCGGAACGCGAGTCAGATGAAGGCTCGTTGGCAGCTCGCTTACGGTAATTCGTGCTGCGCTGCACACAGGCCCGACATACCGGCGAAGGGCGCGGAATTTATAATGGCGCAGAGTGTCTGAGAGCATTGCAGCGGTTTGCCGCGGCATCACACAACTAGAGGAGGTGCGCGTGTCCTTCACGCTGCATGGAATTCCCGTGTCACGCGGTATCGCCATCGGGCGGGCTTATCTGATCGCCCCGGCTGCACTCGACGTAGACCACTATCTGATCGAGCCCGCCCAGATCGAAGGCGAGGTGGAGCGCTTTCGCGCGGCCCAGCAGCACGTGCATCACGAGCTCGACGCGTTGCGCGCCGATCTCGCCGTCGACGCACCCAGCGAGATGGGCGCGTTCATCAACGTTCATTCAATGATCCTGAACGATGCGATGCTCGTGCAGGAAACCATCGACCTGATCCGCACGCGCCGCTACAACGTGGAATGGGCGCTGACCGAACAACTCGAGCGCCTGTCGCGCCATTTCGACGATATCGAAGACGAGTACCTGCGCGAGCGCAAAGCCGACATCGAACAGGTGGTGGAGCGCGTGCTGAAGGCGCTCGCGGGCGCGTCGGTGGCGCTCGTGGACGGCGTGCACGGCGCCTGCGACGAGATGATCGTGGTCGCGCACGACATCGCGCCGGCCGACATGATGCAGTTCAAAACGCAAACGTTTCAGGGTTTCGTCACGGATCTGGGCGGCCGCACGTCGCATACGGCGATCGTCGCGCGCAGTCTCGGTATTCCGGCCGCGGTCGGCGTGCAGCACGCGAGCGCATTGATTCGCCAGGACGACCTGATCATTGTCGACGGTGATCACGGCATTGTGATCGTCGATCCCGCGCCGATCGTGCTGGAGGAGTATTCGTACCGGCAAAGCGAAAAAGCGCTCGAGCAGCGCAAGCTGCAACGGCTGAAGTTTTCGCCCACTCAAACGCTGTGCGGCACGCGTATCGAGTTGTGCGCGAATATCGAGTTGCCGGAAGATGCGAGCGCCGCGCTCGACGCGGGAGCCATGGGCGTGGGTCTGTTCCGCTCCGAATTCCTGTTCATGAATCACAAGGACCGGTTGCCGGAAGAGGAGGAGCAGTTTGCCGCGTACCGTCGCGCGGTCGAATTGATGAACGGCCTGCCGGTCACGATTCGCACGATCGACGTGGGCGCCGACAAACCGCTCGATTCGATGGGCGGGGGCGATGGTTATGAAACCGCCGCGAACCCGGCCTTGGGTCTTAGAGCGATTCGCTGGAGCCTCTCCGAGCCGCAGATGTTTCTCACGCAGTTGCGCGCGATACTGCGCGCGTCTGCGTTCGGTACGGTGAAAATTCTGATTCCGATGCTCGCGCATGCGCAGGAGATCGATCAGACGCTCGACCTGATTCGCGAAGCCAAACGTCAGCTCGACGACGCCGGCATGGCCTACGATCCGAACGTGCAGGTCGGCGCGATGATCGAGATTCCGGCCGCCGCCATCGCCTTGCCGCTGTTCCTCAAGCGGCTCGATTTCCTGTCGATCGGCACGAACGATCTGATCCAGTACACGCTGGCGATCGATCGCGCGGACAACTCCGTCGCGCATCTGTACGACCCGCTGCATCCGGCTGTGCTGCACCTGATCGCGTTCACGCTGCGCGAGGCGAAGCGCGCGGGCGTGCCCGTCTCGGTGTGCGGTGAGATGGCGGGAGACCCGGCGTTGACGCGTCTCTTGCTCGGCATGGGTCTCACCGAGTTTTCGATGCATCCGAGCCAACTGCTGGTGGTCAAGCAGGAAGTGCTGCGCGCGCATTTGAAGACGCTCGAAAAGCCGGTGGCCGATGTGCTGGCTTCGTTCGAACCCGAAGAAGTGCAGGCTGCGCTGAAGCGCGTGTCGCTGGCCTGAGTTCACGTCTTTGAATAAGAAACGCCGCCTCGCGGGCGGCGTTTTTTTAGCCTTACGGCAGTAGATCAAGCCGGGTGCGTTTGCCCGCATACCGGGCAATCCGGCTGCCGGGCAATACGCATCGTGTTCCACTCCATGCGCAGCGAATCGAGCATCATCAGGCGGCCGAGCAACGGCGTGCCGATTCCGCCGATCACCTTGAGCGCCTCGGCGGCCTGCATCGAACCGACGATACCGACTGTCGGCGCGAACACACCCATGGTCGAACACGCGACTTCCTCGAACGGCTGGTCTTCGGGAAACACACACGCATAGCAGGGCGACGCTTCGTCGCGGAAGTCGAAGGTGCTGATCTGGCCGTCGAATCGCAACGCCGCGCCCGATACGAGCGGCACGCCGTGCTTCACGCACGCGCGGTTGATCGCGTGGCGCGTCGCGAAGTTATCCGTGCAGTCGAGCACGACCGTGGCATGCGGCACTTGTGCGTCGAGCCACGCGTCGTCCACGCGCTCGGCCACCGCATTCACCACCACCTCGGGATTGATCCGCGCGATTGCCTCGCGCCCGGACTCGACCTTCTTGCGCCCGATAGATGCGGTCACATGCAGGATCTGGCGCTGCAGATTGGTCAGGTCGACCGTATCGGCATCAACCAGCGTCAAACGGCCGACACCCGCGGCAGCGAGATACATCGCGGCCGGCGAACCCAGGCCACCCGCGCCGACGATGATCGCGTGAGCGTCGATAAAGCGCTGCTGAGCCTCGATGCCGATTTCGTCGACGAGGATGTGGCGGGAATAGCGAAGCAGTTGATCGTCGTTCATGGCGGGGCGCGTGAGTGTGTCGCGCGTTGAGATGCAGGACCGAAGGGTCTGCCGTGCGCGGTTTCTTTATTTTAATCGCGCGGGGAGCGGGTGTTCTGGCTGATGCCCGGTATGGCAGCGTGTCTTCGCAGCAGCTTGCGCTGCGAAGACACGCTTTGATGCTTACTTGCTTTGCGTAGCAGGCGTCGAGGCCGGCGCCGGGCCCGACGCGCCCGGCACCGGTTGCGTCGGCTTGACCGCGACCGGCGCGGACGCCGACGCGGCCGGCTTGTTCTGCGCGAGACGACGCTCGGTCAGCGACTTCGATTCCTGCACCGGCTTGCCTTCCAGCTTGTTCAGCGCCTGTTGCAGCATGAAGTCGTCAGTCGAACCGAATTCCACCGGTTTGCGCTCACGATCCTTCTGACGCTGTTCCGGCGTCTTCTTGTCGTTCTGCTCTTCAAGCAGGCGCAACTGGTCCATACGTTCCTGCTCGCGCTGTTCCGCTTCCTTCTTCTCGTTCGGATCCTGCGTGTTCGCAAGGTGATTCGAGTAGTCGACTTCGCGGGTCACGAGTGCGTCGTCCGGATCGCCTTCCGCGTATTGATCGACCGCGATATCAGGACGGATGCCCTTGTTCTGGATCGAACGGCCGCTCGGCGTGTAGTAGTACGCCGTGGTCAGACGCAGTGCCGTGTCCGCCGTCATGGGTCGCACGGTCTGCACCGAACCCTTGCCGAAGGTGGTCTTGCCGACGATCAACGCACGATGCTGATCCTGCAGCGCGCCCGCGACGATTTCCGACGCCGACGCGGAGTACGCGTTGGTCAGCACGATCATCGGCACGGTCTTGAAGATCGGCGCTTCGTCCTTCAGCGGATCGCTGTCGAAGGACTGCAGGCGGTAGTTGTCGTAGGTGTCGCGATAGACCTGCTTCGAATCCGGAATCTGGCCATTGGTGGACACCACAACCGAATTCGGCGGCAGGAATGCGCCAGCCACGCCGACCGCGCTTTGCAGCAGGCCGCCGCCGTTGTTGCGCAGGTCGAGCACGAGACCCTTCAGATTCGGCTGCTGACGCGCGATATCTTGCAGCTTCGCGGCGAGGTCAGGCGTGGTGCGTTCCTGGAAGCTCGTGATCCGCACATAGGCGTAGCCTGGCGCGAGGATCTTCATCTTGACCGACTGGACCTTGATGACCGCGCGCGTGACGGTGAGCGGGAAGGTGCGGTCGTCGGTCTTGCGGAAGATCGTGAGCGTGACCTTGGTGCCCGGCTCGCCGCGCATCTGCTTGACCGCCTGGTCGAGCGTCATGCCGCGCACGGGCTTGTCGTTGATGCGCGTGATCAGGTCGCCCGGACGGATGCCGGCGCGGAACGCGGGCGTGTCTTCGATCGGCGAGATCACTTTGATCAGGCCGTCTTCCGACGAAATTTCGATACCGAGTCCGGCGAAGCGACCCTTGGTCTGCTCCTGCAGTTCCTCGTAATCGGTCTTGTCGAGATATGACGAGTGCGGGTCGAGGCTCGACACCATGCCTTTGATGGCGGCGGTGAGAAGCTTTTTATCGTCGACGGGTTCGACGTACTCGTGCTTGATTTGCCCGAACACTTCGGCAAAGAGCCTGAGCTGGTCCAGCGGCAGCGGTGCGACAGCGTTGGACGCTGCGCTGGCCGGTTGCTGCGCCGAAGCGGAAAGTTGCAGGGTGGCAAATACACCGGTAGCAAGGCCCGCGGCAATCAGGCCGATATTTTTCAGGTTCTTTCGCATAGAGTCTGTTGCGGTCGGAAGCGCGTGGCAGCGTCGATAGAGATGGGGACGGACAAGTATAACTGCACACCCGCCCAGTCAGGGCGTAGCGCAGGCAATCGTGATTCGACAGCGCGAGCCGGGCCTGGTTCGTGAGATGCGGCCCGCGACGCCGAAGTAATGTGCGGTAACGGATTGATGGCGCGAGAATGGCGCGCTTGACAGACGTGACAGGCGCGAGCCGCGCCGACCGGTATGTCTTGCCGGTCGGCGCGGCCATTAGCCGCCATGTGTCACCAATCGCCGCCAGTAGCCGCCGTTGCGCTGTATCGATGGCGGCAGCATGGCGGCGAGATGGCGGAATCAGCCGGCTTTGCCTTGCTTGGCGACTGCGGCTTGCGCCTTGGCGATTGCGTCCTGATCGCCCAGATAGTAGTGCTTGAGCGGCTTGAGATTTTCGTCGAGCTCATAGACGAGCGGCACGCCGTTCGGAATATTCAGACCGACGATGTCGTTGTCCGAAATATTGTCGAGGTATTTCACCAGCGCGCGGATCGAATTGCCGTGGGCGGCGATCACGACCTTGCGGCCCGACTTGATCGCCGGCGCAATCGACTCGTTCCACAGGGGCAGAACGCGCGCCACCGTGTCTTTCAGGCATTCGGTGAGCGGCAGCTGCTCGCGCGGCACCTTGGCATAGCGCGGATCGCTGTAGGGCGCGCGTTCGTCCGTCGGCTCGAGTGCGGGCGGCGGCGTGTCGTAGCTGCGGCGCCAGACCAGCACCTGCTCGTCGCCGAATTTGGCGGCCGTTTCCGCCTTGTTCAGACCCGACAACGCGCCGTAGTGGCGTTCGTTCAGACGCCACGAATGCACCACTGGCAGGTACATCAGATCCATTTTGTCCTGCACGTGCCACAGGGTGCGGATCGCGCGCTTGAGCACCGACGTGTAGGCGATGTCGAACGTGTAGCCCGAATCCTTCAGCAGCACGCCGGCTTGCTGCGCTTCACTGTTGCCCTGCTCGGTGAGGTCGACGTCGACCCAGCCCGTGAAGCGGTTTTCCTTGTTCCACGTCGATTCGCCGTGGCGGATGAGAACGAGTTTGTACATGAGATTGCCGGTCGGTAGTGAGGAAGCGGTAAAGCGTTGCGGGGGTCCTCTGGAGGAGCGCCGCCATCGCGTCAGACGGTTATTTTATAATGGCTGGATTGCCCTTTTCGATTTCTCTCTTTTTCGGCGGATTTTCCGTGAAGTTTTTCACTGATTACACAAACCTTGTACTGATCGCGATCGTCCTCATCTCCGGTGGGTTGCTGCTGTGGCCGACGATCAGCCGGCGCGGCCGCGGTGGCCTGTCGGCCGCTGAAGCCACGCAACTGATCAACCGGCGCAATGCGGCGGTCATCGACCTTCGTCCGTCCGCCGACTACGCCAAGGGGCATTTGCCCGCGGCCCGGCACCTTGAATTTGCGGAGTTGCAGGCGAAAGTCGCGCAACTCGTGAAGAATAAGAGCAACCCGGTGCTGCTGGTTTGCCAGACCGGCCAGCAGTCGAACAAGGCAGCGCGTATCGTGCAGGATGCAGGGTATGCGGAAGTCCATGTTCTCGAAGGCGGTGTCGACGCCTGGCAGAAAGCCGGCATGCCGGTTGTGAAACAAGGAGCAGCCAAGTGAACAAAGTGATCATGTACAGCACCCAGGTGTGCCCGTATTGCCAGATGGCCGAACGTCTTTTAAAGTCGCGCGGCGTCGAGCACGTTGAAAAGGTACTGATCGACAAAGACCCGGCCCGTCGTGAGGAAATGATGACCCGGACCGGTCGCCGCACGGTGCCGCAAGTGTTCATCGGCGAGACGCATGTGGGCGGGTACGATGACCTCTCCGCGCTCGATCGCGCGGGCGGGTTGATGCCGCTGCTCGAAGCAACCGCCTGAATTTGCGCGCCCGCGGGTGCGCGATAAGGGCGGCTGAACACCAAGCCGGTGCGGTCTCGCCTCATCAGGGCGGGCGGCGTGCCGCAACGATCTGGCGGCCCATGCAACCATGGGCCGCCGCCATGCATACCTATCAGGGAATCACTTCATCATGTCCGACGAGAATAACCAGCCGTTCTTCAACATCCAGCGTATCTACCTGAAGGACATGTCGCTCGAGCAGCCGAATTCGCCGGGCATCTTCCTCGAGCAGGAAATGCCGTCGGTCGAAGTCGAAGTCGACGTGAAGGCCGAGCGCCTCGCCGACACCGTGTTCGAAATCCTCGTTACGGGCACGGTCACGGCCAAGGTGTCGGACAAGGTTGCGTTCCTGATCGAAGCCAAGCAAGCCGGCATTTTCGACATCCGCAACATTCCGGCTGAGCAGATCGACCCGCTGGTCGGCATTGCTTGCCCGACCATTCTGTTCCCGTACCTGCGCTCGAACATTGCCGACGCGATCACCCGCGCCGGTTTCCCGCCGATCCATCTCGCCGAAATCAACTTCCAGGCACTGTACGAGCAACGCCTCGCGCAGATGGGCGGCCAGGACGGCGCGGCGCAAAACGGCGTCACGCACTAACGTGTCGCCAGCAGTGCCGGCTATGAAGGTTGCTGTCCTTGGCGCCGGCGCATGGGGCACCGCCCTTGCCGGCCATCTGGCCGTACGGCACGACACGGTATTGTGGGCGCGTGAGCCCGCGCTCATTGCCGATCTCCGCGCTTCGCACGAAAACGCCCGCTATCTGGCGGGCGTTGCCTTGCCGCCCGCGCTGCGCTACGAGGCGGAGCTCACCGCAGCGCTCGAACACGCGCTCGCCGGCGACGCGTTATGCGTCGTGGCAACGCCCGTGGCCGGACTGCGTAGTCTCTTTCGGGCCATGCGCGATGCGGGCAAAGTGCCCGCGCATGTGGTGTGGCTGTGCAAGGGCTTCGAGGCCGATTCGCAGTTGATGCCGCATCAGGTGGTCGCGGCCGAGCTGCCGCAACATGGCAGTAACGGTGTGCTGTCCGGTCCGAGCTTCGCGCGCGAAGTCGCGCAGGGCTTGCCGGTCGCGTTGACCATCGCGAGTGCTTCGGCGGCGTGCCGCGAGCGCACGGTCGCTGCGTTCCATCACGGCGCCATGCGCATCTATACCGGCGACGACGTCGTCGGCGTGGAAGTGGGCGGCGCGGTGAAAAACGTGCTCGCCATTGCAACGGGCATTGCGGATGGCCTCGGGCTCGGTCTGAACGCCCGCGCGGCATTGATTACGCGCGGCCTCGCTGAAATGTCGCGCCTCGGCGTGACGCTCGGCGGGCGCGCGGAAACGTTCACCGGCTTGACCGGTCTGGGCGATCTGATCCTGACCGCCACCGGCGATCTGTCGCGCAATCGTACGGTCGGCCTGCAACTCGCTGCGGGCCGCACGCTCGACGATATTCTCGGCGGCCTCGGTCATGTGGCCGAAGGGGTGCGTTGTGCGCAAGCGGTCCTCGCGATCGCCCGTGCTCATGCAATCGACATGCCGATCACGCAGGCGGTCTGTGCCGTGCTGTTCGACGGCGTGGCGCCTCGCGACGCCGTCAGCGCCCTGCTGCGGCGCGACTCCAAAGCTGAATAAGCCGTGTCTTTCAGCCGTTTAGCGCGCCAAAGCGCTGAACGGCTGCCCGCTGTCGCTGCCCGCGTTTTTATCGACGCTTCGCATCAGCGAGGTTCCCATGCTCCGTCTCAATCGTTGCACGCAGGACGAGCGGATGGTGTTCCCCTGTTTCAGCGACACCATGTTCGCGCGCTACGAGGCGGAATTGCAGCGCCGTCAGGCCCCGCCTTCGAAGCCCGTCTGACGCCAGGCCTCGAACACCACGACCGCGACGGTATTCGACAGGTTCAGGCTGCGGTTGCCAGGCCGCATGGGCAGGCGCACGCGCTGCTCGTTGGCGAACTGGTCGAGCACGGAGTCGGGCAGGCCGCGCGTTTCGGCGCCGAACACGAACCAGTCGCCCGAGTGAAACGCGTGCTCGTGGAAGCGGCCCGAACCGCGCGTGGTGAAGGCGAACATGCGCGCCGGATCTGGCGATTCCCTGGCGATAAACGCTGCCCAGTCGGCATGCACGTTCATTTGCGCGTACTCGTGATAGTCGAGACCGGCGCGGCGCAGCTTGGCATCGTCGAGCGGGAAGCCGAGCGGTTCGATTAGATGGAGGCGCGCGCCGGTGTTGGCGCACAGACGGATCACGTTGCCGGTGTTCGGCGGGATTTCCGGTTCTACGAGAACGACATTGAACATGGTGAGCTCAGGTTGAGACTAGTTTTTCGGCGTGCGCAGCGCGACGAAGTTGGTGACCCGCCGCGCACCGGCGGCCTTGAGCGTGCGTGCCAGCGCTTCGAGTGTCGCGCCGGTGGTCATCACGTCGTCGACAATGCCGACGTGCAGACCTTGCACGGATCCGGCGACCTTGAAGGCGCGGCCTACGTTCAGACGGCGGGCGGCGAGATCGAGCCGCGACTGCGGTGCGGTGTGAATCATTCGATGCAGCAGGGTTGCGTCGCTGCGTATATTGAGCGTGCGAGCCAGTGGCCTCGCGATCTGCCAGGCCTGGTTGTAGCCGCGCTCGATGAGACGTTTTTTGGCAAGCGGCACGGGTGCGATCACATCGGGCCATTCAGCCAGCTCTTGGCAGGAATCCTGGGCGAGGCGCGCGAGGCGTTGCCCGAACTCGCGCGCCAGCATCAGCCGGGCGCGGAATTTCAGGCCGACGGCCAGCGTGTCGAGCGGTGCCCGGTAGTCCGCAAGGGCGAACGTGGCGTCGAACGGTGGCGGCTCGTCAATGCAATCCGCACACCGGTATTGCGCGTGGACCGGCGATCGCGTGGCGGATAACGGTACCGCGCAAACAGTGCATCGCAACCGGCCTTCATTCCAGTAGGCCTCGTCGCAACCGGCACAAAGCGTCGCGTGCGACAAATTGCCGCACAACGCGCACAGGTTCGGCAACGCGGCCTGCGCCACCCGCGGCCATGCGGAATTGACAGCACGCGCGAAACTTGCGAACCGGGCGCCGGAAGATGACGAAATGGGTCGGAGTGGCATGGCTGGACCGCCCGCGAAGGCCTTTCACACTGAATGGAGGGGAGCGAGCGAGTATACTTCGGGCTCTACGCCAGTACGACACTCATGTCCTCAACTTCCGCTCAATCGGGCCGTCCGGCCTATGATTCCCAGCGCCTCCAGCGGATCTTCGACCGCCGCGCGGCGACCTTTGGCGACGTCGCGTTCCTGCCGCGCGAAATCGCGCAGCGCATGCGCGAGCGTCTCGACTACATCAAGGTCACGCCGGCGAGCGTGCTCGACGCTGGTTGCGGGATGGGCGAAGACATCCCTGCTTTGCGCGAGCGCTTTCCCGAGGCGCCGGTGTTCGGCTCCGACCTGTCGCATGGCATGCTCACGCGCGCGCTGCAGCACGATTCGGGTGACACGAGCTGGCGGCGCTTTCTGCCGGCCACGCTCGGCAGAGCGCTCGGCGCCCGCGGGCCGCGCTTCGCGCAAGCCGACTTTTCGGCGCTGCCGTTCGCGGCCGGCGCCTTCGAATTCATCTGGTCCAATCTTGCGCTGCATTGGCACTCGCGGCCCGATCTCGTGTTTCCCGAGTGGCAGCGTGTGCTGAAGGTCAACGGCCTCTTGATGTTCAGCACGCTTGGCCCCGACTCGCTCAAGGAGTTGCGCGGCGCCTACGCCGAAGTCGAAGCCGCGCACGGCGTTGCCTCGCGCAAGCATGTGATCGATTTCGTCGACATGCACGACCTGGGCGACATGCTGGTGGAAAGCGGTTTCGAGATTCCGGTGATGGACCAGGAAGTGCTGACCATTACCTATAAGTCGCCCGAGTCGCTGCTCGCCGACGTGCGCCGCTGGGGCGCCTATCCGTTCGAGCGCGAGGCCTCGTCGGGCGCCGTCGCGCGCAGGCTGCACAAGGCTTTGCTGGCAGCGCTCGAAGCCCGTCGGCGCGCTGACGGCACGATCGCGCTGACCTTCGAGGTGATCTACGGGCACGCATGGAAAGCCGTGCCGCGCACGACTGCCGAAGGTCATGGGATCGTGCGGATCGAGGACATCGGGCGAGGTTCGGCGAGGAACCGTTGATGAATCAGTGAGGCGGTAAAGAGGACATCTGTTATGTCTGAAATTACCGCTTCAAAAGACGCGCAAAAGCTGCGTCAAAACGGCGCGGAGGCTTGTCACGCCTGGGTTGTGGGCCAATTGACGCTTGCTTGTGGATGCTATGGATCGCGCCTATAATGCGTCAGTTTGTCGCCCGGAGTTCCCACATTTGGGGCGGCAGCCCCGAGGCATAGGGCAGCAAGATAAGATGACGCGGCGGTGATCGGGTGACCGGATTAGCGGTCGCAAGAAATGGCCGCAGGCGGCGATTGGAGACAATCGGCGGGAGGCAGCGATGGAAGCATCAGATCTGCTGGCGGATTCAGAACCGGTTCTCAAAGACTGGACGATGAAACGCAACTGTTCGATATCGCCGCGGCAGTTCGTCTGTTTCTACGTGTCGCTTGCGTTGTTCTCGTTGGCAATTGCATTCATGCTGGTTCTGGTCGGCGCCTGGCTGGTGTTGCCGTTCACCGGTGTCGAATTGCTGGCGGTGGGCATCGCGTTTGCCATATATGCGCGTCATGCTGTGGACTACGAGCGCATCCGGCTGTTTCAGAACCGGCTCGTGGTCGAGCAGGTCAGCGCCGAGCAGCTCACGCAGTTCGAGTTCAATCCGCGCTGGGTGCGGATCGAGGCAGGCGCAACGCCACGTGACCGGATCAAACTGGTCTCACGCGGCCAGACGATCATGATCGGGCAACATCTCGCGCAGTATCGGCGCGCGCAGTTCGCAGGTGAATTGCGTATGTGGCTCACACGTTGTTAGACGTGTTGAGAAGCGCGGCGTTCACGGGGAGCGCGAGGTTACCTGCCAGCGGGGTCGAGGGTTTGAATGGAAATTTTGGGTAAGGAAGCTATGAAAACAATCAAGCGAGCCCTCATGGGCGTGCTGGCGATGAGCGGACTGCTTTTCGCCGGTGCCGCCCTGGCAGTGGGCGATGTTCCGGGCGGCCCTGCCGTCAACGAGATCAATCTCCAGCCGCCTGCGACGAAAATCGCTGAGGAGCTCTTCAGCCTCCACATGTTCATGCTGGTGCTTTGCACGGTGATTTTCGTCGGCGTGTTCGCCGTGATGTTCTATTCGATCTTCGCCCACCGCAAATCGAAAGGCCACAAGGCATCGAATTTCCACGAAAGCACCACCGTCGAAATCATCTGGACGATCGTGCCGTTCATCATCGTCGTGTTGATGGCGCTGCCCGCCACCAAGACCGTCGTGGCGATGAAAGACACCACCAACGCCGACGTCACCATCAAGGTCACGGGCTATCAGTGGAAGTGGGGCTACGACTACGTGAAGGGCCCGGGCGAGGGCATCAACTTCCTGTCCACGCTGACCACGCCGCGTGCGGAAACCGATGGCCGCCAGCCGATTTCCACCACGTACCTGCAGGAAGTCGACAATCCGCTGGTCGTGCCGGTCGACAAGAAAATCCGCATCATCACCACCGCGAACGACGTGGTCCACTCCTGGTACGTGCCGGCCTTCGGCGTGAAGCAGGACGCGATTCCGGGTTTCGTGCGCGACACGTGGTTCAAGGCTGACAAGGTCGGCACGTTCCGGGGCTTCTGTACCGAGCTGTGCGGCAAGGAACACGCGTTCATGCCGGTGGTGGTCGAAGTGCTGTCCGCCGACGACTACGCGAAGTGGGTCGACACCCAGAAGAAGAAAATGGCCGCAGGCCAGGACGATCCGAACAAGACCTACACGATGGCCGAGCTGATGGAGCGCGGCGGCAAGGTGTACGCGGCGAACTGCGCGGTCTGCCACCAGCCGACCGGCAAGGGCGTGGGCGCATTCCCGGCGCTCGACGGCAGCAAGATCGCCAACGGCGCGATTGCCGAGCACGTCAGTCTGGTGCTGAAGGGCAAGAACGCGATGCCTTCGTGGGCGCCTACGTTGAACGACGTCGAAATCGCATCGGTCGTCACGTACGAACGTAATTCGTGGGGCAACCACACGGGCGACATTCTCCAGCCGAAGCAGGTTGCGGACGCGCGCAACGGCAAGCTGCCGGAAGGCGGCAACCATCTGGCCGACGCAGGCGCGGCAGCGAGCGGCGCTGAGGCGGCTTCGGGCGCCTCGGGTGCTGCAGCGGACAGCGCCGCATCGCCGGCAACACTTCCCGCCAGCATCTACTTCGACACTGGCAAGAGCACACTGCCTGCCGACGCGAAAGCGGCGGTCGACGCAGCTGCGGCCTATGCGAAAGCACATCCGGACGCGAAATTCACGCTGTCGGGCTTCACCGACGCCACCGGCTCCGCCGACCTCAACGCGAAACTCGCGAAGAGCCGTGCCGAAGCCGTGCGCGACGCGTTGAAAGCAGCCGGCATTGCCGAAGACCATATTATTTTGAAGAAGCCGGAAACGATCACGGGCGGCAGTGACGCGAAAGAAGCCCGGCGTGTTCAGATCAGCCCGGCTGCCTGACGTGTTCATGGTCAGCACCGCAGTATTCGCTTTAGGAGATTGTCATGTCTAGCATCGGACACGATGTAGTCGCGGGCCACGAGCACGTGCACGGCGACCATGCCCACGAAACGCCGCATGGTTGGCGCCGTTGGCTGTTCGCAACCAATCACAAGGACATCGGTACGCTGTACCTGATCTTCTCGTTCACCATGTTCCTCTCCGGGGGCGTGATGGCGCTGATGATCCGTGCCGAACTGTTCGAGCCGGGTCTGCAGATCATGCGTCCCGAGTTCTTCAACCAGTTGACCACCATGCACGGCCTGATCATGGTGTTCGGCGCGATCATGCCGGCTTTCGTCGGCTTCGCGAACTGGATGGTGCCGCTGCAGATCGGCGCGTCGGACATGGCTTTCGCCCGCATGAACAACTTCAGCTTCTGGCTCCTGCCGGTGGCGGCGGTTCTGCTGGTCGGTTCGTTCTTCTCGCCGGGCGGCGCGACCGCCGCGGGCTGGACGCTGTACGCGCCGCTGTCCACGCAGATGGGCCCGGGCATGGACTTCGCGATTTTCGCGGTCCACTTGATGGGTGCTTCGTCGATCATGGGCGGGATCAACATCGTCGTGACGATCCTGAACATGCGCGCGCCCGGCCTCACGCTGATGAAGATGCCGATGTTCGTCTGGACGTGGCTGATCACCGCGTACCTGCTGATCGCCGTGATGCCGGTTCTGGCAGGCGCGATCACCATGGTGCTATTCGATCGCCACTTCGGCACGTCGTTCTTCAACGCGGCAGGCGGCGGCGACCCGGTCATGTACCAGCACATCTTCTGGTTCTTCGGGCACCCCGAGGTGTACATCATGATCTTGCCGGCGTTCGGGATCGTCTCGCAGGTGATTCCGGCGTTCTCGCGCAAGCCGCTGTTCGGCTACAGCTCGATGGTGTACGCAACCTCGTCGATCGCGATTCTGTCGTTCATGGTGTGGGCGCACCACATGTTCGCAACCGGCATGCCGGTGACGGGCCAGTTGTTCTTCATGTACGCCACCATGCTGATCGCCGTGCCGACGGGCGTGAAGGTGTTCAACTGGGTCGCGACGATGTGGCGCGGTTCGCTGAGCTTCGAAACGCCTATGCTGTTCGCAGTCGGCTTCCTGCTGGTGTTCACGTTCGGCGGCCTGTCGGGTCTGATGCTGGCCATGGCGCCGCTCGACATTCAGTATCACGGTACTTATTTCGTGGTGGCGCACTTCCACTACGTGCTGGTGGCGGGCTCGCTTTTCGCGCTGTTCTCCGGCTGGTACTACTGGGCGCCGAAGTGGACCGGCTGGATGTACAACGAAACGCGCGGCAAGATTCACTTCTGGGCGTCGATGTTCTTCTTCAACCTCGCGTTCCTGCCGATGCACTTCGTCGGCCTCGCAGGTATGCCGCGTCGTTATGCTGACTACCCGGCGCAGTTCACCGACTGGAACCAGGTCATCTCGATCGGCGCGTTCGGCTTCGGTCTGGCGCAGGTCTACTTCCTGTTCGCGGTTGCACTGCCGGCCTACCGTGGCGGCGGCGAACTCGAAAAAGCTGGCGACAAGCCGTGGGACGGCGCAACGGGTCTCGAGTGGACCGTGCCGAGCCCGGCTCCGTTCCACACGTTCGAAAACCCGCCGACCGTCGAGTAATCGATAAGTTGGTGAGATTGCCGGCTCGGGCAGTGCAGCAGTTGGTTACCTGAGCCGGCGATCACGAAGGTAGTGGCGGCGTCCGTAGTCACGAAAAGTATTCAGAAAGTCGAGCATGACGCGCAATCCTCAAGAAAGACGTACGCCCGAGCAGATTCGCGCGGGTAACCGGCGGATCGGTTTCGTGATGTTGTTGATCGCCGCGGTCTTTTTCGCGAGCGTCATCATTCATCAGAAGTGGTTCTCCTGACAAAGCGGTTCGAGTCAGTTTGCAGGTTTGTTGAGGATTGAGATGTCGACGCAACCGCCGGCTCAAGCCGACCGCTCTTTTAACCGTTCGATGCTGATCAAGCTGTTCATCGTCGCCTTGATGATGTTCGGTTTCGGCTTCGCGCTGGTGCCGATGTACCGTGCGATCTGCCAGATCACCGGCATCAACAACCTCGTGCAGCGTGATGCCACGGCGCGCGAGGCGAAGAATACGCAGGTCGACATGAGCCGCACGATTTCGATCGAATTCGATGCGAACGCGCGCGGCCCGCTGGGATTCAAGCCGGAGCAGCGTAGTCTCGACGTGCACCCTGGCGAAGTGACAACGGTGATGTACGAGGTGAGCAATGAACAGGCGCGCACGATTCAGGCGCAAGCCATTCCGAGCTACGCGCCGAAGCAGGCCACCGAGTACTTCAAGAAGATCGAGTGTTTTTGCTTCACGCAGCAAACCTTGACGGCGAATCAGACGAAGCGGATGCCGGTGGTGTTCGTGGTCGATCCCAAGTTGCCGAAGGACGTCAAGACGATCACGTTGTCGTACACGTTTTTTGAATTGAATACGCCGGCGGCGGCAAAGGCCGGAAACGCAGCACCCACGGCCAATACGGCGGCCACCACCGGCAATCCCGCCTGACGGCTCGTGCCGCAGACGAAGGAAGACGAAACAAGATGAGCGATAACGGCAGCCCGCGCAAGAGCAGCTTTGGTCAGTCGATGCGTGCGGTCTTCTGGTCGTTTTTCGGTGTGCGCAAGCGCCGCGATCTGGAGGCGGACGCCACGCAGCTGAACCCGCTGCACGTGATCGCGGCAGCATTGATCTGCGCGGCCATTTTTATCGTGGCGTTGATTCTGATCGTGCGTGCCGTGGTAGGTTGACGCAGCGGGCGCACACGTAGCACCGGGCGAAGCAGCGCCCAACAATTAGAGCGAAGCGGTGCGGTATCGACGCGCCGCCGAAGATACAGCCGGAGATTCCGGAACAACTGGACTGAAGTGGAGAATCAAGAATGAGCGGTCAAAACGAGAGCCCGTACTATTTCGTACCGCATCCGTCGCGGCATCCGATCAGCGCCGCCGCCGGGTTGCTGGTCATGCTCGGATCGCTTGCGGCCTGGATCAACGAACATGACTGGGCGCCGATCGGCGTCGTCGCCGGTTTGTTGTGGCTGCTCTTTACGCTGTGGCACTGGTTCGGCGACGCAATCGCCGAGTCGGAAGGCGGCATGTATGGCAAGAATGTCGACAAGTCGTACCGCTGGAGCATGAGCTGGTTCATCTTCTCCGAAGTCATGTTCTTCGGCGCGTTCTTCGGCGCATTGTTCTACGCGCGCGAAATCGCGTTGCATCAATTGGGCAGCCTCGACTACAAGCTGATCTGGCCGGACTTCTCGGCGGTGTGGCCGAACAACGGCCCGGCAGCGCTGGTCTCGACCTTCAAGTCGATGCAACCGTGGCCGGTGCCGACCATCAACACGGCGCTGCTGCTTTCCTCGGGCGCGACGCTGACCGTCTCGCACCACGCGCTGCGTGAAAATCATCGCAAGAAGGCGATCGTCTGGCTGGCTGCAACGCTCGTGCTCGGCGTCTGCTTCCTGTTCCTGCAAGGTTTCGAGTACTTCCACGCGTACAACGAACTGAACCTGACGCTGTCGTCGGGCGTGTACGGTTCGACATTCTTCCTGTTGACGGGCTTCCACGGCTTCCACGTGTTCCTCGGCGGCACGATGCTGGCAGTCGTGCTGGTGCGTATGATCCGCGGTCACTTCACGGCGGACCATCACTTCGCGTTCGAAGGCGCGGCCTGGTATTGGCACTTTGTGGACGTCGTGTGGCTCGGGCTGTACGTCGTCGTGTACTGGCTGTAACGCAGTCTGGCCTGCGCCGACCGGCAATCCGGAATGGGCAGGCCGTTCGCGCAACGTCCTTCGGGACGCGGCGCACGAGCAGTATGCAAGGCTTATGCAGCGCCGCCCTCGACCCTGTCAGGGCGGCGTTTTGTTTGGCGGCGTGGGAATCTTTGCGCCGGGCTCAGCGCCCGTAAGGAATGCCGGTCGATTGAATCCAGCCCATCCAGTGAGCGAACAGGATGAACAGGAATAGCGAGATCGACAGGCCCACCCGCGTGGCGAGCGACCAGACCATCCGCTTGGTTTTGCCCTTGTCATGCATCATGAAGTACAGCGCCGACACCATGCTGGCGATGATCAGGACGAAGGCGATGGGAACGAGAATGTGCATGGAACCAGCTGAAATCAGGAAGCGCAGGGGCAAGGCATTTATTATCGCACCGCGCGCCGGCGTTTGCCGCACGTTCCCCGTCGCGCCGCGAGTGGTGGTGGAGCGTACCCGATGAAGATCCGCCTCGTTCCTGCGCTGTTGATTCTGTTGGTGATCGTGGTGACGGTACGATTGGGTTTCTGGCAACGTGACCGCGCGCATCAGAAAGAAGCGCTCGAAGCGCACATCACGCAGTTCGAGAACGCGCCCGCCCAACCGGTGAGCGCCGCGCCGGTCGCATTGAAGGACATCGAGTTTCATCGCGTGAAGGCACGCGGCAGTTTCGTCGCGGATAAAGTCGTCTACCTCGATAATCGTCCGTATAACGACCAGCCGGGCTTTTACGTCGTGATGCCTTTTAAACTGGCCGACGGCGGCTACGTGCTGGTCAATCGCGGCTGGCTGCCGCGCAACATGAACAATCGCGAGACCATCGCGCCGTATACGACGCCGCAAGGTGAAATCGAGATCGAAGGCATTGCGCGGGCTGACGCGTCGCGCGCATACGAGTTGGGGCAGGGTGGTTCGGCCGAGCATCAACTGATCCGCCAGAATCTGGATACCGCCGCGTACGCCGCGGAAACCGGTTTGCCGCTGCAGTCGTTCGTGATCCAGCAGTTGAGCGACGACGGCGACAAGCTGGTGCGCGATTGGCCCGCGCCCACCAACGGTGTCGAGCGCAACTATGGCTATATGTTCCAGTGGTGGGGCATGGCGGCCGCGGCGCTCGTCTTTGGCCTTTACGCCGCGCGCCGTGCGGCGAAGAAAGAGCACGCGCCGGGCGTGTAACGCAGCACATGCGGCGTCGTGGCCCGAGCAGGGCCGTGGCGCCGCGTAATCATTGAAAGAGGTCCTGTAGTGTCGACGCAATCTCCCCGTTCGCCGCAAGCCGGCAAACCCGCAGCGCCCAAGCCCATGCCTGGCCAACCCAATGGCAAAGGCTCGTGGGAGCGCGGCCGCTGGATTCTGCTGCTGCTGGCGATCATCTGCGCGGCACCGATCGCCGTGTCGTATTTCACGTACTACGTGATCAAGCCGACCGGCGGCAGCACGAGTTACGGCACGCTGGTCGAACCGCAACGCCCGATTCCCGATTCGCTCGTGGTGACGGGCGAAGATGGCAAGCCCATCAAGTTCGCAACGCTGCGCGGCCGCTGGCTGCTGATCTCGGTCGACAACAGCGCGTGCGACAAAGCCTGCGCCACCAAGCTCTACTTCATGCGACAAATCCGCGCAGCTCAGGGCCCGGAACGCGAACGCGTCGTGGAAGTCTGGTTGCGTACCGATGCAGGCAACGTCGCAGACGTGATACAAAAGGCCTACCCCGACACCAACATGATGATCGCCGATCCGGCACAGGTGTCCGCGTGGCTGCCCACTGAGAACGGCACGCAAATCACCGACCACATTTACATGGTCGATCCGAACGGCAATCTGATGATGCGTTTCCCGAAAGATCCGAACCCCAGCAAGATCAAGGGCGACGTGACCAAGCTGCTCAAATGGTCGAGCATCGGCTGATGCCGCAACATAGGTAAGAGAGATGTTCGTACTGCAACTGGCCCTGATCGGCTTGTGTATCGCGTTGTTGCCGCTGTCCTACGTGTGGGTCAAGGCAGACGACAACAAATTCCGCAAGCTGGTCTGGCTCACTACCTTCCTCACGCTCGATCTGGTGATGTTCGGCGGCTTCACGCGGCTCACCGATTCCGGGCTCGGCTGTCCGGACTGGCCGGGCTGCTACGGCACGTCGTCGCCGTTCATCGCGCATGCGGCGATCACGGCCGCGCATCAGGCTATGCCCACCGGACCGGTCAGCATGACGAAGGCATGGATCGAAATGATCCACCGCTACTTTGCGATGGCGATCGGCGTGCTGATCATCGCGCAGACAGTTATCGCGTGGACGGCGCGCGTCAAACGGCGTGCGCTGCATGTGTCGCCATGGTGGCCGACCTCGCTGTTGCTGCTGATTCTGGTGCAAGGCGCGTTCGGCGCGTGGACGGTGACGATGAAGCTGCAGCCGATCATCGTAACGACGCACTTGCTGCTCGGCCTCGCGCTGCTGGGCACGCTCGGCTGGCTGGCCGCGCGGCAGACGCCGTTGCCCGCGTTCGAACCCGAAGCCGCGCGCTGGCGTGCGGCCGCGCTCGCGGGCCTCGTGCTGCTGATCGCGCAAATCGCGCTGGGCGGCTGGGTCAGCACGAACTACGCGGTGCTTGCCTGCACGGATTTCCCGACCTGCAACGGCCAATGGGTTCCGCCCATGGACTTCGCGCACGGCTTCCACCTGTGGCGTGCGCTCGGCATGACCGGCGACGGCGACATGATCACCCAGGACGCGCTGGTGGCGATTCACTGGACGCATCGCACATTCGCGATCGTCGTGGTTGCTTATCTGGTCTGGCTGGCGTTGAAACTACGCCGCTTCGAGTCGCTGCGGCGGCCGGCGAACGGCGTGCTGCTGGTGGTGCTGATCCAGTTCATCACGGGGCTGTCGAACATCGTTCTGCAATGGCCGTTGCCCATTGCGGTGGCGCATAACGGTGGGGCCGCAATCCTGCTGCTTCTGCTCGTTATGTTAAACTTTCGGATCGCTTATAGCCGTCCCGGCCGCGCCGTGTTTCCTGCGCGCGATGCCGCGCCAGCGTGACTCCACATGGACAGCACAACACTTTCCCAAACGCCCGGTAGCCGGGTCTCCCAGTACATCGCCCTGACGAAGCCGCGCGTCACGCAACTCGCCGTGTTCTGCGCCGTCATCGGCATGTTCCTGTCGACGCCCGGCATGGTGCCCTGGACTCCGCTGATCGGCGGCACCGTCGGCATCTGGTTGCTGGCCGGCGCGGCGTTCGCCATCAATTGCCTCGTCGAACAGAAAATCGACGCGAAAATGCGCCGCACTTCATGGCGGCCGTCCGCGCGCGGTGAAATCACCACCGCGCAGATTCTGCTGTTTTCGGCCGTGCTCGGCGGCCTCGGCATGTGGACGCTCTATACGTTCGCCAATCCGCTCACCATGTGGCTCACGCTGGCCACGTTCGTCGGCTACGCGGTCATCTATACGCTGCTGCTCAAGCCTGCCACGCCGCAGAACATCGTGATCGGCGGCGCCTCGGGCGCCATGCCGCCTGCGCTCGGCTGGGCCGCGGTCACCGGCCACGTGCCGGGCGATGCCTGGATTCTGGTGCTGATCATCTTCGTGTGGACGCCGCCGCATTTCTGGGCGCTCGCACTGTATCGCCGCAAAGACTACGAAAACGCCGGCCTGCCGATGCTGCCGAACACGCACGGCGAGAAGTACACGCGCCTGCATATTCTGCTGTACACGGTGATCCTGTTCGCGGTCACGTTGATGCCCTTCGTCTCCGGCATGAGCGGTGTGGTGTACCTCGTGGCGGCCGTGTTGCTGGGTGCCGTGTTCCTCGCCTATGCGTGGAAGATCTACCGCGAGTACTCGGACGACCTCGCGCGCAAAACCTTCCGCTATTCGATCGTCTATCTGTCGCTGCTGTTCGCCGCGCTGCTGATCGACCACTATGCGCGCGTCGTGATCGGCGCGTAAAACCATGCTCAATAACCGCTTCGCGCGTACGGCGCGTGCCGCTGTGATAGCTTGCGCGCTCGGCGGCGCCTTGCTGGTGGCGGGCTGCGGCAAGCAGCCGCCGGCATTCCAGAATCTCGACATCACCGGCAATACGCAGTTCGGGAGCAACTTCTCGCTGCCCGACACGTCTGGTCATTTGCGCACCATGGCGGACTACAAGGGCAAGGTCGTGGTGCTGTTCTTCGGCTACACGCATTGTCCGGACGTTTGTCCGACCACGATGGCCGAATTGTCGCAAGCGTTGCAGCAACTCGGCCCGGAAGACGCAAAGCGCGTGCAGGTGCTGTTCGTTACCGTGGACCCCGATCGCGATACGCCGGCTCTGCTCGCGCAATACGTGCCGGCATTCAATCCGACGTTCGTCGGTTTGCGCCCGGCCGATCAGGCGCAACTCACCAAAATCACGAAAGACTTTCGCGTCTACTACGCGAAGGTGCCGGGCAAGACGCCTGACAGCTACACGATGGATCACACGGCAGCGAGCTATGTGTTCGATACGGACGGCAAGCTGCGCCTGTTCGCGCGTGACGGCCAGGGCGCAACGCCGTGGGTGCACGATATCAAGCTGCTGCTCGACTGACGCACCGATCCATGGCGGGCGCACGCCACATCGCGCCCGTTTTCAACAACGCCCCTCGCTTTACTCCTCTCAGGTCGGAATCGGCAGATTCAACCCCGGCGCAAGCCGCGTCGTCTTGAACTCCGTCACCTCGTAACGCGCCAGCTTCTGCTGCGCGAACGGGTCGCTGGCGAGAATCTCATCGAGCTTATCGCGCTCGATGCGCACCGCCAGAATGATGCCGCCGTCGCGCGGCACTTTCGGTCCGGCGGCGACGAACACACCTGCTTCAAACTGCCGCGCCAGAAATGCGCGATGCGCTTCCAATGCGTCGTCGATGCGTTCGAGCGATGCGGTGTAGATGAGGTCGATAACGTACATGGTGTCTTCTCGAGCAAGGGAATGCGCCGCCAGAACGCGACCGCAGCTTCGGATTATCGTTCAGAGCACGATTCGTTGCGCGCGATCAACCTGCGTGCAGACCGCCGGACCCTGCCGGCGCTCTCCTTACAGAGTCTCTCAAGTTGTCGGTAAATCATGCCGTTATCTCGCTAGCAATCGTTTGCGCGCGACGCGAAACCGTGTGCTTGCGACTGCGAACGAAACACGAATCACACGAAGAGAGACCACAACAATGAGCAGGATGAGTTTGAATCGCAAACTATGGCTGTCGCTCGCGCTCGTCTGGCTGGGACTGCTGGGTGTCGGGCTGTGGAGCGCGGTCGAAACGCGCAGCACGATGCTGGCCGAGCGCAAGGCCGGCATGGTGAATCTGGTCGATGCCGCGCAAGGCGTCGTGAACGGCTATTACGCGCTGTCGCAGAGCGGCAAGATGAGTGCGGCCGATGCGCAGCGCGAAGCGCTAGCCCGTCTTGCGACCATGCGCTACGGCGAGTCCGGCTATCTGTTCGTGATGGATTCGAAGCCGGTGGTGCTGATGCATCCCACGCTGCCGCAAATGACCGGCAAGGCGGTCGGCGACTTCAAGGATCCGGACGGCAAGCTCCTGTACGTGGCGATCGTCGACGCGGCCAAGGCAAGCGGCCGCGGCTTCGCGCAGTATCGCGGGCGCCTGCCGCACACTGAAACCGCCGTGCCGAAACTCAGTTATGTGGTGCGCTTCGCGCCTTGGGACTGGAACATCACGAGCGGCGTGTTCATCAAGGACATCGATACGGCGTACTACGAAACGCTGCTTGGCCACCTCGTCGTCGTACTGGTGATCGGCGCGATCATCTCGCTTGCGATGGTGCTGATCATCCGCAACGTGCGCGCGAGTCTCGGCGGCGAGCCGGACCAGGCGGCGCGGCTCGCGGCAAGTATCGCGCAAGGCGATCTGACCCAAGTGGTCGACGTACGTCCGCGCGACAAGACCAGCATGATGGCGGCCATGCATGAAATGCAGAACCGTTTGCAGCGGACCATCGGCGAGATTCGTCGCTCGGCGGAATCTATCGCGTCGGCTACGCAGCAGATCGCCGCAGGCAACGGTGATCTGTCGCAGCGCACTGAGCAGCAGGCCGCGTCGCTGCAGGAAACGGCGGCGAGCATGGAAGAACTCACCGCGACGGTCAAGCAGAACGCCGACAACGCGCGGCAGGCGAGCGGACTCGCGCATAATGCGTCCGAAATCGCGATGCGCGGCAACGTCGTGGTGAGCCGCGTGATCGGCACGATGGGCGAGATCAACGACAGCTCGCGGCAGATCGCGGACATCATCGGCGTGATCGAAGGCATTGCATTCCAGACCAACATTCTGGCGTTGAACGCCGCCGTGGAAGCTGCGCGCGCCGGTGAGCAGGGGCGCGGTTTCGCGGTCGTTGCCGGCGAGGTGCGCAGCCTCGCGCAGCGCTCGGGAACGGCGGCCAAGGAGATCAAGCAGTTGATCAGCGCATCGGTCGAACGCGTACACAACGGCTCGACGCTCGTGCAGCAGGCCGGCACGACGATGGGCGAGATTCTGCAAGCCGTGCAACGCGTCACCGACATCATGGGCGAGATCGCGGCGGCATCCGAAGAGCAGAGCAGCGGTATTTCCCAGGTCGGCCGCGCCGTCACGCAGATGGACGAAGTGACGCAGCAGAACGCGGCACTGGTCGAGCAGGCTGCGGCTGCGGCGGCTTCGTTGCAGGATCAGGCGGGGCGTTTGCGCGACACGGTGAGCGCGTTTCGCGTGAGCGACACGGACGGTGGTTCGCAGAGTTCGGCTGCGCTCGCGGCGCGCAGAGTGACGGCTACGACGCACTCGGCGGCTGCTCGCGAAGTTAGCGCGGCTGCGCAGTCCGCGCCGGCATCGTCGCGCGCCGAACCGAAGCTGCCGACGCCAGTGAAAGCGGCTGCGGCGCCGGCTCCGGCACCAGCCGCCGCCGTTGCAAGCGCAAAGCCGGTTGGCAAGCCGCGCGCAGCGGCCGAAGCAGCCAAGGCCACGCCGCGCGATGATGAATGGACCACCTTCTGATTTCCATGTACGGCCGACCGTTTGCCGCTTTCACTCGCTGGCGGTTCAACGCCGTTCGGCGCGCATAACCATATGCGATCGTGGTATTTCCCATCTCGCCGGGCATATGAGACCATTTGAGGTCCAGTTGGCGGCGCATTGCCAGAAGCAATCTTTGCCGCCGGCTTCCACCCGAATCTGACATCGATCAGAACTCGATAGGTCGTCGATGAAATCGTCGGCCAGGTCATTGATTAGAAACAGCGAGAATCACATGCAGCGCAGAAACATCCTCAAAGCCCTCTCGGCAGTCATCGCCGGTGCGGCGATCGTTACCAGCTTCGGCGCGCACGCCGACGACAAAGTGATCAAGGTCGGCACGATCGGCGGCCCGGATGCGCAAATCTGGGAAGTCGTCACGAAAGTGGCGAAGCGCGAAGGCCTCAACGTGAAGGTCGTCGAATTCAACGACTACGTGCAGCCGAACGCCGCACTCGACGCAGGCGATCTCGACGCGAACAGCTTCCAGCATCAGCCGTACCTCGATAGCCAGATCAAGCAGCGCGGCTACAAGATCGTCAGCGCCGGTCTCACTTACATCTCGCCGCTCGGCATCTACTCGAAGAAGCTGAAGTCGCTGAAGGACCTGCCGCAAGGCGCGAAGGTCGCGGTGCCGAACGATCCGTCGAACGAAAATCGCGCGCTGCTGTTGCTGCAAACGCAAGGCGTGATCAAGCTGAAGGCCGGTGCGGGCGCGAACGGCAATAACGCGACGGCGCTCGACGTTGCCGAGAATCCGAAGAAGATCAAGCTGGTCGAACTCGATGCCGCGCAACTGCCGCGCTCGCTGTCGGACGTCGATGCCGCCGCGATCAACACGAACTTCGCGCTGGCCGCCGGCCTGCAACCGACCAAAGATGCGATCGCGCTCGAAGACGTGCATAGCCCGTACGCGAACCTGATTGCCGTGCGCACGCAGGACAAGGACAAGCCGTGGGTGAAGAAGCTGGTTGCCGCGTATCAGTCGGAAGACGTGCGCCAGTTCATCAAGACGCAGTTCAAGGGTTCGGTGGTGCCGTCGTTTTAAGAGCGACGCGTTCTACAGTTCCAGTTCCCATCGCTCGATCGTCAGATCCTTGCCAAAGCGGCACTCAGCCGCCGCGCTGGCAAGCCTGAAACCGGCGCGCTCGCACAGGCGCCGCGGTTGTTCCAGCGAGGTGGCCGTTGTTAGCGTGAGCTTCGTGTAGCCCGCGCGCCGCGCGAAACGCACGCATTCGCTCAGCAATTGGGTGCCGACGCCGAGGCGCTGCACGTCGGGCTCGACCCATAAGAGCCGCACGCCCGCCACCGTCGTCGACACCCCGACGACACAGACCGAGCCGACCACGACCCCTTCCTGATCGGCGACCCAGCACATCTCCCGCACCGGATCGTTGCGTTGCGTGTAGTCGGCGACGACCCGCGCGAGCAATCCTTCGAACGACTGATTCCAGCCGTATTGCGCGGCAAACCACTGCGCCTGCCGATGCACGAGCCAGCCGCATTCACCTGGGCGCGGCGGGCGAAGCATCACGAGTTCATGCTTCGGCTCCTTACCGAGCAGCCGTTCGATGATCTTCATCGCGGCGATCAACTGCTCCTGGGAGAGCGCCGGGAGGCCGGCTAGCAATACAGACACTTCTTCGATCGCCGCGGTATCGAGCGGCGCGTAGGCGGCGTGGCCGCTGTCGGTGAGGGCGATCAGCGACTGGCGCGCGTCCGTTTCAGACGGGCGGCGCGTGATCAGATTGCGCCGTTCGAAACTGGTCAACAGGCGGCTGAGATACCCGCTGTCGAGACCGAGCGCACGCCCGAGCACCGAGGCCGTTTGCGCACGTCCGCGGTAGAGTTCGTGCAACACACGCACCTCGGTCAGAGAGAACGCGCTCTTTGCCAGGTGCTCGTGGAGTGCGCCAATGTGCTGGGTGTAGAAGCGGTTGAAATGGCGGACGGCCTGAGCGCGCCGCAGCGCCTCGGAATCGGTCAAATGCTGCTCCCCGGGGGAATGTTATGGCTTGCTTCCCAGCACTATATTGGAACGCCTCTCTTTTGCAAAAGCCATACCGGTAAAGGGTTGATTGAACTGGTATTAAAAAGGTATCGATCAGGGTCCTATTTCTTACGCGGAAAAGACCGTGCTCCGGCCACCCAGCCGCCTTCTCACGCTCGGATACGGGTAAGTCCTGGGCTCCAGAAACCGCGTTCCAACTGCTCCTTAGATCCCTTCCGGCCTTATCCGGCAAGGCTTTGCGCCTCGTCATGCCAGTATAGAACCAGTCGATTGACTGGTATTATGTTGGTTATATAATGGGCTCTCATTTTTCGTAGGCCTACCTTTCCGCGTCGGCCGCCGGAGTCCCATGGAAACTCGCTGGTCCGCACTGATGCCTGACGCCCGCAACGTCACGCCGCTCTATTTGCAACTTGCGCGCAATCTCGCGACGGCGATTCATTGCGGCGTGTGGTCAGCGGGTGAGGCGCTGCCCTCGGAGCGCACGCTCTCGGACGCGATCGGCGTGTCGCGCATTACGGCGCGCAAGGCGATCGAGTTGCTGGTCGAGCAAGGCTTGATCCGGCGCGCTCGTGGCGCGGGCAGTTTCATCACGCCGCGCGTCGAAGATCCGCTCTCGCGTCTCACCGGTTTTACGAAGAAGATGCAGCAGCGCGGCTTCCGGCCAGATTCGGTGTGGCTCGAGCGCGATATGCGCGCCGCCAACCGCGAAGAGCTGGTGCATCTCGGACTCTCGCCAGGCGCGGCGGTGGCGAGTCTGCGGCGCTTGCGGCGCGCGGACGGCATTGTCATGGCGGTCGAGCATTCCGCGCTGCCGGCCGCCATCGTGCCCGACCCGCAAGCCGTCGGCGACTCGCTTTACAGCTATCTGGAACATCGTGGCGCGGCCGTGGTGCGCGCCTTGCAGCACTTTCGCGCGGTCAACGCGTCGAGCGAGATCGCCGCGTTGATGGATATCGAACCGCGCTCGGCGCTGCTGGTCATTACCCGTATCGGCTATAGCGCCGATCAGCGCGCGATCGAGCTGACCGACACCTATTGCCGCGATGATTACTACGACTTTGTCGCTGAATTGCGCACCTGAGCGGCTCGACTGAGCCACGCGCGAAGTCCGCGAGTTCAGGAGCACGGCCGCCGTCAGGCCTCATTCAGTCACGCCCCGTATCACGCCTTACCAGAGAGACTCATGCTGACCGGAAACATACTCACCACCGATGGGTGGATTCACGGCACGCTCGAATTCGAAAACGGCCGCATCACGGCGCTCACCGGCGAACGTGTCGACCCGTCGACCAACGACGCGCCCTACATCCTGCCTGGCTTCATCGATCTGCACGTGCATGGCGGCGGCGGCGCCGACGTGATGGAAGGCGACAACGCGATCGAAACCATCACCCGCACGCATGCGCGTTATGGCACGACGAGCCTGCTCGCCACCACCATGACCGCGCCGCGCGATGAACTGATGAGCGTCGTCGCGGGTCTGGGCAACAACGCGCGGATTCGCACGCCCGGCGGCGCGCGCGTGCTCGGCGTGCATCTGGAAGGGCCGTACATCAATCCCGGCAAGCTCGGCGCGCAACCGGACGCAGCGGTCTCGGCGGTGATGGACGAAGTGCTGAAGTATCTGTCCATCGCACCGATTCGCGTGGTCACGCTGGCGCCGGAAATTGCCGGCCACATGGAGATCATCTCCGAGATGGCGGCGCGCGGCGTGCGTGTGCAGTTGGGCCATTCGCTCGGCACCTACGACGACGCCGTCGCCGCGCTCAAGCACGGCGCCTGCGGCTTCACGCACCTGTTCAACGCGATGTCACCGCTGCACCATCGCAATCCCGGCCTCGTCGGCGCGGCGCTCGCGCACGCCGAGTTCGCCGAAATCATTCCCGATCTGCTGCACGTCCATCCTGGTGCGATCCGCGCGGCATTGCGCGCGATTCCGCGTCTCTATGTGGTGACGGACAGCACCTCGGCCACCGGCATGCCTGACGGCGAATATCGCCTCGGCAGCCAGCATGTGACGAAGTGCCTCGGCGGCGTGCGTCTCGCCGACGGCACGCTCGCCGGCAGCACCCTGACCATGGATCAGGCGCTGCGCAATCTCGTGTCGATCGGCTTGCCGATCGCCGATGTATCGAACCGTTTGTCGCGCTACGCCGCCGACTACCTGGGCATCGAGGACCGCGGCCGCATCGCGCGCGGTGCGTGGGCCGACGTGGTCGTGTTCGATCGTGAACTGGCGTTGAGCGCGACTTACGTCGAAGGAGAAGCAATTGTCGAATATGCTTAAAGAGGCGCTGGCGTCCGCTGAAACGGTCGCTGCGCAACTCACGGATACCTCGCGCGTCGAGGCCCTCGCGGTAAAGCTTGCACAGCAGCCGCGCCATGTCGCGCTGACGGTCGCGCGCGGCAGCTCGGACCATGCGGCGAGTTACTTCGCATGCCTGACGATGAGCCGACTCGGCGTGCCGGTTGCCTCGCTGCCGATGTCGGTCGCGACGCTCCAGCAAGCGCCGCTGCAGGTGCGCGATCAGCTCGCGCTGGCGTTCTCGCAATCGGGCAAGAGCCCGGATCTGGTCGGCACGATGGAAGCATTGCGCCAGGCAGGCGCGTTGACGGTCGCTGCCGTGAACGTGTCGGGCTCACCGTTGGCCGATGCGTGCGAATTCGAGTTGCGGCTCGAAGCCGGTCCGGAACTGAGCGTTGCGGCCACCAAGAGCTACATCGCGATGCTGTCGATTTCCGCGCAACTCGTCGCGCATTGGCAGAAAGACGCCGAACTGCTCGCGGCGTTGAAGACACTCCCCGAAGCCCTGCGAGCCGCGGGCAAGCTCGACTGGTCGAATGCCGTGGAGGAATTGCACGGCGTGGAGCGCATGATCGTGATCGGCCGCGGTCTGGGTCTGGCCATCGCGCAGGAAGCCGCGCTGAAACTGAAGGAAACCTCCGGCATTCAGGCCGAAGCGTTTTCGAGCGCGGAAGTGCGTCACGGTCCGATGGAACTGATCGACCGCGACTACCCGCTGCTGGTCTTCGCACCGCGCGGTCCGGAACAGGCGGGCTTGCTGCAACTCGCTCGCGACATGAAGGCGCGCGGCGCCCGTGTGCTGCTCGCGGCGCCGGCCGACGTGCCGGAAGCCACGCTGCCTCTCGCTACCACCGCTCATGCGGCGCTCGATCCGATCGCCGCGATCCTGTCCTTTTACGTGATGGCCGCCGGCCTTGCCGCCGCGCGCGGGCGCAATCCCGATGCGCCGCGCCATCTCAACAAAGTCACCGAAACTCACTGACGAGAAATCAGATGCGACGTGTCGAGGAGTCCCGCTTGATGAGCCATTCTGAAGGCCATATTGTTTTGCTCGCGCCGATGACCGGTCCGGTCGTGCCGCTCGCGAACGTGCCCGACCCTGTGTTTTCGGGCGGTATGTTCGGCGACGGTATCGGTATTGATCCGCTCGAGGGCCGACTCGTCGCGCCGTGCGACGGCACGGTGACGCATCTCGCGCGCACGGGTCACGCAGTGACGCTTGCCACTGCCGAAGGTGTCGAGATTTTGCTGCATATCGGTATCGATACGGTCGCGCTGAACGGCAAGGGCTTTGCGCCGATGGTCGCGCAAGGCGCTCACGTGCGCGCCGGCGACGTGCTGATCGAGTTCGATCAGGATCAGGTCGCGCTCAAAGCGCCGAGCCTCGTGTCGGTGGTGGCGATTGCCAATTCCGACGCGTTCGAGATCGTCGAGCGCGTGCAAGGCGGCCTGCTGAAAGCCGGTGAAACGCCGCTGCTGGTGCTCCGCGCGCGCAGTGGCGCGGCGGCCGAGGCGTCACGCCAGGCTGGTGTGACGAACGTGGCGGAAGAAGCCCGTCAGCAAGTCACGCTGGTCCACGCAGGCGGTCTGCATGCACGTCCGGCGGCGCGGGCCCGTGAAGCGGCGCGCGGTTTCGACGCACGCGTCGAAGTGCGTTACGAAGGGCGCAAGGCGGCGATCGAAAGCGTGGTGGGTTTGCTCGGACTCGGCGCGGGTGAGGGCGCGACCGTCGAGTTGCTCGGCGTCGGCCCGCAAGCGAGGGCCGCGATCGAAGCCATTGCTCACGAACTGACGCGCGAAGCGCATGGCGAAGTCGAAGAAAAACCGGCACGCCAAAGTTCGCCGGCGCCGCAAGCCGTGGCGCGTCCGGCGGGCGAAGCGCTCGCTCCGAATACGCTCGCCGGCGTGTGCGCCGCACCGGGCATCGCGGTCGGCAAACTGGTGCGCTGGGACGACGCGGACATCGATCCGCCGGAGAAGGCGACCGGCACGTCCGCCGCGGAGAGCCGCCTGCTCGACAAGGCGATTGCCACCGTCGATGCGGACCTCGGCACGACCGTGCGTGACGCATCGCAGCGCGGCGCGGTCGGCGAAGCGGGCATTTTCGCGGTACACCGCGTGCTGCTCGAAGATCCCACGCTGCTCGACGCGGCGCGCGATCTGATCAGCCTCGGCAAGAGCGCCGGCTTTGCATGGCGCGAAGCGATCCGTGCGCAGATCGCGATCCTTTCGAAAATCGAAGACGCGTTGCTCGCGGAACGCGCTGCTGACCTGCGCGACATCGAGAAGCGCGTGCTGCGCGCGCTCGGTTATACGAACGCCGCGGCGCGCACGTTGCCGGAAGAAGCCGTGCTCGCGGCGGAAGAGTTCACGCCCTCCGATCTCTCGACGCTGGATCGCTCGCGCGTTACCGCGCTGGTGATGGCGCGCGGCGGCGCGACTTCGCACGCGGCGATTCTGGCGCGTCAGGCGGGCATTCCCGCACTGGTGGCAGTCGGCGACGCGTTGCATGCGATTCCCGAAGGCACGCAAGTGGTGGTGAACGCCACGACCGGCCGCCTCGAATTCGCGCCGACCGGGCTCGACGTTGAACGCGCACGTCTGGAACGCACCCGTCTCGCCGGTGTGCGCGAAGCCAATCGCCGTACCTCGCAGCAAGCCGCCGTCACGTCCGATGGCCGCGCGATCGAAGTGGCCGCGAACATCGCCACGCTCGACGACGCGAAGACCGCCGTCGAAAACGGCGCCGATTCCGTCGGCCTGTTGCGCACCGAACTGCTGTTCATTCACCGCGCCGCTGCGCCGACCACGGACGAACATCGTCAGAGCTACCAGGCAATCGTCGACGCGTTGAGCGGTCGCACCGCGATCATCCGCACGCTGGATGTCGGCGCGGATAAGGAAGTCGACTATCTGACGCTGCCGCCCGAGCCGAATCCCGCGCTCGGCTTGCGCGGCATCCGCCTCGCGCAAGTGCGCCCGGACCTGCTCGACGACCAGTTGCGTGGTCTGCTCGCGGTGCAGCCTCTCGGCGCCGTGCGCATCCTGCTGCCGATGGTGACCGACGTCGGCGAATTGATCCGGATCCGCAAACGCATCGACGAATTCGCTCGCGAATCGGGCCGCACGGAGCCAATCGAAGTCGGTGTGATGATCGAAGTGCCGTCGGCGGCGCTGCTTGCCGATCAACTCGCGCAACACGCGGATTTCCTCTCGATCGGCACCAACGATCTGACGCAATACACGCTCGCCATGGATCGTTGCCAGGCCGACCTCGCCGCCCAGGCGGACGGCTTGCATCCGGCTGTGCTGCGGTTGATCGCAGCCACCGTGCAAGGTGCCGACAAGCACGGCAAATGGGTCGGTGTGTGCGGCGCGCTGGCGGGCGATCCGCTCGCCATGCCGCTGCTTATCGGCCTTGGCGTGACCGAGCTTTCGGTGGACCCGGTGTCGGTGCCGGGCATCAAGGCGCGCGTGCGTAACCTCGATTATCAGCTGTGCCGTCAACGCGCCCAGGATGCACTGGCGCTCGAATCGGCGCAGGCGGTAAGAGCAGCAAGTCGCGAAACCTGGCCTTTGGACTGAACCCCACACGGTCCGCAGCCGGCTTCGCTCAATTATTAACCCGAGCTACAAGACTCAACGACGACGTTCGATAACGACGTTCGACAACGACGTTCAACAAAGAGACAAAGGATTGGAGGTATCAATGGATGGGAATCCGTTTCTGAAAATTCAGCGGCTGGGACGCGCGCTGATGCTACCGATCGCGGTGCTGCCGGTTGCCGGCCTGCTGCTGCGACTCGGCCAGCCCGATGTGTTCAACATCAAGATGATTTATATGAACGCCCCCTTATGCGCCAGTTTTCGCGTGCTTTGATTTAACAGGATAGGCTGCAGCTTTATATACGGCCTTCTTGCAGCCTCATCCGCTGCGGGCCCCGATGAAATCCGCTAACTCGCCCCTCATTTGTCGCATGAGCTCCAAGCTCGAATCATCTTTCAGGTTTAGCGAGTTCCGGTCCGACCTGTCTTGTCATCACACTCGTTGCCAACGCAACCTTTGACGTCACCCTGCAAAGTTTAAATGTTCTGTTTCTGCTCTGACCATCAGGCCAGCCTGGTACTCACGTGCNTGAAATCCGCTAACTCGCCCCTCATTTGTCGCATGAGCTCCAAGCTCGAATCATCTTTCAGGTTTAGCGAGTTCCGGTCCGACCTGTCTTGTCATCACACTCGTTGCCAACGCAACCTTTGACGTCACCCTGCAAAGTTTAAATGTTCTGTTTCTGCTCTGACCATCAGGCCAGCCTGGTACTCACGTGCTCCTTCTGATACGGCTTGCCATGTGCAAGGATTGCCCAGATCGTCCGAGCCATCTTGTTCGCCAGTGCCACGGTGATCACGTTCGGCGGTCTTCGTTTTTTCATCTGCTCGACCCACGGACCTGGCTCCTTCGCGTGGAAGAGCACACTGCGTGCACCGTGGATCAGCAAGGTACGTACATACGTGTCGCCACGCTTGGAGATGCCCAACAACTGAATCTTTCCGCCCGTGCCCGTTTGTCCGGGAACGAGACCGAGCCAGGCCGCGAACTCGCGTCCGGATTTGAACGCTTTCGGATCGCCCATAGTCGAAACCACTGCGGTCGCAGTGAGCAAACCCACCCCGGGTATCGCCGCGATCGCATGACACGCTTTGTCTTCTTTCATCCACGTCTGCAAGCGTCGTTCGATGTCGGCGATCTGCTTATCGAGGCGCTCGAGGTCATTCCACATCTCACGCAACGACTCGATCAGCATCGCCGGCAGACGCTCGGCAAGTCTCGCAAGTACCGCGGGAATCGCTTTGTCGAGCGCTGCCCGGCTCTTGCTCATCACTTCGCCGTATTCAGTGAGCAGCCCGCGCAGACCGTTCATCTGTGCGGTCCGGAACTTGACTTTCTGTTGCCGCATCCGGTGCAGCGCTAACACTGCCTGCTGCGCCTCGGTCTTCACCGCGACCGCTTTACTTGGCATCTGGGCAGCCATCCAGATCGCGCGTGCATCTGCCGGATCATTCTTATTGCCAATCACGAAGGCTTTGACGAACTTCGCCGGCATCAGTTTTACCTGGTGACCCATCTCAATTAACCGCCGTGCCCAATGCTGAGCTCCGCCGCACGCCTCCATCCCTATCAGGCAAGGAGCCCGGTTCGCGAAGTGCTCAAGAAACAGCGCCCGTTTGAGCTGCCGGCTGACGATCTCCCCCGTGTCAGCATCTACCCAGTGAAGCTGGAACACCGTCTTCGCGATGTCGACCCCGACCGTCGTATACTTCATCTCGGACCCTCCGGTTAGCCTGTGAAGACCTTCATGATCTTCCAATTTGGGCACTTTTGATGCCGGCGGCCCGTGAGGGTCCACTTTTTCAGCTCCTAACGTCCGATAGGTGGGGGCGTTCATTCCATCATCTTGGCCGGTCGGCCGAGGTGATTGTTACGGGTTAGGTGGTCATGGTTGTCGTTGCTCCTTCGTTATTGTCGTTGGGGAATTTTTCGTTTATTTGATCGCCGTCGTTACCGCGTAACGATGTGTCGATGAAGTACGCACGCCACTGCGCCGAATCGGGCTCAATGCCCGCGAGGATGCGCTCATCTTCCGCGACGACCAACTGCTCGATCAATGTCTGTTGCGTTACTGCGTAACGACGTGCCAGCCTGGCAAGTGCCAGGGAGGCGCCGGTCTCGATCCAGACGCTCAGGCGTCGCTCACCATTGCCGTCATGGCCTGAATGAGGGCGCCGCGCCCTGTATGCGGCTTGCCGTTGCGCAGCTGTTTTTGCCATTTTCTTCCCCTGTCAGATTTCGTTACGCAGTAACGGCATCGCGCATGCGTTACCGCGTAACGTCGCCGTGGATGGCGTCACGTCGCATGCCCACTCACCGACAACTATCTGGCCGGTCAACGGGGGAGTTGTCGCTGGCCAGGAGGTCATGTCGTTGTCGCTGCTCCTTCGTCATTGTCGTTGGGTAATTGACGCCGGCGAGCATTCTGTTTGTCGCTGGCTTTGCGGCGTCGATAGCTTTCAACATTCAGCTCGAAGATCGTCGAGTGATGCACGAGCCGGTCGATGGCGGCGACCGTCATGCCGGGATCCGGGAAGACGTCGTTCCAGCCGGAGAATGGCTGATTGGCCGTGATCAGAAGACTTCGCCGCTCATACCGCTCGGCGATCAGCTCGAACAGCACGCTGGTTTCCGCCTGATCCTTCCTCACGTACGACAGGTCATCGAGGAGGATGAGATCGAAGCGATCGAGTTTGGCGAGTGCCGAAGGCAATTGCAGCGCCTTGCATGCTGCCTGAAGCTTCTGCACCAGTTCGCTGGTACGCGTGGACAGGACCCGGTAGCCCGCATCAATCAGCGCATGCCCAATCGCGCTTCCAAGATGACTTTTGCCCGCACCAGGTGGCCCGAACAGGAGTATCGTGGCGCCTTACTCGAGCCATGAATCGCCGGTGGCCAGTGCCATCACGTGCGCCTTCGAGACCATCGGGACGACGCCGAAGTCGAAGGTCGCGAGCGTCTTGGTCGGATCCAGTTGCGATTCGGCGCGATGACGTTCCAGCCTGCGTTTTGCCCGTTCAGCCAGTTCATGCTCGAACAGCACGCCGAGTAATTGAGAGGCCTGCCAACCTTCCTTGTCCGAGCGTTGCGCGAAGTCTGACCACAGCCGGCCGATCGTGGGCAGACGCAATTCGTTGAGCATCAGTCCCATGCTGCCGGCGTCGTAAGCGGGAGTGTTCATGCCAGCACCTCCTCATCGAGCAGCGTGTCGTAAAGCGACGCGTCGGGCATCTCGACCACCACCACCGGGCACTCAGCCTCGCGTGGCGCGAACTCGTTGAACAGCTTCTCCAGATCGGGTAGGTTCCCGAGCGCGAGCAAGGTGTCGAGCCGTTCTGCCAGTTGAGCCTCCACGCCGTGGTTACCGGCCAGATCGAGCAGGCCCACCATGGTCTTGCAGGCGTTGCGCGGCGTCATATCCCGATCCAGTCGCTCCCAAGCCCGGCGGTACGCCTCGCGAGGAAACAGGTCGTCGCGAAACGCGAGTCCCCTGAAGGCCTGCGGCTTACGCTTGAGCGAGTCGATGAAGTGCCGGTAGTCGATCGCCCGTCCGCGGCCCTTGCTTGTGCTCGTGGTTCTCGCGGTGCTGTGCACGAGCGCGCCGGACAGATAGCAATCGAGCCGGTCGCCGTAGACGCGCACCTTTAGCCGGTGGCTGATCAGTCGCGACGGCGCGCTGTACAGGACGCCGCGCACGCTGAAGGTGCCGCAGCGGGTCACGCGCGCCTCTTCCTCGACGAAGTCAGTGGTGCGGTGCTCTGGCAGATCCAGGAGGTATTCCCGCTCGACCTGGAACGCCGCGGCATTGCGCCGGTTCCGGCGCATCACGACGCCGCGCACAAACTCGTCGTAGGCCGCCCGGTCGGCGAAGTCGCGATGGCCTCGTAATTCCAGCGCCTGATCGATCTGGTCCTTCAGGTAACGATGCGAGGATTCAACGCTGCCATTCTCATGATTATGGGCTCGAGCCCATAATCACGAGTATGGTGTGGTAAAAAAATGTGCTGGTCGATAACCAACGAGGCCAAGGCAGCGTCTTTGCGGAAATCGAACAGCACATATTATTCGGCTACAGGGTGCGGAGGAAGGCCATCAGGTCGGGCTGATCACGCCATTGTTTTTGTACTTCGGCATTGCCTTGCACTTCGCATGTCGCCAGCGCCCGCGCCTTTGTTTCCAGGTTGATCTCGGCATAGATGTTGGTCGTCTCCAACGACACGTGCCCAAGCCAGCCGCGTATCGTATTGATGTCGACACCGGCCTGCAGTAGTAGCGAAGCGGTTGTATGTCGAATCACATGTGGGTGCACATTCTTGCCGGCGAGTGACGGTGCGCTGGCTGCAGCACGACTAGTACAACATCCCCTAAATACTTTTATTAATTGATCGGATGGTTTATCCTGGCCGTATGAGTCGAGGACGCCATGCAACGCCAGTGAAGCTGGCCAGGAAGGAAAGACAGGAGCTGCAGTCGCTGATCCGGCGCACGACGGCTGCACAGCGCGATGTGACGCGGGCACGCATCGCGTTAATGGCTCACGAGGGCTACACGAGCGCGGCGATCTCGCAGGAACTGGGGGTGTCTGTGCAGACAGTCAGCCAGTGGCGCCAGCGCATCGCACGGCAAGGCGCGCGAGGTATCCGGGAGGGCGAGCGCAGTGGTCGTCCGCCGCGCATCACGCAGGAGACACGGCTGCAGTTGATCGCGCTGGCGTGTGAAGTGCAGGAAGCGGGAGGCCGGGTCACGCCGACGCTCGACGAGATTGTGACGCGTGCAGTCGAGCGTGGGATCGTCGAACAGATTAGCCGCAGCCATGTGCAACGCATTTTGCAGGCCGGCGACGTTCGCCCGCATCGGGTGCAACAGTGGCTGCACAGTCCGGATCCGGCCTTTCGCGAGAAGGTCAACGTGATTTGCGGGCTGTACCGCAAGGCGCCGAAGAATGCGGTCGTGCTGAGCATCGACGAGAAGACCGGCATTCAGGCCATAGAGCGCAAGCATCCTGGGCGCGCCCCCGCAGCGGGACGGTTGCGTCGCCGTGAATTTGAATATATCCGTCATGGCACACAGGCGCTGATAGCGGCACTGGATGTGCATTCCGGACAGGTGCTGGGCAGTTGCCGCGACCGGCGCACCCAGGAGGGCCTGGTGGCTTTCATGGACAGCGTGGCGGCCGCGTATCCGGGCAAACAGGTGCATGTGATCTGGGACAACCTGAACACGCATCGTGCACAGGCCGTGTGGCAGGCGTTCAACGCGCGGCATGGCGGGCGGTTTCACTTCCACTTCACGCCTTTGCACGCGAGCTGGGTGAACCAGATCGAACTGTGGTTTGGGCTCTATACGCGCCGTGTGCTGCGTCACGCCAGCCACACCAGCACGGTGCATCTGCGCGAGCGTACAGAGCAGTTCATCCGCGAGCGCAACCAGACGGCACGTCCCTTCAGATGGACTTTCCGGGGTTACCCGTTGCAAACTGGCGCTTCCTGAACCGGAGCGCTCATGCCTGCCTTATCCGCAAACCATCATGCAAGCGAACTGCAGCGTCAACTGCGCACCCTGCTGGGCCACGACCAGATCGTCACGCAGGCTTACGGGCGTCATCTGCTGATCAAACGCGTGGACGATCAGGATCCGACCGTTGTGGCACGCCTGAGTGAACTCAGCCGCAATCGTTATGGTGCGGCCTTTCGCAGCCATAGCGGGCGATGGGAACCTCTGCCAGGTTACGGCACGCTCGACGAAATGGCCCAGCTGGTCGTCACGCTCCTGCAGCCCTACTTGCAGCCAGACAATTATTAAACCTATTTACGGGATGTTGCACTAGCGCAGCGCTTCACCAGAGCATGAATGCCGGAGCGCGTCATCGTCTGGTGGAACCGGTTGAGGAACACAGGTTCGGCGGCGGCCCTGCCTTCAGTCTGTGAGCGCAACGCCTCGATTGTGGATTTCCAGAGCGGGCAGCGGCGATGTTTGTTCCCCTTGCCGACGATGCTGGCCGAACGCGTGTGCCAGTCAATGTCGCCAATCCTGAGCTGCGCGGCTTCGCTTGCACGCGCTCCTGAATTAAACATGAAGAGCAGTAACGCATGTTCGCGCTGCCCCTGTGCTGTATTCATGTCAAAGGCTGCGAGCAGGGCGTCCATTTCCTGCCTGCTAAGGTAGCTGATCTCCGGCCGACTGGTTCTCTTGACGGGAATCAGATGAATCTGTGCCCACCAGTCGACGTATTCCGGTGCATGTTCGCCGATGAAACGAGCCAGCGCATGGATGCCGCCGAGCCGCTGATTTCGTGTGCTGACCATACAGTGGCGCTGTTCTTCCATGTGCGTCAGGAACAGGCGGACCATTTGCGCTGAGAGATCATCAACGATCAGGCGGTCGATCCGTTTGTCGACCTTGGCGGCCAGATACGGAAGCAACAGCATGAGCATGTCGCGGTAACTTTTTTGCGTATTGATGGCAAGATTACGTTCACCCACCAGATACTCGATCAGGAACCGCCGGATCCACGGACCCAGCAGAGATGAGTTATTCATGATGCACCTCAAGGAAGTAAGTTTCAAAGCGCGTGCCCGCTTCATTCAGCAACTCGGGCGTCAGAGTGAGGTAGCGCTGGGTGCTCGCGAGATCGATGTGGCCGAGATAGGTGGCCAGTTGCGGTAACAACAGTTGCAACTCCACGCCACCGCGATACCAGGCGGTTAGCCGGTGCACTGCGCCTGAGTGCCGCAAATCATGCAGCCTCGGCTGGCAGGACGCACCGCCTTCGCGTTGGATGTTTGCCAGGACGCGCTGTCGCTGAAAGGCCTTGCACACAGCTTTCTGGGTCACAGGGCGACCATCGCGGAAACAGAAGAACGGCGCAGCCGGTGCCTGCCCAAATCTCTGGTTGCGTTGCCGGGCATAGGTTCGCATCGCACTATTCAGATCTGCGCCTAGCGGAACCAGCCTCGATTTATAGAATTTGCTCTCGTGCACGTGCAGGACGGCTTCGTCGAGATTGACGTCCTGCATGGTTAGCCGCAAGGCTTCGCCATGGCGCAGGCAAGCGCCATACAGCATCAGAATGAGTGCACGCAAAACATATGCATCCAGCAGACCGTATGGACTGCATGCCGCCGGAGCCACGTCGAGCAGGCGCTTTAATTCCTGCTGCGAATAGATATAGGGTGTCAGCGGTGGCGGCAATTCCGGACTGTAGCGAGAAAGTGGAGAAGCCGAGACATGCCCACGCGAGAGGGCAAAACGAAACAGGCAGTCAAGTACTGACCTTCTCTTGCGCCAATGGTTAGTCAGCGGCCTGTTGCCAGTCAGGAAGTCATGTACCTGCCTGAGCGTGACCGACGTCACATCAATGTTGCCATCAACCCGGCGGCAGAATGAGGCAAGCGTGGCCGCTTCGGAATCAAAGCGCATGCCCAACGCCCGTTTGTGGCTCACGTATTGGGCGACAAGTTCGGAGAGCGTCATAGCAGACTCCCCAGATCGATTTCGGCCACACGCCTCAGTCCGCTCAGGTCAACCTTCGCATAGGTTCTCGTCGACGAAGCGCTGCGATGGCCGAGATGATCGCCGATCTCCTTCAGGGCAAAACCAGCATCGAGTAAGTGCCGGGCATTGGCATGCCTCAGGCAATGTGCGCCGCGCCGCGGGATGTCGATGCCAAGCACTGCGAGACGCGACCGGACAATGTCGCTTACGCGCGCAGGTGACAGCGGTCGGATCGGCGCCTCAACCGACAGGAACAGCTCACGATGAGCGCTTCGTGGACGCGCCTCCTTCAGGTAACGCAGAATGGCATTCCCAACTGTTGCCACCAGCGGATATTGCTGTGTGCAAAGCTGCTTGGGACGATGAACATGAAGGATCTCGCCGCACCAGTCTATATCCTCCAGACGGAGCAGTACCACCTCGCCGCGCCTCAGTCCGTAGACAACCAGCAGCATGATCATCGCACGGTTGCGTAGATCGATCGCACTGTCGCCGACAAAACTGGCCACGAATCTTTGCACGTCCTCCCAATCTGGCCCGAGCGGCAAACCCTCCTCCCTATACACCACGGGTGCTTCAATGCCGCACGCAACGTTGGTAGCCCAGCCTTGTCCTTCCGCATACCGGAAGAAATTGCGCAGCGTGCTCGCAAGCGCGTGCAATGACGCTCTGGACCAGCCCCGGTTGCCCTGGTACGCGAGATAGGTGTCGACGTCGTGGATAGTGAGAGCATCAATTGCCCTGTCAGGGCGGCAGACCATCGCCAGAAAATGACCGATCTCATCACGACAGTTTGAAATCGTAGCAGGAGAGAGTCCTCGCTGGTCGCGCATGAAATCGACGTAGTGCTCGACATAGTGAACAAATGGTTCTCTCGTGGGATGCCGTTCCTCCAGACGCCCCAGAAAACGCAGCCAGGCCGTGGCGGTATGGATGAACAGACGCCGCGAGCTGCGGGACTCGTTCGTGCGCTCACTTCGAACGAGACGAATCCGGTGGTCAACCGCAAACGCGATTTCCTCGTGCGTTATTAACCGCGGGCGGGACAGATCCATGCTCTGTGAAAAAACCAGCAGGACCCACGCGATCTTGCGGATCGACTTAGGCGGATAACCCAGTTCCTGACAATGTACGAGGAAGCGTTTCCTGGATTCCACGCAGGGCGCGAGCGTGTGGGCAGCAAGAGCATGCGGACGCGTAAAGAGAGTCTCAAACATGATATTCCCCCAATGTTGATCAGTGGAATATCAGTATCAGCCTGAAATTATGTCGCCATGGACGCGTCAACCTGACAGGCAATACAGGGTCATTAAGAGGCACCGCGACATTTTTTTTACCACACCATACTCGTTGCCCAGGCCCCGGTTGTTGCGTGTGCCTTCCATCCCGTAATGTTCGAGCAGCGCAGCATAGCGAGCCGTGAAGTCTTCCTTGTCCTTCAGGTTCTTGAATGCCGCCGACAGGCTGTCGGAGCGATGTTCGCGCGGGCAGCCACCAGCCTGCCACAGCGCGTTCTGCAATCCCGTCGCGAGGGCCTGGAAACTCTCTCCACCGTCGACCACGCTGGCGTACTCCCAGCGGGAGAACGCCAGCACGAAGTGATACAGCAGATGGGCAAAGGCAACGCCGCCGATTGTGACAGCCAGTTTCTCCATGTGCGTGAAGTCCGACAGGCCTCGCGCGCCGGGTTGATACGTTTGAGGGAAGAACACTTCCTTGCCGGGGCCTTCGAGGGCGCGCCACTGGCTGATATGCCGCTCGAGCGTGCGCCGCATGCTGTCTGGGAAGCGCTCCGGATGGTCTTCCTGCAATTTACGCAGCAGGGTGATCGCCTTGAGCTTTGGCACACTGCGCAGCAATGGGACAACTTCACTCTCCCAGACGTCGGCGAACGGATCAGGCCTTGAGCGCCAATAGCGTCGGGGTTGCTGCGACGGCAGTCCGGCGTCGTGCTCGACACGCCGTGCCGTGCGCTCACTCATGCCGGACTTCGCGGCAGCGAGCTTCTGGGGATGATGTTTGCGATGGTTCATGTAGAGGCGGACCTGTTGTTCGGTAATGCGGGTTCCAGACATGGGGCTGACCGCTCTTTTTAGCTTTAGTCAGCCATCCTATGCCTCCGCCGAACCGGCGCCGCCGGTAGCTCGTCGTCTCCGGCGGCTACGCCGCCTCCGACTCCTCACTACCGGCCAAGATGATCGCCGCTACACCGGACAAAATGATTGTCGCCCCCCACCAGAAAATGCGCTCCGAGCTCGCAGGCAGCGTCAAACAGCTCAAAGATGTCGCTTTCCCGGTCACCGATATGCACACAGCGATCTGGATCGCCGAGCCGGGTCGTTGATTGCCGCAGATTCTCAATCCAGCGAAAGCTTTCTTTCTGCTCGATCGGTATGCGAGTGAAGTTGACCTTGTTACGCCGGGTCGCCGTGTCCTTGAACTCTTTGCGGCTCCAGAACTTGATGGCGCTCAGCCCGAGCGGCAGACCTTGCGCTGTCACTGCGAGACTCGAATGCATCAGGATGCCGCATTGCGAGCTCGGCTTCTCCCTGCCTCGTCGCTGGGCAGAAGTTATCGTGCTGCCAGCGTAGCCGATGAGTTCGGGGTGCTCCCTTTCGTACGAAGACGTAGTGGTATCCTGAAGGACAAGAATTGGCCCATCGGTCGTGGAGAAACGCTGTGTGGTTGCCTGAAAATGTCCGCTCAGAATGTCCTGTTCACTGACGCGGTCATTGTCCATAAAACGATAGGCTGCCTTGGTATTGGCCCAGTCCTGGCAGGCAAGCGGAATGGTCTGCCCCATACCCTTCCAAAACTGCTTCAGCAGTATGCCAAAACGCTTGCGTAGCCGCACGTCCTGGAATTCGCTGCCTTCGAGTTCCTGTTCAAGCCACGCCCGGTCTTCTACCTGTCGTTTCCTGACCATCCATCTCGCACGCCATTCGTGACCTATGCCAGGTTACCAGGTTTCGGAGTGCAATTGTGGGTAATCACAAGTTGAAAAAATGTGTTTACATCCTGTCTTTTGCGCTACGAGACAGGATGGTACGAACGTTACTGAGCGACGAAGTATGGAACAAAGTGCAAGTTATCCTGCCGGGCAAGGAAGGCGACCGTGGTCGAACGGCATCCAACAATCGTTGGTTCCTCGAAGCAGTGCTATGGATTGCCCGAACCGGCAGTCCGTGGCGCGATCTTCCCGCGGAATTCGGCCGATGGCATACGGTATATATCCGCTTCTCGCGCTGGCGAAACAAGGGTGTGTGGGCGCGGGTGGCGAATGCTTTGGCAGGCGAGACCGAAATCGAGCACATCCTGATCGATTCGACGATCGTGCGAGCGCACCAGCATTCGGCCGGGGCCTTAAAAAAAGCGGGCCGCAAGCGCTCGGACGTTCTCGAGGCGGACTGAGCACCAAACTGCATCTGGCGGTGGATTCGAAAGGTCGCCCGTTGCGACTGATCGTCACTGAAGGACAGGTCGCCGACATCTCGTGCGCCGCGCAACTGGTCGAGCATCTGCGCACCGGAGCGGTGATCGCGGACAAGGGCTACGATGCTGACCACTTCGTGCAACGGATTCGGGCTACCCGTGCGAAGGTCGTGATTCCCCCGCGTTCGAATCGCAAGACAACGCGGCGCTACAACCGTGCGCTGTACCGTACACGCAACCTGGTCGAACGGTTTTTCAACCGCATCAAGCATTTTCGCCGCGTCTCCACTCGATATGACAAGCTTGCCGAGAGCTATCTCGTCTTTGCATCGCTTGCCTGCGCGTTTGGGCCAGTCGTAAATGTGAACACAGCCGAATTGATGTACTAAACGGTCCGCCGATTGCTGTTGCGTGTGACCAAATTACTGTCGGCTGGGTTGGCGACAAGCCGTTGCGGAAATGCAACGAAGTTTGATGCCTGGCCGCCCAGTGACGAACAGAGACCGAGATAGTGGGCGAGAAGACAGATCGGGTCTGGAAGCCACACGGACACAATTCTTTCTCACCGGCTGCAGAAGTCAAAAGCTCGCAGAGAGTGATGGTCTTCTTCATATTCCCCATCTAGAAACACGCGGAGCATGATGCTGACGCGGTCTGGCTGGACATTACTTGCACACTCGAACGAAGAAGAAGGGTTGTTGGAGTGAATGTCTTAAAGGCGCATCTAAAATCCACCATCGCCACGCTCATCGCCCGGGGGCAAACGTCAGCACTGCGGTGAGTGGCCTGAATTCCATCGGCTAGACGACTTCGGGCAATTCAAAGCTGCCGCCGCAAAGCCACGCTCGTTGCAAAAGGCAATCCACCCCCATTGAGGCGAGCGGCCCGTCGCCGATGGTTACAGCGGCAAACGTGCATGACAAGCACGCATTGCCTGATCTGCTCCATGGGGACGAACAACGTGTGTACGTTACAGTGCATATGCGAGCCAAAAGGAGCTGATGGCAAGCAAAGCGCCCAAGGCGAAAGACTTTACCAATGACCGCGTAAAAAACCGCCTTGGTGAAGTCGATGAGCTCAAGCGGGCAAAGAATCACAATAAATCAAAGATACGCGCTCGGGTAGAGCATGGCGGTTTCAAGAGCGAAGCGCAACACCGGGATCAATGGCCGGGGTGAGGATTGACTGGGCGGTTTCAAGAGTGAAGCGCAACAGGGGGCTAATGAATGGAAGCTGAGGTTATCGACGCGGTTGCAAGCATACGTTCGAAGACCTCGAATGGCGAATGAAATGCATGGGTAGCGCGAGGTCGGCTGTTGAGGCTGTCGGCGATGGCGTCGAGTTCGTCCTGACTGTAGATCGAGAGGTNCTGAGCTCCGCCGCACGCCTCCATCCCTATCAGGCAAGGAGCCCGGTTCGCGAAGTGCTCAAGAAACAGCGCCCGTTTGAGCTGCCGGCTGACGATCTCCCCCGTGTCAGCATCTACCCAGTGAAGCTGGAACACCGTCTTCGCGATGTCGACCCCGACCGTCGTATACTTCATCTCGGACCCTCCGGTTAGCCTGTGAAGACCTTCATGATCTTCCAATTTGGGCACTTTTGATGCCGGCGGCCCGTGAGGGTCCACTTTTTCAGCTCCTAACGTCCGATAGGTGGGGGCGTTCATTCCATTTGCCGACGCCGGCGGCGCGATCTTCGACAACCTGCCGCTGCTGTTCGCGATCGGCGTGGCGGTCGGTTTCGCGAAAGACAACAACGGCGTGGCGGGTCTGGCTGGCGCGATCGGTTATCTGATCGAAGTCGCCGTGATGAAGGACATCAACGACAAGCTCAACATGGGCGTGTTGTCCGGGATCGTGGCGGGTATCGTCGCGGGCTTGCTGTACAACAGGTACAAGGACATCAAGCTGCCCGATTACCTCGCCTTCTTCGGAGGGAAACGCTTCGTGCCGATTGTCACGGGGGTAGTGTGCCTCGTGCTCGGCATAGCGTTCGGCTACGTGTGGCAACCGGTGCAAGCCGTGATCGATACGGCTGGCCACTGGCTGACCACCGCGGGCGCGCTCGGCGCGTTCGTGTTCGGCGTGCTGAACCGTTTGCTGCTCGTCACGGGTTTGCATCACATCCTCAATTCGCTCACATGGTTCGTGTTCGGCACCTTCACGCCGCCGGGCGGCGCCGCGGTGACGGGCGATCTGCATCGCTTCTTCGCGGGCGACCCGACTGCGGGCACCTTCATGACGGGCTTCTTCCCGATCATGATGTTCGGCCTGCCGGCTGCCTGTCTCGCGATGTTCCATGAAGCGCCGAAGGAGCGCCGCGCGGTGGTCGGCGGCCTGCTGTTCTCGATGGCGCTCACGTCGTTCCTCACGGGCGTGACCGAGCCGATCGAATTCAGCTTCATGTTCCTCGCGCCGGTGCTGTACGTGATCCACGCGCTGCTGACGGGGCTCTCGCTCGCCATCTGTTCGGCGCTCGGCATTCACCTCGGCTTCACGTTCTCCGCGGGCGCAATCGACTACGTACTGAACTACGGCCTGTCGACGAGAGGCTGGTGGGCAATTCCGATCGGCCTCGTGTACATGGTGGTGTACTACGGACTGTTCCGCTTCTTCATCCGTAAGTTCAACATGGCGACGCCGGGCCGCGAGCCGGCCGCAGCCGACGAACAGGCCGACTCGTTTGCCGCTGGCGGTTTCGTTTCGCCGGTCGCCGGTGCGGCCGTGCCGCGCGCGCAGCGTTATATCGCCGCGCTCGGCGGTGCAGCGAATCTGTCGGTGGTGGATGCGTGCACGACGCGTCTTCGTCTGTCGGTAGTGGATTCGAACAAGGTCTCCGAAAACGAACTGAAGACGATTGGCGCACGCGGCGTGCTCAAGCGCGGGTCGACCAATGTGCAGGTGATCATCGGACCGGAAGCGGACATCATCGCGGATGAAATCCGCACGGTGATCGCGCAAGGTGGCGGCGATGCGATGAAGCCGGTGGCTGCCGCTCCGGCTCCTACTATGGCGGCTGCGCCGGTTCCGCAGGTGACGGCATCGGGCGCGCAAGGCGGCCCGCTCGATCCGGATCCATTGCGCTGGCTCGCCGTGTTTGGCGGCGCAGGCAACGTGGTGTCGCTGGATGCGGTGGCGGCAACGCGTCTGCGTATCGTCGTGCGTGACCCGTCGGCGGTCGATCGTCAACGTCTGGCGGCGCTCGACACGGCATGGGTCGCGGCGGATAGGTTCCATATCGTCGTCGGCGATGCCGCGCAGCGCTACGCAGAAAAGCTGGCGACGCGTCTGTCGCCGGCTACGGGAGCCGGTGCGGCGCCGCTGCCCGCGTAATTCTATCGACGCTTCGAACCGCGCTGATTTCGGTCTATCGGGCGGTTCGGTTCGCAAGCCACGATGTTCGGGAAGCCTCCGTTTTAACACCGGAGGCTTTTTTATGCACGGCAGTTACCGATATACGGCGGTGCGGCGCAGTAGCGCACACACGGTCTATTCTGAAAATAATTGGGTAAGCTAACTAATGACATTCGAGCGCCTTGTCATACCGGCAAGGCGTTTTCGTTCAAGCTCAGGAGTTACCCATGTCAATGCGAGCGGCAATCTGCCTCTTGTTCTTCCTGCCAGCCGGCGCTGCGTACGCCGGTGGCCAGTTCAATGTTCAATGCGCGTATTCGCACACGCTGCCGGACGATGCGATCGTCTTTCCGGGGCAGCCTGGCAGGGCCATGGTGCACGACTTTTTTGGCAACACGGGCGCGAATGCATATAGTACGTACTACTCCCTGAACGACAACAAGGTCACCACCTGTAATGTCGCGGCGGACCCTTCCTCGTACTGGGTTCCGCAATTGAAACGCGCGTCGGGAATCGTCGTGCCGGGTTATCAGAAGACCTACTACAAGAACGATCAGCCGGTGGTGCCGCTGCACACGATTCCCGATGGCCTGGAAATGCTGGCTGGCGATCACCGTTCATCCGTGCCCAAACCGCAGATCAACTATCTGTGCCGCGGCGGCTCCTACACCCAGATCGCGCCGACCCACTGCCCGGTCGTAACGGACAGCAGCGGCACTTACGCGCAGCTCGATATCTCGGTCCATTTTCCGGATTGCTGGGACGGCCGAACCCTTGTGCCGAACATGGCCAGCCACATCATGAACATGGCCTACCGGCAGGCGGACGGAAAATGTCCGGCCGCCTATCCCGTCAAGATTCCGGAACTGCAACTCAATGTTGCGTACGACCTGGGACAGGATCCTGATCTTTCCACCGCGCAATTGTCGATGGATCCGATTTTCGTGAATGGCACGTGGGTGCCGCAATGGGGAAGCCTGTATACCGCGCACGCGGACTTCATCAACGCGTGGAAGACCGATTCGCTGCAGTACGCTGTGGACAATTGCTCGAATGCGAACATTGCGTGCAGCAACAGCATCCCGACGTACTACTCGAAGGCCAGCGCCGATGTGTGGGTGGATGGCCGCGGCGTCACGCATGCGAGCGATAGCACGATGACCTCGGACGCGGGAAGTGTCGTGCTGATCAAAGTCCCGACGCCCACCAATCTGAAGGATTATCCGTACACCAACTCGTATCTGCAGACACTTGCGCAGAACGTCACGGACACGAGTGCGGTGACGCTGGATATCTACGCTGCTTCCACGAACTGGGACGATGTCGCCAACCTGCCAACGGCGGCCGCCTGCAATACGAACCAGCGAATCGGCGGCATCTACCTGGATAGTGCATTGCAGCCGCGCATCAACGACATCACGCGATACGTTGCATCGCAAGTCGCTGCGGGGGCGTCGCAAATCGGCGTGTGCATTCGCAACGCAACCGGCCGCACGATTCAGATCTCTTCACGCGACGGGACACGAACACCTGCGCTGTTCATGAAGTAATGTGGGCGGCGTGAGAGCAGGCGGGACCGCTTCTCATCTAGCCACGCAAAAAACGGCACCTTGAACCTCGAGGTGCCGTTTCTTTTTTGCGTGGCTATTCGACCGGCGCGCGGCCGGTTGAGCATGCATCAATGCGTCTTATGCTTGCCTGCTTCCACCGGCCGACGCGATTCCAGCCACATCACGTTGATCATGCCGAACGCTAACGCCACGCCGATTCCGAGAATCCAACTGAAATACCACATCACAAACTCCTGTTAAGCGTATTGGCGATCAATACATCGAATGGTGATTTTCTTCGAGCGCTGCCGCAGTCACCTTGCCGCGCATCACGCGATACACCCAGCTCGTATAGATCAGGATGATCGGCAGGAACACGATCACGGCGATCAGCATGATCTGCAACGTCATGCGGCTCGAGGTCGAATCCCACACGGTGAGACTGCTGCGGCCGTCGAGCGAGGAGGGCATGATGAACGGAAACATCGAGAAGCCCGCTGTGAGGATTACGCCGATGATCATCAGCGAGGTCGACAGGAACGCGCTCTTTTCAAAGCGCGAACGCGCGAGCAGCGTGGCGAGCACACCGCCCACCAGGCCGGCTGCGGGAGCGGCCACCATCCACGGATAGGTGGCGTAGTTGGTGAGCCACAGGCCCGGTGCGCCGATCACGCTCTTTAGCAGCGGATTGGCGACCGTATCGAGCGGCGCCGCGTCGACCAGCTGATAGCCGCCGATCATCGTAGCGATCAGCGCGCCGGCAATCAGGAACAGCACCACCGCCGCCAGCGACGCGATGCGCAGCGCGAGCGACGCGCGTTCGGCCACAATATCGTCCGCCTTCATCTTCACGAAGGCGGCGCCGTGCGCGGCCAGCATCGACACGCTGACGAGCCCGCACAGCACCGCGAACGGATTGAGCAGCGCGAAGAACCCGCCGTGATAGGTCACGCGCAGGTCGGTGTCGAACGAGAACGGCACGCCTTGCAGCAGGTTGCCGAACGCGACGCCGAACACCAGCGCCGGCACGAAGCCGCCGACGAACAGCGCCCAGTCCCACGCACTGCGCCAGCGCGGGTCTTCGCGCTTGCTGCGGTAGTCGAAGCCGACCGGCCGGAAGAACAGCGAGAACAGCACCAGCAGCATCGCGAAGTAGAACCCGGAGAACGAGGCCGCGTACACCAGCGGCCACGCGGCGAACATCGCACCCCCGGCGGTGATGAGCCACACCTGATTGCCTTCCCAGGTCGCGCCCACCGTATTGACGACAATGCGCCGCTCGGCGTCGGTCCTGCCGATGAAGGGCAGCAGGATCGCCGCGCCCATGTCGAAGCCGTCGGTGAGCGCAAAGCCGATCAGCAGCACGCCGATCAGCACCCACCAGATGAGTTTGAGGCTTGCATAATCCATGATGTTCTTTTCCCTTGAAACTCGGTGGCGGCGAATCAGGCGACCGTGTTGGTCGGCAACGGCTGGTTCAGCGGCTGATTCGGCGGCTGTTGTTCATGGTGGTAACGGCCCGTATGCAGCGACGAGGGACCGAGCCGCGCGTACTTGAACATCAGCATGATCTCGATGATGAACAGCACCGTGTAGAACACCACGAAGCCCCCGATACTCAGATACAGGTCGCCTGCCGTCAGGCTCGAGGCCGACAGGCTGGTGGGCAGAATGCCCGCGATGGTCCACGGCTGGCGGCCCACTTCCGCCACAATCCAGCCGAATTCAGCCGCGAGCCACGGCAGCGGAATCGCCCACACGGCCCAGCGCAGGAACCAGCGGCGCTTCTCCAGCAGCAGCGAGCGCTGCGCGCAGAACCAGAACGCCAGCACGAAGGTCGCGAGGAACAGGATGCCGAGGCCCACCATCAGGCGGAACGAGAAGAACACGGGCGCCACCGGCGGGATCGTTTTCTTTGCGGCCTGGGTGATCTGGTCGGGCGTGGCGTCGGTGACGTTCGCGGTGAACTGCTTGAGCATCAGGCCGTAGCCGAGGTCCTGCTTGTGCGCGTCGAAGGCGGCTTTGGCTTCGTCGGTGACATCGCCCTGTTTCAGCTTCTGCAGCGCGGCGTAGGCGAGCATGCCGTTCCTGATGCGCGCCTCGTTGCGCACCATCAGGTCCTTCAGGCCGACCACGGGTTCATCGAGTGAGCGCGTGGCGATGAGGCCGAGTGCGTAGGGAACCCGGATCGCGTAGTCGGTGCGTTCTTCCTTCTGGTTCGGAATCCCGATGATCGTAAACGGTGCCGGAGCGGGCGCGGTTTCCCATTCGGATTCGATCGCGGCCAGTTTGACCTGCTGGACTTCGCCGGTGCGGTAGCCGGATTCGTCGCCGAGCACGATCACGCACAGCGTGGAGGCGAGGCCGAAACCGGCGGCGATCGCGAACGAGCGCAGCGCGAATTCGGTGTCGCGGCGCTTGAGCAGATACCACGACGACACGCCGAGCACGAACATCGAGGCCGTCACATAGCCCGCCGAGACGGTGTGCACGAACTTGACCTGCGCGACCGGATTGAACAGCACGGAGAAGATGCTGTCGAGCTCCATGCGCATGGTCTGGTAGTTGAAGGTGGCGCCGACCGGATTGTTCATCCAGCCGTTGGCCACCAGAATCCACAGCGCCGAGAGGTTCGAGCCGAGCGCGACGAGGAACGTGACGCCCACGTGCTGGACCTTCGAGAGACGCTTCCAGCCAAAGAAGAACAGGCCGACGAAGGTGGACTCGAGGAAGAACGCCATCAGGCCTTCGACGGCGAGCGGCACGCCGAAAATGTCGCCCACGTAATGCGAGTAGTACGACCAGTTGGTGCCGAACTGGAATTCGAGCGTGAGGCCGGTGGTGACGCCCATGGCAAAGTTGATGCCGAACAGCTTGCCCCAGAACTGGGTCATGTCCTTGTAGATCTGCTTGCCGGTCATCACGTAGACGGATTCCATGATGACGAGCAGCCAGGACAGGCCGAGCGTGAGCGGCACGAACAGGAAGTGATAAAGCGCCGTGATGGCGAACTGGAGGCGCGACAGTTCTACGACTTCGCTAACGGGCATGTTGATCACCTTGGGACGGATGCGAGGCAGGCACGGACAGCAGCGCCTGCGCGACTTGCTCAGGCGGGAGCGACATGTGCTCTGCCTGTGGATGGTTGAAGAACGCGTATTTGAGCGCCATCAGCAGTACAAATTTGATGGCGAGGACGATGGCGATGTCCCGCGCCAACGTCGGACCGCGCACCCAGCCGTGGAACCTCTTGCGCAGGCTCGGGCGGCGGACGGTATTGCGATTGAGGGCTATGGTCATGATCGGTAGAAGGCAACTTCACACCGGTGAATCCGGCTGGCGCCAAGCCGCTTGAACGCATCAACGGTCTGGCGAATGCATCCCGATTCTAGGAGCAGAACCTCGCGCGCAACGGTTCCGTGCTGCGGCATTGGGTCGCGAGACTTGCGTCGTTTGACCAGTATTGCTATCGGGTTTGTGTTACGTCAAGAAACGCGTTGACCTTGCATCGGGTTCCACGCATGCGGGCGCGTGGGGGCATGCGGCGGCATGGGCGAAAAAAAGCCCCGCCGTCTTGCGAGGGCGGGGCTTTAGCGGTTGACTACCGCGCGCCGGGCGAACCGGCATGCTGAAACGCTTCAGGCTTTACGCATATTCGGTGAGTGCACCGCGCATCTTCTTCATTGCGCTCGCCTCGATCTGGCGAATCCGCTCGGCCGATACGCCAAACTCATCGGCGAGTTCGTGCAGCGTCGAGCCACCCGAGCCGTCGTCTTCCACCTTCAGCCAGCGAGCCTCGATGATGCGGCGGCTGCGGGCGTCCAGTGCGTCCAGCGCGCTTGCGATACCGTCGCTTTGCAGCTTGTCACGCTGACGCGAAGCCAGCACGGCGGTCGGTTCGCTATGCGAGTCGGCCAGATAAGCGATCGGCGCGTACGACTCTTCGCCGTCTTCAACCTGGCCTTCCAGCGCGATGTCGCCGCCGGACAGACGCGTTTCCATTTCGGAAACTTCTTCGCGCTTCACGTTCAACTCTTTGGCCAGATCGTCGATCTGGTCCGGCGTGAACGCGCCCAGCCCCTGCTTGTGGCTGCGCAGATTGAAAAACAGCTTGCGCTGCGCTTTGGTCGTGGCGACTTTCACCATCCGCCAGTTGCGCAGAATGTATTCGTGGATCTCGGCCTTGATCCAGTGCATGGCGTACGACACAAGGCGCACGTTCTGCTCCGGGTCGAAGCGCTTCACGGCCTTCATCAGGCCGATATTGCCTTCCTGGATCAGGTCGGCGTGCGGCAGTCCATAACCCAGATAGTTGCGCGCGATCGATACGACCAGCCGCAGGTGCGACAGGACGAGACGGCGCGCGGACTCGAGGTTGTCCTGCTCGCGAAATTCGGTGGCGAACTGGCGTTCTTCCGCCGGCGTCAGCATCGGAATCCGATTTACGGCCTGGATGTAGGCGTCGATATTGCCCAGTTGACCGGGCAGCAGCGAGGAATGCGAGAGCGCCAGCGCACCTGCCGAAGCGGCCTTAGCCGACGACGGGCTCAGAGTACTCGGAAGGGTCATTGCATGGCTCACGTAGGAAACTCCTTTGGAATCAGACAAAAGCTTGTTCAGGTAACGACTCCAGCGTTGGATGTTAGCACTCTGATTTACCGAGTGCTAATACTTAGAGGGCGTAGGGCCTTCTAGGTTCCGCAAATCGCTATTGAAATTCACGATCCAATAGCCATGCTACGCCTTCTTCAGCACCTCTGTTTGGAGCGTAGAAGTTACCTGTCAAAGCGCATTTGAGACGATAAGTGACCGATATTTGCTGAATTTGAAGTGACTAATTGCGAAAAAGTGGATTCCTTCATACGATCCACTCAATCGAGATTGACCTTAGAATACGCAGAACTGTTACGAATTGTTCAATGTTCGGCGGAGAGCGGGTGTTAGATGAACAACAAAAAGAATGGTTTGCGTGGTCTGGCTCTAAAAATTGCGACAGGGGCGGTACTGGTGGGCATGTCGGCATTGGCTTCGGCGGACCAGTTCGGCGTACAGGTGGCCGGTGGACTCGGCGATCGTCACGTCAAGAAACTTGATCTGGGAATCGTCTGGGATCCGGATCTGACCTGGTGGCAGATCGGCGACTGGCATTTCTCGCTGATCGGCGAAGCGCATGTGGCATGGTGGCACACCAACGAAGGCAACGTGCACGACAATATCGCCGAGGTTGGCGTGACGCCGATCATCCGCTTCATCAAGGAATCGGGCCCGATCCGCCCGTATGCCGAAGTAGGCGCGGGCATCCGCTTGCTTTCGAGCCCTCGGCTATCTTCGACCTTCACGCTGGGCACGGCGTTCCAGTTCGCCGACATGGCCGGTGTGGGCATGCAGTTCGGCAACCGCCAGCAGTATCAGGCGGGCTATCGCTTCCAGCATATTTCCAACGGCGGTATCAAAGAGCCGAATCCTGGTATAAATTTCCACCAGCTATATCTGCAATATAACTTCTGACGACCGTGGCCACGTTCGGCTCATCGGTGCGAGGGGCTGAGCGATGGTGGCAAAGATATTCGAAGCGATTCGCGCGGTCGAGCGAGAGCGTTTTCGTGCAATGGTCGACGGCGACGGCCAGTCGCTCGACTCTCTGCTCGCGGATAACGTGAGCTACGTTCACACGAACGGCAAGCGGGAAACGAAGCGGCAGTTCATCGACGGGATTGTCGCGGGGCGCCGCCGCTATCGGCAGATCGAGGTGCAGTCGCAAGACCTGCTGCCGGTCGGGCGGGAAACCTGCGTGGTCACCGGCCGGGCTTTGATCGAAATGGAAGCGAATAACGGCGCACTGCTGTTTCCGATCGCCTACACGGCGATCCATACGCAGGAAGACGGGCAATGGCGCCTGATCGCCTGGCAGGCGACGCGTTGCGCAATCGAGTGAGCTTTTTGAGCTCACTCTATCGGGCCGGTTGCGCCGTGTGAGCGTCCGGTTGCCACGAGCAAGCGGGTAGCTCGCTTGTGGTTTGCGTGTGTCTCGCGCATATGCCGGTTTGGTCGGGGCGTGGGCCTGCTCGCGGCCTCACTTGCGGCCTGATTCGCGGCCTCATTCGAGGCCTGATTCGAGGCCTTACCCAAGGCCTCTCCCGGGGCCTGATTGTCAGGCCGCGACGCTCTCCTGATCCACGCCGCTCCACTCGCGACTACCCATCGTTTCGGCCTCGACCATGACGGCCTGTTCTGCCGCGACGCCTTGTCGCGCCCCATGCTTCGCCTGAATCACCGTATCACCCGCATACGGGTGCCGCGGATCCACCGGCAACTGGTTGCACCGCTCCACCACGCGCCGGATCGCCGCCATGTCCGAGAAATCGAGCCCCGTGTCGATGCCTTGCGTAGCCAGATTCATCACGAGCGCGACGAGATCGACATTGCCGGTGCGCTCGCCGTTGCCGAACAGACAGCCTTCGACGCGGTCCGCACCGGCCAGCAGCGCCAGTTCCGCGGCGGCCACGGCGGTGCCGCGATCGTTATGCGGATGCACGGACAGCACGATGCTGTCGCGATAGGCGAGATTGCGATCCATCCATTCGATCTGGTCGGCGAACACGTTCGGCGTCGCCGCCTCCACGCTCGCGGGAAGGTTGACGATCATTTTGTGATCGCGCGTGGGCCGCCATGTCTGCGCCACCGCGTCGCACACCTCGCGCGAAAACGGCAGTTCGGCGGTATTGAACGTTTCGGGCGAGTACTGGAAGGTCCAGTGCGTGCCGGGCCGCGCCTGCGCATGCGCCTTGATGATTTGCGTGCCTTCCACGGCCAGCGCCTTGATTTCGGTCTTCGACTGGTTGAAAACGACCCGGCGAAACGTCGGGCAGATTGCGTTGTACAAATGCACGATCGCGCGCGGCACGCCTTCCAGCGCTTCGAATGTGCGCGCGATCAGTTCCGCTCGCGATGGCATGAACACCTCGATCGCCACGTCGTCGGGAATGCGGTTTTCCTCGATCAGCTTGCGGACGAAATCGAAATCCGTTTGCGATGCCGACGGATAGCCCACCTCGATCTCCTTGAAACCGATTGCGACCAGCATCTCGAAGAATTCGAGTTTTTGTGCGGCGTTCATCGGCTCGATGAGCGCCTGGTTGCCGTCGCGCAGATCGGTGCTCATCCAGACCGGCGCCTGGTTGATCGTGCGGCTCGGCCATTTGCGGCCGGTCAGTCGTACAGCGGGGAAGGGGCGGTATTTTTCAGCGGGATTGCGCAACATGGTGAGCCTCGTTCGTGGTGTCGTCTGCAAAAGGGTGGCGTCGAGCGGTTGGCGGACTGCCACGGGTGCACGGTCCGCCAACCGGTGGTTAGCGGCAGTAACGAACGGGCGCGAACGAACAGTGTCATGGAGACGGCGAAAACGGACGTGGAGATGGCCCATGCGACGTGCATTTGATCCTCGTGCTTCGTCCGCGCGGTAAACGGACGAATGCAAACGACTACGGGTGGTAAAGAACTACGCTTTGGGGATGAAACGGGAACAGCTGGGAGGACCGGACGAAGGCAACGCGGTTGCCGACGCGCCGACGCTACGCCTGACTCACGCTAGGCGTAGCGATAGGGGCCGCGCTAGGCGGCCGGAGGTAATTCGGAGGGTGTTCGGAAGGGAACGCATGGGTCTAATGTATGACGGCGCGCGACAGCGTGTCAACCCGCCGCGCTCTCGCCGGGCGACGGCGAGCGAGTCGTCGCGCTTACTGCGAGGCCGTCACACGGGCATTCTGGCGACGTCCACGATCAGTTCGACCTGCCGTTCGATCGCGCTCGGCACCGGCGCCTCGCCACGCAGGACGGCGCTGATCCAGGCGGCTGTCGTCGGCGCGTCTTTGGCCTCGGGCAAGTCGACTTCCGGCGCATTGGGCGACGAGCGTTCATGCGGCACGCGTGTTTCGCAGATGCCGTCGTGCAGCCAGTCGACCTGCACCTGACGGCGCGTATCCGCCACCGCTTCGCCTTCCGTACCGCGCGCGAGCAGGGCGCCGCCGGCTGCCGCGTCCGGATGTGTGTTGAACAGTTGCGTGAGACTGTCGCGATAGGGCGGGTGCGTGTAGTTCACGAGGCGCAATCCCGCGGGCGCGAACGGTTGCAAAATCTTCACCAGCGTGTGCGTCGAATTACGCACGCCCATGCGCCGGCGCAGCGCGAGCAGGCGCGCGAGTTTCGGCGCGAGCATGTCGATCGGCGTGAACGCAAGACGGCGCTCGGCGAGACCGTCTTCGATGTCGGCGAGCGAGCGCGCGTGCGGAATCTGCAGATGCGTGAAGATTTCCGCGCTCGTCACGCGGCCCGGATCTTCGGTTACGCCATGCACCAGCACCGGCACGCCTTCGCGAGCCAGCAGCAGGGCGAGCAGCGGCACCAGATTCGGCTGCTTGCGCGCGCCGTTGTAGGTGGGTATCGACACGGGCCGAAACGCGCCGTGCGGCAGATGAACCGGCTCGAACGACGCATGCGCGCCGGCCAGCATCGCGGCGAGTTCGTCGGCGGTTTCGCCCTTCACGCGATACGCGAGCAACACCGCGCCGAGTTCGAGATCGGCCACGCGGCCGTCGAGCATGGCGGTGTAGAGCGCGCGCGTATCGTCGGCAGTCAGCGCGCGGGCGCCGTTGGGGCCCCGGCCGATTTCCTTGATGAAGCGGGCGCAGGGGAAGGGATTGGCGGTGTCGGCGGAGTCGGTCATCGGGCGCAGTGGGACGTATTGGCGTGCCGCCTCGGAGCGGTCGGCCATGGTATTCAAGGGACGCTATTCAGTGTGAGTATCGCATCTATGGCGATCCGGCGAGGCAGCGCGTCCGCGGTTCGGGCCTTGCCGGTTCACGCCGAACTGCTGCGCGCGGCGCTTTGCCGCGCGTTACACTCGATGTTTTCTTGCCGCGCTGGCGGCATACATCAACGAACGGAGAACGGGATGAGTTACGTGTTTGCACCCGCACCGGTGGTCGCGGTGCCGGTGGTGGGATCCAGCGAGCAATTCGCGGTGCGTCGCATCTACTGCGTGGGCCGCAATTACGAGGCACATGCGCGGGAGATGGGACACGATCCTGATCGCGAACCGCCGTTCTTCTTCACCAAGCCGGCTGACGCCGTGCTGTACGTCGCGCCTGGCGCCACCGGGGAGTTTCCTTATCCGTCGCAGTCGAAAAACGTCCATTTCGAAATGGAAATGGTGGCGGCGATCGGCAAGGGCGGCAAGAACATTCCGGCCGAAACCGCGCTCGACCACGTCTACGGCTACGCGCTCGGTCTGGACATGACGCGCCGCGACCTGCAGGCGGAAGCGAAAAAGCTCGGCCGTCCGTGGGACACCGCGAAGGGCTTCGATCACTCGGCGCCGCTCGGCCCGATCCATCCGGCGGCCACGGTCGGCCATGTCGGCAAGGGCGCGATCTGGCTGTCGGTCAACGGCGAGGAAAAGCAAAGCTCGGACGTGTCGCAACTGATCTGGTCGGTGGCCGAGACGGTCGCTTATCTGTCGACGCTGTTCGAATTGCAACCCGGTGATCTGATTTTCACCGGCACGCCGGAAGGCGTCGGCGCGGTGGTGCCGGGCGATCTGATGAAGGGCGGCGTGGACGGGCTCGGCGAGCTCAGCGTGCGCGTCGTCTGACGGCCGGTTGGGGGAGACAGACAACATGAAGCTCTACAGCTATTTCCGTAGTTCGGCGTCCTATCGCGTGCGTATTGCGCTGAACGTGAAGAATCTGCCGTATGACTACGTGCCGGTCCACCTCGTGCGCGACGGCGGCGAGCAGTTGAAGCCCGAATACCGGAAAGTGAATGTGGACGGCATCGTGCCGACCTTCGTCGACGGCAACGACGTGATGCCGCAGTCGCTCGCGATCATCGAGTATCTGGAAGAGACGCACCCTGAGCCGCCTCTGCTGCCCGTGGCGCCGGCCGATCGCGCGTATGTGCGTGCGCTGGCATTGCAGGTGGCGTGCGAGATTCATCCGCTGAACAATCTGCGCGTGCTGAAGTATCTGAAGCACACTTTGTGTGTCGACGACGATGCCAAGGACGCGTGGTACCGGCATTGGGTGGAAGCAGGTTTCGCGACGTTCGAAGCACACGTCGCAGGCGACTCGCGCACCGGCAAGCTGTGTTTTGGCGATACGCCCACGATCGCCGATACCTGCCTGATTCCGCAGGTGTTCAACGCGCAACGCTTCAAGGTCGACACCGCGAAGTTTCCGACGATCCAGCGCATCTACGACTACGCAATGCAACTTGATGCGTTTGCCCGCGCGGCGCCAGGCGTGCAGCCCGACGCCGAGTAAGCCGGCACGATCCGGCTTGCTCCGGCCTGATTCGGGCGGCGGGGTAAAAAAAGGGCACTCCGTGGAGTGCCCTTTTTTGCTGTTTCGGCCGTCGCTGCTGTCGCAGCCGCTCTAAGCGCTGTAGCGTTAGCCACCCAGCAACGCGTCGGAAAACTCTTCCGCGCTGAACGGTTGCAAGTCCTCGACCTTTTCGCCGACGCCGATGAAGTACACCGGAATCGGACGCTGCCGGGCGATCGCGGCCAGAATGCCGCCTTTCGCCGTGCCGTCGAGCTTGGTGACGATCAGGCCGGTGAGGCCGAGCGCATCGTCGAAAGCTTTCACTTGCGCGAGTGCGTTCTGGCCGGTGTTGGCGTCGATCACCAGCAGTACCTCGTGCGGCGCGCCGTCTTGTGCCTTGCCGATCACGCGTTTCACCTTGCGCAATTCTTCCATGAGATGCAACTGGGTCGGCAGCCGACCGGCCGTGTCCGCCATCATCACGTCGATCTTGCGCGCACGCGCGGCGCCGACCGCGTCGAAGATCACGGCGGCCGGATCGCCGCTCTCCTGCGACACCACGGTCACGTTGTTGCGCTGGCCCCAGATGGCCAGTTGCTCGCGCGCGGCGGCGCGGAACGTGTCGCCCGCAGCCAGCAGCACCGACTGATCGAAGCTTTGCAGATGTTTGGCGAGCTTGCCGATGCTGGTGGTTTTGCCCGCGCCGTTGACTCCCGCGATCATCATGACGAGCGGCTGCGCGCGGCCGAGCATAAGCGATTTTTCAAGCGGCTTGAGCAGGTCGACCAGCAGTGTGCGCAGCGCCGCCTTGACCTGCTGCGGTTCGGTGAGGCGCTCGGCGCGCACTTTTTCGCGCAGCGCTTCGAGCAGGAATTCGGTGGCGTCGACGCCCGCGTCCGACATCAGCAGCGCGGTTTCGAGCTCTTCGTACAGATCCTCGTCGATCTTCGTGCCGACAAAGATGCCGGTCAGGCTCGAACTCGTTTTCGACAAACCAGTCTTCAGGCGTGTCAGCCATGAGCGCTTCGCGCCTGCGTCCTGCAGCGGAGGCGGAACGATTTCGACGGTTTCGGGCGCGGAATCTTCCGGCTCGGGCTCGATTGCCACCGGAGCGGCCGCAGCAGGCGCCTCGACGCGAGCCGGAGCCGCCGCCGGACGCGGGGTGGCCGGCGCGACCGGCGCAGGCGCCTGCACGGCGGCTTCGGGCGCCGGGGCTTCTGGCGCGGATTGCGACTCTTCTGGCGCGTTATCGGACTCTTTCGAACCCTTGAATCGTTTGAAAAAGCTGAACATGATCTGGCGTGGTGAGAGCGCGCGCCGATGCGCGCAGCCGGCATGACACCGGCGGGAGCGGCAGGCAGCGTTGCGATGCGGGATGCAAGGCGCTGGAAGCCGCACATTTTATCAGGCGCGCCGCTGCCCGTCGTATCGGCCGAACGGCCAGGCTGGACGCGCAGCGTCGCTGTGGTAACGTTGGCGCTCCGGCCCTCACGTATCGACGTTGCGGGCGCTTTCAAAACGTAATCGAAACTGCATGCCCCGTTCCGCACCTTCACGCGCCCATGGCGCTTCGTCCAAAAGCGGCAAGCCGCACGCCATCCGTATCATCGGCGGTGACTGGAAGCGCACGCCTTTGCCCGTGCTCGATCTCGACGGCCTGCGCCCCACGCCCGACCGCGTGCGCGAGACGCTGTTCAACTGGCTGGGCCAGAATCTGGACGGCCAGCGCTGCCTCGATCTGTTCGCCGGCAGCGGCGCGCTGGGCTTCGAGGCAGCGTCGCGCGGCGCCGCCCGGGTGTTGATGGTGGAGCGCAATGCGCGGGCCGCCAGCCAGTTGCGCGCCAATCAGGAACGCCTGTCGGCGCGCACGATCGAAATTGCTGAAGCCGACGGTTTGCGTCTTGCCGCGAGTCTCGCGCCCGGATCATTCGACGTGGTGTTTCTCGACCCGCCGTTCGGCGAAGATCTGCTCGGCAAAGCGCTCGCACTCGCCGGGCCGCTCGTCAGCGCAGACGGATTTCTATACGTGGAAGCCGGCGAGGCGCTCGAAGTCGAGGGAAACGAGACGCTCGCCGGGTGGGAAATCGTGCGGCAAGGGAAAGCGGGCGCTGTCCACTTTCATTTGCTGCAGCGCGAAAATAAGGAATAATGCGCGTTCCAAAACAAGCGCCGGGCGGTCTGCCGTCACGTGCGCGGTCGGTGCCAAATGCGTCGCGTGGACGCTTTGACGTGCCCTTTGTCTGAAGAGAGGAGAAGTCTCATGGTAGTCGCCGTGTACCCGGGCACGTTCGATCCGCTGACGCGCGGTCACGAAGACCTCGTTCGGCGCGCGTCGAGCATTTTCGACACGCTGGTGGTCGGCGTCGCCGACAGCCGTAACAAAAAGCCGTTTTTCACGCTCGAAGAGCGCCTCGACATTGCTCACGAAGTGCTCGGGCACTACCCGAACGTTCAGGTAATGAGTTTCAAGGGGTTGCTAAAGGATTTCGTGCGCAGCAATAACGCGCGGGTGATCGTGCGAGGCCTGCGTGCCGTGTCGGACTTCGAATATGAGTTCCAGATGGCCGGCATGAATCGCTATTTGCTGCCTGATGTCGAAACCATGTTCATGACGCCGTCCGATCAATACCAGTTCATTTCGGGCACGATCGTGCGCGAAATTGCCCAACTGGGCGGCGATGTCAGCAAATTCGTGTTCCCGTCGGTCGAGCAATGGCTGAAGGAAAAGGTCGCCGCGCTGGACCCGGCCAACGGCGCTTCGGCGGGGCAACCGTAACCGGCGTAAACTGTCGGTTTGACGGATCAAAGCTGGCTGCCGCCAGCGTGAAGTGAGAGAAGCATGGCCTTGATGATTACCGACGAGTGCATCAATTGAAAATTGGGGTCATATCATAAATTGACCGTCAACTAAGGCTTTCCAGCATTTCCAATTGCGCCGAAATCATGTTTTGCAACACCTATGCAACATCGGGAGCAAAACATGGCCACATTTAGTCAACGGAATGGCCGTTGGCAAATTAAAGTCGTCCGCAAGGGATTTCCAACCCAGTACAAATCGTTTGCAACAAAGGCTGAAGGGCAGGTTTGGGCACGTTCCGTCGAAACAGCAATGGATGACGGAACGTGGGTCGATCCGGCCAGCACGACCGACATAACGTTTGGCAAGCTGTTGGAGCGCTACCAAAAGTCGGTTACGCCGTCAAAGCACAGTCATGGCTCGTGCTTGCAAAAAGGGGGCAAGAGAGGGGCGATTCAGAGCAGGCTAACTACTGCGCAGCTAAAGCCCAGTACTGGCTCGGGAGAAGCGAGCAGCTATCCGGCTTGCCGCTCGAACTTATCTACGCGCAACATGTTAGCCAGAAGAAAGCGGCCAAAGCTCGGGTCGCGAAAGCCGATCCTATCCGCGAGTTCGCTGTGGGTCTGGTGAAAGACAACCCCGGTCGGTTCAACGGGCCATACGCTGCTGCCGCTGCAATCGAACCCAAGGTATTGCAAAAAATTGAGGAGCAAACGGGCAAGCGTCCTGTTGCGGGTTCGAAGAAAAAAAGCATTGCGCGATGGCTTGCGCATTTCTATGCCAAGTAAGCTCGCAAATATGGACACATGCCGGATGTGTCCATTTTCCCGATTGGTCCACGTCCGTAAGATTCTCCTTGTCGAAATCAACGACAAAACAACTTTACCGATAAGGAGATTCACAAAATGCTGAACGTTAATGATGTCAAGGATGAGGTTAAAGTTTCGGTTGCAGGCTCTGTCGATACGGATAATTTTTTCGACTCCGAAGAGCGTGAGGCCGATCTTTCTCCGGTGAGCGGTGCTGAAAACAAAGCACAGATTTCCTCTTCGAATAATCGTCCGGCTCCGCAAACGCCCGTCGATAAGTTTTTGGCTCAACTGGATGACGCGAGGGCAACCGTCGAAAAATACCGTGACCAACTGTACGAAACGCTGACTGCTGCGTACAAAGCCAGCCTGTTTTATTTCGAGCAAGACGAGAAGACGCGGAAGGAGTTAAAAGCGCAACTTGTAGCTCGATATGAAGCAGCAGGCTTCAAAGCTACGAAGAAAACCGTGATCGAGCACATGGTCCTGAAGAGTACGTTCGGCATGCTGAGCGACGCGACCGTATCGAACCGCGCAATCGCGCTCAAAGCGGCACGTGAAGAAAATATCGCTGTCGGCGAGTTCACGGGCTGGGTCGAGGGAAACGGCGGTATCCAAGCGGTTGTCACCGCGTACCGTCAGGAGAAAAACGGAACGGACAAACCGTTGTCACGCTCGGATCTGATCAAACAAGGTCAGGAAAAGATCGCCAACAACACCTCGAAAACCTTCAAAGCTGACGAGATGGGCAGTTTTGTGGCGGAAGCGGTCGCGCAGGACACGGAAGCGGTCGCGATTGTAGTGCGTCATCCGGGCGGCGGTTTCACGCTGAAGGGCTTCACGACTGCTCAGGCAGCGATCAGCGAGGCCTACGCAGCATTCGGCAAGTGAGCTGACAAAGCGAAAGTTAGTCGGGTTGGTGTCGGTTTTCATTGGTAGTCCTGATGGAACTCTGCGCGAACTCAATTTGATCGAGATTTTTCCCGAAGCAAATGCACAGGGCGAAAGCTGGTGCGACATGGCGCAGGTTGTCGCAACCGGTTCGAAATCTTGCGCAAATCTAAATTTAATCGAGATTTTTTTAAACAAGGAAAAATACCATGGCAGCACCGCAAAATGTTAAGCAAATCGCATTTCCCAATGTCACAGCATCGAGCTTGATTTTGGGAATTGCAAACGGCACGATTCCGTTTCCCGGAACGAGCGGAGTTAACGGCATCATTCTTCACGGCGATACGGGGAATGGTAAAACTGCTTGTGCAAAGTTGTTGCCGCAAGCAATCCAAAATGCGATTAATCCCGTTAAGATCAATGCCAGGTATGAGGATTGTACGCCGCCGAATAATGGGATCGATCTCCTGGAACAGATTAAGACTCAGATCGGGATGCAGATTCTAAATGGGGCGTACCACTACATCGTTCTTGACGAATTTGACAATCTGACGGCGGCTGCCATGAAACAGCTTAAGTCGGTTATGAATTATGGGCAGGATCACGCGGTGTTTATCTTGACGACGAATCACCTTAACAAGATTTCTGCGCCGATTCAGCAGCGCTGCAAGATTGTTAACTACAACCCGTCTTGTCCGACCGTTTGGATTCCGGTGGTTAGTCAAGAAATTCAGGTGCTTGGGAAAAGGCCGGTATCAAACGTTGACATTCTGAACAAGTTGATTCTTCCGGAAAACAATCTTCGTCGTGCTCTTGATCGCGTAAGTCAGTTGCCGTAACGCGGATATATTAGGCAGTACATCATCCTGATAAGGATGATTTCCGCAAAAAACTTGGGATTTCACCATGAAAACCCAGCAAAAAGCAGTAAGCCGGAAAATTAATTGAGCCGTTTGACGTATTCAGGTTCGCTGAGCCGAAATATCTCAGACTGTTCGATTCCTTCCGGGGCAGTAACTCTCAACGCTCGAATGGTTCGAGCAGGGATTAACTCATGCTTTATAAGGGACATCAGATATGAATAACATAACGTGGATGGAAACGCAGCTCAGGGGAAATACGCTTTTAAAGTAGTCTTGCGGGAGCGTGAGGCCATTCAGGTTGATGCCGACGTGTACAGTGACCTGCGAGACTGTGGGTCGAGAGCTATCCGCAGCCTGGAAATGGCGCGTTTGCAGGAGCGTCGAGACGTGCGAGATCGCTTTGGGATGGTGTATGCGCATCACATCGCTTCTGAAGCGTATGAGGTTTCCGTTACCTTCGCTGTTAATGCCGAGGCGGTGGCGTTCAAGCTGAAGTTCTGCTGACAAATTGGGGAGCCATGCTCCCCAATTTGTCAGCTACACGTAAGGCAAGCTGCCAGACGTTTTGGCACGTTGGCCGACTTGAGATGTACCCCGGCGTCGAAATCCTTCGGCAAGACGCCTGAGCTGCGTCGTCGCTGCCAAGAGACGCAGGTACGCGACAGGACGTGTATTACGGCCATTCGATGCGCGGCACTTACAGGTACGCGGTAACGCTTCACTTCAAAACCGATGGCGAAGCAGTAGCGTTCAAGTTGTTTGTAAGCTGGCGTAGCCCCTGTAACGGAGTAGCCTGCGACGTAGATTTGTGCGTCTTATTGGAATCTGCGCGGCTCAGTTTTTTGTGTCGCGCAGTCAAAGCTACAGTGCAGCAGTGGATGGCGCCTAGCTCGCATGGAACACAGGTCGCAAATCCTTGCGATAAACCGGCTGAAGTAATATCGAATTTGGCACGTTCTGTAGGGGTACACTTGCTCCGCTACGAAGCCGTGCAGACAAAAGCTTGGCGGCTCTGCTGGCAACCCCCGCGCGCATTTTGCGTGAGACATGCAGTGGTCGATTTAATTGACTCACGTGTGGCTAGGACCGCGCCATGATAGGGCGAGACAACGCACGCGCACAAGAGTCGGCTCAGTTACGTCCGTGCACGATTGGCGGGACACGCAGTTCGTCGATAACTTTTTGCAGCGCAATTCTGGCGCGCTCAAGGGTCATGGCGTCGCGCAGGTAACCGTCCTCAAAGACCTCACGGCTCTTGTCAGATTCGAGGCGACAGCGGACCGATATTTCCTGCAAGCACAAGGGAAGCGAGTCGTCTCTTGTTAGTCCGACTTTGGATGCCCAGAAGGCTATTGCCGATTCGGAGAGACCAAGCAATGGTGTCGGCCATGCGCGTGCACGATTAACTTCTAGCAAAACGCTGCGTTCGAAGCGCACTTTTTCTTTAAATGACAGTTTCATTGCATCATCCTATGTCCATTCAGCAACAGATCGAATCCAGCCTAGCGCCCGTTCCCCAAGGTCTATAGCCTGTCTCCGATCGAGGTCGGGCGCGGCGGTACCGCGGGTGACCGAATGTCGAGCGGTAATCAATAGCATATATTCTTCGTCGCTCAGAGGAAACGGGATGCTAGGGATGACTACCCGCATGGGAGATTGAGGACCGAAAATCGGCGCGTTACCTACTCGCGTCGATGCTATGAGGGCTGCGTTCCGACAGCAGACGTACAAGATGCCGCTCTCGTAGATGACCGTTGACTCTGGATCTCGCAGCGAAATGGCGGCCTCAGTCGCGATTTCCGCCAGTTCCACTATGTCTTTTCTTGCCTCGACATAGCATGCCGGTCTGCCGAGCGATTCGACGAAACTTCCGGAGGCATCAGACCACACCGGCTTCGATTCGAGGTACAGGTGCCAAGCGAAAAGGTGGCCGGTTTCGAACATTTTGCGTAGCCGCCGCTCGCCGTAGAGTGAGATATCCTTTTTCTCCGCCCGAGGCATGCCGGAAAACTGAGCTTCCGCCCACGATTGATCGCCCGCCCTCGAGCTATCGACAACGTACAGAACATCTAGGTCACTGTCCGCTCCGTCATCGCCACGAGCGCGAGAACCGAAGATGCGAATTTCTCGGACATAGGCTGTCTGTAAGCTCATCTATGCGAAAGAAAGCGAAAAATCATGTTCGTGAAAAGGCCCAATGAAACGTACCGAAATGTTGCGATCGCAACAGCGAGCCCATCTGGTACTTGTTCGTTGAATTTGACAGGTGCGTCGAGAAAGATATAAGTCGTCACGAGAATACCGCGCCACGCCAGATGGAGGTTTTGACCTAGCGACTGCGCCAAGTCGACACCTGAGCCAAGGACGAAAACAAGCAACCCGAGCACAACCACGACGACAAGCATTGAGCGAATAAAGCGCCACGGATGTTCACCGTGGCCCCAGAACCACCAGTCGCAGGTTAACCAAACAGATCGCAGAAGATGCGCTACCCGTTCCAACGTTGTGTATTTGTCAACGTACCACTGAGTTTTGCCTATCGCCGCTTCCACATGGAACTGCCGTTCCGCCCTTAATTCTTCGCGAATGACCAACCGCGCAGCGCGAACATCGCCGAGACTCTCGGCATTTACGCGGGCTGCAGCCATAAAATCCCGTCGCAAGTTTGGACGGGCGGGCGCGCTCGCGATAAGCTCCTTCGCTTCCAAGTGAGTCTCGAAAAATTGCGCATAGTCGAACTTGCACTGGGAAAACACCGCGCCGCGAAAGTTGGACCGGCTACATTTGACGGCCCTGAAATCGCAATCCTCGAATGTAGCGTCTCGGAAATAGGCGTCTTCAAATTCGCAAAAGGAAAAATCGCAGTTTTTGAAGTGGACTTTTCCGGCTGACACGTGTTTGAACTTGACGTGCTGGTATTTCCCGTCGGTAACTGTTCCAGAGAACTTCACGCCTTCCGCCCGTCGGATCGGAAAATCGGAATATTGCGCGGGAGGCTCAATCCCGTCGTTGGGTCGCTGATCGTTCATGGGCTGGCGTTGATGCAATTGGACGGAGACGGCTTGCATGGTGCCCCGCTAGTTTAACGTACAGAGTGCCGTCGTACGGCTACTGTGAACTTGGCGCGTCGGACCGCGCCTAGTAGTGAGGCTCGCAACGGTGCCGGCGTCCGCTCGCTCAACAACGCATTTCTTCTCGTGGCTCGTGTCGGTCGAGACGACAAGTCGTCCCCGCTATTTTTCTCATCAACAAATGAGATCGTTCCTTTACATCCAAAGGCACTTGTCGTATGATTTTCTCATTGTTACTCATCAATAGAGGAGATCTGTGATGAAAGCTTGTATTGAGGTCGATGACGCGCTGCTGGCAAAGGCGCTAAATGAGTGTGTCGAGCGCAAGGTAGATTTTGAGGCGTTTGTTGAGGAGGCAATTCGTGCCGCGTTGGACGAGCCCGACGAGAACGACGCAAAGGATGTGGATATCACTGGGATTGTCGCTAGAGCGGTTGACCATGCAAGTTCCTTGCCACCGGATACCACCTTTCATACCGATGACGTGTGCCTACCGGATGATTGGAAGGCGTTGAACGCTGGCGAACGCAAAATCTTCGGCAAAGCGTTTCGCAAGGCCGTTGAGGGTAGCTTGCCGCAGGTCGCAATCCATGTGGGTCGAACGAGCGGCAACAAGGCAATCTACAAGCGCGTGCAGTAAGGGAACAGCCACCGGCCGAAGGGGAAGACATGCAAACCTCAAGAAACGAGCAGAAGAAGTCCGAAGTCCTCGCGTATCTCAACGAGTTGGTGTTCAATCCGATTCTCGACTCGGATCATGCGTCTCCCAAGCTCAAGGCCGGCATCCGCATGACCTTGGCGCGAATGAGCAGTCGCGACCCGGCCGGTATCGTTCACTTTTTCTGGGCAGCAGTGACAGGAACTGAGAGGAGTGTTTCCTTTGCGCGTCAGATGCGGGAAGAGGGCTTCACTCGATTTGAAGAGATAATTGAGCCTTTCCGCGACCGGTTCAATGACGAGTGGCTGGGTGCTCCCTCGATTAGTTGATCACGCTGATTTTCGGGCCCATCGAAATCGCGTCGCTCGGGCACTCCGGCTCGCATACGTCGCAATTGTGTCTAAACGTCTTGCTGGTCATCGCTCGGCATGCTATCTGGACTTTGCGCGGCACAATTTGCAACACCTATGCAACTCAGCCGCAACACGCAAACGTGATTTTGGGCAGTCATGCGCGACCGTCGATAGGCTGAAAAAGCTATAATGTATTGTTTTTTCTAGCAAAGTTGGTGGCAGTATGGCCTTGATGATTACCGACGAGTGCATCAATTGCGACGTATGCGAGCCTGAGTGCCCGAACGACGCGATTTCGATGGGCCCGGAAATCTATGTGATCGACCCGAAGAAGTGTACTGAGTGCGTCGGGCATTTCGACGAGCCGCAGTGTATTCAGGTGTGCCCGGTCGAGTGTATTCCGCGCGATCCGGAGCATCTGGAAACGCCCGATGCGCTGATGGCGAAATACCACGCGCTACAGGCTGCAAAAAGCGAGTGAGGTACGGAGTTTTAAAAAAAGCGGCGAGACCTTTTGGACTCGCCGTTTTTTTATACCGTGCTTTTTAAGCTGTACGCCGCGCTATCCGACGTATGTACCGAAGATGTCGCGCAACGCGCCCAGCAGAACGTCACATTCGGCGTCGGTGCCGACTGAGAGCCGCAAGTGTTGGTCGATTCGCTGCGCTTTGAAATGGCGCACGAAAATCTCCTTTTCCCTCAACTGTGACGCGAGCGTCGCAGCATCGTAGCCTTCGTGGCGCGCGAACAGAAGATTCGCCGCCGACGGCACCACCTCGAAGCCCAGCGCCGTCAACCCGGCGGCCAGCCGTTCACGGCTCGCGATGACCTTGGCGCACGTGTCGCGAAACCAGGCGTCGTCTTCGTATGCTGCAGTGGCGGCGACCTGTGCGAGGCGGTCTAACGGATAGGAGTTGAAACTATCCTTCACGCGATTCAGCGCGTCGATCAATTCCGGGCTGCCGAACGCAAAGCCAACGCGCATGCCGGCCAGCGAGCGCGACTTCGACACGGTCTGAACGACCAGCAGATTCGGATAGCGATCGATCAGGCCGACGGCCGATTGGGCGCCGAAATCCACATACGCCTCGTCGATTACCACCACGGAATCCGGATTGCCCGCGACGAGCCGCTCGATATCGGCGAGCGGCAGCGGCCGGCCGGTCGGCGCGTTCGGGTTCGGGAACAGAATGCCGCCATTCGGCGAGGCGTAATCGTCGACGTTGATTGCGAAGCTATCGTCGAGCGGGATGGTCTGGTAGTCGACTTCGAAAAGCCGCGCGTAGGTCGGATAGAAGCTATAAGTGATGTCCGGAAACAGCAAAGGTTTGTCGTGCTTGAGCAGTGCCTGGAAGGTGAGGGCGAGCACTTCGTCCGAGCCGTTACCTGCAAAGACCTGGTCGGCGCGGATGCCGTGGTAGGCGGCGACCGTTTCGCGGAGTCTTCGCGCAGTTGGATCGGGATAACGGCGCAACGATTCTGCCGAGTCGCCGAGTTCCTGCCGGATGGCCTCGAGTACGCGGGGCGACGGCGGATAGGGATTTTCGTTGGTATTCAGCTTCACCGGATGCGCAACCACGGGCTGCTCGCCGGGCACGTACGGCGTCAGATGATGAACGATGTCACTCCAATAGCGGCTCAAGCGATTCTCCCTCATACAAAGCGGCCGACCGGCGTTGGCGCAAAGCACCGGCTCGGGTCCTGCGCAGGATAGTTGCGGTCGACGACGATACGGCGATCCAGGTTCCAGCAGCGGAGTCTATGGGTTGCGATGCAGCTGCATCATCGCGCGTTCAAGCTCGCCCTTGATGACTTGCGGCATCACGGCCAGCGCACGCTCGATCGATGCATCGATCACATCCTGCTCTTCCCGCCGCGGCGGCTTCAACACGTAGTTGGCGACATCCGGCTTGGCGCCGGCGCGCGCGCTTTCCGGGATAAGATCCCGCGGATGCCCGATGCCGATCCGCAGCCGCCAGTATTGCTGTGACGACAGATGCGCGGTGATGTCCTTGAGCCCGTTGTGGCCGCCGCTGCCGCCGCCGAGCTTCAGCTTGACGCTGCCGGGCAGCATGTCGAGTTCGTCGTGCGCGACCAGAATCTCGTCCGGGAGAATCTTGAAGAACTGAGCAACCGCCACGACCGATTGTCCCGAGCGGTTCATATACGTCTGCGGTTCCAGCAGATGCACTTCCTCGCCGTGAAGCCGTGCCTTGGCGTAGAAACCGTGAAAACGCCGCTCGTCGCGCAGCGTCGTGCCTGCTTCGCGCGCCAGTTGATCGACCAGCCAGAAGCCGGCGTTGTGGCGCGTCGCAGTGTATTCGGCGCCCGGATTGCCGAGGCCGACGATCAGCTTGATCATGATTGCGTAGGTCCGTCTGGCCCGGAAGGCGAACGCAGCCGAGCCGAAAAAAACCGAAAAAAAACCCGCCGGGGCGAACCTCGGCGGGTCACATCGACCGTTTCATTGAAACGGATCGAGAGGATTACTTGCTCAGTGCCTCGTGGCCCTTAAGCAGCCGGCGTTTCGCCTTCACCTTCAGCAGCAGCGGCATCGCCTTCAGCGATTGCGCCAGCCGGGATCGTTGCAGCTGCGACCACCGGGTTTTCTGCTTCGACGTGAGCAACCAGCGACACACCTGCCGGCAGCTTGATGTCCTTGGCGTGAACCGAGTGACCTGCTTCGATCGTCGCCAGATCAACTTCGAGGAATTCCGGCAGTGCCGAAGGCAGGCACTCGATTTCGATTTCGTTGATGACGTGCGAGATCACCGCGCTCGACAGCTTCACTGCCGGGTTCGATTCCTGGTTCATGAAGTGCAGCGGCACCTTGGTGTGCAGCTTCTTCTTGGCGTCGACACGTTGGAAGTCCACGTGCAGCACGAGCTGACGGAACGGGTGGTATTGCACGTCGCGCAGCAGAACCTGTTGCGACTTGCCTGCCACTTCCAGATCGAGGATTGACGAGTGGAAAACTTCTTTCTTCAGCGCGTGCCACAGCGCGTTGTGGTCCAGTTCGACCAATTGCGTTTCAGCACCAGCGCCATATACGATGCCCGGGGTCTTGCCCGAGATACGCAGGCGGCGGCTCGCACCCGTACCTTGCAAAGAACGCTCGAAAGCGACTACTTTCATTTTGAATCTCCAATGCACTGCCCGCGACCAGGCAGTAAAAACGGGGCCTGCAAGCCATTACGGCTGAGGCCCCAGAGCTGCGGCACGAACCTTCGTTCGTTCATGCCGATTGCGCGAAAGCGCAGTGTGCCGCCATGAGCGACGCGCTGCACCTTCGCAAATACTTAACTTTCAGCGAACAGCGACATGACCGAATCGCCGCGGCGAATCCGCGAGAACGTTTCGGCCAGCAGGCCGGCGCTGGTCAACGAACGGATCTTGGCGCACGAACGGGCTTCTTCGCCGAGCGGGATCGTATCCGTGACAACGAGTTCGTCGAGTGCGGAAGCAGCGATACGCTCGCCTGCGCCGCCTGACAGAACCGGGTGAGTCGCGTAAGCGAACACCTGTTTTGCGCCGCGCTCCTTCAAAACCTGAGCTGCCTTGCAGAGCGTACCGGCGGTATCGACCATGTCGTCCATGATCACGCAGGTGCGGCCTTCGACTTCACCGATGATGTTCATCACTTCGGCAACGTTCGCCTTCGGGCGGCGTTTGTCGATGATCGCGAGATCGCAATTCAGTTGCTTGGCCAATGCCCGGGCACGCACCACGCCGCCGACGTCCGGCGAAACGACCAGCAGGTTCTCGTAGTTCTGCTTGCGCAGATCGCCGAGCAGCACGGGCGTAGCGTAGATGTTGTCGACCGGAATGTCGAAGAAGCCTTGAATCTGGTCAGCGTGCAGATCCATCGTAATGATCCGCTCTACGCCGGCGATTTCCAGCATGTTCGCCACGATCTTCGCCGAGATGGCGACGCGCGCGGAACGCGGGCGGCGATCTTGACGGGCATAACCGAAGTAGGGGATGGCTGCGGTGATCCGGCCTGCGGATGCGCGCTTGAGCGCATCGACCATGATCATCAGTTCCATCAGATTGTCGTTCGCCGGTGCGCACGTGGACTGCAGGACGAAGACATCCTTGCCACGCACGTTTTCCTGAATCTCGACCTGGATTTCACCGTCCGAGAAACGGCTAACCATTGCTTTGCCGAGGGGAATACCGAGAATTTTGACGACTTCCTGTGCAAGCGCGGGATTTGCGTTGCCAGTAAAAACCATCAGGCCGTCATGGCTGCTCATCGTGCACCTACTTCAGGCTGGGGGCGAGGGGAAATGCGAGAAATTTTGGCAGGGGAGAAAGGATTCGAACCTTTGCATGCCGGAATCAAAATCCGGTGCCTTAACCAGCTTGGCGACTCCCCTACACTAACTCTGAGCTCCGCCGAACGTGGAGTTTCGTTCGGCGATGCAAAACTTATGACGCGAAAGTAAAGAGTGGATGCTGATCGAGACTTGCCGCCACTGCGCTGTTCCATTCGCCTGGCAGTTTGGTTTGCACCGCTTCTGCTTCAGCTTTACTACGGAACGCTGCAAAGACACTTGCACCTGATCCAGACATCCGCGCTGGCGCGATGTTTTCAAACCATCGCAGCACTTGCGCTACTTCCGCGTACTTCCCTACGACAACCTGCTGCATGTCATTCCGGCCAAAGCTTTCTGGCCATTCAGTGTTGCAGCTAAGTTCTGCAGGAAAGTCCGTAATTGTGAGGGGTTTTGAATCTCTTGTCAACGCTTTTTCAGAAAAAATCGCTGCAGTCGGAACATGAACCCTCGGCGTCACTACTAGGAAATGGCGCGGCGGCAATTGTACAACGTCTAATGCTTCTCCGACACCCTGTGCGAACGCATTTTTTCCAAAAACAAAAAATGGCACATCGGCGCCGAGTTTCAACGCCAGCGCCTGCAATTCGAGACGCGGCAGGTTGAGCTTCCACAGACGGTTCAGCGCGAGCAACGTCGTCGCCGCGTCGGAGCTGCCGCCGCCGAGGCCGGCGCCCATTGGCAGGCGCTTCTCGATTTCGATATCGACGCCTTCAGGCGAACCTGTATGCGTTTTGAGCAGCGTAGCGGCGCGCACGGTCAGGTCGTGCTCCGGCGGCACCTCGGCGATCTCGGTGCTGCGTGTGATGAGTCCGTCGTCGCGTCGCTTGAAGTGCAGGGTGTCGCCCCAGTCGAGCAACTGGAAGACCGTTTGCAGCGTGTGATAGCCATCCGGCCGGCGGCCGGTGATGTGCAGGAAGAGGTTGAGTTTCGCTGGCGCGAGGCAATCGCGCAGCGAATCGGTCGTTTCAATCATGAGTTGAGGCTACATGCGCCAGATGACGCAGAAGAAGCGGCAAGGTCGCGCGCGCAACGGTGCGTGAGGCGGTGCGTGAGGCGGTGCGTGAAGCGGCGCGGGTTACTGATCCAGAACGAGTTTGATGTCGAGAGGCGGCTGCGAGCGGCTCAGGTTGACGCGCTTCACACCGGTGGCCGGTGCTTCGGCGTACGCCAGGTAGTCGATCGTCCAGCCGTCCTGAGTAATCTCTTTTAGCCGCGAAGGTTGATCAGGGTCCTTCTCGGTCCTGGCGCGCGAAGTGGGCGCGGGCGACGGTTGCAGCCAATAGCGCAGCCCTTCGACCGGCAACGCGAAGCCGAGCGCATTCTGCATCAGCGTGGAGACGTTATCCGCTGTGAGCGGCTGGCGATTGGGCAATTCCAGCGTGGCCGAAGCCGGCGACGACGTCACCACCGCCAGCGTCTGGCCGAGCGGATTGCGCAACTCCAGGGTCACTGTGTCACCGGTTTCCTGCCAGCTGAAATTGCCGTAGGCATTGCGCTGCTGGCCGTTCTGATCGTCGTACTGGACCGCGAAGCGGCCTTGGTAAGCACGGCTCGTCTGCGCGGTCACAGAGGTCGCCGCATTCGACGTGGACGGCCCCTGCGGTTTCACAGAGGCACAGCCGGACAATGCGACAACCGCTGCCGCTGCGAGTCCGAGCGCCGCGCCACGCGGCGCCCGGGGAAGGGAAATCAGACGGGAAAGACGCATCAAAGATCGTTCACCTGAAGACGTTGGAGCGTTTTGACCAGCGTGTCGTTGTCCGGTTCGAGCTTGCGCGCGTCGCGGAAAGCGGCGCGTGCCTGATCCTGATTGCCGGTTTTCCACAACACTTCGCCAAGGTGCGCGCCGATTTCGGCATTCGGCTGCAGGTCGTAGGCTTTACGCAGCAGCTTGATCGCGTCCGACGTATCGCCCATCCGGTATTTGACCCAGCCGACGCTGTCCATGATGAACGCGTCGTTCGGCGCCAGCGAGGATGCCTTCTCGACCAGCTTGTCCGCTTCGGCGAGGCGCTGATTGCGATCAGCCAGCGAGTACCCGAGCGCGTTATACGCTTGCGGATTGTCCGGCTGCGTCTGGATCAGCTTGCGCAACTGCGCTTCCATGATGTCGTAATGTCCGGTCTTTTCGGCGGACATCGCGTAGTCGTAGGTCAGATCAGGGTCGTCGGGAAACTGCGCCGTGGCTTGCTGCAGGCGTGTTTCCGCCTCCGGATAGCGCTTTGCGTCGAACAGGATCGCCGCGTCCGTGCGTAAGATCAGTGCCTGGTCGCGCGGATCGGGCGCCTGCAGGTTGGCTAGCAACTTGCGCGCGTCGTCGGTCTTGCCCTGCTTGGCGAGCAATTGCGCGCGCGTGATCTGCGCCGGCACGAATTGCTGGCTCGACGGCGAAATCTTGTTCAGCCAGTCGCCCGCTGCCGCATCGTTCTTCTGTTCGAGCGACAGTTGCGCAAGATAGATGTACGCCTGGCCCGGATCGGCGCCCGGCGTTTTCTCGGCCTGCTGTGCGTACTGCGTGAGGTACGTTTGCGCCTCGTTGAAATTCTTTTGCTGGATCTTGATCAGCGCGAGCGCCATGAGCGGCGTGAGGTCGTTCGCGTTGTTCTTGTGCATGATCTCGAACTGCTTCTGCGCGTCGTCCAGACGGTCACTCGCCAGATACATCTGGGCGAGCGCGAGACGCGCGTCATGCGATTTCGGGTTTTGCTGCACGTACTTTTCGAGCGAGGCGATGCCTTCCTTGCGCTCTTCCGGGCCCATTTGCGACAGCATCAGCGCGGCCGGCAAATAGTCGGGCTTGAGCGCAAGCGCCTGCTCGAGCGACTTGCGCGCGCCCGGCGCGTCGTCCGAAACGAGCTGCTGGCGGGCGATGGCCAGTTGCGCTTCCGGCCGGTTCATGTCGTTCTTGAGCAGATCCTGCAGCACGTGCAGGCCGCCGATCCGGTTCGGCCCGCGCGAGAGCAGCAGTTGCAACGCCAGAATTGCGCTGCCGCGATTGGCGGCGGGCACCCTGGCGAGTTCGCGGGCGAGGATCTGCTCCGCGTCGTCAGGCTTGCCGGACAGCACGAGCAGCGACGCGTCCAGTTGCGCTGCGCGTTCCGAGTTCGGCGCATACTGCTGCCACAATTGCGCGGCGGCCAACGCATCCGACGGGCTTTGCGCGGCCAGCGCGATTTCGGTGGCGCGTTGCGCCATGCGCGGATCGTGCGTGTCGCGCGCGAGCGCGAGGTAGGTCTGATAGGCGGGCGCCGGCTGGTCGCGCTGCAGCGCGACTTCGGCGGCGAGCACCTGGAATACGATCTGGCTCGTCAATGGCACACCAGGCAGGGACTTCTGGTCTTCCGCCGATGCCGGGCCAAGCGGGTCCGGCAGGGTGACCGAGGTGTCATCCGAGTCCTGCGCGTGCGCGGGCACGGCAGCCAGCGCCCAGACGGCAAGCGCCGCCGCGCCGAGCATCCGGCGAGCGGACACGGCGTGCGGTACGCGGAGTGCGCTAGCCGGGCGCTTCAAAAACAGCTTCACGAAGGACAAGTTCATGGAAATCCGTTCAATGTTTCGGACGATTGTAACGCGCTCGCTACAATACGCGCACAACCACTCACGCAAGTTGCAGACCAGTTAGACATGCCAGAGTTGCCAGAAGTTGAGGTTACCCGACGGGGAATCGAACCGTATGTGTCCGGGCGCAAGGTTGAACGCGTTGATGTTCGTACGCCCGCGCTGCGCTGGCCGATTCCGGCCGATCTTGCGAAAACGTTGCGCGGCCACGTGGTGCGCAAGGTCGAGCGGCGCGGCAAGTACCTGTTGTTCGAGATCGACGCGGGCTGGTTCATTGTGCATCTTGGCATGACTGGGACACTGCGGGTGCTGCGCCATGTACCGCATCCGCCGGCCGCGGCGAAACACGATCACATCGACTGGATCTTCGACGAGTTCATTTTGCGCTATCGCGACCCGCGGCGCTTCGGCGCGGTGCTGTGGCATCCGCGCGAAGCCGGCGACGTGCTCGAACATCCGCTGCTTGCGGGCCTCGGCGTCGAGCCGTTTTCGCCCGCGTTCTCCGGCGCGCTGATGCACCGGCTCACGCGCGGGCGCAAAGTGTCGGTGAAACAGGCGCTGCTGGCCGGGGAAATCGTCGTGGGCGTGGGCAATATCTATGCGTCGGAGAGCCTGTTTCGCGCCGGCATCAGGCCGACCACGGCGGCGGGGCGCGTCTCGCTCGTACGATACGATCTGCTCGCGGACGCCGTGCGCGTGACGCTCGCCGCCGCGATCGAGAAGGGCGGCAGCACGCTGCGTGATTTCGTCGGCAGCAATGGCGAAAGCGGTTACTTTCAGCTCGACTATTTCGTCTATGATCGCGCGGGGCTGCCGTGCCGCGTGTGTGGAACGCCGATCAAACAGATCGTACAGGGGCAGCGTTCAACGTATTTCTGCCCCACCTGCCAGCGCTAACTCTTCAATGCCTTCTCGCTTAACTCCGCGTTCAACGCCATCCGATGCGCCTGCAGCGCCCGCTTTTCCGGCCATGTCCGATTTTTCCACGCGCCTGATCGCGTGGCAGCGTCAGCATGGCCGGCATGATCTGCCGTGGCAGAACACGCGAGATCCGTATCGCATCTGGCTGTCGGAAATCATGCTGCAGCAGACGCAGGTGTCGACGGTGATTCCGTATTACGCGAAGTTCCTCGCGCGTTTTCCAACTGTCGCTGCGCTCGCCGCGGCGCCGTCCGACGACGTCATGGCTTTGTGGGCCGGCCTTGGCTATTACACGCGTGCCCGCAATCTGCATCGCTGCGCGCAGGTCGTGGTCGAGCAGCATGACGGCGCGTTCCCGGCATCGGTCGAGGCGCTGGCGGAGTTGCCGGGCATTGGCCGTTCGACGGCGGCGGCGATCGCGTCGTTCGCATTCGGCGCGCGTGCGACGATTCTCGACGGCAACGTCAAGCGCGTGCTCGCGCGCGTGTTCGGCGTCGAAGGATTCCCGGGCGAGAAGAGAGTCGAGAACGCGATGTGGACGCTGGCGGAGTCGCTGCTGCCGTCGAATGCATCGGACGCAGAAGTCAGTGCGTACACGCAAGGCTTGATGGATCTCGGCGCGACCTTGTGTGTGCGTGGCAAGCCCGACTGCCTGCGCTGCCCGTTCGCCGCCGACTGTGTGGCGAACGTGACGGGGCGTCAGCGCCTATTGCCGACGGCGCGTCCGAAGAAGGCGGTGCCGACGCGCCGCACATGGATGCTGGTGCTGCGCGACGGCAATGCCGTGATGCTGGAGAAGCGGCCGCCTTCGGGTATCTGGGGCGGCTTGTGGAGCCTCCCCGAAGCCGCCGACGAAACCTCGCTCGCCGAGCGTGCGCGTGCCTTCGGCGGAGACGGTGCGGTTTCGCCGCTGGCGCCGCTCACGCATGTGTTCACGCATTTCAAACTGGATATCGAACCGCGGCTCGCGGAACTGGATCGTGGCGTGGGCGCCTTGGCGGCGTTGGGCGACGCGGACACCGCGTGGGTCGCGCTCAGCGATCTCGATTCGTTCGGCGTGCCCGCGCCGGTGCGCAAACTGCTGGACAGCTTGCAGGGCTCGCTGATCTGATCAAGCCGGCTGCAGCACGGCGGCCGCTTTCAGAGCAATTGATGTTGCTGCATGTAGTGATGAACCACGTCGATGCGCGCTCCGGCATCCTGCAATTCCATCAGTTTCTGGCGAGCACGCAGCGCGATCGGCAGCACTTCGGCCAGACGGTTCGACACCCATGACGGATCGTCGAGCCTGAATGGCTGCGCAAACGGCAGGCTTTCCGGATCCCGTTCGCGGATGGTCGCGATGATCCGTTCGAGCACCTCAGCGCATGCGCCGAATTTGGCCAGCTGCTCATTGCCTTCGAGCGGCGTGTCCTCGCCGAGCGGTTCCGCCATGCCGACCAGCAGGCCGCTTGTCTCCACGCGATGCGACAGCAGGCGAAAACGCCGTGTGCCGCGCGCGCGAATCAGCAGCATGCCGAAGGCTTCGACGTCGCATTCCTCGATTTCGGCGAGACAGCCGATTGCTTCGGGCACCGAAGGCTCTTCCTCGCGCGCGACTTCCGCGCCGCTCTTCAGCAGACACACGCCGAATGGCGTTTTTTCCCGCAGACAGTCGCGCGCCATGTCGAGGTAGCGCGCTTCGAAAATCTTCAGCGGCAGCAGTCCGTCGGGAAACAGCACCGTATGCAGCGGAAACAGCGGCACATCGGCAAGCACAGTAGAAGTAGAAGACATGGCGCAACGCTTCGAGTTGAGGCCGCGCGATGCGGCCGGTTAAGCCACTAACTTCGATGATTCGCCGGCTTCGACCGGCGCATCGCGGTGCCGCACAATGACATTCGCCGAAGCTGCGAGACGCGCGGCGAGCGTCTCGGCAATGAACACAGAGCGATGCTGGCCACCGGTGCAACCGATCGCGACGGTCAGATAACTGCGGTTGTCGTCGCGGAAATGCGGAAGCCATTTGGCGAGGAATTTCTCGATGTCGTCGATCATTTCATGCACGACCGGCAGCGCATCGAGAAAGTCGATCACGGGTTTGTCGAGGCCCGTGAGCGGCCGCAATTCATGATCGTAATACGGGTTCGGCAAGGTGCGCACGTCGAAGACGAAATCCGCGTCGAGCGGCACACCGCGCTTGAAGCCGAACGACTCGAACATCAGCACGAGGCCCGAATCTTTCTGCTCGATAAAGCGTTTGACCCACGCGCGCAACACGTTTGCGCGCAGATTGCTGGTGTCGATCTGATGGCCGAACTCGGCCAGGCCCGCCACGAGTTCGCGTTCGCGCTCGATCGCTTCGGCGAGTGAGGTGAGCAGGCCGACGTCCGCGTCGCGCGCGGTCGAACCGGACAGCGGATGGCGGCGGCGCGTTTCGGAGAAGCGTTGAATCAGCGATTGTGTGCTTGCGTTCAGGAACAGCACCCGCACGTCGTGGGCACGCGACAGGTCGCGGATCATGGCGGGCATTTCGTCGAGCGAGGCGCTAGAACGCGCGTCGATTGCGACGGCAAGGCGATCTTGCCCGTCCTCGGCGAGATAGGAAGCCAGTTGCGGCAGGAAACGCGGCGGCAGGTTGTCGACGCAGTAATAGCCTGCGTCTTCAAGCGCGTTCAGGGCAACTGACTTGCCGGAGCCGGATATACCGGTGATCAGGATTATGCGCATGGAGTCGTCGAAACCGTACATTTCATCATAGCATCTGGTCCCCATGCGCGTACCCGACCTGCCGCTGGCTGCGGTAAGGCATGGTCTCGTGGACTCAGATCAGTTTGCCGGGAAACTGGCTGTCGGGGTCTTGCATCGCCAGGCGCTGGCGATCCATGAAGTCGCGCAGCGTGTCGATGCCGCGCAGTTGCAGGATCGTATTGCGCACGGCTGCTTCGACCAGCACCGCCAGGTTTCGGCCGGCTGCCACCTGAATCGTGACTTTGCTGATCGGCAGGCCGAGCACGTCCACGGTCTGGCTCTCCAGCGGCAGGCGTTGGAATTCGCCATCAGGACGGCGGACCAGTTGCACGATCAACTTGAGCTTCATTTTTCGGCGAACCGCGGTTTCGCCGAAAATGGTCTTGATGTCGAGCAGGCCCAAGCCGCGCACTTCGAGCAGGTTTTGCAGCAGCGGCGGGCAACGCCCTTCAACGAAGTCCGGACCGAGACGCACGAAGTCCACCGCGTCGTCGGCAACGAGTCCGTGGCCGCGGCTGATCAGTTCCAGCCCGAGTTCGCTCTTGCCGAGGCCCGAGTCGCCGGTGAGCAGCACGCCCATGCCGAGGATGTCGAGAAACACGCCATGCAGCGTGGCGCGCGGCGCCAGAATGCGCGACATGTAGAGGCGCAGGCTGTCGATCACCGCGGCGGCGGACATTGGCGTGGTGAATAGCGGCGTGGACGAGCGCGTGCAGCGCAGCACCAGTTCCGGCGGCGCCGCGACGCCGCCCGCCACCACCAGAAACGGTGGTTCCAACGCGATCAGCTCGGCCATGTGGCGCGAGCGGTCTTCATCGGTTTGGCGCTTGTAGTAGTCGATTTCGGCGTCGCCGAGCACCTGGATCCGGTTCGGGTGGATCAGGTTCAAGTGGCCGACAAGGTCGGCGCTCGACGTGGCATTGGCGACCGATTCCGAAGAAAAGCCGCGCTCCCAGCCTTCATGCCCCGTCAACCAGCTGAGCTTCAGCGTGGCGGCGTTATCGTCGAAAATGCTCTGGGCGTTGATGCTGGACGTATCCATGAGTCAGTGACTCCAGTGTGGGCCGCTTGCCGGGCAAAGCGAAGGCCACGCTAGCGCGAGCCGCTTGCCTTGCCGGGCAGTATCCGCGTGCGGGCGGATAACCGGCGTGCGGATAACCGCCGATACATCAAGGTTGCCACTGAGTGAGCAGGCGATGCAATGTTTCGCGGTCTTCTTCCGTGTGCAGGCGCTCGCGGGCTTCGCGATCGGATAGCAACTGGGCGATTTCCGAAAGGATCTCGAGGTGTTGCTGAGTGGCCTGTTCCGGCACGAGCAGGAAGATGAGCAGCGAGACCGGCTGACCGTCGGGCGATTCGAAGGGGATGGGTTCGGCAAGGCGGACGAACGCGGCGAGCGGCTGCTTCAAGCCTTTGATCCGGCCATGCGGAATCGCCACGCCTTCACCGAGGCCAGTCGATCCGAGGCGCTCACGCGCGAACAGATTGTCAGTGACCGTGCTACGGGCGATGCCGTTCTGGTTCTCGAAGATCAGGCCCGCTTGCTCGAACACACGCTTCTTGCTGGTGACCGAAAGACCGACGACGACGTTCTCGAGGGGAAGAAATTTGGCTAAACGATTCATGTTGACAGGCGAAAACGTGGCCTGGGTTCTCCTCGCTGGGGCGTTTGAGTGGCGTTCCATTCGTTTGATGCTCGCGGCGACGAGCGTGGAGGTGCAAAAAGCGCAGGACTCCGGCCGACCGTTTTTTCCGCTTGAGCTAACTTTGACCCCGATGGTAACCGGAACATTATAGAACAGGGTAGCCACGGATGGTGCGACGCGCCATCAATGCGCCGTGAGTTATGTTCTAGCGTCGATATGCCACGCGGCCATGCGAGAAATGGGCGTCCAGAAACAAAAAACCGCCCGGGTTCGGGCGGTTTTGCTGGTTAAGGGAAAACGAAGAGCGAATGAAAAAATCCTCCAGGTTCCCTTACTGCGGCGGCACGTCTAGTTGCGGCGCCGGTTGATACTTGATCGCCTCATGCGCATGGCCTTGCAGGCGATCCTTATGGCGAATGACTTGCCGGTCAAGCTTGTCGATCATCAGATCGATCGCAGCGTACAGGTCGCTGTCACAGCTCTCGACAAAGAGATCCTTGCCCTTGAGATGCAGGTTGATTTCAACCTTTTGACGCTTTTCCTTTTCCTTGTGGTTGTTGTCGACCGAGAGGACCACACTGCCGTCGATGACCTGATCGAAATGTCTTAGCACCCTATCCAGTTTGGTGATCACGTATTCGCGCAACGCAGGCGTTACTTCGAGGTGGTGTCCACTGATCTGCAGATTCATAGTGCTTCTCCAAGCTAGTGGCCGCTTGATCCGCACGATGAGGAAGGTCCGGTCGATCTGTCGACTTGCCTGAGTCGTCCCCCGGTGACTGACTTCTGGCAGGTCGCATCGGCCGGCCTGTCCGCCAACAGCGGAGCGGCCGGTAAATGCCCGCCACGGAAGGCGACGGGCTACAGAGACTTGCGCAGGTTGACTGCCGGAATCTTGAGCGCTTCACGGTACTTCGCAACGGTACGCCGTGCGACCACGAAGCCCTGTTCCGCCAGCAGTTCGGCTATGCGACTGTCTGAAAGAGGAGATTTCGGGTTTTCCGCTCCTATCAGTTGCTTGATGAGCGCGCGGATCGCCGTTGAAGACGCCGCGCCGCCCGTGTCAGTCGAAACGTGTGATCCGAAGAAGTACTTAAATTCAAGCGTCCCGAATGGGGTCAGCATGTATTTACCGGTTGTCACACGCGAGACAGTTGACTCGTGTAGGCCCAGCGTATCAGCAATTTCCCGCAAAACCAAGGGGCGCATGGCAATTTCGCCGTGCACAAAAAAGCTCTTCTGACGCTCGACAATAGCTTGCGCCACCCGCAGGATCGTCTCGAAACGCTGCTGGATATTTTTGATCAGCCAGCGCGCTTCCTGCAGTTGCTGGCGCAACGAACCGCTGCCCGGATCGCCCCTGTTATTGCGCAGGATGTTCGCGTAAAGGTGATTGATTCGCAGCTTCGGCACGACTTCCGGATTCAGCTCGGCCTGCCAGCCCTGTGCCGTTTTGCGCACCATGATGTCCGGCACGACGTAGTCCGCTTCGGCCTTGCCGTAAGCGGCGCCGGGGAACGGTTCGAGCGAGCGGATCAGCACGTGGGCGTCGCGTAAGTCGTCGTCGCTGGCCTTCAGGTGCTTGCGCAGACGCGTGAAATCGCGCGCCGCCAGCAATTCCAGATGGTGGGCGACGATATCGAGCGCGAGCGTGCGAGTGGGTGAGGCATCGAGCCGCAGCAATTGCAGCTTGAGACATTCCGACGCGGAACGGGCGCCGACGCCGGCCGGGTCGAAGCTATGCAGCAGCGCAAGCGCGGCATTCAGTTCGTCGAGGTCGACTTCGAGTTCTTCGGGCAGATCGGCCTGCACTTCCTCGAGCGTGGCGGCAAGGTAGCCGTCGTCGTCGAGCGATTCGATCAGGAAGGTGATCAGCGCCCGGTCGCGCTGGCCCGCCTGGGTGACGCGCAATTGCGCCATCAGGTGGTCGCGCAGCGAGGTGCTCGATTCGTGGATTTGCAGCGGCGGCAGGTCGTCGTCGTCCGAGGCGTTGCCCGAGCGGCCGTAGTCGTCGAGATTCCACTGGGATGCGTCGCCGTTACTGTCGCCGCCGAGGCCGTTGTATTCGTCCACGCCCTGCGGCTCGCCGTTCTCGGCGCGCTCGCTGCTGCTGGTGGACGATGACGACGTGCTGCCGCCCATCTGGTCGGGCGGAGCGGACGAATTCGGCGTCTGGGCGATCAGCGAGCCGTCGGCCGCCACGCGCAGCGGGCTCGCGATCCAGTCGTCCTCGTTCTCGAGGAGTGGATTTTGCGAGATCGCCATTGCGACTTCCTGCTGCAATTCGAGCGTAGACAACTGAAGCAGCCGGATGGACTGCTGCAGTTGCGGCGTCAGCGCAAGATGCTGCGATAGGCGGAGTTGGAGGCTGGCTTTCATGGCAAGTTGAGATTCATTGTAGAGAGTTTGCCACGACCGCGATACCTTGCGACATTCGCAATTACGCGTGCGCCTCTCGCGTGCACTCTCGTGCGCTCTTTCGGGCGGTGTTGGGCGGTGCTGGGCGCGAATCGGCCCGGGTCGAAAATACGCGTGTGCGGTTGCCGCACGGGGAGCCGGCGGGTGCGCGCTCGCACCGCCGGGAATCCCTGATGCGCTTACATGCGGAAGTGCTCGCCCAGATAGACGCGCCGCACGCTTTCGTTTTCGATGATGTCGCTCGGGGCGCCGGCTGCCAGCACACTACCGTCGCTGATGATATAAGCGTGATCGCAGATGCCGAGCGTTTCGCGCACGTTGTGGTCCGTAATCAGCACGCCGATGTTGCGCTGCTTCAGAAATTTGACGATCTTCTGGATTTCGAGCACGGCGATCGGGTCGACGCCGGCGAACGGTTCGTCGAGCAGAATAAAGCTCGGATTGGTGGCCAGCGCGCGAGCAATTTCGACCCGGCGGCGTTCGCCGCCCGAGAGCGACAGCGCCGGATTTTCGCGCAAGTGCGAAATCTGCAATTCGTCGAGCAAGGCTTCCGTGCGGCTCGTAATGGTGTCTTTGCTAAGCCGCTTGCCGTTGTCTTCGTGCTGCAATTCGAGCACGGCACGAATGTTTTGTTCGACGCTGAGCTTGCGGAACACCGAAGCTTCCTGCGGCAGGTATGACAGCCCAAGCGAAGCGCGCTTGTGGATCGGCAGCAGGCTGATCGACTTGCCGTCCAGATCGATTTCACCCGCGTCGAGCGGCACGAGGCCGACGATCATATAGAACGAGGTGGTCTTGCCCGCGCCGTTGGGCCCGAGCAGACCGACCACTTCGCCGCTTTTGACGTCGAGCGACACGTCTTTGACGACGGTGCGCGACCCATAACGCTTTTTCAGGTTGCGCACTGCCAGCGAACTACTGGTGCCGGCCGGCTTGCGATTGGGGAGGGACGCGGAGGTGCTCACTGGTTCGGCGCTCCCTGGATCGTAGTGGACGGCGCAAGCGTGGCCGACGCGCCGTTCAGCGGCGCGGCGCCGCCGTTGCGCGGCGCCAGCATGGCGCGCACGCGGCCGGTCGGGTTACCCGGGCCGGCTACGTCCTTACCTGCCTTCGCGGTATAGAAGTCGCTCTGGCCGTCGTACGTAATGACGCTGCCGTGCACCTGGTCCATGACCGTGGACAGGCCTTGCAGGCGTTTCACGGTGGCGTTGGTGGTGAGCGTGGTCAGATCCTGCTTGCCGTCGTAGTCGATACGAATGGCCGTGCCTTCGATGTATTCGTCGAGACCTTCGCGCTTCTGGCGGAAATACGACAGATTGCCGCCGCTCGAGGTGCCGGTGGCGTACTGATAGCCTTGCGGGTCTTGTGTCACTTCGACGCGGTCGGCCTTGATCACGATCGTGCCTTTGGTCGCGACCACATGGCCGGTAAAGATATTGACCTGTTTGAGGTCGTCGTAAGTCATGTTGTCCGCTTCGACGTTCAGCGGCTTGTCCTTGTCGGCACGGTCCGCGTGCGCGAGCGGCGCGAAGCCGGCGAGCGGCAACGCGACGATCAGCGCGGCGAGTCCGGCGCGGCACGCGGACAGGGAGCGCGAGCGGCCGGTATCAAAACGGGGGAACGATTCGTTCATGCAGTCACGCCTGGAATGGATTACCCGGGTTGCTTGGGCGAGCTGCCGCCTGCTTCGGACGGGGCGATCGAGCCTTTCACGTTGCCGAACAGCTGCATCACCCGGGTGACGTTGTTGTAGTTCATGCCGCTGGCAGTCATCACCGACATGCCGCGCTGAAGTTTAACCGGCTTTTCGGTCTCGATCACATCGTCGTTGACCAGCACCCTAAAATGCTGCGAATCCGCTTGCATCTGCGGATCTCCGAAGCCGGGCGCGCGCAGGATGCGCGCGTTGTCGTACAGATCGACGATGGACGCGTCGCCGTTCACCTTGCCGGTGTCGCCGGTCGCGGTGACGATTGGTTTGCCGGGCTGGAACGCGCGCATGGCCGGTTTGACCATGTCGCTCAGCTCGTCGTCTTCGTAGTGGATCAGCGATTGCGCAGTCAGCCGGTATTGCGTCGAGCCCGACTGGTCGAGTTCGGAAATCGAGAAGTTGTCGGCGAAGTAGTCCGGCGTGTGTTCCTTGGGACGCACCACGCCTTCGTTCTGCCGGGGCAGGGTGGCCTGCAACAGCCACCACGTGATACCGGCGAGCGCAGCCATTGCGACCAGCGGAATCAGCGAAGTCAGGCGAAACTGGTTCATCCGACGAGGCCTCGCTGTTCGCCGCTACAGGCGGCCGCGAGCAACGCCTCGTATTTGTGCTGCGCACGCAGCAACGTATCGCAGACTTCGCGCGCCGCGCCATGGCCGCCGCGCGCTTCGCTGACCCAATGGGCCCGCGCGATCACTTCGGGGTGCGAGTTGGCCGGCGCGGCCGCGAAGCCGACCTTTAGCATCACGCCGAGATCGACCCAGTCGTCGCCCATGTAGCCGCATTGTTCCGCTGTCATGCCGGTTTGCTGCAGCAGGTCTGCGAACGCCAGGGGTTTGTCCTGCACGCCCTGGTAGACGTGCGTGATGTTCATTTCCTTCGCCCGCGCCGCCACGATGCCCGACTTGCGCCCGGTGATGATCGCCGTTTCGATGCCGGCCTGGCGCAGCAGCTTCATGCCGTGGCCGTCCATCGAATTGAAGCCCTTCATCGTGTCGCCTTCCGCCGTGAACAGGAGGCCGCCGTCGGTCAGCACGCCGTCGACGTCGAAAATCATCAGCTTCACGCGGCTTGCGCGTTCGGTTGCGGTGGCGGGAGCGAGGGCCATCAGATCACCTTCTTCGAGAACAGGTCGTGCATGTTGAGTGCGCCGATCAGCTTGCCTGCTTCGTCGACGACCAGCATCTGATTGATGCGGTGGCGCTCCATGAGTTCCACGGCTTCCACCGCGAGTTGATCCGGACCGATGGTGCGCGGGCCGGCGGTCATCACGGAGGCGATCGGCAACTGACGGAAATCGCCGTCGCGTTCGAGCACGCGGCGCAAGTCGCCGTCGGTGAAGATGCCGGCCACGTGGTCCGCGTGATCGACGATCGCGGTCATGCCCATGCGCTTGGCGGTCAACTGGAACAGCGCGTCGCGCACGGTGGCCTCGGGTGTGACCTTCGGCACTTCGTCGCCGGTGCGCATGACGTCGCGTACATAAGTGAGCAGGCGCCGGCCGAGCGCGCCGCCCGGATGCGAGCGGGCGAAGTCGTCGCGGCCGAAGCCACGCGCGTCGAGCACCGCGACCGCGAGCGCGTCGCCGAGCGCGAGCGCGGCGGTGGTGCTGGCGGTGGGCGCAAGGTTCATCGGACAGGCCTCTTTCGCTACCCCGGAATTCAGGTGCACGTCGGCCAGTTGTGCGAGACTCGATGACGGGCGGCCCGTCATCGCAATCAGCTTCGCGCCGAGCCGCTTGATGAGCGGCAGGATCGCCACGAGTTCTTCGGTTTCACCGGAATTGGACAGCGCCACGAACACGTCGTCGGCAGTGACCATGCCGAGGTCGCCATGACTGGCTTCCGCTGGGTGCACGAAGAACGCCGGCGTGCCGGTGCTGGCGAGCGTGGCCGCGAGCTTGCGGGCCACGTGGCCGGATTTGCCGATGCCGGAAACGACTACGCGCCCGCGGCAGCCGAGGATGAAATCGACCGCCCCGACGAAACCATCGTCGAGTTGATCGCGAAGCGCGCGCACGGCGTCCGCTTCGATGTCGAGCACGTCGCGAGCGAGCGCGAGTGCCCGGTCGCCATTGATTTTCGCTATCATTCGCGAAGTATAGCAAAGGCGCCTGTTCGCCGCGCCGGGCCTGCTGTGCCGAGCCGCTGTCTCTATTGCTGCCTTTAACGGCCCCTCAACCTTGTCGCACGGCGTTTCTCGTGCGCGGTTCCGCTGACGAACGAGGACGCTTTACCGATGCGTTTCTGCCGATGATTTCCCCCCTCGAAATGACGCTGTTCCTGCTGCTTGCATCGGTGGCGGGCGTGGTGACCTTTCGCTTTCTGAATCTTCCGCCGATGCTCGGCTATCTGACGGTGGGCATCGTCGTCGGGCCGCATGCATTCGGTCTGATTCCGGACTCGGTCGGGGCGCAGAACCTCGCTGAATTCGGCGTTGTGTTCCTGATGTTCTCGATCGGGCTGGAGTTTTCGCTTGCCAAGCTGCGCTCCATGCGCCGTCTCGTGTTCGGCCTCGGCCTGTTGCAGGTGATCGGCACGATCGCGGTGGCGGTCACGCTCGGTTTCGTGCTGGAGCGCTGGGTGCACATCAGGTGGCAGGCAAGCGTGGCGCTGGGCGGCGCGCTCGCCATGTCGTCGACGGCGATCGTCAGCAAGATGCTGGCGGAGCGGCTGGAGATCGAGACGGAGCATGGGCGCAATATCTTCGGCGTGCTGCTGTTTCAGGATCTGGCGGTGGTGCCGCTGCTGATCGTCATCGCGGCGCTGGGCGGCAATTCCGAAGACCTGGTCAGCGCGCTCGGCGTGGCGGCGATCAAGATCGTGGTGGCGTTGGCGCTGCTTTTGATCGTGGGTCAGCGGTTCATGACGCGCTGGTTCAACGTGGTGGCGCGGCGCCGGTCGCAGGAACTGTTCATTCTCAATCTGTTGCTGGTGACGCTCGGCGCCGCGTTCATCACGGACAAGTTCGGGCTGTCGCTCGCGCTCGGCGCATTCATCGCCGGCATGTTGATCGCCGAGACGCCGTACCGGCATCAGGTGGAAGAGGACATCAAGCCGTTTCGCGACGTGCTGCTCGGTCTCTTCTTCGTCACCACAGGCATGCTGCTCAATCCGCGGGTGATCTGGGAGCATCCGCTGATCGTGCTCGGTTTCGTGCTCGGGCCGATCCTGCTGAAGGCGGTCATGGTGACGGGCCTCGCGCGCCTGTTCGGCGCCTCGCCGGGCGTTGCGATGCGCACCGGTATCGGCCTCGCGCAGGCGGGCGAGTTCGGCTTCGTGCTGCTGAATCTGATTCTCGACAAGCATCTCGTCGACGCCACGTTGTTGCAGGCGATACTCGCCGCCATGCTGCTGTCGATGCTGGCCGCACCGTTCATGATCCAGAACGCGGACCGGATCGTGCTGCGCCTGTCGTCGACTGAATGGATGATGCAGTCGTTGCAGATGACGCGCATCGCCACGCAAAGCCTGAAGCAAAGCGGCCACGTGATCATTTGCGGTTACGGCCGGGCCGGCCAGAATCTGGCGCGCATGCTGGAGCACGAAGGGTTGTCGTACGTCGCGCTGGACCTGGATCCCGACCGTGTCGCGGCGGCGGCGGCGGCGGGTGAGTCGGTCGTGTTCGGCGACGCAGGGCGGCGCGAGTCGCTGCTCGCCGCCGGTATCCACCGCGCGGCCGCGATTGCGATCACCTACGCGAACACGCCGTCGGCACTGCGCGTGCTGCACAACATTCACGAACTCGAACCCACGCTGCCAGTGATCGTCCGTACGGTGGACGACGCCGATCTGGAAAAGCTGCTGGCCGCGGGCGCGACCGAAGTGATTCCGGAAATCGTCGAAGGCAGTCTGATGCTCGCCTCGCATACGCTCGTGGTGATGGGCGTGCCGATGCGGCGGGTGGTGCGCCGGGTCGAGGAAATGCGCGACGAGCGCTATGCGCTGCTGCGCGGCTACTTCCACGGCGCCGACGACGTGGATGACGACGACGGTCACGAACAGGTGCGGCTACAATCGGTGCCGGTCGACGAAAACTCGGACGCCGTGGGCCGCACGCTCGCGGAATTGGGCCTGTTCGACGTGGGCGTCGAAGTGACGGCGATTCGCCGGCACGGCATTCGCGGCGTCGAGCCGGACCCGTCCACCAAGCTGCGTTCGAGCGATATCGTGGTGCTGCGCGGTCTGCCCGAGCAGTTGGCGGAGGCCGAGGAACGGCTCTCGAAGCATCGGCGCGCGGGCGCCACCGCAGCATAGCGCCGCCTGTACCCAGGGCGAGGCGCGTGCCTGCGGGCGCGCCCTGGTTTAGCTTTTCATCGGACCTGTGCAGGTCCATCCGGAGACATCATGTCCAACGCGCTCTCGAGCGCGCCGCTCGATGCGGCCGATTACATCAAAAGCCACATTCGCACGGTGCCCGACTGGCCGGAGCCGGGCGTGCAGTTCCGCGATATCACGCCGCTTTTGCAGGAGCCGAAGTCGCTGCGCGTGTTGATCGATCTATTCGTGCAGCGCTATATCGACGCAAAGCTCGATTACATTGCCGGGTTGGATGCGCGAGGTTTTATCATCGGGCCGATTCTCGCGTATGAGCTGAACCTCGGCTTCATTCCGATTCGCAAGGCGGGCAAGCTGCCCTACAAGCGGGTCGCGCAATCCTATGACCTCGAATACGGCTCCGCCACCGTCGAGATTCACGAAGACGCCTGCAAGCCGGGTGATCGCGTTGTCATCATCGACGACCTGATCGCCACGGGCGGCACGATGATGGCCGGCAAGATCCTGCTCGAGCGGCTCGGCGCGGTCGTGGTGGAGGGCGCGGCGATTATCGATCTGCCCGAACTCGGCGGCTCGAAGCTGCTGCGCGAGAGCGGTCTCGCGCTGTATACGGTGACTGGATTCGACGGTCATTGATCATTGGCGGCAAACGCGCTGCGAGAAGCTTCTTCCTGCTCACAGAGAAGGACACAACAATGCCTAACTTCCTGCTGTTTCTCGCCACCTCGATCGCGATCACCGTGGCGCCCGGCCCGGACAATCTGCAAGTGCTCGCGCGCGGGATCTCGCAGGGCCGCGCGGCCGGTTTCGTCGCGGCGCTCGGCTTCGCGGCGGGCATCACGTTTCACACCACGCTGGCCGCGCTCGGCGTGGCCGCGTTGCTGCGCTCGTCGCCGATGGCCTTTACAGCGATCAAGCTGGCCGGCGCGGCTTATCTGATCTGGATCGGCATCAAGGCCTTGCGTAGCCAGGGTCTCGCCACCGCGAACGAGCGCGCGCCGCAGCCGCTGATGGCGGTGTTTCGCCAAAGCGTGCTCGGCAATCTGCTGAATCCGAAGGTGACGCTGTTTTTCATCGTGTTTCTGCCGCAGTTCGTGCAGCCGAACGGCTCGCAAAGCGTCACGCTGCAGATGTTCGAACTCGGCGCGCTGTTCATGTTGCAGACAGTGGTGGTGTTTTCGCTGTTCGGCGTGTGCGCGGGGATCGTGGGCGGTTATCTGAAGCGTCGCCCACGGGTGGGCGTGTGGCTCGATCGCCTTGCCGGTGCGACGTTCATTGCCATCGGCATTCGGGTCGCGTTGCGCGATTGAGGTGAGCGGCGCGGTGCCCAGCGCTCACCGTTGAGCGCTCACCGTCAAACACCGGAAACAGTTTGGAGCTTTACATGACTTTGCCTTGCATCACCGCCGCGCGCCGCTTCGACGTGCATGCGCATGTGCCGTTCTGGATCGGCGCCGAACAGGTCGGCTGGATCCGCACGAGCGATGTGCCGTCGCTCGCGCGCTGGCCCGATGTGTTCGACCTCGACACTAACCGTGTGACGCTCGCGCCCGCATTCAATACGGTGGATTTGCGCAGCGCCGCGCTCGGTTCTGTGATCGGTGCGCTCGCCGCCGAAGGCCGCATTCCAGGCTGGCGCAACGAGACCTACGCGATCCGCAACGCGTTCGATGCGCCGCCGCTCGCGTATATCGAACGCGCGGCGTCGCGCTTCTTCGGCACGATGACCTACGCGGTGCATCTGAACGGCGTCGTAGAATACGCGGACGGCGCGCCGCAATTGTGGATCGCGCGCCGCAGCGACACCAAGGCGACCGACCCGGGCATGCTCGACAATGTCGTGGCAGGCGGGATCGGCTGGGGCTTCGGCGTCGAGGCGACGATCATCAAGGAGTGCTGGGAAGAAGCCGGCATTCCCGAGGAGATCGCCGCCCGTGCCGCGGCGGGCCGCACCGCGCATGTGCTGCAATCGTTGCCGGAAGGCACGCAGGCCGAACAGATTTTCATCTACGACCTTGCGTTGCCGGCTGATTTCGCGCCGCGCAACCAGGACGGCGAAGTGGGCGAGCACCGGCTCGCGCGCATCGACGAAGTGGCGCGCTGGATCGAGGAAGGCGCGATGACAGTCGATGCGAGTCTCGCCACGCTGGATTGTCTGTTGCGCCGCCGTTGGATCGATGAAGACGCGTGCGCCGGCATCGAGGCCATGTTCGTGCCGCCAGCGCTCGCCTGATTGCCGCAAAGGTGCGCGCGCAACGAGAATGTCGAAACACGCCGCATCGAGCCGTACATACCGAACAAACCATGCATTGAAGAAGGGAGTCACCCAGGTCATGTCGACCGATCACAGCTTTATCCTCAAACTGTCGTGCGCCGACCGGCCCGGCATCGTTCACGCAGTGTCGGGCTTTCTGTTCGAGCGTGGCAGCAATATTCTCGACTCCGCGCAGTTCGGCGACAGCCGCACCGGCGAGTTCTTCATGCGCGTGCATTTCCAGCAGGTGGGCGGCGATCCGGGTCTGGAAGCGTTGCGCACGTCGTTCGCGACGCTGGCTGAACAGTTCGGCATGCGCTGGGAGTTGCACGACGCGTCGGTGAAGCCGCGCGTGGTGATCATGGTGTCGAAGATCGGCCATTGCCTGAACGATCTGCTGTTCCGCTACCGCACTGGCCAGCTGGGTATCGAGATTCCCGCGATCATCTCGAACCACAAGGAGTTCTATCAACTCGCCGCCAGCTACGACATTCCGTTCCATCACTTCCCACTGTTGGGCGCCACGCCCGACGCGAAAGCGGCACAGGAAGCACGCGTGCTCGAAGTGATCGACGAGCATCAAGCCGACCTGGTGGTGCTCGCGCGCTACATGCAGATTCTGTCGCCGAAGCTGTGCGAAGCACTCGCCGGCCGCGCGATCAACATTCATCACTCGTTCCTGCCGAGCTTCAAGGGCGCGAAGCCGTATTACCAGGCGTTCGACCGCGGTGTGAAGCTGATCGGCGCGACGGCCCATTACGTGACGACGGATCTGGACGAAGGTCCGATCATCGAGCAGGAAGTGGAGCGCGTCGACCACAGCATGACGCCGGAGCAATTGACGGCGATCGGCCGCGACGTCGAATGCGTGACGCTCGCGCGCGCGGTGAAGTGGCACGTGGAGCATCGCGTCGTGCTGAACGGCAGCAAGACGGTGGTGTTTCGCTAAAGGCGGTTGATCGCTTTGCGGCAGAGATAAATGGCGGTAGCCGGACGACTCCGGCGCCGCCATTTTTTTGTCGACTACGGCCGCGCGGCTGACCGGCCTGCGTCACGCGCGGCATTCGCGTTTTGCGCCGAGCGGCGGCGCGCATTCAACTTCTTCAGCCAGATCAGCAGCCCTGTCGCGCTCAGCACGGCGACCGCGAGGCCGACTGCGCTAATCAGAATCCGTCCGCCTAGACCGAGGATGCGCCCCGAGTGCAGCGGGTATTGGACCTGCAAGAAGATGTCGCCGGCCGTGCCCTTGCCGGGAATCTGCGTGCTGAGTTGCTTGCCGGTGGCCGCGTCCCAATACATCCACGGATTGCCGAGGCCGATATCGCCGTGATCGTTGCCGGTTGCGTAAAAGCCGACGCCGTACGCATGCATGAATTCCGCATAGTAGACGCCGCCCGGCCCGACGCCGAGATTCCGTGCTTTGCCGGCCTGCTCGGCCAGTTGCACAATGCGCTCGCGGGGGAGTACGGTGTCGCCGGGTTGCGGCGCGCGGCGGATTTCAGGGTTGTTGAGCGGATCGGGCGTGAGCGTCGAGAACATCGACACGATTGGGCGCACCACCGGCGCTGCAAGATTCATCGATACCGATGTCAGCGCAACGATCATCAGCAGGCCCCAGATCCATACGCCGCCGGAGCGGTGCAGATCGAAAGTGAGCGCGTAGCCGCCGCGCCCGAAGCGGAAAGCGAACGACTTGCGCCATACCTTGGCGCTCGGAAACGACAGCCATAGCGCGATCAGGCTGTCGAACAGCCAGACGATGCCGACGATCCCCATCAGCCACGTACCGATATCGACGCCGCCCGTAAAAGGCAGTTGCAGCGTGTAGTGGAGCTTGTAGATGAACGGGATCAAATTGATCGGCGCGAGCGAGACGGCGCCCCATTCGCGGCGTCCCTGGATCTCGCCGGTGGCGGGGTCGACGGCAATCTGATTGAAGTCCAGCGGGTAGGGCTGGTGCGTGGCTGGGTCGATACGCGGCAACACCATCATTTGCAGCGTGTGGCCCGGTTCGGCCGCCAGCGGCAGATACGTCACCTGCAAACGCGGATCGGCGGCTTCCACGCGGCGCGCGAGTTCCAGCCCCGACAGCGCCGGTCCTGCGGTGCGTGCCTTGAAGAACGACGGGTTCAGCGCCGCATCGAGTTCATGGTCCCACGCGATGACCGCGCCGGTGAGGCCGGCGACGAACAGAAACAGCGCAGTGGCGACACCGAACCAGCGATGCAGGCGGACGAACTGCCGCCTCATGGGCGATCCGGCGAAGCGGAGCGGAAATTCGAATCAGGTGTCACGACACAGGTTTTGTGTAAATGGGAATTGTTCTCATCTTAAGGAATCATGCCACGGACTGCAAGTTTGTCGTAAGTTCGCGGCGACATTCGGGGACCGTCTGCCGCATACGATGAGCGGCGGCAGCGGCGACCCTTCCGGTCCCGACCAGCATCTGAACACGAACGTCCAGTTCCACACCGCGGGCGTGCAGTACAACCTGAGCCCGGACTGGACGCTGAATGCGAACTACAGCTACAGCAAAAGCTCACGCGATCGCAACGAGAGCAGCTAATGTCTGCAGAACAGCGCCGGAGAGTGCACCGAAAGCCGCGTCTACACGCAGGACGGCGAGTCGATCTTCCGGGGCGTGGAGTTCGACGGAGACGTATGACGCCGGGCGATCCGCGCACGTTGTCACTGAATGCGCGCATCGACTTCTGAGCATGAAAAAAAGCGGCACCGAAGTGCCGCTGTTTCGTTGCCGTGCCTCCGCTTTAGGCGCGTTGGCCGCCGCCTCAAACCAGCCGCAGGTAAATCAATTCCCGCTTGATATACGCATAGAAGATCGGCGCCGCCACCACGCCCGGAAGGCCGAACGCCGCTTCCATGATGAGCATGGCGATCAGCAATTCCCAGGCGCGCGCCTCGATCTGTCCGCCGACAATGCGCGCGTTCAGGAAGTATTCGAGCTTGTGGATCAGGATCAGGAACACGAGCGACATGACCGCCGCCGGAAAGCTCACCGAGAGCGCCACCGCGACGATGATCGTGTTCGAGATCAGATTGCCGATCACCGGGAGCAGGCCGACGATGAACGTGACCAGCACCAGCGTCTTCGACAACGGCAGCGTGTCGTGGAAGATCGGCAGGACCACCAGCAGGAAGATGCCGGTAAAGACCGCATTGATCGCGGAAATTTTCACCTGAGCGAACACGATACGGCGGAACGCATCGGCGAAACGGGTCACGCGCGTGATGAAGGCCGTGGAGAGCGGCAGACGCTGGATATGCTTTTGCGCGCCGACCGCGATGATCGCCCCGATGATCATGCCGATCAGGATATGCGTGAACGCGCGCGCCGCGGTCTTGCCGCTTTGCTGCAGCATGTTGGCGTGCGTTTGCATCAGCTCCGCCGCCTTGGTCTTCATCTGCTCGGTATCGACCGGCAGAGAGTTGGCGATGAATTGCGGAATGCGGCCACGCGCCTGGTCGATCAACTGCATGGCCTGGTCGAGCAGCTTCTGCACGCTCGGCACGTCGTTTTCGAAATGCTCGATGATGCCGAGCGTGAGCCCCGTCAGTGCGCCCACGATCACCGTGGACAGAATCACGACCGCGAGCCAGCGCGCCCGCTTGCTCGACATATGACGCTCGATGCGCGGCGCGATGGTGTGTACCAGCTGGAACACCAGCAGCCCGGCGAGCAACGCGCCGAGCAGCCGAAGTTCGATGACCGCCCACATGCCGAACAGCATCACGACGTAACTGCCGATTTCGACTGCCGAGAGCTTCGGCAGGCTCATGTCGCTAGTCAGCCTGACCGGGCGTGGGCGTAGGTCCTGCACTTGCCCGTCGTCGCGCGCCTGATTCCGCTTGGCCATGGCTTATTCCGTCCCCAACCCGAGTTGTGCAGCGTTACTTTTTACTGGCCGCGCGTTTCAGCAAAGGCGCCAGATATTTACCGGTAAAACTTGCCTTCGACTTCGCAACCTGCTCCGGCGTGCCTTGGGCGATGATTTGCCCGCCGCCCGCCCCGCCTTCAGGGCCGAGGTCGATGACCCAGTCCGCGGTTTTTATTACATCGAGATTATGCTCGATGATCACGACGGTATTACCCTGGTCCCGTAAACGATGAATCACTTCGAGCAACAGCGCGATGTCATGAAAGTGCAATCCGGTGGTCGGTTCGTCGAGTATGTATAGCGTGCGACCGGTATCACGCTTGCTCAGTTCCAAAGATAGTTTGACCCGCTGTGCTTCCCCGCCCGACAGGGTAGTGGCCGACTGGCCCAGGCGGATATAGCCCAAACCCACGTCCAGCAGGGTTTTCAGCTTGCGCGCGACGACCGGCACAGGCTTGAAGAACTCGTAGGCATTCTCCACCGTCATGTCGAGGACTTCGCTGATGTTCTTGCCTTTGTACTGAACGTCCAGCGTTTCGCGGTTGTAGCGCTTGCCGTGGCAGACGTCGCACGGCACGTACACGTCCGGCAAAAAGTGCATCTCGACCTTCAGCACGCCGTCGCCCTGGCAGGATTCGCAGCGGCCGCCCTTCACGTTGAACGAGAAGCGGCCCGCTTCGTAGCCGCGTTCTTTCGCCGCAGGCACGCCCGCGAACAGTTCGCGGATCGGCGTGAAGAGACCCGTGTAGGTGGCCGGATTCGAACGCGGCGTGCGGCCGATCGGCGACTGGTCGACGTTGATCACCTTGTCGAAGTGCTCCAGACCTTCGATCGATTCGTACGGCGCCGGCTCCGTGGCCGAACCGTACAGGTGATGCGCGACCGCGTGATAGAGCGTGTCGTTGATCAGCGTGGACTTGCCCGAACCGGACACGCCGGTCACGCAGGTCAGCAGGCCGACCGGCAGATCGAGCGAGACGTGCTGCAGATTGTTGCCGTAGGCCTCGACGATGCGCAGTCGGCGCTCGTCCGGCTCCTTGCGTTCGTCCGGGAACTCGATGTTGCGCGCGCCGGACATGTACTGCCCGGTCATCGACGCCGCGTTCGCCTGCACCTGTTTGGGCGTGCCTTCGGCGATCACCATGCCGCCGTGTTCACCCGCTCCCGGCCCCATGTCGACCACGTAGTCGGCCATGCGGATCATGTCTTCGTCGTGTTCGACGACGATCACCGAGTTGCCCAGATCGCGCAGATGCTTGAGCGTGGCGATCAGCCGGTCGTTATCGCGCTGATGCAAGCCGATGGACGGTTCATCCAGCACGTACATCACGCCGGTTAGCCCCGAGCCGATCTGCGAGGCGAGGCGAATGCGCTGCGCCTCGCCGCCGGACAGCGTTTCCGCACTGCGTTCGAGCGACAGATAGTCGAGCCCGACGTTGTTCAGGAACATGAGCCGCGCGACGATTTCCTTGACCACCTTGTCGGCGATTTCGCGCTTCGAGCCTTCCAGGCGCAGCGTCTGGAAATAGCCGAGCGCGTCGCGCAGCGGCCAGCCGCTGATTTCGAAGATGCCGCGCGCATCGCCGTCCGCGCCGATCCGCACGAAGCGCGCTTCGCGGCGCAGCCGCGTGCCGGCGCAGGCAGGGCAGGGCTGGTTGTTCTGATACTTGGCGAGCTCTTCGCGTACCGCGACCGAATCGGTCTCGCGGTAACGCCGCTCCAGATTCGGGATGATCCCTTCGAACACATGCTCGCGCACCGAGGTGCGGCCGCGTTCGTTGATGTACGAGAACGGGATCTCCTGCTTGCCCGAACCGAACAGCAGAATCTTGCGGACCTTCTCCGGCAAGTCTTCGACGGCCGTATCGATATCGAACTCGTAGAACGCCGCAAGGCTCTGCAGCATCTGGAAGTAGAACTGGTTGCGCCGGTCCCAGCCCTTCACCGCCCCCGCCGCGAGCGACAGCGACGGATGCGCGACCACCCGCTTCGGGTCGAAGAACGTGATCTGGCCGAGGCCGTCGCATTCCGGGCACGCGCCCATCGGATTGTTGAACGAGAAGAGCCGCGGCTCCAGTTCCTGCAGCGAGTACGAGCAGATCGGGCAGGCGAACTTGGAGCTGAACAGATGCTCTTTGTCGGTGTCCATTTCGAGCGCGATCGCGCGGCCGTCGGCGAGACGCAGTGCCGTTTCGAACGATTCGGCGAGACGCTGCTTCATGTCGGGGCGCACTTTCAGGCGGTCCACGACCACGTCGATGGTGTGCTTGTCGTTCTTCTTCAGCTTCGGCAGCGAGTCGACTTCGTAGATTTTCGCGACGCCTTCATTGGCGGTGCCGCCGCCCGAGCGCACGCGGAAACGGATAAAGCCCTGCGCCTGCATTTCCTCGAACAGTTCGACGTGCTCGCCCTTGCGGTTGGCCACCACCGGCGCGAGGATCATCAGCCTGGTTTCTTCCGGCAGCGCGAGCGCCGCGTCGACCATCTGCGAGACGCTTTGCGCTTCCAGCGGAATTTCGTGGTCCGGACAGTAAGGCGTGCCGACCCGTGCGAACAGCAGACGCAGATAGTCGTGAATCTCGGTGACGGTGCCGACCGTGGAGCGCGGATTGTGCGAGGTCGCCTTCTGTTCGATCGAGATGGCCGGCGACAGCCCTTCGATCAGATCGACGTCGGGCTTCTCCATCAGTTGCAGGAACTGGCGTGCATAGGCGGAGAGACTTTCGACGTAGCGCCGTTGTCCTTCCGCATAGAGCGTGTCGAACGCCAGCGACGATTTTCCCGAGCCTGAAAGGCCCGTGATGACGACGAGCTTGTGACGGGGTAGGTCGAGGTTGACGTTCTTCAGGTTGTGGGTGCGAGCCCCACGAATACGGATTTGTTCCACGGATTTATTCCATGAACTGGCGGAAAGAGGAAGAGGCTAAACCTGCTACTATAACGACTTTTCAAGACCGCCGTTACGGCTTCCTGACAGCCTGAAGAGGTGTCGAAGCGAGCTGTAAGGCAGCGGCCCAGCGCTGCGGACAAGAGGTCTAACTGGGGCCGTTTTCCGCGAGTACAAGGCAACCGCGAGGCAACCCCGAGGCAACCGCGAGGCGCCGGCGGAAGGTGCGAAGGCTGCGGGCTCGATCCTCGTGCCGCATGCTGGCCCGCCGTCCTGCGGCAAGCCGCGCGGTCATGGCCGCCTTACCGCTGTGTCCGCCCGCGGTGTGCCACCCAGCTCATTCACAGAACGTTCCCGATGTCCAATCCGTCCGCCACTTCCTCACGCATGAGCGCGCCTGAACTGCGCGCGACCGTGTCGCTTGCCGCGATCTTCGCGCTGCGCATGCTGGGTCTCTTCATGATCATGCCGGTGTTCTCGATCTACGCGAAGACCATCCCCGGCGGCGACAACGTGCTGCTGGTGGGGATCGCGCTCGGCGCTTACGGCGTGACGCAGTCCATGCTGTACATCTTCTACGGCTGGGTCTCCGACAAGGTCGGCCGCAAACCGGTCATTGCGACCGGCCTGCTGATCTTCGCGCTCGGCAGCTTCGTGGCGGCGGGCGCGCACGACATGACGTGGATCATCGTCGGCCGGGTGATTCAGGGCATGGGCGCGGTGTCCTCCGCGGTGATCGCGTTCATCGCCGACCTGACCGCCGAGGAAAATCGCACCAAGGCCATGGCCATGGTGGGCGGCAGCATCGGCGTGTCGTTCGCGGTGGCGATTGTCGGCGCGCCGATCGTGTTCCAGTGGGTCGGCATGAGCGGCCTGTTTACGCTGGTCGGCATCTTCTCGATTCTGGCGATCGGCGTGGTGGTGTGGATCGTGCCGGATGCGCCGAAACCGGTGCATGTGCGCGCACCATTCGCCGAAGTGCTGCACAACGTCGAGTTGCTGCGTCTGAATTTCGGCGTGCTCGTGCTGCACGCGACGCAAACCGCACTGTTCCTCGTCGTGCCGCGCATTCTCGAAGCCGGCGGCCTGCCGGTCGCCTCCCACTGGAAAGTGTATTTGCCGGTCATGGGCCTGTCGTTCGTGATGATGGTGCCGGCGATCATCGCCGCCGAAAAGCGCGGAAAAATGAAAATCGTGCTGCTGTCGGCGATCGCTCTTATCCTGATCGGACAGTTGTTATTGGGCGTCGCTCCGCATACGATTCTGAGTGTGGCGGCGATCCTTTTTGTGTACTTTCTCGGCTTCAATATTCTTGAAGCTTCGCAGCCTTCGCTGGTGTCGAAACTGGCGCCCGGAACCCGCAAGGGCGCGGCCGCCGGCGTGTACAACACCACGCAGTCCATCGGTCTTGCGCTGGGCGGCGTGGTCGGCGGCTGGTTGCTGAAGGCGGATGGTCAGAGCGCCGTCTTCTTCACTTGTTCGGGGCTCGTCTTTTGCTGGCTTATAATCGCCGCAAAGATGAAACAGCCGCCGCGCAAAGCGTAATACGGCGCATCCAGAACTTACCCAGAACTCACCCGGCGGCGGGCAGAGGCGCAGTTCCGGTCTCGGGCCTGCCGGCCCTGAAACGCGAACCGTGTATTGCCGCGCCGCCCGTAACGGAATCAACAGGAGAAACTCATGGCATCCGTGAACAAGGTCATTCTCGTCGGCAATCTCGGAGCCGATCCGGAAGTCCGTTATCTTCCGAGCGGCGACGCAGTGGCGAACATCCGCCTTGCAACGACGGATCGGTACAAGGACAAGGCGTCCGGCGAAATGAAAGAAGCGACCGAATGGCACCGCGTCTCGTTCTTCGGCCGCCTCGCGGAAATCGTGTCCGAATATCTGAAGAAGGGTTCGTCGGTGTACCTGGAAGGGCGCATCCGTACCCGTAAGTGGCAGGCGCAAGACGGCACCGACCGTTACTCGACGGAAATCGTCGCCGAGCAGATGCAAATGCTGGGTGGCCGCGGCGGCTCGATGGGCGGCGGCGGTGACGAAGGCGGTTATAGCCGCGGTGAGCCGTCGGAGCGAAGCGGCGGCGGTGGTGGTGGCCGTGCGGTATCGGGTGGTGGTGCGCGTGGCGGCAGCGGTGGCGGTGGCGCGAGCCGTCCGAGCGCGCCGGCTGGTGGCGGATTCGACGAGATGGATGACGATATTCCGTTTTAACCGCCCGTAATCAGAAAGAGTAAAGATCAACCCCGCCTTCGTGCGGGGTTTTTTGTTCTTGGCTCTGGCAGGCAGCGCGCACGAACACTGGCACGGCACACTGATTCATAAAAAAACGCGCAAGCGATCGAAATCGGGGCTACATTTTTTAGACGCCACCCGTGATGCATTTTGTCCGTGGAATCGATAGCCCCGCGTGACAGCGCGGATTCCCTTTCATCTTCCGAGGGGTCATTTGACATGTCGGATGATGCCGCAGATGTCCTGATCGTCGGCGCCGGCCCGGTCGGTCTATTGCTCGCTACGGAGTTGCGACGCGACGGCGTCGAGGTGCGCCTCGTCGACCGTATGTCCACCAGGATCTTCTATTGCAAGGCGCTCGGCATTACGCCGCGCACCATCGAGATATTCGAAGACATCGGCATCGCCCGGCGCGCGATTGAGTCCGGAATATGGCTGACCGGCGTTCAAACCTGGCAGGACGGCGCCATGGTCCCTGCACGCAGCATGAACATGCCGACGGCAGGGCTGCCCTACGGCTCGTTGTCGCTCGCGCAGTTCGAAACGGAACGTCTTCTCGAGGCCGCACTTGCCGCGCATGGCGGACGGGTCGAATACGGCGTCGAGTTGACCGCCTTCGAAGAGCGCGAAGGCGCGGTCCATGCGCAACTCACGGATTCCGACGGGCAGACGCACACCCTGCGTTGCCGTTGGCTCGTGGGCTGCGATGGCGCGCACAGCAAGGTTCGCTCGACGCTCGGTTTTGCGTTCGAAGGCGGACAATACCCGCAAACATTCGCGCTCGCCGATCTCGACGTCGAGTGGGATTTGCCCCGGGGGCCGATGTATCGCTTCGAATGGAGTGCTGAGGGCCGCCCGAAAACGGCGCTCGCGGCAGTGCCGGTTCGCGGCTCGGACCGACGCTATCGGCTCTCGGTCGTCGTGCCCGAAGACAAGGCGGCGTTCGCCGATAACCCCTCACCCGATTTCGATACGATGTGCGCGCTGCTGCTGCCGGCATTGCCCGATGACACGCGCCTCTCGTCGATGCGCTGGTCGTCGGTCTACCGTGTCAGCCATCGCATCGTGCCTGCGTATGCGCAGGGCAGCGTCTTCATTGCTGGCGACGCGGCGCATATTCATCCGCCGGTGGGCGGGCAGGGTATGAATACGGGCTTGCAGGACGCGCACAATCTGGCGTGGAAGCTGTCGCTCGCGACGAAAGGCCTCGCACAGCCTGAATTGCTCGAGAGCTATTCGGCGGAACGGCATCCCGTCGGAGTCGACGTCGTTCAGTCGACCAGCGCGGCGCTCAATGCGGTGTTCGCTCGCGAGGCGGTGACACCGGCTATGCGCGAAACCCAGTTGCTCGTCACCTATCGCGGCAGCCACATCGTCGCCGACGAGTGTCCCGGGATGGACGCGGCGTCGCCCGCGCCCGGCGACCGGGTTCCCGAAGTGGGGGGCTTCCAGCAGACCTACGTCGGCCACTCGCAGCGCCTGCATGATCACGTCGGCCGCGGCCGACATGTCTTGCTCGGCTATATCGATTCACCCGGTGCGCAATACGACGCGTTCGTCGAGGGCTGCTCCGCGCTCGCTGCCCTGCCTGACGAGTTCGCGTCCGCGGTGCTGATCGTGGCGCCGGGATGCGATGTGCCCCGCAACGAGCGGATCACCGTGCTGACGGATGCGGCACATGAATTCGCGACGGCGTTTCGCGCCCCGAGCGGCACGGTGTGGGGCGTGCGGCCCGACGCGCATCTCGGCTGGCGTGCGAGCCATTGTTCGAAAGACGCGTTGAAAGGGTGGTTGCGGCGGTCGGTACTGATCGACTGACGTGATTCGGGGCGGCGTGCGATAGTCGGGCGCCGGTCTGGAACTCCCTTAGGGATAAACCTAAGCCCCAAGCCAGGCATGCCTCAGCGCCCCATTTCCCACCCTTCAACCCCATCTGCCTCAATGTCGCCTTGACATTCACTCCTTCCCCGACAATACTCAATCCATAGTTTGTACGGACAAAGTAACAAACGCAGATAAAGTCACTCGAAACAGGAGACAGGCATGGAATCAGACCTCGCAGTCAAACACCGCATACGCGCCAGTTACGGGCGCTACCTCGAAGATTTCCAGGTCGGCGATATCTACGAACACCGCCCCGGGCGCACTATTACGGAAGCCGACAACATCCACTTCTCGCTGCTGACGATGAATTTCCATCCGATGCATTGCGATGCCGCCTACGCCGCCAAGAGCGAATTCGGCCGCCTGCTGGTCAATAGCGGTCTGACGGTTGCCGTGGTGCTGGGACTCTCGGTGAACGACGTCAGCGGCAAGGCGATTGCCAACCTCGGCTGGAAAGAAATCCGTTTGACCGGCCCGGTGTTTTGCGGCGACACGATTTATGCGGAATCCGAAGTGCTCGAGAAGCGCGAATCGAAGTCGCGTCCGGGGCAGGGCATCGTCACCGTGCAAACTCGCGCGTTCAAGCAGGACGGCACACCGATCATGGACTTCGTGCGCAGCGCTCTCGTGCCGGCGCGCGGCCACGGCGTCGGCGATTGATGGACGCATTGCCCCGCGTCAATCGCCGCATGGGCGAACTGAACGCTCGGGCAGTCTGAGAACGACCAGCAGCACATTGCGCGCATCTGCCGGCAAGAGCAGCCCGCGCGCGGATTCCGGCGGCGCCCGAACAGGCGTCACGAAGCGGCAAGCGTCAATGCGGCCGCATGCACACCAAGGAGACAAAGGTGGCTATCGGTATCGTCAACTCGGGCGCGCGACTTGATCGCCTGCCCATCGCGTCCTTTCACTGGAAGGTTCTCGGCCTCATCAGCGCGGGCGCCTTTCTCGACGCCTTCGACATCTATCTCGCCGCCGGTGCGCTCGGCGCGATGGTGAAAGCGGGCTTCTCCGATCTGAAACTGAACGCGCTATTCATTTCGGTGACGTTCTTCGGCATGCTGATCGGCGCAGGCCTGGCCGGTTATCTCGGCGACCGCTTCGGCCGCCGCTCGTCGTATCAGACCAATCTGCTGATCTTCGGCATCGCGTCGATCGCCGCGTGCTTCGTGCCGAACATGATGTGGCTGATCGTGCTCCGGCTGATCATGGGCATCGGCCTCGGCGCCGAACTCGTGGTGGCGGCGGGCACGTTGTGCGAATTCATCCCCCCGGCATCACGCGGACGCTGGACCGCGTTGCTCGCGCTCATTATCAATTCCGGATTGCTGGTGTCGACGGCGGTGGGCTACGTCGTGATCCCGCTGCTGGGTTGGCGCTATATGTTCGGGATTGCCGGCGTCGGCGCGATCATCGTGTGGGTGTTGCGGCACCGTATGCCGGAGTCGCCGCGCTGGCTCGAATCAGTGGGCCGCAGCGACGAAGCCGAGGCGACCGTTTCGGCCATCGAAAACGAGGTGCAGCGACAGAAAGGCCCGTTGCCGCCGGTCGAGCGCACCGAAAGTCTCGAAGTGCCGAAAGCACCGTTCTCCGCTCTGTTCTCGCACGCCATGCTCGGGCGAACGCTGGTCGCCATTCTCACGGCGGTCGCGGTGAATATTTCGGTGTACGGTTTTGTAGCGTGGTTGCCGACCTTCTTCGTGAAGGAAGGTCTCACCATCGTGCAATCGCTCGGCTTCACGACGCTCATGGCGTTCGGCGCACCCGGCGGCGCGTTGATCGGCTTTCTCTGCGCGGATCGTGTGGGCCGTGCGCGTGGTCTGGTGATCTTCGCGATCGCCACGATCGTGGTCGGCTTCATCTATCCGAACATGCATGCGGGTTGGGCGATCAGCAGTGTCGGCTTCGTGCTGGTCACCTGCATCTACACGGTCACCACGCTCGGCTTGTTCGCCTACATCCCCGAACTCTTTCCGACCGAACTGCGTCTGCGTGGAACTGGCACAGCAGGCGTTTGCGGCCGCGCTGCCTCGATGACCACGCCGTATCTCGCGGTGGTGCTCTACAACTCGTTCGGTGTGTCCGGTGTGCTGGCCATGGTGAGTAGCGTGCTCGGGCTGTTGGTGTTCGGCATTCTGCTGCTGCGTGTCGAAACCAATCAGCACGCGCTCGAGCGGATCTCGCCGAGCCTCGACACCGATTCCGATCCGATACCCGCTACCCAGCAAGGTTAATCCTCCATGACTTCACTCGATACCTCTGTCACGCTGTCCGATCAGTACGCGCGTTTCGGTCTGGGTCTGCAATTGCGCGACGTGCCGCGTGCGGTGCAGACGCGCGCCAAGCATCTGATTCTCGACGCCGTTGGCATTGCATTCGCGTCACGTGGTTATCCGTATGCGGATGTCGCGCTCGCCGCCTTCTCCGAACTCGGCAACGGCGCTTCGCCGGTGATCGGCTACGGCCGGCGTCTCGGCCTGCGCGACGCCGCGACGATGAACGGCGTGCTGATTCACGGTCTCGACTTCGACGACACGCATTCGCGCGGCGTCATTCACTCGACCACCAGCGCGTTGCCCTGCGTGCTCGCACTCGCCGATCGCGACGGCGTAAGCGGCGCCGATCTGTTGACCGCGTATATCGTCGCAATGGAAGTGTCGACGCGCGTGGCGTCGGCGGCCAGGGGCGGATTCCACGACGCCGGATTTCATCCGACCGGCCTGGTGGGCGCGTTCGGCTGCGCGGTTGCCGCAGCGCGTCTGCTGCAACTGGACGAGGCTAGCGTGGCGCATGCGCAAGGCATCGTGCTTTCAATGGCGGCCGGCAGCCTCGAATTTCTCGAAGACGGCGCGTGGACCAAGCGCGCTCATCCGGGTTTCGCGGCTGCCTCGGCGATCACCGCCGCGACGCTCGCCAAACACGGCTTTACGGGTCCACGTTTGGCCTACGAAGGACGCTTCGGGCTCTACGCGAGCCACCTCGGCAAACCACTCGACGCCGCCGATCGCGGACTCGCCACCGAAGGCCTGGGCAGTTCATGGCAGATCGACGAAGTGGCGATCAAGCCGCTGCCCGCGTGTCACTTCACGCATGCAGTCGCCGACGCGGCGATCGCGTTGCATCGCGAGCATCGCTTCTCGGCAGACAAGCTCGACTCGATCAAACGCGTGGTCGCGAAAGTGCCGCGCGGCACGGTGGAAATCGTCTGCGAACCGGTCGAGGCGAAGCGCAAGCCGGTCACCGCCTACGACGCGCAATTCAGCGTGCCGTACATCGTCGCCACGGCGTTGCTCAAAGGCCGCTTTACGCTCGACGAACTCGAACCGGCCGCGCTCGCCGATCCAGCGGTTTTGGCGCTCGCCAAAAAAGTCGATTACGAAATCGATCCCGACACGACCTTCCCGCGCCACTACACCGGCGAAGTCGTGGTGGAGCGCAGCGACGGTTCGCGTGTCGCGCATCGCGAGGCGATCAATCGCGGTTGCGCGGACCGCCCCGTCAGCAACGACGACATCGTCGCCAAGTTCCACGCGAACGCGCTGCGCAGCATTTCCCGCAGTGAGGCCGAACAGGTCGCCCACGCCGTCTTGCAACTCGACGAACAGCCGGCCCGCGCGCTCGCCGACACGCTTGCTGGACACACCGCATCTTAAGGACGTCATCATGACCGCAACTGAACTCGACACGATGGAAAACGATCAACTGATTCTCGACATGCTGGACCGCTTTCTCGACACCGAGGTGCGGCCCTACGTTCACAAGTTCGATCACGACGATATCTATCCGGCGGAGATCGTCGAGAAGATGAAAGAGATGGGCCTGTTCGGCTGCATCATCGATCCTGAGTATGGCGGGCTGGGCCTGTCGACGCGGACCTACGCGCAGATCATCGCGCGCATCTCGCGGGTCTGGATGTCGGTGAGCGGCATCATCAATTCGCATCTGATTCTCGCGATGCTGGTGCAACGCAACGGCACGCCCGAGCAGAAGAGCAAGTATCTGCCGAAGTTCGCCACCGGCGAGTGGCGCGGCGGCATCGGCCTGACCGAGCCCGATTGCGGCACGGATCTGCAGGCGATACGCACGACCGCCAAACGCGTCGGCGACGAATACATCGTGAACGGCAACAAGACGTGGATCACCAACAGCAAGCACGGCAATACGCTGGCGCTGCTGGTAAAGACGGATACGACGGCAGAGCCGCGGCATCGCGGGATGAGTTTGTTGCTGGTGCAGAAAGGTCCAGGATTCGAAGTCAGCCGCCAACTCGAAAAGCTCGGCTACAAAGGTATCGATACCTGCGAGCTGTCGTTCAACGACTATCACGTTTCCGTGGATGCGTTGATCGGCGGCGTGGAAGGCAAGGGCTTGCAGCAGATACTCGGCGGCCTGGAACTCGGCCGTATCAATGTCGCGGCGCGCGGCGTCGGCGTCGCGCAAGCCGCGCTCGATGAATCCGTCAGCTACTCGCAGCAGCGCAAAACCTTCGGCAAGCCGATCTGCGAGCATCAGGCGATCCAGTTGAAACTCGGCGAGATGGCGACGCGCGTCGAAGCGGGGCGCCTCCTTGTCGACGCCGCCGCGCAGAAGTACGACCGCGGCGAGCGCTGCGATATGGAGGCGGGCATGGCGAAATACTTCGCCACTGAGGCCGCGCTGGAAAACAGCATCGAGGCCATGCGCATTCACGGCGCGTACGGCTATTCGAAGGAGTACAACGTCGAGCGACTGTATCGCGATGCGCCGCTCCTCACCATCGGCGAAGGCACCAACGAGATGCAACGCATCATCATCGCCAAGCAGTTGATCGAAAGGAGTCCGGTATGAGTTTGCCTCTTTCCGGCGTGCGCGTGCTCGCCATTGAACAATACGGCGCTGGGCCGTTCGCGACCCAGCATCTCGCGGACCTCGGCGCGGAGATCATCAAGATCGAGCATCCGACCAATGGCGGCGATGTCGGCCGCGCGGTGGGCCCGTATTTTTTCGGCGACGGCGATAGTCACTTTTTCGAAGCGTTCAATCGCAACAAATGCAGCCTGACGCTCGACCTGAAAAAGCCCGAAGCGCGCGCGGTGCTGCTGGACCTCGTCGCGAAGAGCGATGCGGTGTTCAATAATCTGCGCGGCGATCTGCCGGCGAAGCTCGGGCTCACCTATGAGCAACTTCGCGAGGCGAATCCGAAGATCGTGTGCGGGCATCTGTCCGCGTACGGTCGCACCGGCAGCCGCGCGGCATGGCCGGGCTACGACTATCTGATGCAGGCCGAGGCCGGCTATCTGTCGGTTACGGGCGAGCCCGATAGTCCGCCGGCGCGCTTCGGCTTGTCGATCATCGATCTGATGACGGGCACGACCGCGGCGATGGCGCTGCTCGCCGGTCTGGTCGATGCGAAGACATCGGGCAAGGGACGCGACATCGACGTGAGTCTCTTCGACGTCGCGCTGCACAACCTCGCGTATGTCGCGACGTGGTATCTGAACGGCGGCGTCGTGACGGGGCGCGAGAATCGCTCGTCGCATCCGTCGCTCACGCCGAGCCAGTTGTACAAGACCCAGGACGGCTGGATTTTCCTGATGTGCAACAAGGAAAAGTTCTGGGGCGTGCTCGCCGAAGTGCTCGACAAACCGTCGTGGGTGACCGATCCGCGCTTTTGCAACTTTCAGGCACGCCTCGCGAATCGCGAGCTGGTGCAGACCGAACTCGACACGGTGTTATCGGGCGCGACCACGGCAACATGGCTCGAACGCTTCGGCGGCCGTGTGCCTGCGGCACCGGTGTTCGACGTCAAGGAGGCGTTGGAGAATCCCTTCGTTGCCGAGCGCGAATGCGTGGTGAACGCCGAGCACCCGCGCTTCGGCACGGTGCGTGGCGTGGCCGCGCCGGTGCGGATCGACGAGCCGCTGCCGACGCGCGCGGCGCCGGACCTCGGGCAGGACACCCAACGGTTGCTCGACGAACTGGGCTATGGTCCGGAAAGGATAGCTTTGCTGAGAGAGGCGGGTGTGGTGCAATAAGGCCGGGCGGGCAACCGTCCGCTCTTCCACTTTTTTGCACATCGAGATGGCCACGACAGTCCTCGGGCAACAGCCGCGCTACATGCAACTGGCACAGACGCTCCTGAACGAGATTCAGGGCGGACAGTTTCCCATCGGCACGTTGCTGCCGACCGAATTCGAGCTCTGCGAGCAGTTCGGCGCGAGCCGCTTCACGGTGCGCCAGGCCATCAAGCAATTGGAGCAGCGCGGTCTGGTGGACCGGCGGCCCGGCATCGGCACCCGCGTGAAAGCCATACAAAGCGAGACCGCGTACCGGCAGGTGATGGAGCGCCTGAGCGATCTGCACCGCTACACGTCGGACACGGAGCTGGAGATCGAGTCGACGCAAACCGTCGAGATCGACGACGCCGAACTGCTCGAGCGGCTCAGCGCGAAGCCAGGTGAGACCTGGTTGCTGGCCGAGGGCATTCGCCGTTCACCGGACAGTGTCGAGCCGATCTGTCACACGCAGGTGTATATCCATCCGGCGTTCCGCTCGTTGACAGGCCTGAGCGGCCGCACGCATGTGCCGATCTACACGCTGATCGAAAAGCAGTTCGGCGAGCAGATCGCCGAAGTTCAGCAGGAAATCCGCGCGGTCGCGCTGCCGGCGGCGCTGGCGCAACGTCTGAACGCGAAGCCGCGTTCGCCCGCGCTGTGGTTGTGCCGCCGTTATCTGAACCGGCGTGCGCAGGTGGTCGAGCTGACCATCAGTGTGCATCCGGCGGACCGCTACAGTTATTCCGAAACATTTCAACGCGACTGGCACGCCAACTAGCAGCATCGCGGCGTGCGGTTCAGGAGAGCAGGATGGACGCACGCAGTTATCTGTTCGTACCGGGCGACCGGCCCGAGCGCTTCAGCAAGGCGCTCGACACGGGCGCCGACGCGGTGGTGATCGATCTCGAAGACGCGGTTGCGCCGGCGGCGAAGCTCGCCGCGCGCGATGGCCTGCAACGCTGGCTGTCGACTGCGGATCCCGCGCGGCTCATCGTCCGCGTGAACGCGGTGGGCACACCGTGGCATGTCGCCGATGTGGAGATGGTGCGGGCCTCCGGCATTGCCACGTTGATGCTGCCTAAGTCGGACAGCGCGCAGCAACTCGCCGACGTCGCCGCGCGGCTGCCGGCGGCGATGCGCATCGTGGCGCTCATCGAAACCGTCGCGGGTGTGGTGGCGATGCGGGAAATCGCCGCCGTGCCGTCGGTCACGCGGCTTGCGTTCGGCACCGTGGATTTTTGCGGCGATGCCGGCATTGAAGGACTCGGCGTCGAACTGAATTACGTACGCTCGCAGATGGTGATCGAATCGCGCTATGCGGGCCTCGCCGCGCCGGTCGATGGCGTGACGCTGGAACTCGACGATCTCGCCCGCCTGACGGAGCACGTGGCCGGCGCGCGGCGCTTCGGCTTCGGCGGCAAGCTGTGCATACACCCGCGCCAGGTGGATCCGGTCAACAGCGGTTTCGCGCCCAGCGAGGACGAGCGGCGTTGGGCGGCGCGTGTTCTCGCGGCGTGTCGCGAACATCCGGAAGGGGCGTTCGCGGTGGACGGCAAACTGGTTGACCGGCCGGTCATCGAGCGGGCGAAAAGGATTGCTGAATTCGACACGCTCACGCGGTGACGGCGCGCCGGTTCGGCCCGGCGGTAAGGCAAGCCATGCTTACCGGCGCAAATGGTCCAACGCGTCCCTCATGGGCACACTGGAGATGACAATCGGCCCCGTAAACGGCGTGTCCAGGTCGACGATCACATAGATCGCGGAAGCAATCGACACCGCGCCGAGCAAAATCGTGACCAACGCCAGCGCGTTGCGCGGCGCGATCAGGCCGAAACTCAGAAAGATCACGGCCAGCCAGAAGGTCAGTGTCTTGAGGAACGGCTGGGAAATCGAGCTGTGCGCTTCCTCGATGATCTTCCACCGCGCGTCCACCACGCGCCGGTATTGCACCAATCCGTCGTCGAGCGCGCGTTGCTGTAATGGATCGTGGGTCCGCAATTGCCGTAACTCCCTGCCCACGGCGGTCAGCATATCGCCGAGCCGCACGTTCTCCAGTTTCTGCGAGTTGTCCTGCGAGCCGATGTCTTTCGGGTATTCGCCGCTGGGAGGGGGTTCGCCGGGCCACGTCGAGGCAATCGCCGCCGCCGTGTACTGGCGCAACAGGTGCCGGGCCGGATCGGTATCCGCGCCGTATTGGCGCAAGGTCGTGTCGAACTCGATCAGATCGGCTGCGTAAGCGCGCAAATCATTGGAAGCCGTGTCGAAGCTGGACTTCGCGGATGCCGTCATCAAGCCGAGTACCAGCGCGGCGAACGTCACCAGCATGCCGATCACCAGCTGGATCAACTGCACGGTTTCATGCGCCTTGTGCTCTTCAGGCAACAGCGGCCGCACCCACACGCCCACGCCGGTCGCGATCAGCAAGAGAGCGAAAATCACCACGGTCGAACCGACTTCGGACATACGCATGCTCCGTAGACGCACCCTCGTCACTTTCCATCAACCGCCGCCCGCCGAAAACCCGGGTAGTCCCGCAACGATCGGCGCGTATCACCGGCCTCATCCGCTTGAATTTTGATGTAACACAACGGCGTGGGCATCGACTATCAAGTTTTTGCTGATCGCGCCGTAGTCCTTACATGTGGCATTCGCTTAAATCAAGACAATAGTTGCGGACCTGGCCGAGTGAGCTTGGGCGCAGCGCGCGTGGCCGAGATTTTTGATGAACATCCGGTCAGGCAGCCCAATGGAGACACGCCCGATGTTGAAAAATCTGTCGATTCGCACCTGTCTGACCATGATGATCGGATTTTTCGGCATCGTGTTGCTGGTCGGCGCCGCCGCCGGCCTGCTGTCGCTGCGCTCGAGCAACGCCTCGCTGCAGCAGATGTACACCGTGGACACGCCGGCAGTCGCCGACCTCGAAGGCAGCGCCGGACAGCTATTGCGCCTGCGTCTCGCGCTGGCGACGTATGCCTCGCTCGTCGATCTCAACGATCAGGATGGCGCGAACGCCGTGCTCAAGCGTTTCGATCAGTACCAGAAAGGATCGAACGACCGTCTTGCCCACTATGTGAGCCGCGCGAGCACGGACGCCGACGAACAGCGTCTCATCAAGGATATGCAGGACAAGCGCGACACCTTCCTGCACGAAGGCGTCGATCCGGCGCTCGCCGCGCTCAAGTCCGGCGACAAGACCACCTTCCAGCAATTACAGGCGCACAAGCTGCCTTCGCTCTACAGCGCCTATGAAAAGGCGATGCTCACGCTCGAACAGTTGCAGATCGATCACGGCGCGCAGCGCTATCAGGATGCGCAGGATCTGTTCTACGCGATCTGTATTGCGGTGGCGATCGGCATGGTCGTGTCGCTGCTCGGTTCGTTGATCGGCCGCGCGGTGCTGGTGCGCGCGATTGTCAGTCCGGTCGACGCCACCATCGCGCAGTTTCAGCGCATTGCCAATGGCGACCTGACTGGTCAGATCGTCGTGGCCAGCAATAACGAAATGGGCCGTCTCGCGGCCGCATTGCGCAAGATGCAGGAATCGCTGATCGCGACGGTGAATTCGGTGCGGCAAGGCACGGAATCCATCGACACCGGCGTGAGCGAGATTGCCGCGGGCAACACCGATCTGTCGCAACGTACCGAAGAGCAGGCCGCGTCGCTCGAAGAAACGGCGGCGAGCATCGAACAGCTCACCTCGACGGTCAAGCAGACGGCCGACAACGCGAAGCAGGCCAGCTCGCTCGCGCAGGGCGCATCCAGTCTGGCCGCGCAAGGCGGCGATCTGACGGAGCAGGTGGTGGGCACGATGCATGGCATCGTCGACGATTCGCGGCGCATCGCCGACATTGTCGGCGTGATCGAAGGGATCGCATTTCAGACCAATATTCTCGCGCTGAATGCGGCAGTCGAAGCCGCGCGCGCCGGCGAGCAGGGACGCGGCTTCGCGGTGGTGGCGAGCGAAGTGCGCTCGCTCGCGCAGCGCAGCGCGGCAGCGGCGAAGGAGATCAAGGGTTTGATCGACGAATCGACGGCGCGTGTGCAGGCCGGCTCGCAACTGGTACAACGCTCGGGCTCGACGATGACCGAGATCGTCGACGCGATCGCGCGCGTGAGTTCGATCATGGGTGAAATCGCGGCGGCCGCGACCGAGCAGAGCACCGGCATCGATCAGGTCAATCTCGCGGTTGCGCAGATGGACGAGGTGACTCAGCAAAATGCGGCGCTGGTCGAAGAGGCCGCGGCGGCGGCGAGTTCGCTGGAAGAGCAGGCGCGGCGACTGACTTCCGCCGTGTCGGTGTTCCAGACCGGCAGCGGCGCAGGTTCGTCGTCCGCGCATGGCGGACGGCGCGGCGGTTCGGTCGCCGCGCCGGGAACCACGCATGCAGGCGAGTTCGCAACGGCTTGAGATCGGCGGTTGTGTTGCGAGACGGCGTGTCGAGTCGTTGGGACGAGTCGCGCGGCACGCGCAAAGTGTCCGCTACTGCATGGCCGCATAGTATTTCGCCACACTGTCGATCTCGGCGGGCGTCATCTGCCGTGCGACGTTGCGCATCTGTTCGTTGATGTCGTTGTGTCTTGCGCCGGAAGCAAAGGCGCGTAACTGCGCCGCCAGATAGATCGACGACTGTCCGCCCAGCCACGGCGCCGCACCCTTGCGATCGAGCTGCCCGTGGCATGCCGCGCAAGGCGCGATATTGCGCTGCGGATCGCCCTGCATGGCCAGCTTCACGGCATTCGCATCCGGTTCCACACCGGTGGGCAGGGTCTGCGCTGCCGGCGCTCGCGGCAGCGATGCGTAATAAGCCGCCAGATCGTGCAGATCCTGGTCGCTGCGCGCTGCGATGATCGGTTGCATGATCGCGTTCTGGCGCACGCCGTTCTGGTAGTCGCGCAATTCTTTATAGATCACGTCGGCATATTGCCCGGCCAGCGCGGGCGCCGTCACCTGCACCGTGCCCGGCACGCCGTGACACATCGAGCAATTTTGCGTCGCGATCGTCGCGCCGCGGCCGATCGAATTCGCGTCGGCTCGCGCGCGCCGCAAAGGCGGCAAAACCACCACTTCGCTCGGCACCGGGCCGGTGAGATTGGCGCCGCCGTACCAGCTCGACGGCGCGCCCGCGGCGCTGCAGATCGTCGCCCATAAGCCGCGGTCGCCGAAGGCGTTGCTCGCCGAAGGCAGCCAGATAAAGCCGATCAGTATCGACACGACGGCAATCGCAAGCGTGCCGCCCACGCTCACCGTGAACCACGGGTTGCGTAAGCTGAAGACGCGTTCCTGGTTCATCGCTGCGCTCCGACGACGACTGCCGGCACGGACGTCTGCGGCAATCTGAGCAACTGCACGATCGGCACACTGTAGTTGACGACCGTGAGGCCGATCATCAACGCCACCCACAAACCGAAGCTGTTGAGCGCGGCCGGCACGCGCTCCACCGGCTGTGCCGCGCTCGCGAAGCGGAAGCTCTGCTGCTGCACCACCGGGCCGAATTGCGACTTGGCGAGGATGTAGATGAACAGCACGCCGGACACCACGAGGATCAATCCGCCCACCGCCGACATGCCGACCCAGAACGCCTGCGACTGCATGCCCGGCGTGTTGTAGTCGTAGTAGGCCATGCGGCGCGGCGCACCGAGCAGGCCGACGTAATGCCATGGCAGCGTCACGACCATCATGCCGATGAACCACAGCCACAGTTGCGTACGCACCAGCTTGACCGACGCGAGGGCCCGGCCGGTCAGTTGCGGCCACAGTTCATAGGCGATCGCGAAGTACATGATGACGATCGCGCCGCCGAAGATCAGATGGAAGTGCCCGGTCACCCACTGTGTGTTGTGCACGGTCGAGTTCAGCTGGTAGCTCATGTTGATCAGCCCGCCCGCGCCGCCGAGTCCGAGCATCACGAACGAGAACGCGATGACGAGCATCATCGGGTTTTGCCAGGGCAGTGCGCCTATCCAGCCGAAGGCGCCCTTGCCGCCGCGCAGTCGGCCGGCGATTTCGACGGACGCGCAGATCGTGAACACCGTCAGCAGCGTCGGCACCGACACCATGCCGGTGAAGACGGCATGCAGAAACTTGAAGCCGGAGCCGACCTGCGGATCGGCGAACAGGTGGTGAATGCCGATCGGCATCGCGAAGACGAGGAACAGGATGAACGACACGCGCGCCATCGAATCGCTATAGAGCCGTCCGCCGATCGCGCGCGGCACCAGCGTGTAGTAAGCGATATAAGCGGGAATCAGCCAGAAGTAGACGATCGCGTGCAGCGTCCACGAGAACAGGATGCGCGAGAGGCCGGCGTCGATCGTGTTGGTCAGGCCGAATGCGACCGGCAGGATCTGGAACAGGATTTCCAGCGCCGCGCCGACAGCGGTCCAGGCCCACAGATACGCGCCCGCCACGTTGGCGAACATGGCGAGCGGCACCGGCTTGCCCGGATTGGCGCGCTTCCAGATGCGCAGGTTCACATGCATCAGCGCGACCCAGATCCACGAGCCGACCACCACCAGCACCACGCCGAGGTAATAGAAGGGACTGCCGATCATCGGTGGATAGAAGGTGTAGAGCACCGAGGCCTGGCCGAGCGCCACGGGCACCATTGCCATCACCGCGCCGATTGCCAGCATGATGAAGGCGGCCCACGCCCATTTGAGACCGACGAGGCGCTGCACGAGCGCGAGTTCGACGATCGCGTAGCCGAAACCCATCGACACCAGCGTGGGCAGCACATAAGCCATCACGGAGCCGTGCGCGGTTACCGAACGATAGTAAAGCTCGGGGTCGCCGACCCACGGCACCAGCGGGCTGCGCACCAGCATCTGCCAGGCGCCGAGCAGCAGCGCGATCAGAAACGCAATGAAGGCGAGCCAGAAATGCGCGAGAACGAGTCGCTTAGCGTGAAACACAGCTCAGCCTCCGTGATTGTCGGGCCTGCTCGAAGAAGGTGGCTTTGTCGATGACTTTCACGTGGGCCCACATGGTCTGATGCCCGAAGCCGCAGAACTCGTGGCACGGCATGGTGTGATCGGCAGGCGCGTCGAAGCGCGTGTTCAGCGTGGCGACGTAGCCGGGCACGACCATCGTGTTGATGTTGGTGTCGGTGACGAGCAGGCCGTGCACGACGTCGGCGCTGGTGGTGCGGATCGTGATCGGCGTGTCGGCGGGCACCAGCAGACATTGCGGCGTGAACGAGTATTGCTGCGCGATGAAGCGCACGACCACCGAGCCGTCCGGCTCGACCGCACTGCCCAGATTGTCTTCGACGAATTCGCCGGACAGTTGCAGGCGTGATGGATCGATCGTTTCGACGCGCGAGGGCGGCATCATCGCCCAATGCAGTCCCGAATACACGATCACGACCAGCATCAGAACGATCAGCGCGACGGCGAAAATGGCCCAGCGGCGCTCGGCGCGCAAGGCGACCGCGTGGCCGCCCGATTGGTGGTTGGAATCGGTCGACATGATCAGTGAACCACGCCGCGCGGCAGAAACACGAGAAAGTAGAAGCCGAACCAGATCGCCATGACGATCAGCGTGGCGACGCCGGCGAGAGCGATCGCGCCATGCGGGCCGGCCGCGACGACGCGTTCCACTTCTTCGTCCGTCGGCGGGGCCGCGCTACCGGTATCGTTTGCTTCCATCTGAAGGCTCTCCAGTGCGGCGGTTCAGTGCAACGGCGCGTTGCGCAACGCGTTGACGTCGCGCGACGTCACGGGCTGACCGTGATTGCCCCACGCCGTGCGGATATAGGTGACCACGGCGGCGGCGTCGGTGTCGTTCAGTTCCTGACCGAAAGGCGGCATGCCGTACGGTTCAGGATTGCGCATCGTGCCCGGCGGGAAACCGCCATTGAGCACGATGCGAATCGGATTGACCGAAGAGTCCATTTCGATCGACTGGTTGCCGGCGAGCGGCGGATAGTGTTGCAGCTTGCCTTCGCCCTTTTCGCCGTGGCAGATCGCGCATTTGTCGGCGTAGATTTTTTCGCCGAGCGCGAACACATTGGTGTTGGTCGGCGCCGACGGACCGGTCTTGCGGCCGCTCTTGTCGGGCAAGGATTTCAGATAAACCGCCATCGCCTTGATATCGTCTTCCGTCATGTACTGGAGGCTGTGGTACGTGACTTCGGCCATTGGGCCGTACACCGCGCCGCGATCGGAAATGCCCGCTTGCAGCAGATCGACGATGTCTTTGGTGCTCCAGTCGCCGAGGCCGCCGTCCTTGTCCGAGGTCAGCGAAGGCGCGTACCAGTTCTGTACGGGAATCAGGCCGCCCGCGAACTGTTCGCTCTGCGACGAGCCGCCGAGCATGTTGATCTTGGTGTGGCACATCGTGCAGTGCCCGAGCCCTTCGACCAGATACGCGCCGCGGTTCCATTCGACCGATTTGGTCGGATCGGGCTGGAATTCGCCTTCGCGGAAATACAGCGTGCGCCAGCCGTACAGCAGGTTGCGCTGATTGAACGGGAAGCGCAGCGTGTGTTTGTGATTCGGCTCACGCACCGGCGTGACGGTCCGCAGATAGGCGAAGATCGCGTCCGAGTCCTCGCGCGTGACCTTGGTGTATTGAGCGATCGGCATTGCCGGATAAATCAGCGTGCCGTCCGGTGTGCGGCCGGTGCGCATCATCTTGAAGAACGCATCCTGGCTCCAGGTGCCGATGCCGTATTGCGCGTCCGGCGTGATGTTCGGCGAATACAGCGTGCCGAACGGCGTTTCCATGGCTAGGCCGCCCGCGAACAGTTTGCCGCGCGGCGCGGTGTGGCAGGCCACGCAGTCGCCCGCGCGCGCCAGATACTCGCCGCGTTTGACGATGTCGGGGCGCGTGTCGGCGGCCCCGCCCGGCGCGGACGTTGTCGCGGTGTCGGCGGCGCGTGCTTCGGCGATGAGGGGCGTGTGCGATACGTGCAGAAGCGCGGCGCTGCCCGCGAGGATCAGGCCGGCGGCCAAGAGGCCTGACGCGAACGGCGCATGCGCGCGTCGGCCCTTCGTCATGGCGAGCACAGTGGTGAGCAGCGCGGTGCGCAGCGCGCGGAACGAGCCCGGAGAGCGAAGTGTCGGCTTCATTGCGGTTGGCTCCCGCATGCGAGAGGCAGCCGCTCGCCGGACGCCGGTGCGGGCCGCGGATCGGCCGGACGCGGCTGGCGCGCGAGCCAGCTCGATACCGCGGTAATGTCCTTGTCGTTGAGCTTGACCGCGATCGAATGCATGCAGTCCGGTGCGAGCGCGTGCCGCGTGCCCGAGCGCCAGGTACCCATTTGTCCGGCGATATAGCTCGCGTGCAAACCGAGCAGACCTGGAATGCCCGGCTGCGTCCCGGTCATGCGCGCACCGTGGCACGCAATGCACGCCGGTATCTTGCGGGCGGGGTCGCCCTGGGTGACGAGGCGCTGTCCGGCGGCGAGCACTGCCGGCGCGACGGCGCTTTGATCGGCGTTGGGATAGGGCGGTTGCAGATCGGCGAAATACTGGCTGATCTTGCGCAGATAGTCGTCGGGCAGGAAGGCGAGCAGATAGCCCATTGGCGGATATGTGCGGCCGCCGTCGCGAAACGCGGTCAACTGGTTGAACAGATACTCGGCCGGCTTGCCGGCAATGCGCGGAAAGTAATCGTTGTTCAGGCCTTGGCCCTGCACGCCGTGACAGGAGGTGCAGGCGCGCACGCGTTCGTCCATGGCCGAGGGCATGGCGCTGGACGCGTCGGTGGCGGCGAGCGCCACGCCGCTCCACATGACGTAAAGCACTAACAGAACAGACGATCCGATAGTTCTACGATGCACGCCAGGCCTCTATTGGGAACGTTCTTTCTTCTCGATTATTTCTCGCGCATTCGCTCGCGGATTGGCTCCTGAATCCACGGACGGTGTGTGGCAACTCCGTCAGTTGTTTTTGTATAACGAGTGCGAAAACAGCAAATCGAAAACGGACTTATTCTGAATGGCGAGTGTTGATTTGCTACGGCGATGCGATTGCTTTTTAAAACAACGATCTGCCTGAATGCGCCAGTGGGTGGCGGCTTTCGGGCTGCGGGAATTAACGCTTGAAACGTTCAGCAGCGTGTACGAGGTTGCAGGAATTCATTCGGCGCGTCAATAGCAAACAAAAGCTAATTTGACCAAACACCTGTTCATGATAGGCGTCGACCAGGGGGCTTTCAACGTTTCATTGCAAATCGCCGCGTGCTTCGACGTTATCGCGCGAATGTGATTGTTTGATGATGGAACACGTGCTTGAGCGACACGCCTTGGACCTCCTGCACGCGTGGTCAACTGAAGAGCCGCAGCAAGGCCGTGCGCGCATTGCTCACGCGTTCGCTTTCGCCGATTCGTCCGGGCAACAGATGAAACTCCACGGCGGGCAACGCGGGTAAGCCGACGCTCGCCGGGCACGCCACGACGCCGCCGCCGACCGACGATTCGTTCAGGCAGGAAATGCCGAGCCCCGCCTTCAGTGCGAGTTGCAAGCCTGCCACGCCGGAGGCGGAGTGCGACACCACGTAGGGCACTTTGTGTTCGTCGAGCAACTTCACGACGAAACGCTGCAACTGGCAGCTCGACGGCAGCAACACGAGCGAATAAGGGGTGGCCGGCCGCGGACCTGAATCCGCCGCGCTCACCCAAAGCAGTTTTTCGCGCCGCACAACCGTGCTCGGCGCAGCGTTGCGCCGGCCGGTGGCGCGCGAGTTATCCGTGACGAGCCGCAGCGAGAGACCAATGTCGAACGACGCATCATCGCCTGCATTGCTGTCGATCACCGCACTTGGCAAAACGGTGACGTGCAGCTTCAGGCGCGGATGCTGTTCCGAAAACGTCTTGAGAATGCGCGCGATGTCGTGCGGACGGTAGTAGTCCGTGATGGCGATGCGCAACTCGCCGTCCAGCGAGCGGCCTTGCAGATCGTCGAACGCGGCTTCGCTCATTGCGATGATGCGCCGCGCGTGGTCGAGCAGGCGGCTGCCGGCCGGCGTGGCGCTGACGCCTTGCTTGCTGCGTATGAAGAGCGGCTGGCCGGCGCGTTCCTCCAGTTTCTTCAACTGCTCGCTGACGGAAGACTGCGACAGGAATACGCGCTCCGCGCCCGCCGAGACACTGCCCGATTCGGCGACGGCGACGAAGGTACGCAACTGTGTCAGGTCGAATCCACGCTGGCTCATGATTCGGTATATCCGATGGAAGTCATCTAAAATTCCGGCTTTTCCGATAGAAAGCCCAGCCGTAGCATACCTCCAGATTCTTTGCGGAGGGTGGAATGGGAAACGAATCAATGGTGGCCGTAGGGCTATCCGGCAGGCGTTCGGCAAGCCACAGGTGGAAGGTGCTCGGGGTCGGTTTCGCTGCGAACGCGAGCTTTTCGGCGGCATTTTCGGGAATTCCGACGACGGCGGTTTTCTTGCGCTCGGGCTATCACCTGGGCAACGACGGTCTGGGTCTCGTGCTCGGCATGCTGGGCCTCGGCATCGCGGTCAGCGAGTTGCCATGGGGACTGCTGACCGACCGCTGGGGCGACCGGCATGTCCTGTTGCTCGGACTGCTTTCGACCGCAGCCGCGCTCGCCGGCCTCGCGTTGTTCGTCGTGCCGTCCGGTACGCACATACCGGGCGTGAGCACGCTCGCGCTTGGCCTGTTGCTGGTTGGACTGTTCGGCGGCAGTGTCAACGGTTCGAGCGGCCGCGCGGTGATGGCCTGGTTTCGCGAAGGCGAGCGCGGCCTCGCCATGAGTATTCGCCAGACCGCGGTGCCTGCGGGCGGCGGCCTTGGCGCACTGCTGCTGCCAGTGCTCGCGTCGCGTTATGGCTTTGCGAGCGCATATACCGTCCTGGCGCTCGCCTGTGCGATCACGGCGGGGTTCGCATGGCGCTGGCTGCATGAACCTGCTCATACCGATTCGGAAGGCGCACGCGAAGTCCATGACACGGCGGCGAATGGCGCGCGCAGCAGTGTCTCGCCGTTGCGCGACATCGGCATCTGGCGCGTGGCGCTCGGCGCTGGAGCGCTGTGCGTGCCGCAACTCGCCGTCGTGACGTTCGGGACGGTGTTTCTTCACGATTTCAGCCGCGCCGGCGTCATGGCGATCAGCGTGACGATGGCTGCGGTGCAAACGGGCGCCGCGATCGCGCGGGTCTGGAGTGGCGCGTGGACCGACCGGCGCGGCAATCGGCGGAACTATATGCGCGCCTGCAGTTTGCTGACGGCGGTGTTGTTCGCCTCGCTCGCGTTACTGACCGGCCTCGCCGGCATGCATCACGCGACGCTGACAGCGGTATTCGCGCTGATGGTCGTGCTGGGCGGTGTGAGCGCGTCGGCATGGCACGGCGTGGCCTTTACGGAACTCGCCACGCTGGCAGGGACGAACCGCGCCGGCACGGCGCTGGCGATCGGCAACACGTGTGTCTTTCTCACGCTGTTCGTGACGCCGCTGGTAATACCGCCGCTGTTGACGATAGGTTCGTGGCCGATGGTGTGGGCAGTAGCCAGCGTGTGCGCATTGATCGCGTTCCCGGTATTTCCGCGCGCGGCGCGTGAAAGCAAGGCGAGGGCACCGCGCGCCTGCGACGCAATCTGACGAAGCGCGTCGCCGCTCGGCAATAAGGCGGTTGCCGCGGGGCGGCTGCCGCGCTTTTTGTCATGCCGTTGGGCGGCGTGTGGACACGCCTGCGATGAGTGGTTGCACCGTCGAATTCCGGCCGGAATGGGTTCCGTTGTGAAAGTGAAAAATATTCATTCTGCGTATTTATTCTTTTCTTCTTTGATAAATCCGCATTGGTAATTGGTTTTTCTACAGGATTCGGAGCGCTCCGATTTTCGTGGAGTTGTAGTGGTGATTTTATGGCCGCCTTGACACGCGAAGCGTCGTCAAGGGGCCGTCAAAGAATAGGTAAAGTGTGTCAGATTTTTTCTGCACATTTGAAAATAATCCTACAACAAACGAGAGAAAATCCTGGTGAACCTTCGAATTATCCTGGCGGACGATCATCCATTCGTTCTGCTTGGCATCCGTGCGACTTTAAAAATGCATGCCGGTGTCACCATCGTCGACGAAGCGACGAATGCCGTTTCGCTGCTCGAACGCTTGCGGAACACACCCTGCGATGTGCTCGTCACCGATCTCGCCATGCCGGAGCGCTCGGGCGCCGTCGACGACGGCCTCGATCTTGTCCGGCGAATCCGTTGCGGCTGGCCGCAGCTGCGCATCGTGGTGATGACAACGCTGACGAATGCCGCGATCCTTCGCGCCATTGTGTCGGACGGTGCCGTGAGCATGCTCGGCAAGGCGGAGTCGATGCACGAGCTTTGGCAGGCGATTGCCACGACTCGGCACGGTGAGGCCTATCTCGGGCGTTCCATCGTCGAAGCGCTCGCGCGCCCGCAGGAGTTTGCGTGTGAACGACCGGCGCCGCCGCGTCTATCAGGCGCTCAGGCCAAAGTCGTCAGGCTGCTGGTGGACGGCCAGTCGATCGCTGAAATTGCAGCGGCGCTCGGCTGTCATCGTCGCACGGTCAGCAGGCAGAAACGCGAGGCAATGACCAAGCTCGGAGTTGCCAACGATCCAGGTCTTTTTTCTCACGTGCGCGCATACGGAATTCCTGGTTTTGAATCGTATATCTAAGCAATTTACTTTTTAAATCGAATGCGGTGGTTTCGGAGCGATCTTATGTTTATTTTCTGAAAAATGTTTAATGATCGGCACGAGAGCTGGTTTTACTGAAAAGGGCGGCAGTCAATCAAGGTACGGAGGAAAAATAGAAGATGCGCGACACCGCTGAGGTAAGCACGCCCATTCGAGCCATCATTGCGGACGATCATCCACTGGTGCTGCTGGCGATCGAGAATCTGATGGGCGGTTATCCAAATATGGAGATTGTCGGTCGCGCGGCGGATGCGACCGAACTCTTCACGGAAGTCGACCGTGGTTCATGCGATCTGGTGCTCATGGACCTCTACATGCCGGGCGGTTCGGATGGCAGCGGACTGGAAGTCGTCAGGCAGTTCAAGATGCGCTACCCCGACATCGCGCTCGTCGTGCTCACCATGGAAACCGAGGCAGCCGAGCTGCAAAAGGTGATTTCGCTCGGCGCCGACGCATTGGTGAGCAAGCGCGACCGGATCGATCTGATTCACGTGGCCGTCGTCACGGCATTGGCGCGCGAGTGTTACGTCGGGCCGGCGGTGCGCGCGTTGATCGCCGACGCAACGGTGACCCAGCGGCTCGACTTTGTCCGGCAAATGCTGTCGCGCCGCGAGCTCGAAGTGTTCACCCAATACGCGTCAGGATTTGGCGTGACCGAGATCGCCGCGCGTTTGGGGCGCAGTGTCAAAACGATCAGCGCGCAGAAGTGCACCGCCATGCGCAAGCTCGCGCTGCACAGCGACGCGGAACTGTTCCGCTTCGCCGTCGAGTACGGGGTGATTCCCGAGGAGCGCGTGCAGAACCGGTGACGAGCCGGCCGCGTGTCGCGCCTTGGCGTGACGAAAACAAGATGCATTGGCATCGCCCGGGGAAGCACAACGAGTGCGGGGCATGCCAGTCGATAAGACAACAAGAAGATGAGACAAAAGATTCGCGTCATCGTCGCGGACGATCACGACTGCGTTCGTGTCGGCGTCAAGCAAATGTTGCAAACCGTCCCGCACATCGAGTTTGTCGGCGAAGCGGCCGACACGCATGGCCTCGCTGAATTACTCGACGCTTATGCATGCGACGTGGTCGTTTCGGATATCAACATGCCGGGCATTCACGGCGGCAGCAACGCGGTGTCTTTTCTGCGCCGCCTGTTGCGGGGCCGGCCGCGTCCATGCGTCGTCGTGCTGACCATGATCTGCCATGCGCACATGCTTACCGGCCTTTTGCACATCGGCGTGGGCGGTATCGTCGATAAACGTGAAACCGTCACCGCCTTGCTCGACGCAATCGAGGCGGCGATTGCTGGCCGCGTCTATCTGTCGGAGCATGCGCGCGCCGCAATCGAAACGGCGGATGCGCCGCCGCAGCTTCGCGCCGGTGTTCTGAGCGCGCGCGAGTGGGAAATCTTCCAGCTCTATGTGCAAGGTCTCGCTGTCCACGAGATCGCAGCGCGTTTGCAGCGCAGCGGCAAAACGATCAGTACGCAGAAACGTAGTGCAATGCGCAAGCTCGGCCTGGAAACGGAAGCCGACCTGATCGACTACGCGCGCCAAATCGGATTGACCTGAAACGCGAGGGGCGTATTGCATTGCGACGTTGGCAGCTGTTTTTAGAGAACAGCGAATTTAGGAGTGTTCCGATTGGTCGCGAGACATTGCCGCCTCATAGTTCTGCGTTCGCTGCGGCTTTATTCGATGCTCCCGTGACGAAAGCAGTCATTTCGTTAAGCTGAGCAATGCCCGAGCCGAGCGAATTCAGGCAGATGTCTTATGGCAATCGCGCAGGGCCGTCTGCCTCATGGACAGAAACAGGAGGCGGCATGGTTGCATTAGGTAAGCGGTTGTTGGTGGAGAGTGCGGGAACGGCATGGCTCGTCTTCGTCGGCTGCGGCAGCATTGTGCTGAACGTCGGCGCGATCCAGCAGGCTGGCGGCGTGCTGGAAGCGGCGGTGGCATTCGGCCTCGCACACGCCACGGCCAGCTACTGCATCGGCAGCCTGTCCGGCGGTCATTTCAATCCCGCTGTCACCGTAGGCTTTACCGTCGCACAGCGTTTCCCGGTCAGGGATTTGCTCCCCTACATTGCCTCGCAGATTCTCGGCGCGATCGTTGCCGCAGCATTGCTCCTTTACGTGGCGGGCGGCCGTCCCGGTTTCGATCTGCGCGCAAGCGAGTTCGCGGCAAATGGCTTCGGCGACCATTCTCCCGCTGACTATCAATTGCATTCGGCGCTGGCAATCGAGTTCGTGCTGTCCTTCTGCTTTGTCATGGCCAACCTCATGATCGCCCGCCGGCACGACGTGCAGCCGCTCGCGCCGCTGGTGCTCGGCGCCGGTCTGGCGCTCGTCTACCTGGTGTCGATCCCGGTCACCAACGGCTCCGTCAATCCCGCCCGTTCCACGGCGCAAGCCTTGTTCGTCGGAGACTGGGCGCTGGATCAACTCTGGCTGTTCTGGGCTGCGCCGCTATCGGGCGGCATCACTGCCGGCGCGCTGTTCTCGTATCTGCACGGCAAGCCCGAGCACGGTAGCGCCGTGCTCGCCGATGGGCAAGGCGAAGTCGTCTGAGTGTTGCCGGGCGCCATCATCGTGTCTGCCGTCAATTTCCCGCCAAACGTTGCAGTGAGGCGCACGCTCGAACGCGTGTGGCTTGGTCTGCTCGTATGGGCGTTGTTTGTCGCCACCCAAACGGCAGCCGCCGCCCAACTGTTCGACAACCGTTCGAACAGCCAGAGCGTTGCCGCTTTTCCCGCGAAACTGACCGTCGGGGTTCTCGCGGGCGGCTGGCTGCCGCTCGACGCGTTGCAAGGCGGACGCCTCACCGGCATGAGCGTCGACTATCTGCGCGCGCTCGTCGGGCCGAATGTCGTTATCGAAGCCAAGGCGTTTCCGGATGTGCCGCAATTGCTTGCCGCGGCCTGCGCTGGAGAGGTCGACCTGTTGACGAGCGTTGCCCGCACACCGGAACGCGAGCGGTGCCTGAGTTTTACCGCACCGTATTTCCGTTCTTCGTCGTCGGCAGTGGTTCGCCGTGATGGTGACAGCTACGCGAGTCCCGCTCAGATTGCCGGAGCACGTATCGCAATAGAAAAGGGTTTTGCGCTCGAGCGGGTGGCACGCGAGCGCTTTCCTCATGCGCAGATCAGCGTGTTCGCCACGACGCATGCCGCACTCTCGGCGGTGGTCCGGGGCGACGCCGACGTTTATCTCGGCTTCACGCCGGCTGTGCAATATGCGTTGGCTACGGAGGAGTTCCGTGGTTTGCACGTGGCCTTCGAGGAGAGCAGCCGGACCGCCAATCTGCGCTTCGCGGTGCCACGGAGCCGCGCTACGCTGCGCGACCAGCTCGACGAGGCGCTCGCCTCGATGAATCCGGCCGACGACGCGGCGATTCGTGTGCGCTGGCTATCCGGCAACTTCGACGCGAAGCCCGTGCCCGTTGCGCCGCGTCTCGTGCTGACGCCGCAGGAGCAGGCCTGGCTTCGTTCGTTGCCGCCGTTGCAGATTGGCTTCGATAACGGCTGGTCCCCGTTCAGTTACGTCGACAGTTCCGGGCAACCGGCCGGTATTGCCGCCGACTATCTGGCGTATCTGAGCCGCACGCTCGGCGTCGTGATCAACCGCGCCCGCACGGCCGACTGGCCCGCCGCTATCGAAGCCTTTCAGCACGGCGAGCTGGCGATGCTCGCCACGGCCTCGATTCATGATCCGCGACTCAAGCGGGCGCGCCACACCCTTGCATACGAAAGCTATCCACTGGTGATCGTCGGGCGTGAGAACGAGCCGGCGGCCAGATCGCTGAACGATTTCGCGTCACGGCGCATCGTCGTTTCGTCGCACGTTGCCGGATCGATTCCGCTCGGATTCGAGCGCATTCCGGCGGACCACGTTGCAATCGCGCCCAGTCTCGACGACGCGCTCAGGATGGTCGAGGCCGGCGAGGCGGACGTGCTGGTCGGCAATGTGGCCGCTATCGACATCCTGCTCAAGCAGCGTTACGACGGTGTCCTGAAAATCCTCGGCACGGTAGGCGAAACCGACGCGCTCGACTTCGCTGTGCGCCCGGACCTGAGTCCGCTTGCCGAACTGATCGATCGTGCATTGCTGGCCATGCCGGCTGCGGAAAAGCAGCGCATCCGGCAGAAATGGGTCACCGGCAGTGCGCCGGAGTCGGGCATATGGAGCGTGACCGCGGTGCGCCTGCTGCCGTTGCTGATCGGCATCGGCGTCGCGCTGCTGATCACGCTGCGTGCCTATCTGTTGCTGCAACGGGAAGTCAGGCTGCGCAAGAAAACCGAGCTCAAGCTCGAGCTGCAACTGAATTTCCAGGAAACGATGATGAAGATGGTGCCGTATCCGCTTGTCGCCATGGACCTCGACGGCCGTTATATCGCAGTCAACGAGGCTTATGAGCAAGCCTGCGGATTGAGCCGCGAAGCGGTCATCGGACGAAACACCATGGACGTGCAAACATGGGGTGAGGCCAACAGCCGGATTCTCGGCGACATGACTCGCGAGATGCTAAGCGGGCGCGAGACTGTGCAGTTGGAGTTGCAGTTCGAGCGCGGCGCGGGCAATGTGCGGCATGGCCTTTTCTGGGCCAGCGTCTGCCGTGGCAGCGACGGTGAGCCGGTTTGCGTGCTGGGGACGGTGGTCGATATCACGGACATTCGGCGCGCTGAGATGCGCGCGCGCGAAACCGAACGGCGCCTCTTCGACGTGACGCGCTCCTTGCCGGCGGTGGTGTTTCAACTGCGCCGCACTTCGGATGGCGCGTACTCGTTTCCGTATATCGGCGGCGACACGCGGCATCTGCTGGGTGCTAAAGACAGTGCGGTGAGCAGCAGCGATCACGTCGATTTCCAGCGCGTGTGCGAGGAGGACAGGGCGTTCGTGCTGGCGGAACTGGAGCGCTCGGCTCGCAGCGAAACGCCGGTGAACATGGAGTTTCGTTTCGAAGGCGACCAGGAGATCAAGTGGGCACGTGCCGAGCTGGTGCCGCGTCGCGAAACGGACGGTAGTGTCGTGTGGAGCGGTTACTGGGTGGACGCCAGCGTCGAGCACGCTCGCTCCGACGAACTGGCGCGAGCGCGCGACCTGGCCGAAGCGGCTTCGCGCGCCAAAGACGACTTCTTCGCAATGATGAGCCACGAAATCCGCACGCCGATGAACGGTGTGCTCGGTCTCGTCGAAGTGCTGGAGCGTACGCCGCTCAATGCGGACCAGGGCGAAATGCTGGGCATGATCCACGAGTCGGCGGGCGCACTGCTGCAGATCCTCGACGACTTGCTCGACTTCTCGAAAATCGAAGCCGGACGGCTGACGATCGAGGCCGAATCTATCGACATACGTGAACTGGTGGACAACGCTGTCGGTCTGTTGGCCGGGCGGGCGCACGAAAAGGGCCTGAAAGTGCGCGTGGACATTGCGCCGGACGTCGCAGCCACGCTGCGGGGCGACAGCGTACGGTTGCGCCAGATTCTGTTCAATCTGCTTGGCAATGCCATCAAGTTTACGCCGCAAGGCGAGGTCGACGTGTGCGTGTCGGTCGTTGCTCAGGCCGGCGACATTCAAACGCTCGCCATGACTGTCGAGGACACCGGGATCGGCATCGCGCCGGAGGTGCAGGACAAGCTGTTCGAGCCGTTCGTGCAGGCCGAGTCTTCCACCACGCGCCGTTTTGGCGGCACAGGCCTCGGTTTGACGATCTGCCGCAAGCTGATCGACCTCATGGGCGGTTCGCTTGCATTGCACAGCGATCCGGGCAGCGGCACACGCATCACCGTACGGCTTACCATGGCTGTCGAGACTCAGCGCTATTCGGTCAACGGCTTGCGCGGCAAGCGCGGGCTCGTGGCAACTGGCGACGCTCGTGTTGCTCAAGCCCTGATGCACTTCGGCGAGGCACTCGGACTTGCGTTGCGTCGCGTGTCGCCCGATGCGCCGGAACTGCGCGATCGCGTCGCACTGGAAGATCTGGATTTGCTGTTCGTGAACGAGGATGTGACTTTACCCGCGGACGTTCGCGCGCGCACGCGTGTCGTCTGTCTGACTGAGAAGCCGAAGCCGACGGGTTACCGCATTCTCGACGACACCGTGCGCGTCAGCATCAATCCCATTTCCTGGCGTGGCCTCGGTGCCGCGTGCGCCGCCGCGATGACCGGGCTGCCGTCGGTGGCGCCGCGCCTGGCTGCCATGCCACGCGCGCCGGAGGGCGGCGCTTCGCCTCCGGATCGGGAGCGGGCAATCGCCAGTGGCCGGCTGATCCTCGTTGCGGAAGATCATCCGGTCAACCAGGAGTTGATTCGCCACCAACTCGCGTTGCTAGGTTTCGCCTGCGACGTGACGAACGACGGCGCGGAAGCGCTGGCAGCGCTGGAGCGCACGAACTACGGCTGTCTGATCACGGATTGCCACATGCCGAACGTGTCGGGCTACGAACTCACTCGGCGCATTCGTGAACGTGAGCAGGGTGGCATGCATCGGCTACCCATTCTGGGTATCACGGCGAACACCGCGCCCGAAGACCTGAACCTGTGTCGCGACGCCGGCATGGACGACAGCCTGGTGAAGCCGACCCGGCTGGCCACGCTGCGCGACTATCTGAGCCGCTGGTTTGGATCCGACAGCGCGGGGCACGCCGCGCCTTTGGAGGCCGCGAGAACGCCGGCTGTCGCTGCACCGGAGGTCCACGGCGGCGCTGATCCCTTCGTCCCGGTCGACCTGGGGCACATGACACAACTATGGGGGAGCGAATCGACCGTCAAGGCGCTGCTCGACTCGTTCGTATCGTCCGTTCGGGAAGACGTGCAGTCGCTCTCGCCATTGCTCGAGCGCGTCGGCTCCGAGCGCACTGAACTGGAGCGTGTGCGCGAATGGCTTCATCGCGTGGAAGGGGCGGCGAGCGTCCTGCAATATCCGCCGCTACTCATGGCGCTCGAAGATTACCGCCGCGAAATCAATGTGAAACCGCCTGAACTTGTGCGCAATGACGGAATGGTTCTAATCAACAAGTGCAACGCCATGCTGGACGGCATCGAACAGCAAGCCGCATTGCTCGTATAGTGGGCTGCCGGTTGAAAAAGCCGGAGGGGATTATGCGAAATAGGTGCGATCGCTTCGTAGTTGAGCGCACCCACGCGGATGAGAGGCGAGACGATGGAACGAAAAAAAACGCGGCCGAAGCCGCGTTAAAGATTTGGAGACATCCCTCGATGAAGGAGTCACTTCTCGCAGCCGGAAGCATAACCGGGATAACGCGGTTGATTCACTACAAAATCGACAATTAACTGTTTGAGAAATTCGCTTAAAACGCTTCCAGGGCGTCGTCTCATCACCCCGTCTTGGCGGGGTGCCGGCGGCGGCGTGTGCGCACAGCGGCACTTCTCGCGCGATATCGCCAAGGTTCAACTCGTCGGCAAGACTCAGGATCACTACGGACAACTATGAAGTCGCCGCGTTTCAATAGGTAAAAGCAGCGCCTCGCGAGCGGCTTCTGGCAGCACAGCGCGTGGCGCCCGCGCCGGCCATGCGCGGTCCGAGGCACAAACAGGCTCAGCGGATTTGAACTAGTATGTGGTGGCTCCGCGCGGCCGAAGTGTCGGTGCGGCGGTGCATCAAGTCCGGAGAAGACCATGATTGCGCTTCGAAAACTGAATCTCGCTATGGTGTTGTGGGCGTTGGCGTCGGGCGTCGCCTTCGCCGATACGGTGGCCTTGAAGGCGGATCTCGAGCCGTCGAGCGAAGTGCCTCCTCGTGTGAGCCACGGACACGGCATGTTGAACGCCACCTTCGACACCTCGACCAAATCCCTGCAATGGACGGTCACTTATGAAGGCTTGAGCGGCCCGGCAACCGCCGCGCATTTCCACGGGCCTGCGCCGGTGGGCCAGAACGCCAAGGTTCAGGTGCCGATCGACAAGGGAGCCCTCGCCAGCCCGATCAAAGGATCGGCGGCGCTCACCGAGCAGCAGGTCACCGATCTGATGGCGGGGCAGTGGTACTTCAACGTTCATACCGCGCAAAACCCGATGGGTGAAATTCGCGGGCAGGTTTTGCCGGCTAACTAACGAGCGGAAAACCTTACCGGGCGGCGCGGACCTTTTTGGGATTAGAAGCCGCCGCCCACCGGCGCTGCCGTGAACGCACGTAACATGACGGGACACAATCGAAGGAGCGTGTCCCGATGAGCTGGCAAAGCGCACTCGCGTGCTGGTATCTGCGTAGGCAGTTTCGTCCCGAGACCTTGAAGCCGCGTATCAATGTCGAGAAGGCGCGCGCGTTGACCGCCAAGCGCGCCTGGTCGCCGCGCGTGCCTCGCGGCTGGCGTCTGCGTGAACTGTACGGCCCGGGCGATGCGCCCTTGCGCGGCGAATGGATCGAGCGCGCCGACGGGGCGCAAGCCGCGCAGACCGGTGCAACGGTGCTGTATTGCCACGGCGGCGGCTATTACTTCTGTTCACCGCGTACGCATCGCTCGATTGCGTTCGGTCTGGCGACACGCGCCGACGCGGCCATTTTTTCGCTCGACTACCGTCTCGCGCCGGAGCATCGCTTCCCGGCGGCGTTGAACGATGCAACCGACGCTTATCGTCAGTTGATCGGCAATGGCATTGCGCCCGAGTCGATTGTGATCGCCGGCGATTCGGCGGGCGGCGGCCTCGCGCTCGCTACCCTGGTGGCGCTGCGCGACGCCGGCGACCCCATGCCGGCCGGCGCCCTGCTGTTCTCGCCATGGACCGATCTGGCTGCGACGGGCGCCAGCATCCGCACCAACGACGGTCTCGACCCCATGTTCAGTGGCCCGGCAATCGCGCTGGCGGGAAAAGTTTATCTCGGCGACACGCCGGCCACGCATCCCCATGCCTCTCCCGTTTATGCCGATCTGAACGGCTTGCCCCCGCTCTTCATCATGGTGGGCAGCACCGAGGTGTTGCTCGACGACTCGCAGCGCGTGGCCGACAACGCGCGCGCGGCAGGTGTCGACTGCGAACTCGAAGTGTGGAACAAGATGCCGCACGTCTGGCCGATTTTTGCACCGTTCATCCCGGAAGGAAATCGCGCGCTCGAGCGCGCCGCCACCTTCGTGCGGCGCGTGACGAGCCGCGCGTCTCAGCCGTCGAGCGCGATGTCGATGGTCTGATAGGCGGCTTCGACCATCTGCTGGCCGTATTGCCGTTCCAGCCGCCGCACGGTGAAGTGCGCATGCGCGACCTGCTGGAAGTGGTCGATGAAAACCGTATTGACCATCGCGCCGAGCACCGCGCCGATTGCCGGAATCGACTTGGCGGCGATCTGTTCGCTCACCTGCACCGAAAAGCGCGCGGCGATCGTGTTGACGAGGCGCAGCAAGGCCGCGGAACCATGCGTGGTGAAACCTTTGGTGGCGATCTCGGACGACGCTTTCGACACTGCCTGCGCCAACGCGCCGCGCATGATGAAGTAGCCGAAGTCGGCGTCGTCGTCGGCACTCGATGTGCTGCCCATGCCGAGCACGGTCAGACACTGCAGTTGCGTATCGATCGACGACAGATCCTCACCCTCGCTACGCGCGATGTCGCAGATCGAGCGAAACATCAGCGTGGTCGTGACCGGCAGTTCGACGGGCAGCGCAAACAGTCCGAATGCGCCGCCGGCCGCGCCGGTGGTCGCCACGGCGAACTTGTGAAGCAGATTGCTCGGTTTTTCGGGCGCCGCTAGCGGAAGCCCGGCGTCCTTGCGCCCCAGCGTGCGCAGCGCGATTGCCAGGCACTTGCGCAAAGCCAACTCGGTCGCGTCCGCGACCTTTTCGTTCGCGAACGCCGGCATGCGCGAGAGCAGCTTCTCCAGCGGCGCGCCGACGATGCTGGCCAGTTTCATCGCCAGAGCGGGGCTTTCCAGTTCATGTTTCGCACGCCGCAGCGCCTTCAGGTCGTCGTCCGATAACGATTGTGCTGCGAGCGAACTCGGCTCCATGTGCCTCCCTGGCGTCATGTGATGTGTTTTTTTCAGTCAGTTGCCGCTGCGGCGCACTGCGGCGGCGTGTCCGGATTAGAGCATCACCGCGTGGTATGATTCCCCATCGATTGACAAGTCAACTGTTGCGCTATCAAAAATGGCTGTCCATACCGCGGCCCACCACTCGAGTGGGCAAGTTTTACCTTTCCGCGAATCACTACTGGCGATGCTCGGCATCTCCTTTGTCACGATGCTGGTCGCGCTCGACCAGACCGTGGTCGGCACCGCATTGCCCACCATCGTCGCCGAACTCAAGGGTTTCGAGCTGTACGCGTGGGTCGCCACGTCCTATTTGCTGACCTCGGTGATTACCGTGCCGATTTTCGGCCGGCTCGGCGATTACTACGGGCGCAAGCCGTTCGTGATCGCGTCGATCGTCGTGTTCACGGGCGCCTCGGTGCTGTGCGGCGCGGCCAACAATATGCTGTTCCTCGTGCTCGCGCGCGGTTTGCAGGGCATCGGCGGCGGCATGCTGGTCGGCACCGCGTTCGCCTGTATTCCCGATCTGTTTCCCGACTCGGTCGTGCGCCTGCGCTGGCAAGTGTTGATGAGTTCGGCGTTCGGTATTGCCAACGCGGTCGGGCCGTCGCTCGGCGGTTTCCTCACGCAGTATTACGGCTGGCGCTCGGTTTTCTATGTGAATCTGCCCGTCGGTCTGCTGTCGCTGTTTTTCGTCTGGCGTTTCCTGCCACATCTGCGTCATGTCGAACACGAAGGCAAGATGCGGCTCGACTGGCCTGGCGCCGTGTTGATCGCCGTGGCGCTCGGCTCGCTGCAATTGTTCGTCGAGTTGCTGCCCAAGCATGGCGTGAGCTTCGGTGCGGCCATGCTGCTCGCGTTGAGCGTCGCGTCGGCTTACGCGCTCTGGCAGTGGGAAAAGCGCTGCCCGACGGCGATCCTGCCGGTCGACATGTTCCGCAATCGCAGTCTCGCCGCGCTGTTCACGCTGGCCGTGCTGGGTGGCTTCACGATGTTCTCGCTGCTGTTCTATGCGCCGCTGCTGTTCCAGGGCGGCTTCGGCATGTCGCCGAAAGACGCGGGGCTCGTCATCACGCCGCTCGTCGTATTCATTACGATCGGCAGCATCGCCAATGGGCGCATCGTCTCGCGCGTGCGCAATCCGAATCTGATGCTTTACGTGGGCTTTACGCTGCTCGCACTGGCGTGCCTGGGCGTGGTCGTCGCGACGCGCGCCATGCCGCAATGGCTGTTGATGTCGTTCATGGTCGTCGGCGGGCTGGGACTCGGTTTCGTCATGCCGAACCTGACGATTTTCGCGCAGCAAACGGCCGGCCGTGAGCACCTCGGCATTGCCACGGCGCTGCTGCAGTCACTGCGCATGATCGGCGGCATGATCGGCACCGCGCTGACCGGCACGCTGGTCAGCCACATGTACGCGAGCGGCGTGCGCAGCGCGCTGGAAAACGATCACGCATCGCAATGGTTCGCGGATCTCGGCGACCCGCAAATTCTCATCAATCGCGACGCGCAAACCACCTTGCTAGGCCAGTTGACGCACGCGGGCCATAACGGCGCGATGTTGCTCGAGAGCGCGCGCGAAGCTCTCGTGGCGGCGATTCATCTGGGTCTGGCCATGGCGGCGATCATCGCCGTGGTGTCGGTCTGGCAAAGCCGCCGTGTGCCGCCGATCAAGCTCCAACGCAAGCTCGAACCCGTGATTCATGCGGACTGATTTTTTAGACTTATCGTTTTACTGACAGATCATGGAAGAACAGGATCGCGTCGCCGTCATGCAGCAATTCGGCCGCACTTATCGGGCCTTCATGTCGGCCTTCGAGGCGCACGTCGGCCACCCGCTGCCGCGCTGGCGCATTCTGCTCGCGCTGCACGAGCAGGCGGGCGAGTCGTCGCAGAAACGGCTGGTGGAGCGCTTGCGTGTCGACCCGGGCGCGCTGACGCGGCAGTTGAAGACACTGGAAGGTTTGGGCTGGATCGCTCGCAGCATGGACACGCGCGACAATCGCGTGACCAATGTGCGTCTGACCGCAGCGGGGCAGTCGGCGACCGAAGCCAGCTTGCCGCGTCGCAATGCGTTTTTGCACGACACGATGGCCGCGCTGCCGGACGAGGCGCTGGGCGCGCTGTCCAATGCACTGAAGATGCTCGAGGTGAGAATTGGAGAAGTGGCGGCGACAGCCGGCGCTGCGGGAGCCGCCGCCGGCGATGTTTCGCAGCAGGCAGCCGAAGTCGTGGAGGGCGAAGCACCGCGTCAACCTTAACGTGCCGTGCGCGGCTTGAACGACGCCGCACGCGGCGCTTCGGGGATCACAGAGCGATCGCTTGCTCCACGCATTCCGAAACAACACGAAAGGGGCGCCCCGATGTTTCAGGGCGCACCTTTCGCAAGAAGAGTCAGAAGAACGTTTCGATCACTTCCGTGACGCGATACGCCGGATCGACCACCAACACCTGACGCCATTTGTCGAACGTCAGACACGGGTGCGAGATGTCGAACGCGATCATGTCGCCCACTTTCAGATCGGCGCCAGCGGGAATCCGCAGATACGCATGCTGATCCATCAGGCCGAAAATCTCCCAGCCTTCGCTTGCCGCGATATCGCGCGGCGCTTCGTTACCCGGACGATAGTGGCGCGCCGGTTCCGGCATGCCCGCATCGAACGCGGAATCGCGTTTGCCAAGACCAATGATCGCGCGATCCGGCTCGGGAATGGACTGCACATACGCCCACAATTGCAGCGCCGGAAGCAGCCCCTCGCCCATTTTCTTCGCGACCGGATTACGGGCGAAGATGTCCGTCTGCGCCTTGCGATAGATGCCGACGTCGTGCGTCAGATAGCAGCCTGGACGCAGCACGACCTCGACCTTGCCGGTCTCCGACGCCTTCACGAATTCTTCCGCGACCACGTCGTACCAGGCCGATCCCGCGCCTGACAGCACGGCCGGCGTACGCGCAAAACGCCCTTGCTCGACGAGCTCGCGCGTGAGCGCGACCGCGCTCTGCAGGAACTCGCGAACTTCGGGCTCTTCCTTCAGCACACCTTCGTACAACTCGACGCCGGCGAGCTTCAGCGTGTCCGGATAGCGTGCAATTGCGTCGAGCACCGCGTTGCGCTGCCCCGCGTCGCGCACGCCCGTGCGGCCGCCCTGCACGCCGAGTTCGAGCAGCACCTGCAACTGCTTGTTCACCGACTTGAAAAACTCGCCCAACTGCTCGACGCCTTCGACCGAATCGACGAGGCAGAAGAATTCGAAATCCGGATCGCTCAACAACTCGGCGACCATCATCATGTTGCGGCGGCCTACCAGCTGATTGGCCATCAGCACGCGCGAAACGCCGCCGTGATAAGCCGCGCGCACCTGGTGCGCGGTGGCGAGCGTAATGCCCCATGCGCCGGTTTCGAGCTGACGGCGAAACAGCTGCGGCGCCATGGTGGTTTTGCCGTGCGGCGCGAGTTTGACGCCGTATTCCGCGACGAATGCCTGCATCCATTTCAGGTTGTGTTCCACCCGGTCCGCGTACAGCACGGCGGCCGGCAGGCTCACGTCTTCGTTCAGCAGGTTCCACTCCAGGCGCGCGGCATCCGTGAGTTGGATGCTGGTGCCCGGAACCATGCCCAAGCCCTTGCTATAAGGATCAATCGTCGCGCCCTGATAGTTTGTAACTTTCATGTCTCCTTGCTCCATCGTCCAGTTAAATTGAATCAAAGTTGACTTTAGCATGTTACCGAAAGTACGATGGATGAAGAAATGTTATTTAGTACCATGGATCTTGAAGGCGCGTTGTCAGCCTTTGCCTGGCTTTTGCTCCGCCTTCGCGCCGTATCCCACAGTCTGCAATGAACTCAACCGCCGAACCGCTGGCTTTCGACATCGTTGCGCGCATCGCCGAATGCGCGCCGGAACTGCGCTCGGCTGAGCGCAAGGTTGCCGCGCTGATTCTCGACGATCTCACGGGCGCTTCGCGCGCCAGCATCGGCGCGCTCGCGCAGCAGGCCGAGGTGAGCGTGGCGACCGTGACGCGCTTTGCCAAGGCGGTAGGCTGCCGTGACGTGCGCGAACTCAAACTGCGGCTCGCTCAGGCTGCTGCGGTCGGTCAGCGCTTCCTGCAGCCGGGCAGCGCGGGCGACGCCCCCGAGCCGATCGCGACCCGTGTGTTCGACGAATTGCAAACCGCGCTGGCGCACAACCATCAATTGCTGCGTCAGGCGCCGCTCGGCGAAGCCGCAGCCGCGTTGCGCGCAGCGCGCATGATCTATGTGTTCGGGATGGGCGGCGGTTCCACCGCGCTCGCCGACGAAATGCGCTTTCGGCTCGTGCGCCTCGGCCGGCCCGTCGCGACTTATCAGGACGGCTTGCTGCAACGCATGGTAGCGAGCACCGTGTCGCGAGAATGCGTGGTGATCGCGCTTTCCACCACCGGGCGCGTGCCCGAGATGGTCGAGAACTGCAAGATCGCGCGCAGCTACGGGGCGACCGTGATCGCGTTGACCGCGCCGGCTTCGCCGCTTGCGCGGCTGGCCGATTGGGTCATCCCGATCGTCGCCTTTGAAACCGACTTCATTTACAAGCCGTCGTCGTCGCGCTACGCAATGATGATGGCGCTCGATGTGCTCGTCACCGAACTCGCCGTCAGTCAGGGCGACGAGAGCCGCGAATTGCTGCGCCGCATGAAGCACGCACTCGACACGCACCGCGGCGGCGGCGATCGACAACCGTTAGGAGACTGATCCATGCATTCGCATCCCGAAGCCGCCGATACGCTGATCGTCGGCGCGCAACTGTACGACGGCACGGGCGCGCCGCCAGTCGAGCGCGATGTCGCGGTTCGCGACGGCCGCATCGTCGCGATCGGCAATCTGTCGAACTGGCTCGCCGAAGAAGTGATCGAGGCCGAAGGCCGCGCGCTGGCGCCGGGTTTCATCGACGTTCACACGCACGACGACACGCATGTGATCCGCTCGCCGCAAATGCTGCCGAAGATCACGCAAGGCGTGACGACGGTGATCGTCGGCAATTGCGGTATCAGCGCGTCGCCGGTCGCGCTGAAGGGCGATCCGCCCGATCCGATGAACCTGCTTGGCGAGCGCGACGCGTTCCAGTATCCGACCTTCGCCGCGTATGTCGCAGCAGTGAATGCGGCGCGGCCGGCGGTGAACGTCGGCGCGCTGATCGGACATACGGCGTTGCGCAGCAACCAGATGGACCGGCTCGATCGCGCGGCGACCGAGCAGGAAATCGAGGGTATGCGCGCGCAACTCGAGGAAGCACTGGCGAATGGCGCGCTCGGTTTGAGTTCAGGTCTCGCCTACGGTTCGGCGTTCGCCGCGCCGACCGAAGAAGTGATGGCGTTGGCCGAGCCGCTCGCCGCGGCCGGCGCGCTGTACACCACGCACATGCGCACCGAGTTCGACGCGATTCTCGATGCGATGGACGAAGCGTATCGCGTGGGCCGTCACGCGCATGTTCCGGTGGTGATCTCGCATTTGAAGTGCGCGGGTCCGTCGAACTGGGGGCGCAGCGTCGAAGTGCTGAAATCGCTGGAAAGCGCGAGCCGGTTGCAGCCGATCGGTTGCGATTGCTATCCGTACAACCGCAGTTCGTCGACGCTCGATCTGAAGCAGGTGACGGGCGACATCGACATCACGATTACGTGGTCGGAGCCGCATCCGGAGATGGCGGGCAAGCTGATCAAGGAGGTTGCGGCGGAGTGGGGCGTTACGCAGCAGGAAGCGGGCAAGCGCCTGCAACCGGCGGGCGCGGTGTACCACAACATGTCCGAAGACGACGTGCGGCGCATCCTTTCGCATCCCGCGACCATGGTTGGCTCGGACGGCCTGCCGAACGATCCGCTGCCGCATCCGCGCTTGTGGGGCGCGTTTCCGCGTGTGCTCGGCCACTATGCGCGCGACGCGGGTTTGCTGCCGCTCGAAGAGGCGGTGCGCAAGATGACCAGCTTGTCGGCGCGGCGCTTTGGTCTGGCGCAGCGCGGCGAGGTGCATATCGGCTATCACGCCGATCTGGTGCTATTCGACCCGGCCAAGGTGCGCGACGCGGCGACGTTCGAAAAACCGCAACAGGCCGCCGACGGCATCGACGCGGTGTGGGTGAACGGCGTGCTGTCGTATCGCGATGGCCAAGTAACGGGCGAGCGCGCCGGTCACTTCGTGGCGCGCGGCGCGGCGTCGAAGGGTGACGCGCACGGCGCGTTCTGAATTTTTGCTCGATTGAGTGATTGATTGCGGTGCGCGCGGCGATTTGCGTCGAGCGCGTGCCGGACTTTTAAGGAGTGTGATGATGAAGCGTTATGGTGTTGAAGGCGGGAAGGGAACGGGCGGTCAGCATATGCCGTTTGCACGCGCGGTCGAAGCCGACGGCTGGCTGTTCGTGTCCGGCCAGACGCCGATGGAAAACGGCGAAGTGATCAACGGCGGCATCGTCGAACAATCGCATAAAGCGATCCAGAACGTGTTCGCGATTCTGAAGGAAGCCGGCTATGGCGCGGAGCATGTGGTCCGCTGCGGCGTGTGGCTGGATGATCCGCGCGACTTCGCGTCGTTCAACAAGGTGTTCCGCGAGTATTTCGGCGAGAACCCGCCGGCGCGCGCCTGCGTGGTTTCTTCGATGGTGATCGATTGCCGCGTCGAAGTGGACTGCGTGGCTTATAAGAAGCCCACGGCATAAGCCTGAACATTCAGCCGGATTGGTTCGCCGCAGCTTCGCACCAACTCGCCGCGGCGAACAAGCTGCTTTTTACTGCCGGGCCAGACGCATATTGTCCGGCATCGGCAAGTTGTAATTCGTGCGGAACGGATTGATGTCCAGTCCGCCGCGCCGCGTATAACGTGCGTACACCGCGAGCTTGACCGGCTTGCAGGCTTTCAGCACATCGAGAAAAATCTTCTCGACACACTGTTCATGAAAACCGGTGTGATTGCGGTACGAGATGATGTAGCGCAGCAAGCCAGCGTGATCGATCTGCGGGCCTACATAATGAATCTGCACGCTGCCCCAATCGGGCTGGCCTGTCACCGGGCAATTCGACTTCAGCAAGTTGGAGAACAGCGTTTCTTCGACCGGCGCTTCATGCAGCGCCGCTTTCAGCAGCGATGCGTCCGGCTGATAGATATCGGTATCCAGATCCAGCCGGTCCAGCGACAAGCCTTCGAATTCTTCCATCTGCAATTTGCCGAACTCATAGGGCGCAGCCAGATGAACGGAGACGGTCGCGCCGCACGAAGCGGACACGTCGCGCTTGATCGTGTCGCGCACCGCGTCCATCGATTCGAACGCGGTCTGCGCGAATGAGCCGAGATAGAGCTTGAACGACTTCGACTCGACGATATTCGGCGAGTCCGCCGGCACGTAGAAAGTCGCCACCGCGATTTGCGGCTTGCCGCGCGCGTTCAGCCAGGACAACTCATACGCATTCCAGATGTCCGTGCCGAAGAACGGCAACTGCGCGCCGATGCCGATCGCCTCGCGCGCATTTTTGCGCGCGATCGGAAACAGCAGCGAAGCGTCGTATTGTTCGGTGTAAGTGGAGGCCTTACCCAGCGGTGATTGTTCGGGTGTCATGATGCGTTCACGATGCCACTCAGCACGTGCCCCGTCGCCGTCACGACGCGGGCCGATTCGCAGTGGCCAATTTGGTCGTCGAAGAAAAAGTCCGGCTCGAACTCGCGCAGAAATGCGCTCTTGTCGAGGCCGCCGAGGAACATCGCTTCGTCGATTTCAATGTTCCACGCCATTAAAGTGCGGATCGCGCGCTCGTGCGCGGGCGCCGAGCGCGCCGTCACCAATGCCGTACGAATATGCATGGGCGCGGCTTCATCCGCGAGTTTTTGCAGCCGGTGCAGTGCTTCGAGCAACGGCTTTAACGGGCCGTCCGCGAGCGGTAGATCCTTGTTGTGAATCTCGTGGCCGACGAACGCGCGCAAACCGTCTTTCTGGAACACGCGCTCGGCTTCGTCGGAAAACAGGACGGCGTCGCCGTCGAAGGCAATGCGGATTTCGTCGGGATACTTGCTCGCCATTTTCGCCGATTCCGGCAAGACGCGCGCGGCGGGAAATCCGGCGGCGAGCGCGTCGCGCACGTCCTCCTGATTCGCCGACAGAAACAGCGACGCGTTCAGCGGTTTCAGATAGCCGAACGGCGCGCGTCCGCGAGTAAACACGCCGCGTTCGATGGCGAGCCCGTATTCCCGGCACGAATGGAACGCCCGCAATCCGCTGATCGGATCGCTGCGCGAGAGGATCACCACTTCGACGCGATGTCCGCCCGCATTCAACGCCAGCAGCTTACGGATCAGCGGAAACGCCACGCCCGGCTTGGCGGGCACGGCGAGGCGGTCGCGCTGCAGCGCTTCATAGGCTTGCAGGTCGCCTTCCTCGTACACGCGGTTCTCTTCCTCGAAGTCGAACAGCGCGCGCGACGAGATTGCCACCACCAGTTTGTCGACAAGCGAAAGAGCCATCTGCGCGTTTCAGTCCTAAAAGATCAGGCGAGGAATAAGCGATACACCGGGTTTTGCGTCTCTTCCCAGTTCGGATAGCCGAGCGTGGCGAGAAAACGATCAAAGGCCTCGTTCTCGCTCACCGGCACCTGGACGCCGACCAGAATCGAGCTGTAGTCCGCGCCCTGGTTGCGGTAATGGAACAGGCTGATATTCCAGTTCGGCGCCATCGACGAAAGGAATTTCATCAGCGCGCCCGGCCGCTCCGGAAACTCGAAGCGGAACAGGCGTTCGTCGTGTGCCAGAGGCGAGCGGCCGCCCACCATGTAGCGGATGTGCTGCTTGGAGAGTTCGTCGAAAGTGAGATCGACTGTGGCGAAGCCGTGCGCTTCGAACGCACCCGCGATCTGAGCCGATTCGCTGCGATTCCTGATCTGCACGCCCACGAAGATATGGGCGGAGTTCGCGTCCGCAATGCGATAGTTGAACTCGGTGACGCTGCGCGTGCCCACCAGTTCGCAGAAACGCCGGAAGCTGCCGCGCTCTTCGGGGATCGTCACGGCAAACACGGCTTCGCGCGCTTCACCCACTTCGGCACGTTCGGCCACGAAGCGCATGCGGTCGAAGTTCATGTTCGCACCGGACGTGATCGCGATCAGCGTCTGGTTCTCGATGCCTTCGCGCTCTGCATACTGCTTGGCACCGGCCACGGCCAAAGAACCCGCAGGCTCCAGCACGCTGCGGGTGTCCTGGAAGACATCCTTGATCGCGGCGCAGAGTGCGTCGGTATTTACGAGCAGCACGTCGTCGAGATACTCGCTGCACAGGCGGAAGGTTTCTTCGCCGACCAGCTTCACCGCCGTGCCGTCCGAGAACAGGCCAACCTCGTTCAACGTGACCCGCTCGCCAGCTTTCAGCGACGCGGCCATCGCGCATGAATCATCGGTCTGCACGCCGATCACCTTGATTTCCGGGCGCACCGATTTCACGTACGCAGCCACGCCCGCCGCGAGCCCACCGCCGCCGATAGGCACGAAGATCGCGTGAATCGGGCCTTGATGCTGACTGAGAATCTCCATGGCGACTGTCCCTTGCCCGGCGATCACATACGGATCGTCGAACGGATGCACGAAGGTCAGGCCGCGCTCTTCCTGCAGCTTCACCGCGTGTCCATACGCATCGCTATACGATTCGCCGAACTGCACGACTTCGACGGTCGGTCCGCCGTGCGCGCGCACCGCATCGACCTTCACCTGCGGCGTGGTGACCGGCACCACGATGATCGCCTTCACGCCCATGCGCGCCGCCGACAGCGCGACACCCTGCGCATGGTTGCCCGCCGACGCGGTAATCACGCCACGTTCCAACGCCTCGGAAGGAATATGCGCCATCTTGTTGTACGCGCCGCGCACCTTGAACGAGAACACCGGCTGGTTGTCCTCGCGCTTCAGGTAGACCGGATTGCGCAGACGTGCCGACAGGTTCGGCGCGCGTTCGAGTTCGGTCTCGCGGGCCACGTCGTAGACGCGCGCGGTGAGGGTTTTTTTCAGGTAGTCGTGGGAGGCCATGCGGGTTGCGCGGTGCGCTTTGCGAGACGGGAAGGGTCAATGATAGCGCCAACGGTGTACGCTCAGGCTTCCGGCTGATGCACCGAAGCGGCGCCGCGAAGTTTCTCCCGACCGTTCGGTCGGTCAATTGGGTGTTGCGGTTTCGTTGCGCGATTCGCCGCGAAATTGCTCAAAGCCCCGGCGCAGATCTGATTTCACCCGTCAACGCGTGGCGGGATCATGCGGTAGAATTCCATTTTGGAATAAGGATCGGAAGATGCACTGGCAGCCTCGGATCGCCCACTTGATGCCCACCCCGCGTGAGTCTTGCCCCGCGGCGGAGCGTCTCGTCCGCCACGCACGATCGTGTAGCTGTATCTGAGCGCCACGAAGCGACCGGTGTGGGTTGACCGTCGGTCGTGCTTCGCTCCCCAAGAAAATTTCCAGCATTGCGCGCCACGCGCACCGTCAGCCGGCGCCTCACCAATGAGCGCGCCGGGTTGACCCACCGAGTCGTCCAAACATGAACGCACCTCAAGTTTTCGATCCGCACGGGGCCGCCGCTGCGGTGGCCGCCGATCCCGAAGCGCGTCTGCGCGAAATTCCCTATAACTACACGTCGTTCTCCGACCGTGAAATCGTTATCCGCCTGCTAGGTGACGCCGCCTGGGCCGCGCTTGCCGAACTGCGCGCGGAACGCCGCACCGGCCGTTCGGCGCGGATGCTGTACGAAGTGCTCGGTGACATCTGGGTGGTGCGCCGCAATCCGTATCTGCAGGACGACCTGCTCGACAACCCGAAGCGCCGCGCGATGCTGATCGAAGCATTGCATCACCGTCTGAGCGAGATCGAGAAGCGCCGCCGCGCCGATCTGACCGAACACGGCGATGAAGCGGGCGTGGACCGCGCCGCGCGCGTCGAAACGCTGGTTCAGGCCGCGCGCCGCGCCGTCGACGAATTCGCTAGCGAATTCCAGAAGACCTACGATCTGCGCAAGCGCGCGACCAAGGTGCTGGGCAAGGTCACGGAAAAGGACAACATCAAGTTCGACGGACTGTCCCGCGTCTCGCACGTGACCGACGCGACCGACTGGCGCGTCGAATATCCGTTCGTGGTGCTCACGCCGGATACCGAAGCCGAGATCGCCGGCATGATCAAGGCGTGTTTCGAGCTCGGCCTGACCGTGATTCCGCGCGGAGGCGGCACTGGCTATACCGGCGGCGCGGTGCCGCTCACGCCGTTCTCCGCCGTCATCAATACCGAAAAGCTCGAACAGCTGGGCGCGGTCGAAATGACCGAATTGCCGGGCGTCGATCGTAAAGTCGCGACGATTTTCTCCGGCGCGGGCGTGGTCACGCGCCGCGTGACCGAGGCGGCCGAGCAGGCCGGCTTCGTGTTCGCCGTCGATCCGACCTCGCTGGATGCATCCTGCGTGGGCGGCAACGTCGCGATGAACGCGGGCGGCAAGAAGGCGGTGTTGTGGGGTACGGCGCTCGACAATCTCGCCTGGTGGCGCATGGTCGACCCGGAAGGGAACTGGCTCGAAGTCACGCGCCTCGACCACAACATGGGCAAGATTCACGACATCGAAGTCGCGCGTTTCGAGCTCAAATGGTTCGACGGCAATTACGCGCCGGGCGAAAAGCTGCTGCGCACGGAAGCGCTCGACATCAAGGGCCGCGTGTTCCGTAAGGAAGGTCTCGGCAAGGACGTCACGGACAAATTCCTCGCCGGTCTGCCGGGCGTGCAGAAAGAAGGCTGCGACGGGCTGATCACGTCCGCGCGCTGGGTGCTGCACAAGATGCCCGCGCATACGCGCACCGTCTGCCTCGAATTCTTCGGTCAGGCGCGCGATGCGATTCCGAGCATCGTCGAAATCAAGGATTATCTGTTCGAGACGTCGAAGCAGGGCGGCGCGATTCTCGCGGGCCTCGAGCATCTGGACGAGCGCTATCTGCGTGCGGTCGGCTATGCGACCAAGAGCAAGCGCAACGCGTTTCCGAAGATGGTGCTGATCGGCGACATCGTCGGCGACGATGCGGATGCGGTCGCGCAAGCCACCTCGGAAGTCGTGCGCATGGCCAACGGCAAGAGCGGCGAAGGCTTCGTCGCGGTCAATGCCGAGGCGCGCAAGCGTTTCTGGCTCGACCGCAGCCGCACGGCGGCAATCGCCAAGCACACCAACGCGTTCAAGATCAACGAGGACGTGGTGATTCCGCTCGATCGCATGGGCGAGTACACGGACGGCATCGAACGCATCAACATCGAGCTGTCGATCAAGAACAAGCTGCAACTGGTCGACGCGCTCGAAGCGTTCTTCCAGGCCGGCAAGCTGCCGCTCGGCAAGAGCGACGACGCCAACGAAATCCCGAGCGCCGAACTGCTCGAAGACCGCGTGCAGCAGGCTCTCGATCTGCTCAAGCGCGTGCGCAGGCGTTGGGAATTCCTGCGCGACAAGCTCGATCTGTCGCTTCGTGAAGCGCAGCACTATCTGGTCGGTCTCGGTTACGAAGCGCTGGCGGAGAAGTTCGCCGACCGCGCGGACGCGCAGCCCGATGCCACCGTGTTCCATGTCACGCAGGACCGCACGATCCGCGTGTCGTGGAAGCAGGAAATTCGCGCCGAGTTGCGGCAGATCTTCAACGGCGGCGAGTTCAAGCCGATCCTCGAGGAAGCTCAGGCGATCCACAAGCAGGTGCTGCGCGGCCGCGTGTTCGTCGCGCTGCACATGCACGCGGGCGACGGCAACGTTCACACGAACCTGCCGGTCAACTCCGACAACTACGAGATGCTGCAGGACGCCCACACGGCAGTCGCGCGCATCATGAAGCTGGCGCGTTCGCTCGACGGCGTGATTTCCGGCGAGCACGGCATCGGCATCACCAAGCTCGAATTCCTGACCGAAGACGAGATCAGCGAGTTCCGCCAGTACAAGCAGCGCGTCGATCCGCATGGCCGTTTCAACGCGGGCAAGCTGCTCGAAGGCGCCGACCTGCGCAACGCCTACACGCCGTCGTTCGGCCTGATGGGCTATGAATCGCTGATCATGCAGCAGTCTGACATCGGCGCGATTTCCGAGTCGATCAAGGACTGTTTGCGTTGCGGCAAGTGCAAGCCGGTGTGCGCGACCCACGTGCCGCGCGCCAATCTGCTGTACAGCCCGCGCAACAAGATTCTCGCCACCTCGCTGCTGGTGGAGGCGTTCCTGTACGAGGAGCAGACCCGCCGCGGCGTGTCGATCAAGCACTGGGACGAATTCAACGACGTCGCGGATCACTGCACCGTCTGTCACAAATGCGTGACGCCGTGCCCGGTGAAGATCGACTTCGGCGACGTCACCATGAACATGCGCAACCTGCTGCGCAAGATGGGCAAGAAGAAGTTCAATCCGGGCAACGCGGCCGGCATGTTCTTCCTCAACGCGACCAACCCGCAGACCATCAACCTCGCGCGCACCGCGATGATGGGCGTCGGCTACAAGGCGCAGCGCCTCGGCAACGAAGTGCTGAAGAAGTTTACGAAGAAGCAGACGGCGCACCCGCCGGCAACCGTCGGCAAGCCGCCGGTCACGCAGCAGGTGATCCACTTCATGAACAAGAAGATGCCGGGCAACCTGCCGAAGAAGACCGCGCGCGCGTTGCTCGATATCGAGGACAACAAGATCGTCCCGATCATCCGCAATCCGAAGACGACCACCGCCGACACGGAAGCGGTGTTCTACTTCCCGGGCTGCGGCTCCGAGCGTCTGTTCTCGCAAGTGGGTCTCGCCACCCAGGCCATGTTGTGGGAAGCGGGCGTTCAAACCGTGTTGCCGCCGGGTTATCTGTGCTGCGGCTATCCGCAACGCGGGTCGGGCCAGTTCGACAAGGCCGAGCAGATCGTCACGGACAACCGCGTGCTGTTCCACCGCGTCGCCAACACGCTCAACTACCTCGACATCAAGACGGTGGTGGTGTCGTGCGGCACGTGCTACGACCAGCTCGCCGGCTACGAATTCGAGAAGATCTTCCCGGGCTGCCGGATTATCGACATCCACGAGTTTCTGCTGGAGAAAGGCATGAAGCTCGACGGCGTGAACGGCGTTCGCTACATGTATCACGACCCGTGCCACACGCCGATCAAGACGATGGACCCGGTCAAGCTCGTCAATCAGCTGATGGGCTCGGAGAAAGACGGCTACAAGATCGAGAAGAACGATCGCTGCTGCGGCGAGTCCGGCACGCTGGCGGTCACGCGTCCTGACATTTCGACGCAGGTCCGCTTCCGCAAGGAAGAGGAGATTCGCAAGGGCGCGGCGAAGCTGCGCGGCATTCCTTTGGTGGCCGAAGCCGGCGCGAACGGGATCAATCCGGCCAATGCGTCGGCCGGTTCGGCGGGCGCGCCGGACGGCTCCGTGCTGAAGGCCGGCGACGGTCCGCAGCCGAAGGGCGCCACCGACGTGAAGATTCTCACGAGCTGCCCATCCTGCCTGCAAGGCCTGTCGCGGTACAACGAAGACGCGGGCATCGAGGCGGATTACATCGTCGTCGAGATGGCACGTCACGTGCTCGGTGAAGACTGGATGGTCGACTACGTGCAACGGGCGAACAATGGCGGAATCGAGCGCGTGCTGGTTTAATGGCACGACTGACGATTTTTGCCTGAGGACGACGATGGATTGCGTTTTTTGCCGTGAAGATGGCGGCGATGTGCTGTGGCACGACGACACCTTGCGTGTCGTCCTCGCCGACGAACACGATTACCCAGGCTTTTGCCGGGTGATCTGGAACGAGCACGTGGCCGAGTTTTCCGACCTCGACGGAAACGACCGTGATCGCGTGATGAAGGCCGTGTATGCGGTCGAGCGCGCGATCCGGCGCATCCTTCAGCCTGCGAAGGTCAATCTGGCGAGCCTCGGCAACCAGGTGCCGCACGTGCACTGGCATGTGATCCCGCGTTTTTCGAACGACGCGCATTTTCCACTGCCCATCTGGGCGCCGCGCCAGCGCACGGTGTCCGAAGCCATGCTGTCGTCGCGTCGCGCGCAAGCTACCTTGCTGCGTGAAGCGGTGCGGCAGGAAATCGAACAGGCTCTTGGTTGAGCGCCCCCGAACCTGTTGCGTCGCGCGAGGCCCCTGAAGGGCAAGAAAACTCGCGGCGGCGTTCTCTATGAGGTCCACATGAGCGGATTGACTCCCGATACTCCGGTGCCGACCGGCGTCGTCGTGCATTCCAAATCGCGCGTACTCGAATTGCAGTACGCAAACGGCGAATCGTATCGCCTGCCGTTCGAACTGTTGCGCGTGTATTCGCCGTCGGCGGAAGTGATGGGCCACGGGCCCGGCCAGGAAACGCTGCAGACCGGCAAGCGCGAAGTGACCATCACGATGATCGAAGGCGTCGGCAACTACGCGCTGCAGCCGACTTTCTCCGACGGCCACGCCACCGGTATCTATTCCTGGGACCTGCTGTACGACATGGCGGTGCGCCAGGATGAACTCTGGGGCGCGTATCTCGCCAAACTTCAGGCGGCGGGCGTCGATCGCGATACGCCCATGGTCCAGGCCGGCGCTGCGCACGGGCACTGTCACTGATACGATTCGCCCCATCGCCGCGCTGATGCGGCGCAACATTTCAGAATACGCGAAAGGACAAGCGCGATGAGCAAAACCCACTTCGGCTTTCAATCGGTCGACGAACAGGACAAGGCGCAGAAGGTGGCGGGCGTGTTCCACTCGGTTGCCGCCAACTACGACTTGATGAACGACCTGATGTCGGGCGGGTTGCACCGGGCGTGGAAGATGTTCACGATCGCCCAGGCCAACGTGCGGCCGGGCTACAAGGTGCTCGATATCGCGGGCGGCACGGGCGACCTGTCGAAGGCGTTCGCGAAGCAGGCCGGCGAAACCGGCGAAGTCTGGCATACCGACATCAATGAATCGATGCTGCGCGTGGGCCGCGACCGCCTGCTGGACAAGGGCGTGATCACCCCTGCGCTGCTGTGCGACGCCGAGAAAATTCCCTTTCCGGACAACTACTTCGACGTCGTGACGGTGGCTTTCGGTCTGCGCAACATGACGCACAAGGACGTCGCGCTGGCGGAAATGCGGCGCGTGCTGAAGCCGGCCGGGCGTTTGCTGGTGCTGGAATTTTCGAAAGTGTGGGATCCGCTCAAGAAGGTCTACGACGTCTATTCTTTCAAGGTGTTGCCGTGGTTGGGCCAACGCTTTGCGAAAGATGCGGAGAGCTATCAATACCTCGCGGAATCGATCCGGATGCATCCGGACCAAGAAACTTTGAAAACAATGATGGAACAAGCGGGCCTGGACGGCGTCAAATATTACAATTTGTCAGCTGGCGTGGTAGCTTTACATGTGGGGACCAAATACTAGGGTTCCTAACCCATCGATTTTTAAAGGAAAGTACGAAAATGTCCGATTCAGGTGCGTTATCTCCCCGTAAGGTTAAGCGGTCGCTGGTGAGAAGAATCGGACTGATCGCGATGGTCGGCCTGATCATGGCCGGCTCCCTCGCTTCGCTCGATGCGGAAGCTCGCCGCATGGGCGGTGGCCGCAGTATCGGCCGTCAGTCGAATAGCGTGACGCAGCAATCCGCTCCGTCGCAACCTTCCCAAAGCAATCAGGCCACGCAGCAGCGCGCGCAGCCCGCACCGGCGCCCGCGCCAACGCCGGCCGCGCAGCCTAACCGTTCGCGCTGGCTGGGACCGATCGCCGGTCTGGCGGCCGGTCTGGGCATCGCCGCTTTGCTGTCGCACTTCGGTCTGGGCGGCGCGTTTGCCGGCGCCATGGCCAATATCATTGTGATTGCGATCATTGCGATGATCGGTATCTGGCTGATTCGCCGTTTCATGGGCCGCAAGCGCGACGCGGTGCAACCGGCGTACGCGGGCAGCTCGCCGTCGTTCAATTCGAGCGGCACGGGCTACTCACCGCAGGAGCCGCGTTATAACGCCCCGCCTACCGGCTCGTATCTCGAACCGCAAGGCAATCCGCTGAACATGCCGACCATTAATGCCGCGCCGGTCGTGCCGGCCGGCTTCGATTCGGAAGCGTTTCTGCGTAACGCCAAGGTCTACTTCGTGCGCCTGCAAGCGGCTTGGGACGTCGGCAACACGGAAGACATCCGCGAATTCACCACGCCGGAAATGTTCGCCGAGGTGAAGGTCGATCTGTCTTCGCGCGGTGCCGAGACGAATCAGACCGATGTGGTGCAACTCAACGCCGAACTGTTGGGCGTGGAAGAGCGTGCGAACGAATACTTCGCCAGCGTGCGCTTCTCGGGCCTGATCCGCGAAGCGCCGGGCGCGGCGGCGGAGCCGTTCGTCGAAGTCTGGAACCTGTCCAAGGCGAACCGCCCCGGCGAAGGCTGGCTGCTGGCCGGCATCCAGCAGGTGGCGCAGCACTGAGACAACCGCGCGCCGGGGCCGCGGCAGGACCACACCTCCTGACCGGGCTCCTCGCGTTGGCCGTTCGGCATAGCGAGCCGCGAAGCGAACGGACGTTACAATAGGAACCCGCGCGGGCACCTCGCTCGCGCGGGTTTTTTCTTGCCACTTTCAATGACCCTCGCCGCCAAGCCATTCGCTGCTGCTGTCAATCATCTGCTCGCCCGCGAATCGTGGGCTCGTGAGCGCCTCGCCCCCTACGCGGGCAAGACCGCGAAGCTGTCCTGTCCGCCGGTCGTGCTGATGCTGCTGGTGCAACCGGACGGCTATCTGAGCGCCGTCGCCGCTACCGAGGCGCAACAGTTCGACGTGACCATCTCGGTGCCTTCCGACGCGCTGCCCGCCTTCGTGCAAGGCGGCCAGGCGGCGGTGATGAAGCACGTCAAGATCGAAGGCGACGCCGAATTCGCCACCGTGATCGCGAAGCTCGCCGAACATCTGCGCTGGGAGCCGGAAGAGGATCTGGCGAAATTCATCGGCGACGGCCCGGCGTGGCGGGTGGCGTCAGTTGTGCGCACCGTCGGCGAACATGTGCAGCGCACCGGGCGCAACCTGCTCGATACCGCCGCCGAATATCTGCTCGACGAGAATCCGCAACTGGTGCGCCGCGCCGCGCTCGAGGACTTCAACATCGAACTGGCCCGCGCGCGCGACGCACTCGCGCGCGTGGAAAAACGCATCGAGCGTCTTGAACAGAAGGTCGAAGCCCGCGGCGCTCTTGCGCCGAGCGGCGCCGCCACGTCGCGCGGCACGCGCTAGTCACCGGGCACAACTATGCGTTTTCTGCGTTTCCTCAAGATTTTCTTCACGGTCATCCGCTTCGGTCTCGATGAGATGATGCTCAGCCGCGTCAACGACCGGCGCGTGCGTCTGTTGCTGCGTATCACGACTATTGGCCGCAAGTTCGACGCGCCGCCGGGCGTGCGTCTGCGGCTCGCGCTGGAAAGCCTCGGGCCGATCTTCGTCAAGTTCGGGCAGGTGCTGTCCACTCGGCGCGATCTATTGCCGGTGGATATCGCCAACGAACTGGCCAAGCTGCAGGATCAAGTGCCGCCGTTCGATTCGGCGGTGGCGATCGGGCTGGTCGAAAAGTCGCTCGGCGCACCCGTCGACGTGCTGTTCGACGACTTCGAGCGGGTGCCGGTGGCGAGCGCCTCGATCGCGCAGGTGCACTTCGCCACGGTGAAGGCCGGGCAACACGCGGGCAAGGCTGTCGCCGTGAAGGTGCTGCGCCCGAACATGCTGCCGGTGATCGATTCCGACCTCGCGTTGCTGCGCGACATCGCCGTGTGGGCCGAGCGCCTGTGGGCCGACGGCAAGCGTCTGAAGCCGCGCGAGGTGGTCGCCGAATTCGACAAATACCTGCACGACGAGCTCGACCTGATGCGCGAGGCGGCCAACGGCAGCCAGTTGCGGCGCAACTTCGCCGGGCTCGATCTGCTGCTGGTGCCAGAGATGTACTGGGAATTCTGCACGCCCACGGTGCTGGTCATGGAACGCATGGTCGGCGTGCCGATCAGCCAGGTGGAGACGCTGCGCGCGGCCGGCGTGGATATTCCGAAACTGGCGCGCGAAGGCGTCGAGATTTTCTTCACCCAGGTGTTCCGCGACGGTTTTTTTCATGCCGACATGCACCCGGGCAACATTCAGGTGAGTCTCGATCCGAAGCACTTCGGCCGCTATATCGCGCTCGACTTCGGCATCATCGGCGCGCTGTCGGATTTCGATAAGAACTACCTCGCGCAGAACTTCCTCGCGTTCTTCAAGCGTGACTATCATCGCGTCGCCACGCTGCATCTGGAGTCGGGCTGGGTGCCGCCCACTACGCGCGTCGAGGAACTCGAGAGCGCGATCCGCGCGGTCTGCGAACCGTACTTCGACCGCGCTTTGAAAGATATCTCGCTGGGCCAGGTCCTGATGCGGCTGTTCTCGACCTCGCGCCGCTTCAATGTCGAAATCCAGCCGCAACTCGTGCTGCTGCAAAAAACCATGCTGAACGTGGAAGGGCTCGGCCGTTCGCTCGATCCTGAACTGGATCTGTGGAAGACCGCCAAGCCCTACCTCGAACGCTGGATGAACGAACAGATCGGGCTGCGCGGCTGGTACGAGCGCCTGAAGATCGAGGCGCCGCAGTGGAGCAAGACGCTGCCGCAGTTGCCGCGCCTGATTCATCACGTGCTGGCCGAGCGCCACGACCACGCGCGCGGTGCAAACGACGAAATGATTCGCCAGATTCTGCTCGAGCAGAAACGCACCAACCGTTTGTTGCAAGGTTTGCTGCTGTTTGGCGTGGCGGTCGGCGTCGGCGCGGCGCTGGCGCGGGTGTTTCTTGCGTTCGCCTACGGCGGTTGATTGCATTCTCAACGAGGTATTTGATGAGCGACCCGACCCAGCCTTCCGCGCCCGACTTCGAAACGCGCGATCCCAACTCGCCCGCTTTCTGGGACGAACGATTCGAGCGTCGTTTCATGCCGTGGGATCAGGCGGGTGTGCCGTCCGCGTTTCAGGCGTTCGCCGCTCGCCATAGCGGCGCCGCGGTGCTGATTCCAGGTTGCGGCAGCGCGTACGAAGCGCTTTGGCTGGCGGGGCAGGGCAACCCGGTGCGAGCCATCGACTTTTCGCCGGCCGCCGTCGCGGCGGCGCACGAGCAGCTGGGCGCGCAGCACGCGCAACTGGTGGAGCAGGCGGACTTCTTCGCGTATGAGCCGCCGTTCACGCCCACGTGGATTTACGAGCGCGCATTCCTCTGCGCGCTGCCGCCGGCGCGCCGCACGGATTACGCGCGACGCATGGCCGATCTGTTGCCCGGCGGCGCGTTGCTCGCCGGCTTCTTTTTCCTCGGCGCGACGCCAAAAGGGCCGCCGTTCGGCATCGAGCGCGCGGAACTCGACGCGCTGCTCTCACCGTACTTCGACTTGATCGAAGACGAAGCCGTGCACGATTCGATCGCCGTCTTCGCGGGACGTGAGCGCTGGCTAACCTGGCGCCGCCGCGCTTGAGGGCGTAGCTGCGACGCTGCCGGCGGCGCGGGCCGCACTTGATTCAACCGCGGCTGCCCCCACTTGACTGGGCGGCGCCTACGTCGGGCGCTCGACCCCAAAATCCGGGGGAGGGGCATCGTTTGCGGCTATAATTCAAGGCTTTGCAAGCGTTTACAAGATTTCAGTAGGGAAAAGGATCATGCCGATCTACGCTTATCGTTGCGAATCATGCGGCTTCGGGAAGGATGTGCTTCAGAAGATGAGCGACCCCCAGTTGACGCAATGTCCCGAGTGCGGGAAAGACACTTTTCGCAAGCAGGTCACTGCTGCCGGCTTTCAGTTGAAGGGCTCCGGCTGGTACGTGACTGATTTTCGCGGCGGCAATGGCGGCACGAGCGCGCCTGCCAAGCCCGACGCCAATGGCGCCTCGAATGGCGCCACCGGCGAAAATGCGGGCGCCAATAATGGCGCCGCAGCGCAAACCGACACGGCTTCGGCCGGTTCATCGAGCGCGGCCGCAACGCCGTCCGCGCCTGCTGCCGCACCGGCCGCTTCGGCGAGTTCGAGCGGTTCCGGCAGCGCCTAGTGGGACTGCCGCCCTGCGGGGCGGCGCACACGCCGCGCGTTGGGTTTCGGCCCGCGCGGCTTTCTGGCGGTACACATGACGACGAAAAAAACGACGCTCAAATCGGTGTTCCTGACTGGCCTGCTGGTGCTGGTGCCTCTGGCCATCACACTGTGGGTGCTCGGCCTGATCATCGGCACGATGGACCAGACCCTGCTGCTGCTGCCGCGCGCGTGGCAGCCGGAGCGCCTGTTCGGCTTCCGCCTGCCCGGCCTCGGGGCGGTGCTCACGCTGGCGTTCATCTTTGTCGTTGGGCTGTTGACGCAGAACTTCATTGGGCAGAAGCTCGTGAAGTGGTGGGAAGTCGTGGTCGCCCACATTCCGGTGGTCGGCCCGATCTACACCAGCGTCAAGCAGGTGTCCGACACCCTGTTGTCGAGCAGCGGCAACGCGTTTCGCAAGGCGCTGCTGATCGAGTACCCGCGCCGCGGCTCCTATACGATCGCGTTTCTGACCGGTATTCCGGGCGGCGACGTGCTCAACCACCTGAAAGAAGATCACGTCAGCGTGTATGTGCCGACTACGCCGAACCCCACGTCCGGCTTCTTCCTGATGGTGCCCAAGAGTGAAGTGATCGAGCTCGACATGACGGTCGACGCTGCGCTCAAGTACATCGTCTCGATGGGCGTCGTGGCGCCGTCCGCGCCTCCGGCGCCGGTGCGCCGCACGACAGTCGAGCCTCCGCTGTAACGCGGCACGTAGCGTTTTAATGCCACGCGCCGTTCAACCAATGCAAAACGAAAGACAAACATCATGTCGATGAGATCTGAATACTGCGGTCTGGTGACCGAAGAACTGCTGGGCCAATCCGTCTCGCTGTGCGGCTGGGTGAGCCGCCGCCGCGACCATGGCGGCGTCATCTTCATCGACCTGCGCGATCGCGAAGGCCTCGTTCAGGTCGTGTGCGACCCCGACCGCGCAGAGATGTTCAAGGCGGCCGAAGGCGTGCGCAACGAGTTCTGCCTGCAGATCAAGGGTGTGGTTCGCGCTCGTCCGGAAGGCACCACGAACGCTGCGCTGAAGAGCGGCAAGATCGAAGTGCTGTGCCACGAGCTGATCGTGCTGAACCCGTCGATCACGCCACCGTTCCAGCTCGACGACGACAACCTGTCGGAAACCACGCGTCTTACCCACCGCGTGCTGGACCTGCGCCGTCCGCAGATGCAGCACAACCTGCGTCTGCGTTACCGCGTCGCGATCGAGGCGCGCAAGTATCTCGACTCGCTGGGCTTCATCGACATCGAAACGCCGATGCTCACCAAGAGCACGCCGGAAGGCGCGCGCGACTACCTCGTGCCGTCGCGTACGAACCCGGGCCAGTTCTTCGCGCTGCCGCAATCGCCGCAGCTGTTCAAGCAGTTGCTGATGGTGGCGAACTTCGATCGCTACTACCAGATCGTCAAGTGCTTCCGCGACGAAGACCTGCGCGCCGACCGTCAGCCGGAATTCACGCAGATCGACTGCGAAACCTCGTTCCTGTCGGAACAGGAAATTCGCGATCTGTTCGAAGACATGATCCGTCATGTGTTCAAGGAAACGATCGGCGTCGCGCTGGACGAAAAATTCCCGGTCATGCTGTATTCGGAAGCTATGCGCCGCTTCGGTTCGGACAAGCCGGACCTGCGCGTGAAGCTCGAATTCACGGACCTCACGGATGCTGTCCGCGACGTCGACTTCAAGGTGTTCAGCGTGCCGGCCAACACGAAAGACGGCCGCGTCGCGGCCATTCGCGTGCCGAAGGGCGGCGAACTCTCGCGTGGCGATATCGACAGCTACACGGAATTCGTGCGCATCTACGGTGCGAAGGGTCTCGCGTGGATCAAGGTCAACGAAGTCGCGAAGGGCCGTGACGGTCTGCAAAGCCCGATCGTCAAGAACCTGCACGACGAAGCGGTCAAGGCGATCATCGAGCGCACCGGCGCGCAAGACGGCGACATCATTTTCTTCGCGGCGGATCGCGCGAAGGTGGTGAACGACAGCCTCGGCGCACTGCGTCTGAAGATCGGTCATTCGGAATTCGGCAAGGCGAACGGCCTGGTCGAGACCGGCTGGAAGCCGCTGTGGGTGGTCGACTTCCCGATGTTCGAATACGACGAGGAAGACAACCGTTACGTGGCCGCGCATCACCCGTTCACGAGCCCGAAAGACGAGCACCTCGAGTATCTGGAAACGGATCCGGCGCGCTGCCTCGCCAAGGCCTACGACATGGTGCTGAACGGCTGGGAAATCGGCGGCGGTTCGGTGCGTATTCACCGTGAAGAAGTGCAGAGCAAGGTGTTCCGTGCGCTGAAGATCAACGCGGAAGAAGCGCAAGCCAAGTTCGGCTTCCTGCTCGACGCGCTGCAATACGGCGCGCCGCCGCACGGCGGTATCGCGTTCGGTCTGGACCGCATCGTCACGATGATGGCCGGCGCCGATTCGATCCGCGACGTGATCGCGTTCCCGAAGACGCAACGCGCGCAGTGTCTGCTCACGCAGGCGCCGAGCGAAGTGGACGAGCGCCAGCTGCGCGAGTTGCACATCCGTCTGCGTCAGCCGGAACCGAAGGCGTAATGGACTGAAGGCAGTCAGTGCTGTCTGAAAACGACAGCAGAAGCAACCGGAAAAGGCGCTCATGCGCCTTTTTCGTTTTTTGCGTTACAGTCGATGCAACTGTGTTCGACCGCTGGTCGAACCACTCTCCGACCTGTACCGCGCAAGCGTTGCTCCCAGTTTTTACGCCATGCCGAAACCGCCGAAGATTCCGCAATCCGTACTCGTCATCATTCATACACCCGCGCTCGACGTACTGTTGATCGAGCGCGCCGATCACGCCGGTTTCTGGCAGTCGGTCACGGGCTCCAAAGATCAACTCGATGAACCGCTCATCGAGACGGCGGCGCGCGAAGTCGCCGAAGAGACCGGCATTGTGGTGGGCAGCGAGCGCGTGCCGCAGAGCGCGCTGTTTGACTGGCAGTATTCGATCGAATACGAGATTTACCCGGAGTTCCGGCATCGCTACGCCGAAGGCGTGATCCACAACACCGAACACTGGTTCAGCCTGCAGGTGCCCGAGCAACTCGAAGTCACGCTGGCGCCACGCGAGCACACCGCATTTCTGTGGCTACCCTATGACGAGGCGGCATCGCGCTGTTTTTCCTCGTCGAATGCAGACGCGATCCTGCAGTTGCCTAAGCGGCTCGGTGCGCGTGCTGTCGCTGGGCATCCCACGGAGCGTGGCCGATGAGCGTCGGCGGCGCGCGCCGTTTCGCCCGACTGCGGCAAGCGCTGCTCGGCCGCCGCTATTGGCAGCGCTACCGGTTCACCAGCGGCAACGACGTCAAGCTGCTGCGCTCCGGCGAAGAGTTCTTCAGCGCACTGATCGCACGGGTCGACGCCGCAGAGAGCGACGTGGTGCTCGAAACGTATATCTTCTGCTACGACAACGCCGGGCAGGCTGTCAGCGCGGCGCTAAAGCGTGCCGCCGAGCGCGGCGTCAAAGTGCGCGTGATCACCGACGGCATCGGCACCGCGCGCTTGCCGATGTTCAACGAGTGGCCCGACGCCGGCATCGACCATCGCATTTACAACCCGCACCTGTTCGGCCGCTTCGGCTTCTCGCGTACGCATCGCAAACTCGCGGTGATCGACGATCAGTTCGCCTACTGCGGCGGGATCAACATCGTCGACGACTACGAGAACAACGGCGAGAAGCTGCCGTATCGGCGCTGGGATTTCGCTGTCGAATTGCACGGGCCGGTGGTCGGCGATATCCGCCAGGCGTTCGAGGTGCAATGGCGCAGGATTCGCCTCGGGCATCGGCCGCTCGAGTCCATGGCGCCGGATCTCGGGCCGAGCACCACGGCTTCGCTCGGCAGTCTGCGCCGGCGCCGCCGCCGTCGTAACGAGGAGTTGTGGGCGGGCGGTCAGCCTTGCGTGGCGTTCGTCGCGCGCGACAACCTGATCAATCGGCGCGCCATCGAGAAGGCCTATCTGGCGGCGATCGGGCAGGCGCGCAATGAAGTGCTGCTCGCCAATCCGTACTTCATGCCGGGGCGCAAGCTGCGGCGGGCGCTCGTGTACGCGGCGCGCCGCGGCGTGGAGGTGAAGCTCATTATCGGGCGCAAGGAATTCAAGGCGCTCGATTATGCGGTGCCGTTTCTCTATCGCTCGTTGCTCAAGGCCGGCGTGCAGATCGCGGAGTATGAGAAAACGCTGCTGCACGGCAAGGTCGCGGTGGTGGATTCGAACTGGGGGACGGTCGGCTCGTCGAACCTCGATGCGCTGAGCCTGATGCTCAACAACGAAGCCAATGTCGTGCTGGTGAACGACCCGTCGATCGATGCGCTGCGCGAGGCGATCCTCGTCGCCTTCAAGGACGCGCGTCGCATCGACGAGGCGCGCTACGACGCGCGCCCGGCCGGTGAGCGTGTGCTCAACTGGCTCGCCTACACGACTTACCGCGCGGTGATGAAGCTGCTTACCGTCGGCGGATATGACTGACAGCGTGGTAACGCGCTGAGCCACGCTCGGCAGGCTCAAGTGCAATGCTTGAGCCGTCTTGCCATGCGTCGATGCACGGCATGCCACGTTTCGGAACGGTCCTAGAGACGGGCCGCCTCTCTGGCAAACATAATCTGCGCTCCTTATCGATCGGGCGACCCGGCGAATTGCACCCGCCACTCAACTCCCCCGCTCGTCACGCCTCGCTGCCGTTTCGACTGCGCGCTCACGGCAACCGGATCGGCGGCGTCATGCTTACGCATCCGGATACGCATTCGCCAAACATGTCCACTTTCCCTTCATCGCAGGCAGTCGACCTTTCGCGTCTCCATGACGAGGCCGTGCACGCCTATCAAACAGGCCGCCATGACGTGGTGCAGACACTGGTCGAGCGGATCCTCGCCGAGGATGCCGAGCATGTCGGCGCCATTCACTTGCGAGGCCTGCTTGCGCTGGCGTCCGGCGAGGCGCACGACGCGCTGCGCTGGCTCGAGCGCGCGATCCGGATTCGGCCGGAGCCGATTCTGTTCAACACGCTCTACGCGATTCGGCTGAACCTGGGAGATTTCGCCGGCGCGGTGCAGAGCATTCGCCAGGGACTCGCGATCCAGCCTGACTTTGCCGCGTTTCACTACAACCTCGCGTTGACGCTGCAACATCTCGGTCATATCGAGGACGCCGCGGTGGGCTATCGGCGCACGCTCGAACTCGATCCGGACAACTCGGCGGCGCATAACAATTTTGGTCGCGTTTGCGCGGACCTCGTCGCAATGGACGAAGCCGAGCGTCACTACCGGCGCGCGATCGAACTGGCGCCCGCCAACCTCGTCGCGCGTAATAACCTTGCTATGGCTTTGCTTGCGACCGGCCGCTACGACGAAGCGTGGCCGTATTTCGAGGATCGCTGGGTCAGTTTCAAGCTGCCCGATGGCCGCCCCGCGCCCGCGCCGGTGGAAGTGCCGCTGCCGCGCTGGCCGGGCGAGGGCGTGTTTCACGTTCAAGGCGCGCAAGCGGCGGGCGCATCGGCGCAATGCCTTCTCGTGCTTCACGAGCAAGGCTTGGGCGACAGCTTGCAGTTCGTGCGCTATCTGCCGCTGGCGCTTGCGCACTTTGCCCGGGTCGGCTATGTGTGCCCGCCGGCCTTACGGCGTCTCTATGAACGGTCATTGTGTTCACGCTGGCCGGGCCTCGTGTTGCTCGACGCTGTGCCCGCCGATCTGGCGCAGTGGGACCGCTATATTCCGTTGATGTCGCTGCCAATGGCGTTCGCCACGCAAGTGGCGACAATCCCGGCCGCGCTGCCATACCTCCATGCCGACGCCCGGCTCGCCGCCGCCTGGCGCGCGCGGCTCGAAGCGCTGCCGGCCCCGCAGCTGCCGCGCGTTGGCGTCGTGTGGGCGGGCGGTCATTCCGGCATTGCCGTGGACCGTTTGCGCAGCCTCGCTGCCGTGCAAATCGCACCTTTGCTGGCGATGCCTCACGTGCGCTGGATCAGTCTGCAAAAGACCGACGATCCCGCCAAGCTTCCCGACGCCGCCGCCCGGGCGCACCTGATCGACTGGACCGATGAAATCGCCGACTTCGCGGACACCGCGGCGCTGATCGACAACCTCGATCTGGTGATTTCGGTCGATACCTCGGTCGCCCATCTCGCCGCGGCAATGGGCAAGCCGGTCTGGCTGCTCAACCGTTTCGCGGGTTGCTGGCGCTGGCTGTATGGCCGGGACGACAGCCCGTGGTATCCCGGATTGCGTCTTTTCACGCAGACAAGGCGCGCCGATTGGCATGACGTGCTGGCGCGGGTTGCCGCTGCTCTTACCCAGACTTTCCCACGGCAAGACAACGGGTCCTGATGCGGTGCGTTCCCTTCCCGCATGTTCCTGGCGAGCGACCCTGAGCCGGCCGCCGAAGTAGCGGCAACACCTTGTCGGGCCGGCGTCTAACGAGACGATCGCCGGTCGTTGCGCGCTGCGATTCACGCTGTCGCGGTGGCCTTCCTATACTCGTGATATGCCGAATCCTTCTGGATTCGCGCCGACTTGCTGCATGATATTGGCCGGCTGGACTAATCAGGGAAGCGAGCCTTTCGGCAGGCAAAGACTGCCTCAAGGCAAACGCCTCTAAAAAATCTCATTCCTCTGATTGACGGATGCCGCAGAATTGAAACCAGGTTAGAAACCGGTTTCTAATAAAGTCCTTGTTTCGCGGACGGCAGCACTCAATAATAGTACGGCCGTTCGATTTTCTTTCGGTCACATTAGAACGGTAAAAAAGCTATGCGAAAAGGCGAACAGACGCGAGCCGCAATTCTCGAAGCAGCACTTGATCTGGCCAGCCGCGACGGACTCGAAGGTCTGACGATCGGCTTGCTGGCTGAGCGCATGCAGATGAGCAAAAGCGGTGTGTTCGCGCATTTCGGGTCGCGCGAGGATCTGCAGGTTGAAGTCGTGCGCGAATATCACCGTCGTTTCGAAGACGAGGTGTTCTTCCCGAGTTTGCGCGAGCCTCGTGGATTGCCGCGCTTGCGCGCGATGATTTCCCGCTGGATCGAGAAACGCATTCAGGAAGTCACTACCGGCTGTATTTATATCAGCGGCGCCGTCGAATACGACGACCGCGCGGATAACCCGGTGCGTGAACAACTGGTGTCGAGCGTGACGATCTGGCGTGCGGCGCTCACTCGCGCGATTTCGCAGGCAATGGAAGAAGGGCATCTGCGCGCCGACACCGATCCGCAACTGATGCTGTTCGAACTGTACAGCTTCACGCTCGGTCTGCATCACGACGCGCGCTTCCTGCACTTGCCGGATGCGGTGCGTCTCACGTGGGCCGCGCTGGAAAAATTGATTGTTTCGTATCAGAGCGAAAGCCGTTAGCGGCGTCGCCGCCAACTAAGGCGGATTCAGCGGCGCAGAAAGTTCCGATCCACGGACTCAGCTAACGGCCTGGCTTCTTGTCAAACTTGGGAGAGAGTCATGGGACAGTACGCCGCGCCGCTGCGCGACATGCAATTCGTGTTGCACGAACTGCTTAACGTCGAAGCCGAAATCAAGCAGATGCCGAAGCACGCGGATCTCGATGCCGACACGATCAACGCGGTGCTCGAAGAGGCCGGCAAATTCTGCTCCGAAGTATTGTTCCCGCTCAACCACAGCGGCGACCAGGAAGGCTGCACATACGCCGGCGACGGCGTCGTGACCACGCCGAAGGGCTTCAAGGAAGCCTATGCGCAGTACGTCGAAGCCGGCTGGCCCGCACTGGGCTGCGATCCGGAATACGGCGGCCAGGGTCTGCCCGCGTTCGTCAATAACGCGCTGTATGAAATGCTGAACTCGGCGAATCAGGCGTGGACCATGTACCCGGGCCTCTCGCACGGCGCGTACGAGTGTCTGCATGCGCACGGCACGCCGGAATTGCAGCAACGCTATCTGCCGAAGCTCGTCGCCGGTGTGTGGACCGGCACGATGTGTCTGACCGAACCGCATTGCGGCACGGACCTCGGCATTCTGCGCACCAAGGCCGAACCGAACAGCGACGGCTCGTACGCGATCAGCGGCACGAAGATTTTCATCTCCAGCGGCGAACACGACCTCGCGGAGAACATCGTTCACCTGGTGCTGGCGCGTCTGCCAGATGCGCCCAAGGGCACCAAGGGCATTTCGCTCTTCATCGTGCCGAAGTTCGTGCCCAACGAGGCGGGCGAACCGGGCGAGCGCAACGGCGTGAAGTGCGGCTCCATCGAGCATAAGATGGGCATTCACGGCAACGCCACCTGCGTGATCAATCTGGACAACGCCAAGGGTTGGCTGGTCGGCGAGCCGAACAAGGGCTTGAACGCCATGTTCGTGATGATGAACGCCGCGCGCCTGGGCGTCGGCATGCAGAGCCTGGGTCTGACCGAAGTCGGCTATCAGAACTCGTTGGTATATGCGAAAGAGCGTCTGCAGATGCGTTCGTTGACCGGCCCGAAGGCGCCCGAAAAGGCGGCTGATCCGATCATCGTGCATCCGGATGTGCGCCGCATGCTGCTCACGCAAAAGGCCTACGCCGAAGGCGCCCGCGCTTTTTCGTACTGGTCCGCGCTGCATATCGACAAGGAACTGTCGCACGCTGACGAATCGGTGCGCAAGGAAGCCGCCGACCTCGTCGCGCTGCTCACGCCGATCCTGAAAGCGTTCCTTTCGGACAACGCGTTCGAGAGCACCAACCACGCCATGCAGATCTACGGCGGCCACGGCTTCATCGCCGAGTGGGGCATGGAGCAGTACGTGCGCGACGCGCGCATCAACATGATCTACGAAGGCACCAACGCGATTCAGGCGCTCGACCTGCTCGGCCGCAAGATCCTCGGCGACATGGGCGCGAAGATGAAGAAGTTCGGCAAGCTCGTGGCCGAATTCGTCGAAGCCGAAGGCGTGAAGCCGGAGATGCAGGAGTTCATCAACCCGCTCGCCGACATCGGCGAAAAGGTGCAAAAGCTGACGATGGAAATCGGCATGAAGGCCATGCAGAACCCGGACGAAGTCGGCGCCGCCGCCGTGCCGTATCTGCGCACGGTCGGCCACCTGGTGTTCTCGTACTTCTGGGCGCGCATGGCACGTATCGCGCTGGACAAGGAAGCATCGGGCGATCCGTTCTACAAGGCGAAGCTCGCCACGGCACGCTTCTACTTTGCGAAGCTGCTGCCGGAAACGGCCATGACGATCCGTCAGGCGCGTGCCGGCTCGAAATCGATGATGGAAGTCGACGAAGCGCTGTTCTAAGCCGCTGTTTTCAGGCGTCAGGCAATCCCATCAAGTCAGGCGCCGCGCGTGTCGAACTCGCGGTGTCTCTCCTCAAACACACAACGCGAAGCGTCCATTGAAGCTTCGCGATCTCGCATAACTCTCCGGAGGAACGACGTGAGCAATCTGATCATTCGCAAGGTAGCCGTGCTCGGCGCCGGCGTGATGGGCGCGCAGATCGCCGCGCACCTGATCAACGCCAAGGTGCCGGTGCTGCTGTTCGATCTGCCCGCAAAAGAAGGCCCGAAGAATGCGATCGCGCTGAAGGCGATCGAGAATCTGAAGAAGCTGTCGCCGGCGCCGTTCGGCGTGAAGGACGACGCGCAATACATCCAGCCCGCGAACTACGACGACGACATCGAGAAGCTCGCCGAATGCGACCTCGTGATCGAAGCGATTGCCGAGCGCATGGACTGGAAGCACGACCTGTACAAGAAGGTCGCACCGCATCTCGCGCCGAACGCGATTTTCGCGACCAACACGTCGGGTCTGTCGATCACCGAACTGTCGAATGGTTTCTCGGACGAGCTGAAGTCGCGCTTTTGCGGCGTGCACTTCTTCAATCCGCCGCGCTACATGCACCTGGTCGAACTGATCCCGACCGCGACCACGCGTCCGGAAATCCTCGACCAACTCGAGTCGTTCCTGACCAGCGTGGTCGGTAAGGGCGTTGTGCGTGCGAAAGACACGCCAAACTTCATCGCCAATCGCGTGGGGATTTTCTCGATTCTCGCCGTCGTCACCGAAGCCGCGAAATTCGGTCTGCGTTTCGACGAAGTGGACGATCTGACGGGCGCACGTCTGGGCCGCGCGAAGTCGGCCACCTTCCGCACCGCCGACGTGGTCGGTCTGGACACGATGGCGCACGTCATCAAGACGATGCAGGACACGCTGAAGGACGATCCGTTCTATCCGGTCTACGAAACGCCGGCCGTGCTGGCCGAACTCGTGAAGAAGGGCGCGCTGGGTCAGAAGACCGGCGGCGGCTTCTACAAGAAGGAAGGCAAGGCGATCAAGGTGCTCGACGCGAAGACGGGCGAGTACGTGGACGGCGGCGCGAAGGCGGACGAACTGGTCGGCCGCATCCTCAAGCGCCCGCCGGCGGAGCGTCTGAAGCTGCTGCGCGAATCGCAGCATCCGCAGGCGCAGTTCCTGTGGGCGATTTTCCGCGACGTGTATCACTACATCGGCGTGCATCTGGAGTCGATCGCCGACAACGCGCGCGACGTCGATCTGGCGATCCGCTGGGGCTTCGGCTGGAACGAAGGCCCGTTCGAAGGTTGGCAGACGGCCGGCTGGAAGCAGGTCGCCGAGTGGGTGCAGGAAGACATCGCGGCGGGCAAGGCGCTCTCGAACGTGCCGCTGCCGTCGTGGGTGCTGGAAGGTCCGGTGGCCGAGAAGGGCGGCGTGCATACGAACGAAGGTTCGTGGTCGCCGGCTTCCAGGACGTTCGTACCGCGCTCGTCGCTGTCGGTGTACGACAAGCAGGTGTTCCGTGCGCCGCTCGTCGGCGAAACCGCGGCTGATCCGAAGACCTACGGCAAGACGCTGTTCGAAACCGACGCCGTGCGCGCATGGGTCGACGATCGCGCCGGCGAGAACGACGTGCTGATCGTGTCGTTCAAGAGCAAGATGAACACGATCGGACCGTCGGTGATCGACGGTCTGACGCAGGCGATCGAACTGGCCGAAAAGGAGTACAAGGGCCTGGTGGTGTGGCAGCCGACGTCGCTGAAACTCGGCACGCCGGGCGGTCCGTTCTCCGCGGGCGCCAACCTCGAAGAAGCGATGCCCGCCTTCATGATGGGCGGCGCGAAGGGCATCGAGCCGTTCGTGAAGAAATTCCAGCAAGGCATGCTGCGCGTGAAATACGCCAGCGTGCCGGTCATTTCGGCCGTGTCGGGCATCGCGCTCGGCGGCGGTTGCGAACTGGCGCTGCATAGCGCGAAACGGGTCGCGCACATCGAAAGCTATATCGGTCTGGTGGAAGTCGGCGTGGGTCTTGTGCCGGCGGGCGGCGGCCTGAAGGAAGCGGCGCTGCGCGCGGCGGAAGCGGCGACGCAAGTCGGTGCGACCAACGACCTGCTGAAGTTCGTGCAGAAGTCGTTCGAAAACGCGGCGATGGCGAAGGTCTCGGCCTCCGCGCTCGACGCTCGCGCAATGGGCTACCTGAAGCCGTCCGACACGATCGTGTTCAACGTATTTGAACTGCTCGACGTCGCGAAGAAGGAAGCGCGCGCGTTGTCGGCGGCGGGTTACCGTCCGCCGCTGCGGGTCACGCAAGTGCCGGTGGCCGGCCGCTCGGCGATCGCGACCATCAAGGCGTCGCTCGTCAACATGCGCGATGGCCGTTTCATCAGCGAGCACGATTTCCTGATCGCAAGCCGTATCGCGGAAGCGGTGTGCGGCGGTGACGTGGAAGCGGGCAGTCTGGTCGATGAAGAGTGGCTGCTGCAACTCGAGCGTCGCGCGTTCGTCGATCTGCTCGGCACGCAAAAGACGCAGGAACGGATCATGGGCATGCTGCAAACCGGCAAGCCGGTGCGCAACTGAGCGACCAACGCGATAAGACTGCATGGGACCGGAGTAAGCGCTAAAGCGCTAACTCCGGTCGACCGCGATAAGGCTGCATGGGACAGCAGTAAGCGCTAAAGCGCTAACTGCTGCCGACAAAGGAGATTCAGATGGCAAAGCAACTGCAAGACGCATACATCGTCGCCGCGAGCCGCACGCCGATCGGCAAGGCGCCGCGCGGGATGTTGAAGAACACGCGCCCCGACGAACTGTTGGTGCACGCGATCAAGTCGGCCGTGGCGCAAGTGCCCGGCCTCGACACGAAGGTGATCGAAGACGCGATTATCGGCTGCGCGATTCCGGAAGCGGAACAAGGCCTGAACGTGGCGCGCATGGGCGCGCTGCTGGCCGGCCTGCCGAATACCGTCGGCGGCGTGACGGTGAACCGCTTCTGCGCGTCGGGCCTGACGGCGCTGGCGATGGCGGCGGACCGCATCCGCGTCGGCGAGTCGGACGCGATGATCGCGGGCGGCTGCGAATCGATGAGCATGGTGCCGATGATGGGCAACAAGCCGTCCATGTCGCCGCATATCTTCGATCGCAATGAAGACATCGGCATCGCATACGGCATGGGTCTGACGGCCGAGAAGGTCGCCGAGCGCTGGAAGATCAGCCGCGAAGCGCAAGACGCGTTCTCGGTCGAATCGCACCGCCGCGCGATCGCCGCGCAGCAAGCCGGCGAGTTCAACGACGAAATCGCCGCGTACACGATCACCGAGCGCTTCCCCGATCTCGCCACCGGCGAAGTCCGCGTGAAGACCCGCGAAGTCTCGCTCGACGAAGGTCCGCGCGCGGAAACCTCGCTTGAGGGTCTGGCCAAGCTGCGCGCGGTGTTCGCGAACAAGGGGTCGGTGACGGCGGGCAACAGCTCGCAGACCTCGGACGGTGCGGGCGCGCTGATCGTGGTGTCGGAAAAAATGTTGAAGGAATTCAACCTGACGCCGCTCGCGCGTTTCGTCAGCTTCGCCGTGCGCGGCGTGCCGCCGGAAATCATGGGCATCGGCCCGAAGGAAGCGATTCCCGCCGCGCTGAAAGCCGCCGGCCTGAAGATCGACGACCTGGACTGGATCGAGCTGAACGAAGCGTTCGCCGCGCAATCGCTGGCGGTAATTCAGGACCTCGGTCTCGATCCGGCGAAGATCAACCCGCTCGGCGGCGCGATCGCACTCGGCCACCCGCTGGGCGCGACGGGCGCGATTCGTGCGTCGACCGTGGTGCATGGTCTGCGCCGCCGTAACTACAAGTACGGCATGGTGACGATGTGCGTCGGCACGGGCATGGGCGCAGCGGGCATCATCGAGCGCCTGTGAGCGTGACTGGCCCGGTGTTCAGCCCGGCGTTCGCTTCGGTCCACACGGCGAGCTTCGGGGCGACCCCCGGAGCGGCCCATTAGGCACCGCGCAACGGTTCGCAGGCCATCCGGCTTGCGAACCGTTTTTACATTCTGAGCAGGAGTACGAGGAGATGACGATGGATATTCTGGTCGAGCGTGCCGACGGCGTGCTGACGATTGCCTTCAACCGGCCCGACAAGAAGAACGCGATCACGGCAGCGATGTATCAGACAATGGCCGATGCGCTAGTCGAAGCGCAAGGCGACGCGGCGGTGCGCGCCATCCTGATTCGCGGCAGCGCGGGCATTTTCAGCGCCGGCAACGATCTCGAAGATTTCATGAAGACGCCGCCGATGGGCGAAAACGCGCCGGTGTTCCAGTTCCTGCGCGCGATCAGTTCGGCGGAGAAGCCGGTGGTGGCGTCGGTGGCGGGCCCGGCGGTTGGGATCGGCACGACCTTGCTGTTGCATTGCGATCTGGTCTACGCCGCCGACACGGCGAGCTTCTCGCTGCCGTTCGCGCAACTCGGCCTGTGCCCGGAAGCGGCGTCGAGTCTGCTGTTGCAGCGTGTGGGCGGCTATCAGGCGGCGGCGGAAAAGCTGCTGCTCGGCGAAGCGTTCGACGCCGCCGAGGCACAACGCATGGGCTTCGTGAATCGCGTGCTGCCCGTCGCCGAAGTCGACGGTTTCGCCGCTTCGCAAGCCGCGAAGCTGGCCGCGCTGCCGGCCTCGTCATTGCGCGTGACGAAGAGCCTGATGAAGCGCGCGAGCCACCAGGAACTGCAAACGCAGATGTCGGAAGAAGCCGTGCATTTCGGCAAGATGCTTCTCGCGCCCGAAGCCCGCGAGGCGTTCAAGGCGTTCTTCGAGAAGCGCAAGCCGGACTTCCGGCAGTTCGACTGAGCGGTGCGCCGGAGCGCTTGAAGCACTGTGAGCGCGAGCGTTCTGGCGTAGAACGGACTGCCCAGCTTGGGCGGACTACGCCTTTTTGCACGGCTGGAGGTTCGCCCGCTCGTAACTCAGGCGCGTCGCCGTTCAAAGCTGCGCCGGCTGCAACGTATCGTAGTCGACGTAGCTCTTCTCGCGGCAGAAGCTCACCAGCCGCACGCCCGCCTTGCGGGCAATCGCAATCGCCAGCGACGACGGCGCCGAGATCGTCGCGACCATTGGCACGCCAACGCGCGCCGCCTTGCGCACCAGCTCATAGCTCGCGCGGCTCGAAAGAAACACGAAACCCTCTCTGGTATCCACGCGATCGAGCACGAGCTGGCCGATCAGCTTGTCGAGCGCGTTGTGGCGGCCCACGTCCTCGAACGCATAGCGGATCGCGCCTGCCGCGTCGCACCATGCGGCGGCGTGCAGGCCACCGGTCAGCCGCGTCAATGCCTGATGCTCGGGCAGTTCGCGGGCGGCGCGCGCAATCGCATCCGGTGCGAGCCGTTGCAGGAAACCGGTGTCCGGCACGCGCTCCGGTTCCAGATCCAGCAGATCGATGCTTTCGATACCGCACACGCCGCAGCCGGTTCGCCCGGCGAGCGCACGGCGCTTTTCCTTCAACGCGACGAACGCCTGCTGCACGACCTGCAATTGCACTTCGGCGTGCGGCAATTCGCCGTCGTCGTGCAGTTCGACCTCGATGTCCTGAATGTCGCTGCCGCGTTCCACGATCCCTTCGGAAATCGCGAATCCGACCGCGAACGCCTCCAGATCGCGCGGCGTGCACATCATCACCGCATGCGAAATGCCGTTGAAGACCAGCGCGACCGGCCATTCCTGACCGACGTGGTCGGTCACGGTCTCGACTTCGGCGCCGCGATGCCGGCGCACCTGGCGCTCCACCGCGCCCGGTTGCCCGCTTGTTTCCAGTTCGTCCAAGCTTGTCACTCCTTTGCCATGCCGCGCGCGCCTGAGCGGCAGGTGGGCTCGCGGGTTGCCGCCAGGCCGTGCCGCCGTCGCGCGAATAAGGTTCTAAAATACCTCAAGCTGGGCTTGAGCGTTGCCCGCCATCCACGAGGGACACTGTCATGGGACTCAACGAAGCGCCGCTTCTGTTCAACTTCGAGGTCGAGTCTTCGGAGAATTTCACTTACATCCCGATGTCGGTGCGCTTCAACCTCGACCGGTTCGGGCTGCGCATCTCGCTTCAACAATGGCAACTGTTGCCGCTGGAAGACCGCAAGCTGCTGGCGCGTTTCCCGGTCGAGGAAGATGCGGAGATCGAGCCGAACTTCGATCACGCCCTGTTCGAAATGCTGCGCACCCATGCGAACGTCGAGCCGGAGTGGTTCACGCCCGAGGAAGCGCCGGCCTGGCGCCGCACGGATAGCGTGCCGGAGGGCATCGCGCATCAGGCGCAACTGGCCGGCATCGTCGCGCCGGGTGTGGCCCGTTGGGCCGAACTCGATCCGTTCAAGCGCTACGTGCTCGCCAAGCTGTCGCGCAAGCCGGAGGCCAACCACGACTTCGTCCCGGCCATGAAGGAGTTCGGTGCGGCCGGCTAGGTGCGGCCGGCTAGGTGCGGCCGGCCCGGTTGCGATCGGTCAGCCGCACCGGCCACGAGTTGCCGGCCACGTTTTTTTCATTCGCCACCCTCAACCTGTTCCGAACGCTGCCGTTATCCATGGGTTGGCGCGTAAAGAAAATCCGTATCGATGCGGCCCGATGCATCGAAATCGACCGCGCGCTCCCCGCCCGCAGAACGATTGACGTTCGGAACCCATGACTCCTTTTCTATCGAAGCGGCTGCTGATCAACATCGCGGTCGTCGCCGCGGCGGTTGGCGCGAACGCGTTCGTCGCCTACACGCAGATTTGCGGCCAACGCGACGCGGACGCGCGCATGCTGCGTTCGACGAGCGTACGCCAGAACCTCGACGCCTACCAGTCGGCGCTCGACGGCGGTCTCGCCGCGCTCGGCCGCTTCGAGGCGTCGGGCGAGTCCGCGCCGGCAGGTTCCGCTGCCGCGATGGTCACGACGCTTGCGCGTCTGGAGCGCGACTTGCGCAGTGAATTTGCCGGCGAACCCGCCATGCTCGCCGCGCTCGCCAGGCTGAGCGCGGACAGTCATGCGTTGCAACACGATATCGACGACGCGCTGCTCAGGAGCGCCGGCGCCGGGCCGAACGCCTCGCGCGCGTGGGCGGCGTCGACCTATACCCATCTCGGGCTCGGACTGGATCGTGTGGAAGCCGCGCTGGCCTCGCTGCGCGGCGAGGAGAATCGCGCCTTGCGGGCGTCGCTCGCGGCGTCGGCAAGCGAAACCCAGCGGGCCATGTTCCTGCTGATCGTGACGATGCTGGCCGGCAGCGTGCTGCTGATCTACACGTTCGGCGTTCGCGAAAACAGCGCGCGCGAGAAGCTGCGCAGCGTGCGCGCGCTCGGCCGCCACGACGAACGCTTTCGCGGCCTGTTCGACGAACATCCGGTGCCGATGTACATCGTGGATCGCGAGACGCTGCGCTTTCTCGCCGTCAACGCGGCCGCGATCCAGCAATACGGCTATTCCGAAAGCGAGTTTCTCGGCATGACGATTCGCGCGATCCGGCCGCAAGCGGAAATCTCGCGTCTCGAATCGCATCTGCAGCGCAGCGACGCCAGCCAGCATGGCCGTACCATGGCGGGCATCTGGCATCACCGGCGCAAGGACGGCTCGACGATCAGCGCCGACATTTCGTATCACGCGCTGAACTTCATGGGCCGCGGTGCGTTCTTCGTACTGGCCGACGACGTCACCGACCAGATCAACGCCGAAGCCGAAGCACACCGTTCGAACCAGATGCTCGAAGCGGTGATCGACAATATTCCGCAGCGCATTTTCTGGAAGGACATGGAGTCGCGCTACCTCGGCTGCAACATGGCGTTCGCGCGCGATGCGGGACTCGCGTATCCCGAGCAGGTGGTGGGCAAGAGCGACGCCGACATGCCGTGGCGCGACTTCTCCAGCCTGCTGGGCGACCATGACCAGGAAGTCGTGAGCACCGGCGTGCCGAAGATGAACTTCGAGGTCGATCTGGTGATCGACGGCGTGCACCGCACCACGGTCACGAGCAAGCTGCCGTTCACCGACGGCGACGGCCGCGTGATCGGCGTGCTCGGTTCGTACACGGACATCACCGAGCGCAAGCGCGCCGATCTGGCCTTGCGTCTGCAAAGTCGCGCGCTCGATGCCAGCGTCAACGCGATTCTGATCACGGCGCCGTCGCCCACGGGCAATCTGATCGAGTACGTGAACCCCGCGTTCATGCGCATTACCGGCTACGACGCCGCCGAGGCGATTGGTCACGATTGCCGCCTGCTGCAGCGCGACGACCGCGACCAGGAAGGCGTCGCGCTGATCCGTCAGGCACTCGCGGCGAACCGTGAGGTCAGCGCGGTGGTGCGCAACTATCGCAAGGACGGCGCGCTGTTCTGGAATCAGCTCTTCATCGCGCCGGTGCCGAATCAGGACGGGGTGATCACGCATCACATCGGCGTGATCAACGACGTGACGGACCTGATGCGCTATCAGGAGCAGCTCGAATATCAGGCCAACTACGACAGCCTGACGCGCCTGCCGAACCGCAATCTGCTGCGCGACCGTCTGCAGCATGCGTTGGTCGTCGCGCAACGGCATCACAAGGGCGTCGCGGTCGTGTTCATCGATCTGGACGGCTTCAAGAACGTCAACGACAGCCTCGGCCACAGTGTCGGCGACCGTTTGTTGAGCGTGGTTGCCGAGCGCCTCGCCCGTTGCACGCGCACGAGCGATACGGTGGCGCGGCACGGCGGCGACGAGTTCGTGATCGTGATGACCGATACCGTCGACGAACAGTCGCTGATCGCGTGGATGGAGCGCGTGCGCGTGTCGATCTCCGAGCCGGTCTGGCTCGACGGCACCGAACTGTATGTCGGCTGCAGCATGGGCGCGAGCCTCTTCCCGCAAGACGGCGAAGATGCCGAAACGCTGATGAAGAAGGCCGATCTCGCCATGTATCGCGCCAAGGACATGGGCCGCAACACGTTCCAGTTCTATCAGCCGGAAATGAACGCGAGCGCGGGCACGCGCCTGAATCTCGAACGGCGTTTGCGCCGCGCGTTGCGCGACAACCAGTTCCTGCTGCACTACCAGCCGCAGGTGGATATCGAGAGCGGACAGATCGTCGGCACCGAGGCGCTGGTACGCTGGTGCGATCCGGAAGTCGGCCTGGTGCCGCCGTCGTCGTTCATTCCGGTGGCGGAAGAAAGCGGGCTGATCGGGCCGCTCTCGGAGTGGGTGTTGCGTGAAGCGTGCCGGCAGAACAAGGCGTGGCAGGACGAAGGCCTGCCGCCGGCGCGTGTCTCGGTGAATTTGTCGGCGCGGGTGTTCCAGCAGCGCGATATCGCCAAGCTCGTCATGCAGGTGCTGGCCGAGACCGGCCTCGCGCCGCAATATCTCGAACTCGAGCTGACCGAAAGCACCATCATGCGCAACGCCGAAGAAGCCGTGTCGATGCTCAACGAACTGCACGCGCTCGGCATCGGCCTTGCCATCGACGACTTCGGCACCGGCTATTCGAGTCTCAGCTATCTGAAGCGTTTCCCGGTGGATCGCCTGAAGATCGACCGCTCATTCGTCTCCGACATTGGCGTGTCGGGCGACGACGAAACGATTACCTCGGCGATCATCGCGCTCGCCCACTCGCTGAAATTGCAGGTAATTGCCGAGGGCGTGGAGACGTCCGCGCAGCTCGACTTCCTGAAAGAGCGCGCATGCGACGAGATGCAGGGCTTTTACTTCGCGAAGCCGTTGTCGACCGACGCGATGTCGGAACTGCTGCAGGGTGGCGTGGGGCGCGAACTGGCGATGGTTTGAGCGTTCGCGCCCGGCGCGCTCATTGTGCCGGCGTGCTCAGGAAAGCCGGCAGGTCTTCCGCCATGTCGGAAAACGACTGCAGGAAGGGATGGGCAGTCTTGCTCACCATGCCGGGCAACATCATCTGCGTGAATTGCCAGGCCACCGCCACGGTGACGTCAGCCGCGTCGAACTGGTTGGCTTCGATCGGCAGTGCCGTTGCCGCGAGGTCGCGTTCGAGTTCCGCGTAAGCGGCGGATAACTGCGTGCTTACGCGGTCGATCCATGGCTCATGCTGCTTTTCCACCGGACGCAGATTGCGTTCGTAGACGATCTGCACGGTTTTCTCGCACGCGGCAAGCGCGAGTCCAGTGAGATGGGCGGTGCGCAATGCGGCCTCGGGCTGGGTCGGGAAAAGTCGCTGGTCCGGCCCGGCGAGCGTGGCGAGGTACTGGAGAATCACCGTCGAGTCCATCACGGTCTGGCCGTTGTCGGCGATCAGCGTGGGCGCCTTGACGACGGGGTTGATTCTCGCGAACTGGTCGTAGGTGCGGAACACCGAGATCGCCTCGTGCTCGAACTCCAGCTTCAGCAATTTGAGGCAGATAGCGACCCGGCGTACGTAGGGCGAATCCAGCATTCCGATCAGTTTCATCTCATTCCCGTTAGAACATCTATCATGAGGCGCCCGGCTCCGCGGCTCCCACGGTTCCCCTGTCTGTAAGGGATAAGGGCGCTTTGAGCCAATAGATTAAGCATCTACGGGCAGCAAAAAAAGCGACAATTAACGACGATTTACGTCAGAATTTCTTACATGAAGCCAATCCCGCCTTTGACCGCGTTGCGCTGCTTCGAAGCCGTCGCCCGCCTGGGTGGCGTGACGCAAGCCGCGCGCGAACTGCATGTCACGCACTCGGCGGTGAGCCAGCAAATCAAGGTGCTGGAAGATTCGATGGGCATCGCGCTCTTCATGCGCGAGGCGCGCGGGCTGCGGCTGACCGAGGAAGGGCGGCTCTACGCGCTCGACATCCGCATGGCGCTGCGCGACATCACGCATGCCACGCGCCGTGCGCAGGCCCGCCCGCACGAAAGCGAACTGGTGATCACGACCTTGCCGTCGTTCGCTCAGCATTGGCTCGTGCCGCGCCTCGCTAGTTTTCGCGAGGCGCATCCGTACTACCGGATCCGGCTGCTGACGAGTTTGCAGGTGGAGGATTTCCGCCAGGGCGTGAGCGATATCGGCATCCGCATGGGGCAGGGGCATTGGCCCGACGTCGCGCAGCAGAAGCTGTTCGACGACGACATGGTGGTGGTCGCCGCGCCCCATTTCGCGCTCGCGCCGAACGGCCGCTTTCCCGTCACCGCCCTGGACGTGATGGCCTGTCCGTTGATCTCGAGTCCCGATACACCGTGGCATGACTGGTGTCAGGCGGCGCAGGTGGCGGAGCCGGCCGACGGGGCTGTGGTGCTGTCGGCGAGCGATTCGAATATCGTGATCGGCGCCGTGCTGCATGGCCAGGGTGTCGCGCTGGAACGGCGCAGCCTGGTCGCGAATGCGCTGGCGCGGGGCGACCTGCTGCAGATCACCGATATTCGCGTGCCCTATCGTTACCCGTACTGGCTGGTGTGGCAGCAACGCGAAATTCTCGACGCCTCGCAGGCGCATTTCGCGCAGTGGATCGAAGGGCAGGTCGACGTCTATCTGCGCGGTAGCGGGGCAGCGGTGGTGGCGAATCGTGCCGGTTAGCCCGCGTGGGTTCGCGCTGAGCAGGTCATGACGCCTGGGCTCCGATGCGTGGGCAGTGATGCGCGAGCTTCGACGCACCGCCTTCGACGCTGGCGTTTCGAAAATGCGACGCTTGTAACGACGTTTTCGAAAAGCGCCTCGTCGGATATATTGATGTTTCCCATCTCAGACCGCGCTGGGAACCACGAAGCACCGATTCACGTGGCGTTGCGCCCGCCTTTCGCTGCTTGCACCGGGTGATGGGCGTTTCGCCATCGACTATTCGCCAATCCGACTGGAGAGAACAATGACGTCGTCACCTGCAAAGAAACTGTCTGTGTTGCTGGCATCGGTTGTATTGAGCGTGGCGTGTGCCGCGCCGGCGTTCGCGCAAAGCGGCGGCGGTGGTGGCCCGGCGGGGAACGATTCCGACGCGGCGATACCGTCGGCCGCATCGAAAGCGGCTCCGTCCACCAAGGCTGAGCGCAAGGCCGCGCGCAAACAGGCGCGGGCGAAGAAAAACGCCGAGTTGAAAAAGTTGGAGGCCAACGGCTATCAGCCGTCGCGTAACGATCCGAACTATCCGAACGATATTCAGAACGCGCAGAAGAAGGCAGGAATTGGCGCGGCGGCGAGCCAGTAAGCAGGTTCAGCGCATGACGGTGCAGCCGAGGTAGAAGCCAAAGCCAAAGCCAAAGCCAAAGCCAAAGCCAAAGCCAAAGCCGAAGCCGAAGCCAAAGCCAAAGCCGAAGCCAAAAGACAACGAGGCGCTAAAAGCGCCTCGTTTTTCGTTTACCGCGAGCCGCTCAATCCAGCGCCGGCAACGCGCGCGGACGCCGGTCGCTGTCTGTCGCGACATAGGTCAGCGTGGCTTCGGTGACCTTCACGAGGTCTTCGGTCAGGCTCATGCGCTGCGCGTAGACCTCGACCTCGACGGTGACCGAGGTATTGCCCGTCTTGACGATATCCGCGTAAAAGCTGAGCAGATCGCCGACGAACACCGGCTGTTTGAACACGAACGAATTGACCGCGATGGTCGCCACCCGCCCGTTGGCGCGGCGGCTTGCCGGGATCGAGCCGGCAATGTCCACTTGCGCCATGATCCAGCCGCCGAACACGTCGCCGTGGACGTTCGCATCCGAAGGCTGCGGCACCACGCGCAGCGCGCAGTGCTTTTGCGGGAGTTGAAGAAGATCGGTCATCGGGGCACCCTTGAGAAACGTGTTGGTTCGGTCGGCTGGACCAGCGGGCGGGGCAATTCACGACAACGGTACGGCACGCACCGCGCGGCTAACGTGCCACCTACGGCCGGACAACCCATGAAAAGCGGCGCCAGCCGGCTTCTGCGACAATAGAAAGATCAGGAATTGTACGGGAAAGCGCCCAGCCGGGTCGCGCGACAAAATGCAGTGTGCCGGGTCGGCATGCGGCGGTCGGCGCGCCGCTGCGAACTCCGGCCTTTCCACACTCTCCCCAGCCGATCCCCATGCGCCGCTCGCCCTCGTCCGAACCTTCTCCGATCTCCACCCAGCCGCGCAACGACTGGCAGACGATTCTTTCGCTGCTGCCGTACCTCGCCACGTATAAATGGCGAGTCGCCTTCGCGCTGAGCTGCCTGATCGGTGCGAAGGTCGCCAATCTGGGGGTGCCGATCGTCATGAAGCGGATCGTCGACAGCCTCGCCTCGGTGCAACATCTCACCGCGCTCGGCCGCGCCAACGATTCGCCGGCCATCGTTCTGCTGGGCGGCGTCGGCCTGCTGGTGGTCGCGTATGCGGTGGTGCGGTTGTCCACGTCGCTGTTCACCGAACTGCGCGAGATTCTGTTCTCGAAGGTGACCGAGAGCGCGGTGCGCCAACTGGCGCTGAAAGTGTTCCGCCATCTGCATGCGCTGTCGCTGCGCTTTCATCTCGAACGGCAGACGGGCGGCATGTCGCGTGATATCGAGCGCGGCACGCGCGGCATCACGCAACTGATCTCGTATTCGCTGTACAGCATTCTGCCGACGCTCGTCGAAGTCGGCCTCGTGCTCGGCTTTTTCGTCGTCAAATACGAGGCGTATTACGCGGTGGTCACGTTCATCGCGCTCGCGGTGTACATCGTCTTCACGGTGAAAGTGACGGAGTGGCGCACGCATTTTCGCCGCACCATGAATGATCTCGATTCGAAAGCGAATTCGCGCGCGATCGATTCGCTGCTGAACTACGAGACGGTCAAGTATTTCGGCAACGAAGAGTGGGAAGCGAGCCGTTACGACGAAAACCTGAAGCGCTATCGCACGGCGGCGATCAAGTCGCAGCGCTCGCTGTCGGCGCTGAATTTCGGGCAGCAGGCGATCATCGGTACGGGGCTGGTGTTCATTCTGTGGCGCGCTACGCAAGGCGTGATGGCCGGTCGTCTCACGCTCGGCGATCTGGTGTTGATCAACACCTTCATGCTGCAGCTTTATATTCCGCTGAATTTTCTCGGCGTGGTGTACCGCGAGTTGAAGCAGAGTCTCACCGATATGGACCGCATGTTCACGCTGCTCGGCGCGGCGCAGGAAGTGCCGGACGTGGACGGTGCGCCCGCGCTCCGCGTGAACGGCGCGCAGGTGCGCTTCGAACATGTGAATTTCGCGTACGAGCCGGCGCGCCAGATTCTGCACGACGTGAGCTTCACGATTCCGGCGGGGACCACGACGGCGGTGGTCGGCCATAGCGGCTCGGGGAAGTCGACCCTCGCGCGGCTCATGTTCCGCTTCTACGATCTGGACCGCGCGACGGGCGGCGCGATCACCATCGACGGTCAGGATATTCGTGACGTCACGCAGGATTCGCTGCGCGCGTCGATCGGCATCGTGCCGCAGGACACGGTGTTGTTCAACGACTCGATCTACTACAACATCGCTTACGGCCGGCCGTCGGCGACGCGCGAGGAAGTGATTGCGGCGGCGCGCGCGGCGCATATTCACGAGTTCATCGAGGGGCTGCCGAAGGGCTATGAGACGCCGGTCGGCGAGCGCGGTCTGAAGTTGTCGGGCGGTGAAAAGCAGCGCGTGGCGATTGCGCGGACCATCCTCAAGAATCCGCCGATCCTGTTGTTCGACGAAGCGACCTCGGCGCTCGATTCACGTTCCGAGCGCGCCATTCAGCACGAGCTCGATCTGATCGCCCGCGAGCGCACCACGCTGATCATCGCGCACCGGCTTTCGACCGTCGTGCATGCACAGCAGATCATCGTGATGGACAAAGGGCGGATCGTCGAGCGCGGCACGCATGCGGAGTTGTTGCGCGCAAACGGCCTGTTCGCGCAGATGTGGGCTTTGCAGCAGCAGCGCGCAAGTGAGGCGCCGGAACAGGTGGAAACGGTCGATGCGGAAGGGCGTGGGCGATAGGCTTGGGTGAAGCGTTTTGCGTTGCCGCCTGGGAATTGGCGCGGAGTTAAGGTCGAGAGTTGAGAGCCAAACGCCAAACGCCAAACGCCAAACGCCAAACGCCAAACGCCAAACGCCAAACGCCAAACGCCAAACGCCAAACGCCAAACGCCAAACGCCTAGCGCGCCCCAGCCAGCGCGCGCAAACGCTGATCCAGCTCGCCTAACTGCGCGGGCGTGCCGACGTTCTCCCACAGACCCTCGTACAGCTCACCGCTCGCCAGACCGCGTGCAATGGTGTCGCGATAATACGGCGTGAGCGCGCGCCGCGTGCCGTGCGGCAGATCGCGGAACATGCGGGTGTCGTATAGCCCGATGTTGCCGAACGTGAAGCGCGGCTCGCCCTCGAGCGAGAGCGCGCCGTCGGCCAGGCCGAAGTCGCCGACCGGATGAAACGCCGGATTCGGCACCATCACGAGATGCATGCCCGGCTCGGGCAAGGCCGCGAGTTTTTCCGCGCGAGCATTCAGCGTGGCGTAGTCGAAGTCGGCGTACACGTCGCCGCTGACCGCGACGAACACTTCGCTCGCGCCGTTATCTTCGAGCAACGGCAACGCCTGCACGATGCCGCCCGCGGTTTCCAGCGCCTCGCGTTCGGCCGAGTAGCGCAACGCCACCTGCCAGCGCGAGCCGTCGCCGAGTGTGGCCTCGATCTGCTCGCCGAGCCACGCGTGATTGATCACGATGGTGCGAAAGCCCGCCTGCGCGAGCCGTTCGATCTGCCAGACGATCAGCGGCTTGCCGCCCACTTCGAGCAAAGGCTTGGGACGCGTGTCGGTCAACGGACGCATGCGCTCGCCGCGGCCGGCGGCGAAAATCATCGCTTTCTTCAGGAACATCGTCATCGGTCAGAAGGTGTAGCCGACTTCATTCGCGCGGCCTTCGAGATCGTCGAGCAGCTTCGCGAACGGACGCAGCGGTGCATAACGATCGGCCACCTTGCGCGCATAGCCGATGAAACGCGGCAGGTCCTTCATGTAGTGCGGTTTGCCGTCGCGATAGTTGATCCGGCAGAAAAGCCCCAGCACCTTGATATGCCGTTGCAAACCCATCCATTCGACCTGGCGGTAGAACTCGCCGAAATCGGCATCCACCGGCAGGCCGGCTTTTTTCGCCCGCTCCCAGTAGTACACGAAGCAATCCAGCTCGAACTCCTCGTCCCAGCTCAGGAAAGCGTCGCGCAAAAGCGACGCGACGTCGTAGGTGATCGGGCCGTATACCGCGTCCTGGAAATCCAGCACGCCGGGGTTGACCGCGGGGTGTCCAGGCTCCGGCTCGGCGGCGATCATCAGATTGCGCGGCATGAAGTCGCGCAGCATGAACACCTGCGGCTGCGCGCGGGCGCTCGCGATCAGCAGCGCGAAGGTGCGATCCAGCACGCCGCGGGTCTTTTCGTCGGCCTCACGGCCCAGATGCCGGCCGAGAAACCATTCCGGCATCAACTCCATCTCGCGGCGCAGGAACGCTTCGTCGAAGGGCGGCAGCACGTCTTCGCGCGACGTGAGCTGCCAGCGGATCAACGCGTCGAGCGCGTCACGCATCAGCGTGCGGGCGCGGCGCGAGTCGCCAGCGCTTTGCGCTTCGGTCAGCGCGCCGAGGTACGACGCGGTGCCCAGATCCGTGACCAGCATGAGGCCGGCCTCGAAATCGACCTCCAGCACGCGCGGCACGTACACGCCGGCGGCCTCGAGCAACTGCGCGACCTGCACAAATTCGCGGCACTTTTCGGGCGGCGGGGCGTCGACGGCGATCAGGGTGGCGCGGCTTTCGCCTTCCGCCGCCTTACCGGCGAGCCGGAAATAACGCCGGAAACTGGCGTCTGACGAAGCCGGAACGAGGGTGTCGAGCTCGAGCGCATAGCGCGCCGCATGGCCTTTCAGCCAGGCTTTGAGCAGTTCGAGACGGGGATCGGTGGAGTCTTGGAGTGGGGGCAGCGTCATGAAAACCGGCGGCAAATTCAGAGGGGCAACGTCTTGCCATATAATACCCCACGACTTTTTTGACGCGGCTCACGCCGGCTTTCGCGACTTCCGCTTTACCGCCCGCCTCATCGTTCGACAGATTGTAAATATTGATGTGCAGCCGACTGTCACGGTCGGGGTGTGCAGGCGGTGGACCGTGACTGCAGAAGCTGACGGACGAGCCGATTCGCCAAACGATACATGCCGCCTAGACAGCTTTCCCAAACGATTCCCTCTTGTGCCCCAGCGCCGCGCAAAAGGCGGCTCGTCGCGGCGTTGATCGCCGTTCCGGGCCTGATGCCCGCGCTTGCGCACGCCCAGCTGGTGGGGGAAGCTGCGCAGCCGCAACCCATCGACGCGCCCTGGGGCATGCAGCTCGCCCCGCAGCTCGAAGAGCGTCCGTTGCAGCCGGGCCAGAAGCCGGCCACGTTCGTGCTCGGCGATACGACGAGCGGCACGACGGACCAGGACATGGCCGCCAAGGGTTCGGCCGAGGTGCGCCGCAATACGGTCGTGATCAAGGCCGACGCGCTGCACTATGACCAGGACACGGACATGGCCGACGCGTACGGCTCGGTCCACGTGGTCAACAACGGTAATTCCTTCGTCGGGCCGGAAGCGCATATGCGCGTGGATTCGAGCGAAGGCTTCATGACCGCGCCGAAGTACCACTTCAACGTGACGGGCGGCTCGGGCAGCGCGGAGCGCGTCGACCTGCTCGACAACGAGCGCTCGGTTTTCACGAAAGGCACCTACACGGCCTGCGCATGCGCGGACGATCCGGCCTGGTACATCAAGGGCAGCGAGTTCGATTTCGACACCGGAGCGGACGAAGGCGTCGCCCATAACGGCGTGCTGTTCTTCCAGGGCTTTCCGGTGTTCGCCTCGCCGTGGCTGTCGTTCCCGCTTTCGGGCGAACGGCGCAGCGGGATTTTGCCGCCCACGTTCTCGGTGAGTTCGTCGAACGGCTTCGAACTGTCGGTGCCGTATTACTTCAACATCGCGCCGAATCGCGATCTGACGCTCACGCCGCGTCTGATCTCCAAGCGCGGCGTGCAGTTGCAGTCCACGTTCCGTTATCTGTCGCCCACGTATTCCGGCTCGATCACCGGCGAATTCCTGCCTGACGATCACCTGACCAAGACCAACCGCTACGCGCTGTACATCCAGCACAACCAGAACTTCGGCAACGGGTTCGGCGGCTACATCTACTACAACAAGGTTTCGGACAACACGTATCCGGAAGACCTGTCGTCGTCGGTCAATCAGTTCATGAACGGCACCCAGCTCCTGTATCAACAGGAAGCCGGGTTGACCTACAACAACGGCCCGTGGTCGGTGCTCGCGCGCGAACAGCACTGGCAGACGCTCACGCCGTCCGTGGCGCCGTACGGCCGCGAGCCGCAGTTGAACGTGAAGTACGCGAAGTACAACGTCGGCGGCTTCGACTACGGCGCGGAAGCCGACTACACGAATTTCCGCATCACCACCGCGGACATGACCGAAGGTCAGCGGGTGATGTTCAACCCGTACCTGTCGTATTCGGTGGTCGGGCCGGGTTACTTCGTCACGCCGAAGGTGCAATGGCACTTTGCGTCGTACAACCTGAACCACCTGAGCGCCGCCGACGTCGCGGCCGGCACGCCGAAAAACTTTACCGAATCGATCCCGACTCTCTCCTTCGATACGGGACTGATCTTCGACCGCTCGGTGCGGATCTTCGGTCAGGATTACATCCAGACGCTCGAACCGCGCCTGTACTACGTGTACACGCCGTATCGCAACCAGCAGTCGGCGCCGCTGTTCGACACGGCCGAGTCCGACTTCGGGCTCGCGGAAATCTTCACGCCGAACACCTTCGTCGGCAACGACCGGATCGCCGACGCGAACCGCCTGACGGCCGCCCTCACCACGCGTTTCATCGACGCGGCCACGGGCGACGAACGGGCGCGTTTCGTGATCGCGCAGCAGTATTACTTCCAGGATCAGCGGGTCACGCTGCAGTCGACCCAGACCAGCGCGCAGGCCACGCATTCGGACCTGATCGCGGGTGCGTCCTTCAAGCTCGGCGCGGGTTTCGCTTCGGAAACGGCGTTCCAATATAATGCCGACAACAACCAGTTGGTGAAAACGAGCGTCGGCTTCGGGTTCAGTCCGGCGACCGGCAAGGTGATCAACGTCGCGTATCGCTACACCCGCGCGAACACCACGCTGGACAACACGCCAATCAATCAGGTGCTGATTTCGGGGCAATGGCCGCTCGCCCACCGGGTGTACGGGGTGGGCCGTTTCAATTACGACCTCGGCGGACATCGGATCGTCGACGGTCTGGTCGGCCTGCAGTACGACGCCGACTGCTGGACGCTCGGCGCGGGGATTCAACGCTACGCGAACGGCCTGAACACCTCGGGGCAGAATCAGTCGAGCACGCGGTTTCTCGCGCAGTTGACGTTCAAGGGCTTGTCGAGCGTCGACAACGGGCTGATGACCGCATTCCGCAGCAGCGTGGCGGGCTATACGCCGTTGCCGCCGCCGCCGGCGCCGGAATCGCGTTTCACCAACTACGAATGACGCTCACCCGATCATTCATAAAATGCGAAAAGACGGGCCAGGCGCGCCCGACATCATTGGAGTATCTGTGGCAATCATGAAAAAGCTTCGCTTGGCAACGCTTGCGGCCGGTCTTGCCGCCGCGGCGTCTTTCCTGTCGGTTGCGCCGGTGCAGGCGCAGGCGCTCTCCGGCAGTGGCGGCCAGACGGTCGACACCATTGCCGCAGTGGTCAACAACGGTGTCATCACGCGGCGCGAACTCGACGAACGCATGGGCCTGATCACCCGCCGCCTGAATCAGCAGAACGCGCCGGTCCCGCCGATGGACCAGCTGCGCCAGCAGGTGCTCAACCAGATGGTGCTGGAGCGCATCCAGTTGCAGAAGGCGAAAGAAGACGGCATCAATATCGACGACGCCACCGTGCAAAGAACGCTCGAACGGCTTGCCGCGGCGAACAACCTGACGCTCGACGTGTACCGCTCGCGGATCGAGGCGCAAGGCGTGCCCTGGAGCACCTTCACCGGCGACGCGCGGACCGAGCTCACGCTCTCGCGCCTGCGCGAGAAGGAAGTGGACAGCAAGGTCACGGTCTCGGACGCCGAGGTCGCGAACTATATCGCCAGCCAGCGCGGCCCGAACGCCGGCCAGACGAGCGACCTGCATCTGCAGCACATTTTCATCAAGGCGCCGCTGAACGCGTCGGAGACCGATATCGAAGCGGCGCAGAAAAAGGCGCAGGCCCTGCTTGCCGAAGCCAAGGGCGGCACCAACTTCGAAAAGCTGGCGAAGTCGAATTCGCAGGCGCCAGATGCATCGAAAGGCGGCGATACGGGTTTCCTTTCGCCGGCCAAGTTGCCGCCTGAATTCGTCACCGCTGCCTCGACATTGCGCCCCGGCCAGATCAATCCGGATCTGATCCGCACCAACGACGGTTTCGAAATCGTGCGTCTGGTCGATCGCCGAGCCGGGCAGGGCACCAGTTCGGATGCGCCGAAGCTCGTGCAAACGCACGTGCGCCACATTCTGCTGCGCGTCGGCGACGGCATGTCGGAGCCGCAAGCACGTCAGAAGCTGCTCGAAATCAAGAACCAGATCGCTGCGGGCGGCGACTTCGCCAAGTTCGCGCACACCTACTCGCAAGACGGTTCGTCGTCGCAAGGCGGTGACCTTGGCTGGATCAGCCCGGGCGAGACGGTGCCGGAATTCGAGCGCGCCATGAACAGCCTGCAGGACGGCCAGATCAGCGACCCGGTTCGCAGCGAATACGGCTACCATCTGATTCAGGTGCTGGGCCGCCGCGAATCCGAAGGCTCGGTTTCGCAGCAAATGGATCTGGCGCGCCAGGCCATCGGTCAGCGCAAAGCGGAACAGGCCTACGCCGACTGGTTGCGCGCACTGCGCGACACCGCGTATGTGGAAGTGAAGCCCACGCTGTCGAGCACGCAATAACCGTTATGACAACCGCCGCCCAGTCCGCCCGCCCACCGTTGCAGATCGCGATCACGACCGGCGAGCCCGCCGGCGTCGGCCCCGAGCTGACGGCGCAGGCGCTCGCCGGCGCGGCGGCGCACTGGCCCCACGCGCAGTTCACCGTGCTCGGCGACGCGGACCTGCTCGCCGAACGCGCGCGCGCCGTGGGCGTCGATTGGAGCGCTTTGGTGGCGGATAGCAAGCGCGTGCGTCTGCAACACCGGCCGCTTGCGGCGCCTGCTGTCGCGGGCAAGCTGGACGCGGCCAACGGCCGCTACGTGCTCGATCTGCTCGACAGCGCAATAGACGGAGCGCTGGCCGGCACGTTCGACGCGATCGTTACCGCGCCGCTGCAAAAGAGCACCATCAACGACGCCGGCGTGCCGTTCACCGGCCACACGGAGTATCTGGCCGAGCGCACGCACACACCGCGCGTGGTGATGATGCTGGCCGGCACCGGCAAGCGCCCGTTGCGCGTCGCGCTGGCCACCACGCATCTGCCGCTCAAGGATGTCTCCGCGGCGTTGTCGATCGAAGGCATTCTGGAGACGCTGCGCATCATCGATCACGATTTGCGGCATCACTTCGGTTTGCCGGCGCCGCGCATTCTCGTGACCGGGCTGAATCCGCACGCGGGCGAAAACGGCTATCTTGGCCGCGAGGAAATCGAGGTCATTTCACCGGCGCTGAAGCTCGCGAACGAGCAGGGCATCGACGCGCGCGGTCCCTACCCGGCTGACACGCTGTTCCAGCCGCGTTACCTTGAGCAGGCCGACTGCGTGCTGGCCATGTTCCACGACCAGGGCCTGCCGGTGTTGAAGTACGCCACGTTCGGCGAAGGCATCAATATCACGCTCGGTTTGCCGATCATCCGCACCTCGGTCGATCACGGCACCGCGCTCGATCTGGCCGGCACGGGGCGTGCCGACGCGGGCAGCCTGATTGCCGCGATCGAGACAGCGGTGTCGATGGCGCAGCACCGCCGCGCGGGCTGATCCGGCGCCACCGCACGGGCTTCTTGCGCGCGCCTGGCGCGTTTTTTACCATGTACGCTGCCGCCAGCCGCGGGCGCGGCATGGCGGGCGCCCGCGAGAAAGCGCGTCGGGCAGCAGGTTCCTTTTCTTAAGCAGTTCTCTTTCTTAGCGTTTCTTCGATGTCCACCAGCAGACAGCAACAGGGCCGGCACCAAGGTCATATCGCGCGCAAGCGTTTCGGTCAGAATTTTCTGGTCGACATGGGCGTGATCGACTCGATCGTCGACGTCATCCGGCCGCAGCGCGGCGAGCGCATGGTCGAGATCGGACCGGGCCTCGGTGCGCTCACCGAACCGCTGATCGAGCGTCTGGCGACGCCGGAAGCGCCCTTGCACGCGGTCGAACTGGACCGCGATCTGATCGGCCGTCTGAAGACGAAATTCGGCGACCTGCTCGAACTGCATGCGGGCGACGCGCTCGCGTTCGACTTCGGCTCGCTGGCCGCGCCAGGCGACAAGGCGTCGCTGCGCATTGTCGGCAATCTGCCGTACAACATTTCGAGCCCGCTGCTGTTTCATCTGACTTCGTTCGCGCATCGCGTGATCGATCAGCACTTCATGTTGCAGAACGAAGTGGTCGAGCGGATGGTGGCGGAGCCAGGCACCAAGGCGTTCAGCCGTCTCTCGGTGATGCTGCAATACCGGTACGTGATCGACAAGCAACTCGACGTGCCGCCCGACGCATTCAACCCGCCGCCGAAAGTCGATTCGGCGATCGTGCGCATGATCCCGTACGAACTGCATGAACTGCCGCCCGTCGACGAGCGTGTGCTCGGCGAAGTGGTGACGGCCGCGTTCTCGCAGCGCCGCAAGATGCTGCGCAACACGCTCGCTGCGTATCGCGATTCGGTGGATTTCGAAGCGCTCGGCTTCGACCTGCAGCGCCGCGCCGAAGACGTGCCGGTGGCCGAATATGTGCGCGTCGCGCAGATCGTGGCGGGCAAGGCCTGAGCGCCAAAGCCAAAGCCAGGCCCTGGTAAACTCGAACGCTAGGCCGTCACACGCCTTGCCGGTGCATTGACCAGCGCGATGCCGGTCAGCACCAGCACCGCGGCCATCAGAAAGCGCACGCTGAACGACTCGCCGAGCAGCAGCACACCGAAGCTCACGCCGAACAGCGGCGTGAGAAACGAGAATACCGACAGGCGTGACGCGATATAGCGCGTCAGCAACCAGAACCACACCAGATAGCTGACGAACGCCACAATCACGGCCTGATACGCGAGGCTCACCACCGCCAGCGGCGTGACGGTTTCCACGCGCGCCTGGCCAAGCCCGAGGGCAAGCGCGAGCAGGACTACCGCCGACACCGTCAGTTGATAGAACAGCGTCTTGCTGGCGCTCGAATGAGCGAGGCGTGTGGCGCGCACCACCACGGTCGTCGCGGCCCACGCAATACCGGCCAGCACGCCGAGCGCGTCGCCGGCGACACCCTTCAGCACCGAACCCTGCGCGGCGTGGCCATGCAGGAAGCCGTCCGCGAAAGCGAGCGCCATGCCCGTGAACGCGACGAAGATACCGAGCCACTGAATGCGCCGCATGCGCTCGCCGTCGACGAACCAGTGCAGGCCGAGTGCCGTGAAGCACGGCGCGGTGTAAAGAAAGACCGCCATGCGCGACGCACTGGTCAGCGTCAGGCCGAGAAAAATGCACACGAACTCACTGGCGAACAGCACGCCCGCGAGCACGCCGGCGCCCAGGGTGCCGTCGTCGCGAAAGAGCGGCGTGCCGCGTGAGCGCGCCCAGCCCCACACGAGCACGGCCGCGATCGCCGAGCGCACGCCGGCCTGAAAGACCGGCGGCAGCGCGATGTTGGTGCTTTTGATCGCAACTTGCTGGAGCCCCCAGATCGCGCACAGGCCGATCATCAAGAGGATGGCGAAGCTATCCGGGGCGCGACGTGCGGGCAGGGCGGAGGTGCTCATGGGCTGAGTGGAGGCGGGGACAGGTCGTACGATAGCAAACCCGTCCGCTCAACCGTCCGATGACCCCACCGCCTACGCGTGCTTCGTACAGGCCGCAAGTTTTTTGCCGATTTCACGACACCCGCGCAACACCTACCTCAGACTAATTTCGCACTATTGCCGTTTCGCGCTAAGGTTCAGCCACTACCGTTTCGTCAGGACATTCGCGCCGGCTGCATGCGGTGCGGTGCAAGGCTTCTCAGTACGAAGAATGCGAAGAACAGGCGGCCAGCGCAACGGACTGATTCGTTGCTCCGCCGAAGCAGACTGACCCTCTCCGCGCAGCGCGGAACCTGTACGAGGAAAAGCGATGAAGAACGTAGGCAGGTGGGCAGCGGGCGCAGTGCCCGCGGCGTTGGCGTCGTTGGCATGCCAGATGGCGCACGCGCAATCCAGCGTGACGCTGTACGGCGTGGTCGATGAGAGCGTGCGCTATCTGACTCACGTCAACGCGGCCGGCGATTCGTCGATCGGACTCGGCAACGGTGGCATGACGCAAAGCCGTTGGGGCCTGAAAGGCGTCGAAGATCTGGGCGGCGGCTGGTCTACTTTCTTCAAGCTCGAAAACCGCATCTATATCAACAGCGGGCAAAGCGATCCCACGCTGCCGTTCTTCAACGAAGCGCAGGTCGGCGTGCGTTCGGACTCCTACGGCCAGATCATCCTCGGCCGTCAATACAACGTGGTGATCGAAGGCGTCACGGTGGCCGGCTACGGCAGCAACTCCTGGATCCCGTACGACTTCAGCTTTCAACCTGAAGTGACAATGACGGGCGGCATCTGGACCAGCAACCAGGTGCAATATCAGGCGAGATATAACGGCTTTACGTTCGCGGCCGGTTACGCGTTCGGCGGCAACGCGGGCAATTCCTACGGCAGCCAGATCGGCGCGGCCGCGGCTTATAAACCGGAAGGCGGGCCGTTCAGCGTGGGCGGCGCGTACGAAGAGTCGAAGGACTCTGTCAACGGCGCGGCCGCGAAGACATGGACATTCGGCGGCGCGTACACCTGGAATCTCACGCGCTTTTCCGCCGGCTACATCGTCAACCAGAACGATGCGGGCTTTTCGAATTTCGCCAACGGGCCGTTCACCGCACCGGTGCTGGCCGCGCTCAAGTACACGGACTTTGCGCGGCGCCGCATGATCCTGGGCGGCATCACGCAGCAGGTCAGCAACAAGTGGCACTTCGCCGCGAATGTCTGGCGCACGCTGCAGGACGGCAAGACCGCCGCGCAGGACGGCTCAGCCTGGCAGTACCAACTGGTCGCCGACTACAACCTCTCCAAACGCACCGACATCTATCTGGAAGGCGACTATGCGATCTATCGGGGCGGTCTGATCGGAGCGCAATTGCAAGGCGTCAACGGCGTCGGGCTCGCGCAGAAGGGCACGCAGATCGGCTTGATGGCAGGCGTGCGGCATCAGTTCTGAGCATCGGTTCACGAGCGGCGCGCTCTGCAGCGGTGCGTGATTCCGGGTACATTGACGGTCTCGCTATCATGCAACAGGGAGTGCACCATGCGCCTGCTTCACACTATGCTCCGGGTCGGCGACCTGGATCGTTCCATTGCCTTCTACACCGAACTGCTCGGCATGAAACTGCTGCGCCGCGACGATTATCCGGACGGCAAGTTCACGCTGGCATTCGTCGGTTACGAAGATGAGCGCGACGGCACCGTGCTCGAACTCACGCACAACTGGGACACGCCCTCGTACGATCTTGGCACCGGTTTTGGCCACCTCGCCGTCGAAGTGGACGACGCGTACGCCGCATGTGACAAGATCAAGGCACAAGGCGGCACGGTTGTGCGCGAAGCGGGCCCGATGAAACACGGCACGACCGTGATCGCTTTCGTTACCGACCCGGACGGCTACAAGATCGAGTTCATCCAGAAGAAGAAATAATAGAGCAGGCCGTGGGGCGAGGTTAGACGATGAATAACAGCAATCCCTACTTCAACGAACTCGACGAGATCCACGTCGAAATCGAGGCCCTGTTCAACGGTTCCGCGGATGAAGGCGCGCTGCAAAGAATCATGGCGCGCTTCGCTCCGCAGTTCACGCTGGTCATGACTTCGGGTGCCGCACTCGATCACGCCGGTTTGCGCGAGACATTTTCGAAGCTGCGCGGCGCGCGTCCAGGCGCGCACATCACCATTCGCGACAAGGAGATCGTCGCCGAATACCCGTCAGGGGCGGTGGTGAAATATCGCGAGTATCAGCGCGACAAAACCGGCTACGCGAACGTGCGGCGCTCCACGGCGGTGATGGATCTCGACGCGCACGGCAAGGTGACGTGGCGTCATTTGCAGGAAACTTTCTGCTCGGAGTGAGCGGAAGAATGTGACAAGCCGGTGCTTCAGTTTGAAACTGAAGCGCCGGTTTCAACGCGCAAGGAAGGGGCTAAAGCGTCGGCAGCAATTCCGGCGGATGCGACTTCAACGTCTGCCGCGCCTCGCGGAATTCCGGAAAAATCGATTCGACTGTTTGCCAGAAACGCGGGCTGTGATTCATTTCACGCAGATGCGCGAGTTCGTGAGCGACGACGTAATCGATGATGGAAAGCGGAAAGTGAATCAACCGCCAGTTCAGGCGAATCTTGCCGTCACTCGAACAACTGCCCCAACGCGTGGCCGCTGAAGAAAGCGCATACGCGCGATAGTTCACGCCCAGCTTCTCCGCGTAGATCGCGAGGCGCTCGCCGAACAGGCGCTTCGCTTCGCCTTGCAGCCACCCTTGCACGCGGTCCTTGATCTGCTGCGGATCCGCTTGCAACGGCAGCGGCACTTGCAGCGCCGCGTCGTTCGCGCTGAACGCGAGCGTGCCTTGCGGCGAGCCGAGCTTCACGCGCACGGGCTGCCCCAGATAGGGCACCTCGGCGCCATCTTTCCAGTCGACCTTCGGCAACGCGCGTTGCTCGACACGCGTTTGCCATTCGATCAGCTTCGTGAAAATCCAGCGCTGTTTTTCGGTGATCGCGGTTTCGATATCGGCGAGCGTAACCCAACGCGGTGCCGTGATCGTGAGACCCGTGCTGTCGATCGCAAAGCCGATCGAGCGTCGCGCCGAACGCTTGAGCACGTAATGCAGCGTGCGTGAGCCGATCGCGAGGCTGCGCAGCTTGCTGCCATCTGGTGCGAGCAGCACGGCCGGTTGCTGGCTCGCCGGCGAGCCCTGCAAAGAGCCAGACGAGTGTGCGGAAGGTGAAGGGGACGACGACGTCGACCCCGGCTCGGCAAAGAGCGGGAGATCGAGCTGCCGGTTATCGAGCGCCGCAGCGTGCTGCGGCGTAGGAGACTTCTGCATCGGATTCGGCTTCGCGCTAATACGCCTTCTAGGGCGTGGGCGCGTCAGATTGGTGCGGCGGCGGAACTGCTTTCCGCCGCGCGGTACGCGGTAGGATCGATGCGACGCATTTCAGCTTCGATCCACCGTTCGACGCGCGTGTTCACTTCATCGGGCGTGAGCCCCGTCGTGTCGATCGGCTTGCCGATCGACACTGTGACTATACCCGCATATTTGAGAAACGAGTTGCGCGGCCACACGCGTCCTGCGTTGTGCGCGATCGGTACGACCGGCGCGCCGGTTGCCGTCGCGAAGCGCGCGCCCCCGGTTTTGTACTTGCCTTGCTTGCCGGTCGGCGTGCGCGTGCCTTCCGGAAACATGATGACCCAAGCGCCTTCCGCCATGCGTGCCTTGCCCTGTTTGATGACCGATTCGAACGCGTACTTGCCTTCCTTGCGATCGATGTGAACCATCTTCAGCATGCCGAGCGCCCAGCCGAAGAACGGTACATACAGCAGTTCGCGCTTGAACACATAGCACAGCGGCCGGGGCATGAGCGCCGGAAACGCCAGCGTTTCCCATGCCGACTGATGCTTGGACAGCAGCACGGCGGGACCGTTGGGCAGGTTCTCCATGCCCTCGATCCGGTAGCGGATGCCGTTGAGCCAACGCACCGTATGCAGCGTCGCGCGGCACCAGCCGGCCGCCATCCAGTAGCGCTTGTCGGCGCGCATGAACGGAAACGCGATGAAGCATGCCGTCGCGTACGGCACCGTGAAGAGAACGAAGTAGATCAGCAGAAGCAAAGAACGGATGAAGCGCATCGGCGTGGTCAGTGAGGGATGGGGACGCGCGTGGCGCGCGTCACTCTTGAGCGTCGGCGAGGAAGTCGAGCGCGAAGGCACGCAGATCGTCGTGCACGATCGTGCCTTCAGGCAAGTTGCCGGCCGCGAGCGTTTTGCGACCCTTGCCGGTCAGCACCAGATGAGTCGGATGGCCGAGCGAAGCGCCCGCTTGCAGATCGCGTTTGGAGTCGCCGACCACCGGCGTATGTTCCGGATCGACTTCGAAACGTTCGGCGATCATCTTCAGCATGCCGGGCTTCGGCTTGCGGCACTCGCAGTGGTCTTCCGCCGTGTGCGGGCAGAAGAACACCGCGTCGATGCGCCCGCCGACCGCGGCCGCCATGCGGTGCATCTTCAGATGCATCGCATTGAGCGCGTTCATGTCAAACAGGCCGCGGCCGATGCCCGACTGGTTGGTCGCGATCGCCACGCGATAGCCCGCCTGATTCAGACGCGCGATGGCTTCCAGCGAACCGGGCAGGGCAACCCATTCGTCCGGCGACTTGATGAACGCGTCGGAGTCGACGTTGATCACGCCGTCGCGGTCGAGGATCACCACTTTTTTGGTCGGCATGGCGCGGTGCTCAGGCGGCGAGTCGGGAAATGTCGGCGACGCAGTTCATCTGCTGATGCAGTGCGCCGAGCAGGGCCAGACGGTTGGCGCGCAACGCCGGATCTTCGGCGTTGACCATCACGTCGTTGAAGAACGTGTCGACCGGTTCGCGCAACGCGGCGAGCGCGGTCAGCGCACCCGTGTAGTCGCGTGCGGCCAGTTGCGATTGCACGCGCGGCGCGACCTGTTCGAGTTGCGCATGCAAGGCTTTTTCCGGCGCTTCGACCAGCAACGTGACCTGCACACCGCCGGTCGCCGCGCCTTCCGACTTCTTCAGGATGTTCGAGATGCGCTTGTTGGCCGCCGCGAGCGAAGCCGCTTCAGCCAGCGACGCGAATTCGCGCACGGCATCCAGACGCGCGACGATGTCGTCCAGACGCGTGGGATTCAGCGCCAGCACCGCGTCGATTTCGCCAACTGCATAGCCGCGCTCGCGCAGCAGACCGCGCAGGCGGTCCATGCTGAACTCGTAGATCGCTTGCGTCGAATCGGCGACGTTCGGCACCGCGGCGAATTGCGCGTAAGCCGTGCGCAGCAGTTCGACCAGATCGACCGGCAGTTGCTTCTCGACGAGAATGCGCAGCACGCCGAGCGCGTGACGGCGCAGCGCGAACGGGTCTTTCTCGCCGGTGGGTTGCAGGCCGATACCCCAGATGCCGACCAGCGTTTCGAGCTTGTCGGCGAGCGCGACGACGGTGCCGGTTGCGGTGGTGGGCAACGCGTCGCCAGAGAAACGCGGCTGATAATGCTCCGAGCACGCGAGCGCGACTTCTTCCGGCTCGCCGTCGTGGCGGGCGTAGTACGTGCCCATCGTGCCTTGCAGTTCGGGGAATTCGCCCACCATGTCGGTGATCAGGTCTGCCTTGGCCAGACGCGCGGCGCGCTTTGCAAGCGCCACGTCCGCGCCGATCAGTTCGGCAATCGCGCCGGCCAGCGCTTCGACGCGCTCGACGCGTTGCAGCGCCGAGCCCAGCTTGTTGTGATACACCACGTTCGCGAGCAGCGGCACGCGATCGGCGAGCGTCTTCTTCTTGTCCTGCTCGAAGAAGAACTTCGCGTCGGCCAGACGCGGACGCACCACGCGCTCATTGCCTTCGACGATATCGCCCGGCGTAGCCGTTTCGATATTCGACACGATCAGGAAGCGCGAACGCAGCTTGCCGTTCGCATCGGTCAGCGCGAAGTATTTCTGGTTGGTCTGCATGGTGAGGATCAGGCATTCCTGCGGCACTTGCAGGAATTCGTCCTCGAAACGGCACGCGTAGACCACCGGCCATTCAACCAGCGAGGTCACTTCGTCCAGCAGCGATTCCGGCATCACCACCTGGTCGCCGTTGGCTTGCGCGAGCAGATGCGTGCGGATGGCAGCCTTGCGGTCGGCGAAATTCGCGACCACGCGGCCTTTGTGCAGCAGCGTCTCGGCGTACGAATCCGCGTGCTGGATCTGCACGAAACCTTCGGAGAGGAAGCGATGGCCGAGCGTGGTGTCGTCGGCGTCGATGCCGAGCGCGCTCACCGGCACGACCTGTTCGCCATGCAGCGCGGTCAGGCGATGCGCCGGACGCACGAACTGCACATTGGTGCCGTCCGGGCGCTGATAGGTCATGACCTTCGGAATGGGCAGCTTGGCGAGCGTTTCGTCGAGCGCGCCTTGCAGGCCTTCGGCGAGCGTGGCGCCGGGCGCGGCGTAGCGCAGGAAGAAGGCTTCGGCCTTGCCGTCCTGCGCGCGCTCCAGGTCGCTTACCGAAAAATCGGGGAAGCCGAGCGCGGCCAGTTTCTTGGCGAGCGGCGCGGTGGGCTGGCCGTCTTTATCCAGCGCGACAGAAACCGGCAGCACTTTTTCGCGCACGTGTTTTTCCGGCGCGACCGCGCGCACGTTTTTGATCGTGACTGCGAGGCGGCGTGGCGTGGCATAACGTTCGAACGACAGTTCGCCTTCGACCAGGTCGCGCGCCGCGAGGCGCTGTGCAATGCCTTCGGCGAAGGCGTCGCCGAGACGCGCGAGCGCTTTGGGCGGCAGTTCTTCGGTCAGCAGCTCGACGAGCAGGGTGGCTTGATGGGGTTGAGTCATTTCCTGGTGTTCTCGTCTCGTCAGTCTTGGTCGATCTTGCGTTCGACTTTCAGCGGCGGCGCCCATGCGGGCATCGCGGCGTCCTGTTCGTCAGTCGTGAGGCCGGGCACGCCGTGCACCGGATTGCCGAGCATCGGGAAGCCGAGCTTTTCGCGCGAGTCGTAATAAGCCTGGGCGACCAGCTTCGACAGTGCGCGAATGCGGCCGATATACGCCGCGCGTTCCGTGACCGAAATGGCGCCGCGTGCGTCGAGCAGGTTGAACGTGTGGCCGGCCTTCAGCACGAGTTCATACGCCGGCAGCGCGATCTGCGCTTCGATCATGCGCTTGGCTTCGGCTTCGTAGCTGTTGAAGATCGAGAACAGCAACTCGACGTTCGCGTATTCGAAGTTGTAGGTGGACTGCTCGACTTCGTTCTGATGGTAGACATCGCCATAAGTCAGGCGGCGCAGTTCCGGGCCGTTCGGGCCTTGCTCTTCCCACTCCGTCCAGACGAGGTCGTAGACATTCTCGACCTTCTGCAAATACATGGCGAGGCGCTCGAGGCCGTATGTGATTTCGCCGAGCACCGGCTTGCAGTCGAGACCGCCGACCTGCTGGAAGTAGGTGAACTGGGTCACTTCCATGCCGTTCAGCCACACTTCCCAGCCGAGGCCCCAGGCGCCGAGCGTGGGATTTTCCCAGTCGTCTTCGACAAAGCGCACGTCGTTCTGCTTCAGGTCGAAGCCGAGGGCTTCGAGCGAGCCGAGGTAGAGGTCGAGGATATTTTCCGGCGCCGGCTTGAGCACCACCTGGTACTGGTAGTAATGCTGCAGACGGTTCGGGTTCTCGCCGTAGCGGCCGTCTTTCGGGCGGCGCGACGGTTGCACGTATGCCGCGCGCCACGGCTCGGGACCGACCGCGCGCAGGAAAGTATGGACGTGGGAGGTGCCCGCGCCGACTTCCATGTCGATCGGCTGGAGCAATGCGCAACCCTGCTTGTCCCAGTAGGACTGCATTGTCAGGATGATTTGCTGAAACGTGAGCATGAAGTGCCTTTCGGGCATGGGGCCGCGCCGTGAGCGCCGAAGCGCGCCGGGCTGGCCGTGGAGCGAAGTGCTAAACCGGAGATTTTAACGGAAAGGGAGGGGGGTGTCCGTTTTGGCGGTGGGCGGAGGGGTGGCCCGTTGCGCGCAGCGGGAATTTCGCGGTCGTGGCGCGGGCCCGGCTCAGATTTCTGCCGGCATCCATGAAGTGACTACAGATAGCTGGGAATTTGCGCCTTGCATGCTTCAAGCGATTGTGTAGTGAAGTGGGCTACGCCAAATCGATACTTACAGTAATCGGCAAAGCGGGCACGGTCGACGGACGATAGATGATCGAGTGGCGTATCGTCGCCTTCGTTGGCAAAGGGGTCGTAAAACTTCATCTGGAACGTCGGATATTGCTTAACAAAGAACGTCGTTTGCACTTCGTGGTCCAGGTATGACTCGACGTAGCCGGTGTACGCAATTGCAACGAGGGCTGCGGCAGCACAGCCGATCGCAACGGGCCACTTCTTTCGCAGCACGTTCATGGGACGCTCAAGCCTGTCGATTTTCGTATTTCGTTGACAATTGCCAGGCCGACGTTACCCGGGCATATCTTCCCTTCGCCCAATTGACCGGGAAACTCGCGATGCCCGCCAAGGGTATGAATATCGAAAAACTCTCGCAGAGTGGAAATAAATGCTGTGAGCGCGAGCTTCTGTTTTTCGGGTACGTGCGGTTTTTGTTTGAAGCCGATCGAGTTCAGCAGCTTTGTGATTCGCGCAACGCCGTCGTGCCCCTCGCCTGGTTCTGTCAGATTTTCCAGCAGTACGATTCCGATGACCTCCGAGTTGTAGTTATGCACGTTTTCGCCCTTGAACCTTATATCGCGGCCCTCGAAGATATTCCCGAAACAATCAAGTGCATAGTGATAGCCGATGTCGTCGCTTGCCGCCGTGCTGCGTCCCATCTGCAGATCTTGAATGTCCAGCAACTGGAGTGCTGCAGGTCCGCACGTAAAACTGCGTCCCGCATGATGGATGGCGATCTTGGTGTAATTCCAGTCGTCACGCATGCGAGATGAACGGTTCTTATGCGCAGCCCAGTCGGATCGCTCGACAAAGTTTATACCGGTTTGTCGTATGCGATTGATGATGGCCTGCCGGGTGGCCGCGCGGTTATTGACGGAGATGGAGATGGCATTGCCGGTGTCGCCGTCCAATGTCGTTCGCCCAGCGGTCCAGTGCTCAATTGTGTAGTCTGCCATCCTCACCCTCCCTGGCTGGGTCTGAGTTCACGCTGCGGTGACGAAAAGAGAATGTGGATGCGAAATGTTTCTGACCCGGGCGTCTCAATTAACGCATAACCTTCTTTGTCGGTTCTGGCCCATCGCATCTTGCCTTCAATATCAACTATGAACCGTTGATTTTCTAACGGCTGGCCGGTCACGCTATCCCACACGAACACGCGTTGGGAGTGCATGCGCGGCGGTTGAAAGGCAGGTAGGTCGTTTAGTTGGGGCTCTTTGTTGACGTCAAGCCGTTGCTCGGGCCCAGTGACATCGAACTCCTGAAACATATCTTTCTGAGAAGCGATGATGGTCGGAGATGGCTCGCACTTGCATAGGCAAATGTCGCCTTCCAGTGCCGCGTCCGTGCCCATTATGCTGTTCGGCAAGCGCGGCCCTGTTCCGGAAATAACACCGACAGTCCCGCAGGAGTGGCATTCGACCTTCGCGCCGAGGTAGGTTAATGCCGTGCCATGGTGGGTGCAGGTTTCATCCCCTTCGAGAACAAATCCCCCAGCCGAAGAGCGATCACCTTGTTTCAGGTGGTACCGTCGCATGCGTTTCACCGGTAATCGTGAGTGCTTTCGCGTCGATGCCCGGCCACATCGGCAATCGATACGAGGGCGAGCGTTCGGCCCGCAGCATTGGGTGTGGCCGACGAGCGCGTGGCCTTAATGAAGTCCCCGCGCATCACGCGCATACCGCGGTGAGATGTCCGGGCGAGATGCGCGTGTGTGCCGAGCGGCAATGACGTACAGAGCGGAGCGGGTGTAACCATAACCATCGAATGGAGCAATAGACCTCGTCAATGTACGGTCCATTCTGAAGGTTGTATATAAGACGAATTCTTGTGGATTCTTAAAATCGAACCCGTCTCTGTACGTGGATTAAATGTCGTCCGCGCCGAATCACGTCGCCGCCAACTCCACCTTCGGCGAGAACGAATCGCTTTGCGCCACCGGCCAGTACTTTTCGAACAGCGAGTAACGGTAATTGCCGTTGAGCAGGTCGTTCGGATCGAGATACTTCAGCAAGTCCGACATGAGGCGCACCTCATGCGACGACACGCGCCGCACGATGTGATGCGCGCGCAGTTCCGCCGGATGCTTCAGCCCCGCGGCCTGAATGATTTCCTTCAGCGCATGCAGCGTGTTGTGATGGAAATTGAAAACACGGTCGGCCTTGTCCGGCACCACCAACGCGCGCTGGCGCACCGGGTCTTGCGTCGCGACGCCGGTCGGGCAACGCCCCGTGTGGCAGGTCTGCGCCTGAATGCAGCCCACCGCGAACATGAAGCCGCGCGCCGCATTGACCCAATCGGCGCCGATGGCGAGCGTCTTGGTGATATCGAATGCGGTGATCATCTTGCCGCTCGCGCCGATGCGGATGCGCTGGCGCAAGCCGATGCCCACCAGTGTGTTGTGCACCAGCAGCAGCCCTTCTTGTAACGGCACGCCGACGTGGTCGGTGAATTCCAGTGGCGCCGCGCCGGTGCCGCCTTCCGCGCCGTCCACCACGATGAAGTCCGGCAGGATGCCCGTTTCCAGCATCGCCTTCGCAATGCCGAAAAATTCCCACGGATGCCCGATGCACAGCTTGAACCCGGTCGGCTTGCCGCCCGACAGCGTGCGCAGACGGTCGACGAATTCGAGCAGACCGCGCGGTGTGGAGAACTCCGAGTGCGTGGCCGGCGAGATGCAGTCGCGGCCCATCGGCACGCCGCGCGTTTCGGCGATTTCCGGCGTGATCTTGGCCGCCGGCAGCACGCCGCCGTGACCCGGCTTCGCGCCTTGCGAGAGCTTCACCTCGATCATCTTCACTTGCGGCTCGGCGGCCTGCTTCGCGAACTTCTCCGCGCTGAAAGTGCCGTCGTCGTTGCGGCAGCCGAAGTAGCCCGAAGCGATTTCCCAGATGATGTCGCCGCCGTGCTCGCGGTGATACTTCGACATCGAACCTTCGCCGGTGTCGTGCGCGAAGTTGCCTTTCTTCGCGCCGAGGTTCAGCGCCATGATCGCGTTCGCCGACAGTGAGCCGAAGCTCATTGCCGAGACGTTGAAGATCGACATCGAATAAGGCTGTGCGCGGTCCGGTCCGACCACGACGCGAAAGTCGTGGTGATCGAGCACGGTGGGCGCGAGCGAGTGGCTGATCCATTCGTGCGAGACGGCCTTGACGTCGAGCTCGGTGCCGTACGGTCGGCTGTCGACGTCGTTCTTCGCACGCTGGTAGACGATGCTGCGCTGAGCGCGCGAAAACGGCTTTTCGTCGGTATCGCCTTCAACGAAATACTGACGGATTTCCGGCCGGATGAATTCGAACAGGAAACGGAAGTGCCCCCACAGCGGATAGTTGCGCAGGATCGCGTGACGCTGCTGCGTCAGGTCGAACAGGCCGAGCGCGACCAATGCAAGCGGCACGATGATCCAGAACCACGAGATGTGATGCGTGGCGGCGAGCGCCGCGCAGACCACGAGTAATGCGGCTGCGCACCACATGGCGAGATAACGTCGAGAAAACATGGGGACTCCGTTGCGGTGAGGATCGTCACGGCGGGATCGCCAACGCCGTTGGCGCAGGCGGAATCCGTCGTGCAGGAAGACGGGCGACTGCTTGTCATGGCGAAGCGGGCTGCCGTTGGAAGTGCGAACGCATGAATGCCGCGACCGGGTTCAGACGTGAACGTGCGGCGCGTACGGCGACGCGCTGTATGACTCATCGATTGAAAGCATGGATCAGCGGGTGGTCAGCAATGCCGCTTGTTGCGGCTGGCGTGAGACCGGCTGGCCGGTTACCGCATGTTCGATGATGCCGCCGCCCAGGCACACGTCGCCATCGTAGAGCACGGCGGATTGCCCCGGTGTGACAGCCCATTGCGCCGTGTCGAAATTCAGCTCGAAGAGGCCTTCGCCGGCCCCCGCCGAACTGAACGTGCAGGGCGCGTCCGCTTGCCGGTAGCGGGTCTTCGCGCCGCACGCAAAGCCGTCCGCCGGCGGCTCGCCCGCCACCCAGCTCGTGTTGCCCGCGGACAGCGTATGGCTCAGCAGCCACGGATGATCGTGGCCCTGCGCAACGTAGAGCGTGTTCGACGGGATGTCCTTGCCGGCCACGAACCACGGCTCGCCGCTGCCGTCCTTGCTGCCGCCGAGGCCGATGCCCTTGCGCTGGCCGAACGTGTAGAACGCGAGGCCGATGTGTTCGCCGACCACTTTGCCTTCGGTGGTTTTCATCGGGCCGGGCTTGGTCGGCAGATAGCGGTTCAGGAAGTCGCGGAACGGCCGTTCGCCGATAAAGCAGATGCCGGTCGAGTCTTTCTTCTTCGCATTGGGCAGCGCGATCTGTTCGGCGATTTCGCGCACTTTGGTTTTCGGAATCTCGCCGAGCGGAAACAGCGTTTTCGACAACTGCGCCTGATTCAAGCGGTGCAGGAAGTACGACTGATCTTTCGTATGGTCGAATGCCTTCAGCAGTTCGAAGCGGCCGTTGTTCTCGCGCACGCGCGCATAGTGGCCGGTCGCGATGGTTTCCGCGCCGAGCGACATGGCGTGATCGAGGAACGCCTTGAACTTGATTTCGGCGTTGCACAGCACGTCCGGATTCGGCGTGCGGCCGGCCGAGTATTCGCGCAGGAATTCGGCGAACACGCGGTCCTTGTATTCGGAGGCGAAGTTGACCGCTTCGACGTCGATGCCGATCAGGTCCGCCACCGAGACCACGTCGATCCAGTCCTGCCGCGTCGAGCAGTACTCGCTGTCGTCGTCGTCTTCCCAGTTTTTCATGAACAGGCCGACCACGTCGTAGCCCTGTTCCTTCAGCAGCCACGCGGTAACCGACGAATCGACGCCGCCCGACATGCCTACCACGACTTTCTGCTTGCTCATAAGATGCTCACTGGGTGCTGCTTGCCTTCATGGATCGTGGGTGGGCCGCTCGTGACGGCTGCCGCGATATTCACTGTTTGGGCCCGACCGAATGCGTGTGCACGAAGTCGAGCGGGAAACGCCGGCCCGCGAGGTAGTCGTCCAGACATTGCATGACGAGCGGCGTGCGGTGCCGTTCGGAACAGGCGCGCAATTCGTCGGCGCTCATCCACAATGTGCGGACGATGTCGGGGTCGAGCGCGCGATCCGTGTCCGGCTCGCCGCCCGGGCCGCAATAGGTGAAGCGCAGGTAGGTCACCCCGCCTGCCGCACCCTCGCTGCCGGGACGCTCGAAGTGGGTCATATACATGCCCACCAGTGCCACGGGCACGAACGGATGGGCAGTTTCCTCGAGCGTTTCGCGGATCACGGCTTCGACCAGCGTTTCGCCCGCTTCCAGATGGCCCGCGGGCTGATTCAGGCGCAGGCCCTCGGCGGTATGTTCCTCGACCACGAGGAAGCGCCCGTCACGTTCGACGATGGCCGCGACGGTGACGTGCGGCAGCCAGGTTTCCGGTTTCATGGGTGCACATTTTACCGTTTATGGGCTTCGCCTGCCGGGAAGCGGGCGGCCCGCGGTACCCGGTCCTGCCCATTCGTGGCCCGCCACGACGCAGCCTGCATCCGCCAAGGCCCCCCGCATTGTCCCCGATTTCGGCGCGGCGTCTGTTTCGGTTAAAGTGAGGCGTTAGCCGTTGCACTTGCAAGCCGGCGTGCCTCGTCGGCGGAACTGTCGTAAAACAGGAAGTCGAGGAGGAACAACGATGCACATCGGAGTGCCAGCCGAGACGCGCGCGCACGAAACCCGCGTCGCCGCGACGCCCGAAACGGTCAGGAAGTATGTGAGCCAGGGCCACCGGGTCACGATCCAGAGCGGCGCCGGCACCGGCGCAAGCTTTCCAGACG
>NZ_JCAQOY010000004.1:0-22266 GCF_059567925.1 Paraburkholderia sp. BGA-UO-ETr-F21 | reverse complement strand
CGGCCAGCAACGTGATGACCGCGGCGCTGTTCGTGTATATGGTGATGCAGCCGGCGTTCGGTGCATTGTCGGACCGCATCGGCCGCCGCCGTTCGATGCTGTTCTTCGGGTTTTTCGCGACCATCGGCACGGTACCGTTGCTGCATGCGCTGAAAGACGTGACGAGCCCGTACGCGGCATTTGGCCTGGTGGTGCTGGCGCTCGCCATTGTGAGCTTCTACACGTCGATCAGCGGTCTGATCAAGGCGGAAATGTTCCCGCCGGAAGTGCGCGCGCTGGGCGTGGGGTTGTCGTATGCGGTGGCCAATGCGATCTTCGGCGGCTCGGCGGAGTATGTCGCGCTGTGGTTGAAGCAGGCGGGCAGCGAGTCCACGTTTTACTGGTATGTGACGGCGATGTGCGCAATCGCTGGTGTCGTGGCGTTTCTGATGCGTGACCCTTCAAAAGAGGGCTATTTGCGGCACGAGCCGTGAGCCGCCAGCAAAGCCTCGAATAAACGCGCTGACCGCGCGCGAGCATGGTCGTTACCGATCAGGCGCGCGCGGTCAACGCCGCTAATCACGCCTAACTCGCCACGCGATAAACCTTTGCGAAGCGTGCCGCCTGTACCACACCGTAGTCGCCAGGCGCGTACTGCATGACCCAGTCGCCGGCGGCGCCGTGCAGCACGTCGCCACCGTTTGCCGAGCGCGCGAGCGTGAACGCTTCATGCATCTGTTTGGCCAGCACGACAGCGGGGCGGTTGCGGTACGCTCCCGCTTCGCCGTGCGAGATCGTTGCGTCGGCGGGAACGTATTTGGCGTCGAAGCGCTCCCGTGAGACGACCCAGCGGTCACCTGTCGATCCGGTGATCAGGGCGTCGCCGCGGACGTAACGGTTCGGGCCTTCGAGGCTCATCAATTCGCCTTCGGCGGCGGCGAATTCCACGCTGACCGTTTCGTCTTTTACGACACGGCAGGCGTTAGCGTCTTGATTCAGATCGAGATTTTTGAGTTCGGTCATAAAGCGTGCTGGTATGGGGAGCGGGGCGGCAGCGCAGGACTTCAGGTCTTCGGGCCGCGTACGACTCGCATCATGCCAGATGCATCTGACGACCGGTTTCTTTTGCGATGAACAGCGGCGCGGATCGGCCGTGTGTCGCATATACGTGAAAAGACAAAACGGAAGGTTGCCGGATCGGCATGCGGATTCAGAGAAAGCGCGAATGGGTGGGGCGGAGCCGATCTACGCGGCCGGTCATGCAATAAGCCTGGCCAATAAATTCGGCCAACCACCCCGGCGCGCGCCGCGGCATATCCGCGCGGCGCGCAGTGGGTTCCTTACGGCTTCACAGTGGCGTCGCTTGCCGGGGCAGCGGCGGCCTTGCCACCTTTACCCTTGCCACGATGACCATGGCCTTCCACACCGCCCGGTTGATGGAAAGTCACGTCAGCCAGTTTCTTCTGTTCCGGCGAGAAGCTGTTGTACAGCGGGTCGAACGCATCGACCAGTTTCTTCATGCCGTCAGCATGTGCTTGCGCGATGGTCGCGTATTGCTTCATGTCGTCGAGCGCGGACACGTTGGTCGCGGCCCGGCGCTGCTGGAACAACTCGCCCATCGTCTGGCCATTGCCGCGCATCACGTCGGCGAACGCTTTCCACTGTGGTTCCTGAGCCGAAGTAATCTTCAGTTGCGAATGCAGGTAGGCGATGCGGTCTTCGACATTGCGCTCGTGGCCGGCCTTGGCGGCGGGTGCCGAAGCGGCGCTCACCGGCGCCGATGCCGGCGCGGAAGTTTGTGCGAATGCGCCGCTCATGGCGACTGCGGTGGCCAGCATTACCAGTGCTTTTTTCATCGAAACTCCTGATGTCTGTTCGAATTGGGACAAGGCTCGTGTGCGAGCGGCCCGCCGTGCGCCAGTCATGGCGACGCATGGCGGCCGGCTGCCCACTTTGCCGTCGCCGCTATTAGTATCACGATATCCCTACAATGCGGCTCTTGTGCGACAAACGCTTACAACCGAAACGAACAGGAAATAGCGGGTGGACAAATTCGTCAGCATGGAAATCTTCGTCGCGGTGGTCGAGGCGGGCAGTCTGACGGCGGCCGCCGAGCGCTTCGACATTTCGTCGGCGATGGTGGGCAAGCACATCCGTTCACTGGAAACCCGGCTCGCCACGCGGCTCCTGACGCGCACCACACGCCGGCAAAGCCTGACGGAGATCGGCCGGCAGTATTACGAGCAATGCCGGCGCATCCTCGCGGATGTCAAGGACGCCGAGTCGCTCGCCGAGGCAATGGCCGCCGCGCCGCGCGGCGTGCTTAAAGTGACGGTGCCGCTCACCTATGGCGTGGAAGTTTTCGCCCCGGCAATGACCGAATACCTCACCGCATGGCCTGACATCACGCTCGAACTCGATCTTTCGAATCGCGTGATCGACCTGGTGGAAGAGGGTTTCGATGCGTCGATACGCATCGGCCAATTGCCCGATTCGAGTCTGGTCGCACGGCCGCTGAGACCCTACCGGATGCGCGCATGCGCTTCTCCGGCGTATCTGGCGCGCGCCGGCACGCCGCGCACGCCGGAGGATCTCAAGGAGCATGAATGCCTCGGGTTTCTGCACTGGGGCCGCGAAGGTCTATGGCGCCTCGGCGGCGAGAGCGCGGAGGAGAACCATCTACGCGCCGGACGGTTTCGCGCGAACAACGGCCAGGCGCTCAAGGTCGCCGCGTTGCACGGCTTCGGGCTCGTATTGCAGCCGGAGGCGCTGCTCGCGAGAGAAATCGCCAGCGGCGAATTGGTGTCCGTGCTGGAGGACTATCTGCCGGAGGGCGCGCCGGTCCATCTGGTTTATCCGCGCGATCGCCGCGCGACGGCCAAGCTCACCAGCTTCATCGATTTCGTGATCGAACGGTTTGGGGCTTAGCGCCGGCAGCCGCTGCCAGTTGTCATGAAGTAGGCAACGCTTGCGATGTGTGTCGCGGCCTGCTTGACGGTTCATGCGGATCGGCCCGGCGACTTCTCCAATCGCCGCCGCAGACGCGCGATAATCCGCCTCACCTGAACCACATCATTGACCTTCGATGAGACCTCCGCGCCTCGACCAACTCGACGATCTCGACCGCAACCTGGTTGCGCTGCTACAAGCCAACGCACGCGAGAGCGTCGCCAATCTCGCGCGCCAATTGGGCGTGGCGCGGACCACGGTGATCGCGCGGATTGCGCGGCTCGAGCGCAGCAACGTGATCGCTGGTTACAGCGTTCGGCTCGGCCAGGACGTGCTCGACTCGAGCATTATGGCCTACGTCGGCATCATCATCGCGCCCAAACACGGGCCCGCCGTGCAGAAACGTCTCGGCAAGATGCCCGAGGTGCAGTTGCTGTGCGCGGTGAGCGGCGAGTTCGATTACGTTGCGTGGCTGCGCGCCGATTCGCCCGACCGGCTCAACGATCTGCTTGACCAGATCGGCGGTCTGGAGGGCGTGGAGCGGACCACGACCTCGATCATTCTCGCGCGCAAGATCGACCGCGGCATGGTGTGAGCGGACGAGCAGCCTCCCTAGGCTGCGCACGGCGCCATTCATTTACGCGGTTTTAACAACTTTTCGACACATCGACTGATGTGTTCGTCATAACGTCGAAGTTCGTGGTCATAGCGCAGCATTTTGCGCGTATGAAGTGTTTTTGCTTCTCCCTAAACTGTTGCTCAAGGGTTCAGCCCGCTGGGCGCGGCGCCACGAGCGCAGCGCACGTCCCAAGCTGGAGACAGCACACAGATAACAAGGAGAAGCGTATGAAAGTAGCTATCGTAGGCGCAGGTTTGATCGGTCACACCATCGCCCATATGTTGCGTGAAACCGGCGACTACGAAGTCGTCGCGTTCGACCGCGACCAGCACGCGCTCGACAAGCTCGCCGCTCAGGGCATTCCGACCCGCCGTGTGGATTCCGCCGATGCCGCCGCGCTGCGCGCGGCCGTGCAAGGCTTCGACGCGCTCGTCAACGCGCTGCCTTATTACCTCGCCGTGAACGTGGCCGCGGCTGCCAAGGGCGCGGGCGTGCATTACTTCGATCTGACGGAAGACGTGCGCGCCACGCACGCGATCCGCGCGATCGCCGACGACGCCGATCACGCCTTCATGCCGCAGTGCGGTCTGGCGCCGGGCTTTATCGGCATTGCCGCGGACGAACTCGCAAACCGCTTCACGGAAATCCGCGACGTCAAGATGCGCGTGGGCGCGCTGCCGGAATTCCCGACCAACGCGCTGAAGTACAACCTGACGTGGAGCGTCGACGGCCTGATCAACGAGTACTGCCAGCCGTGCGAAGCGATCCGCGACAGCCGCACGCAATGGGTGCAGCCGCTCGAAGGCCTCGAACATTTCTCGCTCGACGGCACCGAGTACGAAGCCTTCAATACCTCCGGCGGTCTTGGCACGCTGTGCGAAACCTTGTCGGGCCGGGTGGAATCGCTCGACTACAAGTCGGTGCGCTATCCGGGCCACCGCAACCTGATGCAGTTCCTGCTCGAAGACCTGCGTCTTGCCAGCGACCGCGACACGCTCAAGAACATCATGCGCCGTTCGGTGCCTTCCACCGCGCAGGACGTGGTGCTCGTGTTCATCACGGTGAGCGGCATGCGCGACGGTCAACTGGTGCAGGAAGTCTTCACCCGCAAGATCTTCGCGAAGACGGTGTGCGGCGTGCCGATGAGCGCGATCCAGATCACCACGGCCGGCGCAATGTGCGCGGTGCTCGATCTGTTCCGTGAACAGAAGCTCCCGCAAAAGGGCTTTGTGCGTCAGGAGCAGGTGTCGCTGCGCGATTTCCTCGCGAACCGCTTCGGCCAGTTGTACGAGGGACAGTCGCTGGAGACGATGGCGACTGTCTGACGGCGTGGCATGAGGGCCGTGCGACAACGTGGCGGCAGGCGAGAAAAGCCTGCTGCACACAGCAACGAAGACTCCGTAGAGGGTCTTTCAAACGCCCCGCGCTGCGGGGCGTCGTTTTTTGTGGCGCGCCGCGCAGGCTAAACCGGCACCGGCGGCATGATCGCCGCCCCGCGCGGCGCGCCGACAATGCGTGCGAGCAGCGCTTGATAATCCGCCGAAGCGGGCGCGGTATTGTCGAACATCAGCAGGTCGTCGCAGAGATCGCCGCTGGGCGCGAAGCGGCGCTGCCGGTACTCGTCCCAATGCGCGAGTTTGTAGGCGTCGTTCGGATTCGCGCGCTCCACGATCCGCCGATGCGCCGTCTCTTCCGACGTATAAACCCATACGACCCGCAACGCTACTTCGGCACTCACACCCAGCCACGCGCGATCGAACAGGCGCCGCTCGCGCACTTCGCGCGAAAGCGGCCCGACCACCAGCGCGCTAACGCCGAGTTCGAGATTGTCGCGGGCGGTGTCGAGCAGGCCGCGGTACTCGGGATCGCGCAGATGCTCGAGGAACAGCGGGCTGTCGCGGTCGTTGGGGTCGCCGGTCAGCATGGCCATGGCGGCCGCGCTGTAGCCGCCGTAAAGCGTATCTTTATCGAGCAGGCAGAAGGGCGTGCCGCACGCTTTCATCAGCGGGCCATGCAGCTTCCTCGCGAGCGTGGTCTTGCCCGTGCCTGCGTGACCGCAGAAGAAAACCAGATGCGTCACGAAGGCGTGTCCTCCGGCGTGGCGGATACGGCGCCGGCTACCTGTGGGTCACGGGCGAACTTGCCGCCGGCCTCCAGCCACATTACGTTGATGATGCCGAAACCTAATGCCACGCCGATGCCGAGAATCCAGGTGAAATACCACATTGCTGTCTCCTTGTGATCGGCAGGTTACGAGCTGCCCTTTGCAGCGATCATGAAGAAGAACGCGGCGCCACGCAAGGGGGCCCGGGGTCGTCCATTCGGCCAGGCTGGCAGAACGGACGTGCGTTGCTATCATGCATGGAAAGGGCGCGGTCGCAACAAGCGGCAACAACAAGCGGCAACGACGGGCGGCAACGACGGGCGGCAACGGTCAGGACCCTCGGGCATCGTCCGGCGTGCTGGTCAGAAGAGCAGAAAAGCGGGACCACCCACGCATAGCCTTTAACATGACGGCTATTGCAAATCCGGCCGGTTTAGGCCCGACGCATGGCTTACGCGTCGTAAGGGTCTGGCCGCCTGTTCCGTTTTCAAGGTAATTCAAACATGCTGATCAATTGCGCCGCCTATCAGGACGGCCGGAAGCTGGCAGACATCGACATCGATAGCATCAGCGATTACGTGGCGCGGCCCGAGTGTTTTGTCTGGGTGGCGCTGAAGGACCCGGGCCCGGGGGAGTTGGCCGTGATGAAACACGAATTCGGCCTGCACGAACTCGCGATCGAAGACGCGCAGAACGGTCACCAGCGCCCCAAGATCGAGGAGTACGGCGAATCGCTGTTCGCGGTGATGCACACGGTGGAGATGGACGAAGACAACGAATTGCTGATCGGCGAAGTCGACGTATTCGTGGGGCGCAACTATGTGCTGTCGGTGCGGCGCGGTACGCGCATCGGCTTTCAGAATGTGCGCGCCCGCTGCGAGCGCGAACCGCAATTGCTCAAGGAAGGCTCGGCGTTCGTGCTGTACGCGCTTGCCGACGACATCGTCGATCGATATTTTCCGATCATCGAGACGATGAACAGCGAGATCGAGGCACTCGAAGACCGCATCTTCGACCGCAACAATTCCGCGGCGTCGCGCGCGATCATCCAGGATCTGTACTCGCTCAAGCGCCGCCTCGTGATTCTGCAGCACCATATCGCACCGCTGCAGGAAGCCATCAGCAAACTCACGGGCGGCCGCATTCCGAGCGTCTGCGAGGGCATGCAGGCGTACTTCCGCGACGTCTACGACCACCTCGAGCGGATCGTAAGAATCATCGACGGGCGGCGCGAAATGGTCGTCACCGCCGTGCAGGTCAATCTCGGCATGATTTCGCTCGCCGAGAGCGAGGTGACCAAACGGCTCGGCTCGTTCGCCGCGCTGTTCGCGGTGCCGACCATGATCGCCGGCATCTACGGGATGAACTTCCAGAGCATTCCCGAGTTGCACTACAAGTACGGCTATCCGATCTGTCTGGCGGTCATGCTGACCGTCGACCTCGTGCTGTACTGGCGATTCCGCAAAGCCGGCTGGCTTTGATCGACGCAGAGGGCGGCGCTTTGCGAGCTCGTCCCGCGTTGTCCCCGCTTGCATCGTGCGCAATAAAAGTCCAGCATAGGCGGCCCGCCGGGCTGTGATCTTGCAGCCGGCGGCAAATTCGCCAAGCACGGACCTAGCGAGGGACCCTTTGCCACACGTCACCTGCCGGCGCGCCGACCCGGTGCGCCGGTTCGAATCGAGCGGGTGCGCCGCACCACCGCGCGTCGTTGACAATTCACGCGGACTGCGCTGAGAATGGCCCACGCAAACGTTTGCGCACTATTAAAAATAAGGCTCTTTTTTGAGCCCGACAGACCCTGGAGATAGGCATGAACCAACGCATTCGCCGCCGCATCCTGGCGGCCGCCGTCCTCGCCACCGCCGGCGCCGCTTTGCCGTTTTCCTCCGCGTATGCGCAGAGCGCGCCCGCTCACAAGCCGAAGGTCGCGCTGGTCATGAAGTCGCTCGCCAACGAGTTCTTCCTGACCATGGAAACCGGCGCGAAGGACTATCAGAAGCACAACCCGTCGCAATTCGACCTGATCACCAATGGCATCAAGGACGAGACCGATACCGCGAACCAGATCCGCATCGTCGAGCAGATGATCGTCTCGAAGGTCGACGCGATCGTGCTCGCGCCGGCTGATTCGAAGGCGCTGGTGCCGGTCGTCAAGAAGGCGGTGGATGCGGGCATCATCGTCGTGAATATCGACAATCGGCTCGACCCGGACGTGCTCAAGTCGAAAGATCTGAACGTGCCGTTCGTCGGCCCCGATAACCGCAAGGGCGCGCAGAAGGTCGGCGATTATCTGGCCAAAAAGCTCAAGGCGGGCGACGAGGTCGGCATCATCGAAGGCGTGTCGACCACCACCAACGCGCAGCAGCGCACCGCCGGATTCAAGGACGCGATGCAGAAGGTCGGCGCGAAGGTCGTCTCGGTGCAATCGGGTGAATGGGAGATCGACAAGGGCAATGCGGTGGCGTCGGCCATGCTCAACGAATACCCGAATCTGAAGGCGCTTCTCGCCGGCAACGACAACATGGCGATCGGCGCGGTCTCGGCCGTGCGCGCGGCGGGCAAGCAGGGCAAGGTGCTGGTGGTGGGCTATGACAACATCAACGCGATCAAGCCGATGCTCAAGGACGGACGCGTGCTCGCCACCGCGGATCAGTATGCCGCCAAGCAGGCTGTGTTCGGTATCGACACCGCGCTGAAGGCGCTCAGCGAGCACAAGAAGCAGTCGGATCTGTCGGGCGTGGTGGAAACGCCGTGCGATCTGGTCACGAAGTGAACATGGCCCGGTTAGCGCCGGGCCAAGTCGTACGCAGTTTCGGGGCAACGACGTTTCACGCTCAATGCATGGCGTGCGCTCACGAACCCGCGGCTATTCAATAAGCGCTCAAGAAACCTGCCGTGCCGCCGTTAATTCCAGAGGTAAGCGTCATGACGGTGCCGCGCGACGGGAGGGGGCGTGGCTGTTAGCGCCTGTGCATTCCGCACATTGGGCCCGCATGACACGAGACGGCCGGTGGCCGGCTTCATGCAAACGGATTGCGTGAGGCCACCGCCGCCGCCTTGGAACCAGGATTGCGATGGATTCAACCGACCACGACGCCGTACCTGCCGTACTGTCCGTCAGCGGCATCGGCAAGACCTACGCCGAACCGGTGCTCGCCGACATCTCCCTGTCGCTGCGCGCCGGCGAGGTATTGGCGTTGACGGGTGAGAACGGCGCAGGCAAGAGTACGCTGTCCAAAATCATCGGTGGGCTGGTCGAGCCGACCGCCGGCACGATGCGGCTCGGCGGCGAGCCTTATGCGCCGCCAAGCCGCACCGCGGCCGAGGCGCTCGGCGTGCGCATGGTGATGCAGGAGTTGAATCTGCTGCCGACTTTATCGGTGGCCGAGAACCTGTTCCTGAACCGCCTGCCGCGGGTCGGCGCGTTCAGCTTCGGCTGGATCGACCGGCGCAAGCTGCGTGAAGACGCGCGCCAGGCCATGGCGCAGGTCGGCCTCGACGCGATCGATCCGGACACGCTGGTCGGCGAGCTCGGTATCGGTCATCAGCAGATGGTGGAAATCGCGCGCAATCTGATCGACGACTGCCGCGTGCTGATCCTCGACGAACCGACCGCGATGCTGACCGCGCGCGAGGTCGATCTGCTGTTTGAACAGATCGACCGGCTGAAGGCGCGCGGCGTGGCGCTGGTCTACATCTCGCACCGGCTCGAGGAACTGGCGCGAGTGGCCGAGCAGATCGCGGTGTTGCGCGACGGCCGGCTGGTGCATGTCGACGCGATGGCCAACCTGACCAGCGACCAAATCGTCACATGGATGGTCGGCCGTGAACTCGGCGAGCGGATCGATCTGGGCGTGCGCAACATCGGCGCGCCGCTCCTGAAAGTGGAGCGGCTGACGCGCGGCAAGGTGGTGCGCGAGGTGTCGTTCGAAGTGCGTGCGGGCGAGATTTTCGGCATTAGCGGCTTGATCGGCGCGGGCCGCACGGAGTTGATGCGGCTGATTTACGGTGCCGATCAGAAGGATAGCGGCAGCGTCGCACTGGCTGGAACGCCGGGCGCGCCGCCCACGCCGGTGCAGATCGCTTCGCCCTCGGACGCGGTGCGCGCCGGCATCGCGCTCATTACCGAAGACCGCAAAGGCGAAGGCCTGCTGCTGCCGCAGCCGATCGCGGCCAACGTGTCGCTCGGCAATATCGGCAGCGTGGCGCGGCACGGCATCGTCGATGCGAAGCGGGAGAACGCGCTGGCGCAGAAGCAGATCGCCGCGATGCGGATCCGCACGTCCGGGCCGGCGCAGATTGTCGGCGAGCTGTCGGGCGGCAACCAGCAGAAGGTCGTGATCGGCCGCTGGCTGGCGCGCGACTGCCGCGTGCTGTTGTTCGACGAACCGACGCGCGGCATCGACGTCGGCGCGAAGTTCGATATTTATGGCTTGATGGGTGCGCTGGCTCGCGAAGGACGCGCGCTCGTCGTGGTGTCGAGCGACTTGCGGGAGCTCATGCTGATCTGCGACCGGATCGGCGTGATGTCCGCGGGGAGCATGACGGGTGTGTTCGAGCGCGACAACTGGTCGCAGGACGCGCTGCTGGCCGCGGCTTTCGCCGGCTATCGCAGCCGCGAAGCGTTGCTGCACGCCGCCCCCGACACCAGCGAAGCAGGGAGTCTGTCATGAACGATCAATCGGCGCCCGACGCATCGGGCGACAAGCCGGGCGCGGGCGGCGTGGGGCGCGTGAGTGGTGCGGGCAGCACGGGCACCGTCGCGCCGCCCGCCGACCCGTCGGCGCCGCTCGCGAGCGGCAAGCCGGCCGGCACGCGCCTGGGTTTTTCGAATTACCTCGGGCTTGCCGGCGCGTTGCTGGCGATGATCGTGCTGTTCTCGCTGCTGAGTTCGCACTTTCTGACGTACGACACATTCAGCACGATCGCCAATCAGATTCCGGATCTGGTGGTGATGTCGGTGGGCATGACCTTCGTGCTGATCATCGCCGGGATCGATCTGTCGGTGGGGTCGGTGCTGGCGCTGGGCGCGTCGGTGGTGAGCGTGGCCGCGCTGAAGTGGGGCTGGGGGCCGTTGCCGTCGGCGCTGCTCGGGGTCGCCGCGGCGGCGCTGACCGGCACCATTACCGGCGCGGTGACGGTGGGCTGGCGGATTCCGTCGTTCATCGTCTCGCTCGGCGTGCTCGAAGCCGCGCGCGGCATGGCGTATCAGATGACGAATTCGCGCACCGCCTATATCGGCGACGCGTTCGACTTCCTGTCGAACCCGATCGCAGTTGGCATCTCGCCGGCGTTCCTGATCGCGGTGACGGTGATGGTGATCGCGCAACTGGTGCTCACGCGCACGGTGTTCGGCCGCTATCTGGTCGGCATCGGCACCAACGAGGAGGCGGTGCGGCTTGCAGGCGTCAATCCGCGGCCGTACAAGGTCATTGTGTTCGCACTGATGGGCGCGCTCGCCGGGCTGGCCGCGCTGTTCCAGATCTCGCGTCTGGAAGCGGCCGACCCCAATGCGGGCCAAGGCGTCGAGCTGCAGGTGATCGCGGCCGTGGTGATCGGCGGCACGAGCCTGATGGGCGGGCGCGGCTCGGTGATCAGCACCTTTTTCGGCGTGTTGATCATTTCGGTGCTGGCGGCCGGCCTCGCGCAGATTGGCGCGAATGAGCCGACCAAGCGCATGATCACCGGCGCGGTGATCGTGGTGGCGGTGGTGCTGGATACGTATCGCAGCCGTCGCAAGCGCGCCTGATCGAGGGCCGGCGCGGCAAGCCGGCAGTTCGCGGCACGCCGGCAGCAGAAGTAGCAGAAGTAGCAGAACCGGAAGCCGCAGGCACGGCACGGGCAGTCGCAGCGAGACGCGCGGCAAAGCGTCAGTATTTACGGGGTTGGTCAGTTTTCGAAGAAAACGGCCGGTGGGGCGCCAGGTGGTGCGGCCGGCGGGTAAAACAGGCAGGAGAGCAACAGGTTATGGCGACGATCAAGGATGTAGCGGCCGCGGCGGGCGTGTCGTTCACGACGGTATCGCACGTGGTGAACAACTCGCGGCCCGTGTCGGCTGACGTGCGCGCGAAGGTCGAGCACGCGATCCGTCAGCTTCACTATGTTCCGTCGGCGGTGGCCCGCTCGCTGAAGGCCCGGTCGACGGCGACGATCGGACTCGTCGTGCCGAACACCACGAACCCTTATTTCGCGGAGCTGGCGCGCGGCATCGAGGACGGTTGCTCGCGCAACGGCTACTGCGTGTTCTTCTGCAATTCCGACGACGATCCGGCCAAGCAGCGTAACTATCTGCGCGTACTGCAGGAAAAACGGATCGACGGCCTGATCGTCGCATCCGCCGGCGACGACGCCGTGCTCGCGCAGACGCTCGCCGACTCGCGCGAGCCGCTGGTGATTCTGGACCGCAACATCGAAGGGCTGAATGCGGATCTCGTGCAGATCGACCACGAGAAGGGCGCGTATCTCGCCACCCGGCATCTGCTCGAACTGGGGCACGTACGGATCGGCTGTATTACCGGCACGGTGCAGACAGCGGTTAGCGCGATGCGCGTGCATGGCTTCATCCGCGCGATGAGCGAGCGCGGCATCGAGATTCCGCCCGACGCGATCGTGGAAAGCGATTATTCGGGCACCGGCGGTTACCGCGCGGCGGGCCAACTGTTCGACACGGTCAAACCGTCGGCGATTTTTGCCTGCAACGACATGATGGGCATCGGCGCGCTGCGCGCAGCCGCGGAACGCAATATCAGCGTGCCGCGTGATTGCTCGATCATCGGGTTCGACGATATCGAACTGGGGCGTTTCACCTACCCGGCGCTCTCGACCGTCGGCCAGTCGGTGCGCGCGCTCGGCGACATCGCCGCGCAGACGCTGATCGAACGCATTGCCGGTGGCTCGCCCGATAGTCCGCGTCCTCCTGGCCGCCGGCGCGTCGTATCGCCGCGGCTGATCGTGCGCGAGTCCACCGCGACCTGGGGCGGTGCGGCCAAACGCGATCTGGCGGCCTGATCTGGCGGCCAGACTCTGCGCCGCGCGCGCATTGTCGAACCCGCATACGCGCGATGGTGCGCACCCGCTCGCCCGGTGCATCCGTGCATGACCGCTGCTGACGAGCTGGACATGGATTTCCCGGAGCAGGCGTCATTTAGTGCCGCTGGCACGCTGCATTGCGCCCGATTTCCACAAAACGGCGCACCGTCTTTCTGACTTCCCCTCCGCAAGCAACCCTAGGTGCATGTCGCATCGGCGGTTCGCATCAGCGTCTCGCCGTCAGTGATTTGTAATTCCTGCCAATTGCTTACATCGCCTTTCCTCATACCATATAAATCCTTCAAGGAACTAACTACTGTGCCGTAAACAGGGTTATTAGAGCGCCGCCTCAAATGAGCGCCGACACGCAGCCACCACACGCCAACCGCTGCGTACGCAACTCTCATTTTCAAAGCACAGGAACCAGACATGTTGAACAAGGGCATTACGATCAAGGCGCGCATAGGCCTCACGATGGCTTTTCTCGCGGCGTTGCTGGTGGCCATCGGCGCCTTCGGTATGTTCGGTATGAGCGATTCGAACCACGCCTTGAAGGACACGTTCACCAACTCCATGCCGAGCGCGGTCGATATCGGCAACGCCGAACTCTACGCGGCGCGCGAGCGGTTGGCGCTCGACCGGGCGGCGTTCCTGATCGGCACGCCGGAAGTTGCGCCGACAATCGAGCGCGCGCGCACCATGCGCGTCACGTCCGATATGTGGTGGAAAAAGTATATGGACCTGCCGCGCGGGCCGGATGAGGAGCGCCTCGCGCAGGACGTGGTGGCCAAGCGTGACGCGCTGCATCAGCAACTGGATGCTTTTGCGGCGATCGTTACAGCAAACGACCAAAGCAAGCTGGTCGACGGCGCCAAGCGGCTGCAGATCGCCTACAACGATCTCGCCAATTCCGACGACGCGCTGCGCAAATTCCAGTTCACGTCGGCCAAAGACGGCTACGACGCGGCGCAAAGCGCCTTCGAACTGTTCCGCATGGTAAGCGCTGGCGCATTGCTGATCGGCGTGCTGGCCGCGGCGATCTCGTATCTGACGCTCAGCCGCGCCATCGCCCGGCCGCTCGACGCCGCGCTCGGTCATTTCGATGCGATCTCGGCAGGCGATCTGCGCCGCCCGGTGGTCGTGACTTCGCGTGACGAGATGGGGCAACTGCTCGAAGGCATCGCCAGAATGCAGCGCAGCCTCACCGAAACGGTGCGCACCGTGCGCAGCGGCAGCGAATCGATTGCGACTGCAACCCGCGAGATCGCCGCCGGCAATATCGACCTGTCCTCGCGCACCGAAGAGCAGGCCTCGGCGCTGCAGGAAACCGCGTCGAGCATGGAAGAGCTCACCGGCACGGTCAAGCAGAACGCCGACAACGCACGCCAGGCCAGCTCGCTTGCGGCGAATGCGTCGGAGATCGCCAACAAGGGCAGCGCCGTGGTCGAGAAGGTGGTCGGCACGATGGGCGACATCAATCAAAGCTCGGCAAAGATCGCCGACATTATTTCGATCATTGAAGGGATCGCGTTTCAGACCAATATCCTGGCCCTGAATGCGGCCGTGGAAGCCGCGCGCGCCGGCGAAGAAGGGCGCGGTTTCGCGGTGGTGGCGGGCGAAGTGCGCAGCCTCGCCCAGCGTTCGTCGGCGGCGGCGAAGGAAATCAAGGAACTGATCGATACCTCGGTCGAGCGCGTGCAGTCGGGTTCGGCGCTGGTCGACGAAGCCGGCCGCACCATGACCGACATCATCGGTGCGGTGCAGCGTGTGACCGACATCATGGGAGAAATCGCCGCGGCTTCCGAAGAACAGAGCAGCGGCATCGATCAGGTGGCGCGCGCCGTCACGCAGATGGACGAAGTCACGCAGCAAAACGCCGCGCTGGTCGAAGAAGCGGCGGCCGCGGCCTCGTCGCTCGAAGATCAGGCCGGCAAGTTGCGTCAGGCCGTAGCGGTGTTTCACCTGGAAGAAGGCGGCCTCACGCCGCCCATGAGCGCCGCGCCGAAGCGCGCGCCTGCGCCGCTGCGCCCGGTGATCGCACGCAAGCCTTCGCGCGCACCCGCCCTGCAACCCGCGCCGCAATCCGCCGCCGTGACGAAAGCGCCAGCCGCAGCAGCACAGCCCGCTGCCGCAACGGCACGCGCGCCCGCAAAAGCCATGGCGTCCGCTGGAGCTGGCAGCGATCAAGATTGGGAGACGTTCTGACGGGACGTAGGCTGCAACATTCGTTCCCGACGCGTCGGCCGATCCCATTAGATGGGTAAGCGCGGCCGTTCAGCTGACCGCGCCACTCGTAAAGACCGCGATTGCGTACGCATTCGCGGTCTTTTTTTATGGCGTGCGCATTAAGTAACGTTTGTGCATGCAGTCCGTACCCTGGCAAGCGTAATGATCCGGTACATTGACGGACGCCCCGAAGAAAGTCACTTTTGGGGTCGCTGCCAGACATGTAGCGGCAATCGCCGACGCGGCTCGTCAGTTCAACGGGCGTGGTTTCGCCGCCTTCGAGCGCCGCGACGCATGGCCACCCACCAACACGCCACATTCAACCGCTCAATGCGCCAGCCACAAAGGACCGACATGACGCCTCACGACCTCGCGCACCGCCTCGTCGAAGCACGCCGGCAGCATCGCCCGATCGATGTGCCCGCACCCGACAGCCTGCCGCCCGATGCGGCAACCGCGTACGCGATCCAGCAGGCGGTCATCGCCGGTCTCGGCGAATCGACCGGTGGCTGGAAGATCGGCGCCAAAGTGCCGGGCGGCGCCGCTTCAGGCGCACCGATTCCGGCCTCGCTGGTATTGCCTTCGCCGGCGCGCATCGCGCATGCCGGCTTCTTCCGGGTGCTGGTGGAGCTGGAAATCGCCTTCCGCTTCGCGGAGGCGATCGAGCCGCGCGGCCGGGCCTATGCGCGCGACGAGGTGCTGGCGAAGGTCGGCGTCGTGCTGCCGGCCATCGAGATCGTCGACAGCCGCTTTGCCGAGTGGCCGAACGTCGCGCCGCTTGCGCAACTGGCCGACGCCCAGAACAACGGCGCGTTGATCACCGGCCATCCTGTCGCTTATTCGGGGCTCGCGCGTGGCTTCGACTTCGTTTCACCGGAGCTGGAACTGAGCTTCGACGGCGACTCGCTGATACCGGAGGCCACGGGCAATCCGGCTGGCGACCCGCGGGAACTGCTGGTGTGGTTCGTCAACCATTGTGCCGCCATGGGCATCACCATCGAGCCGGAATGGACGCTCACCACCGGTTCGTACGTCGGCGCACACAGGCTGGACAAAGCGGGCATCGTGCGTGGGCACATCGACGGGCTTGGAGAAGTGGAAATTGACCTGACCTGAGAGGCTGCGCGCTTGTAACAGCGCATTACGAAGCTCCACTTAAACGGCTGCCTGCGGGCGGCCGTTTTACATTCTTCGCATCTGTGATGGCCACCGTGCCGTATACACCTATTGGAACGACGCAGGGCCTTGCCGTCATCCAGTTATACAGGTGGCTAACCACGCTGCCGACGCGGGTAAGGCGAAACGACATGGCAGGTACAACGGATGAAAACGCGCGGAACAAAACTGCTTGCGCGTTGACGAAGCGATTGACGCTGCTCGGTGAAATGATCGAGATTGGCATGATGCATGACCAATGCATGAAGATGTAACAGGCAACTGTTTGCGTAGACCGAACGCTTGTGTCGCGCGTTGATGAAAAAAGAGGCGGATACAGAAGACGGGCTCACGTCTGCGCTTTCAGCAACAAAGTGTGTGTGTGCAGACAGGCCGTCTGATACAGCAGTGGGATCGTTCGATGAACGTAGCGGCTGGCGCGGGACGTGATTGCAGGATCACTGAGCAGCACTGAGGCAGAGTGCTGATATGGCCGCAAGGCATGAGTGCAAAGGCAGCGACGTGTGACCATAATCGCTGCGTTACGAGTGCAAGATACGAGTGCAAGATTGTAGGTGGTCGAAACTTTGTTTCCAAGTGAGGAATGTTGGGAGGCGAATGCGGCGCGATTTTCGCAACGTAGTTCGTGAAAAAAAATTTAAAAGGGTTTAGGATGAATTCGAGCGATGTCGTTTCCGAATAGCGCGCCGCGCACGACATCGGTCTAGACTTCGGCGAGGAGGTAGCATGGATATCTACAGCAGTTTCGCGACCCGCTTCGAGAAAACGCGAGAAGATGAGCTCTCGCTCGAGGAGTATCTCGCGCTCTGCAAAGACAATCCCGCCGCGTACGCCACGGCTGGCGAACGCATGTTGACGGCGATCGGGGAGCCGGAACAGATCGACACTCGTAACGATCCGCGCATGTCGCGCATCTTCGCGAACAAGGTCATCAAGGTATACCCCGCATTCCGTGAGTTCTACGGAATGGAAGAGGTGATCGAGCAGGTGGTCGCCTACTTCCGGCACTCGGCCCAGGGGCTCGAAGAAAAGAAGCAGATTCTGTATCTGTTGGGCCCGGTCGGCGGCGGTAAATCGTCGATCGCGGAACGTCTCAAGCAGCTCATGGAGCGTGTGCCGTTTTACGCGATCAAGGGCTCGCCCGTGAACGAGTCGCCGCTCGGTCTGTTCGACTATGAGGAAGACGGCCCGATTCTCGAAGAACAATACGGCATTCCACGCCGCTACCTCAAAAGCATCCTCAGCCCGTGGGCGGTCAAACGCCTGCACGAATACAACGGCGACATCCGCAAATTCCGCGTGGTGCGCCGCTACCCGTCGATCCTTCGCCAGATCGGCATAGCCAAGACCGAGCCGGGCGACGAAAACAATCAGGACATTTCGTCGCTGGTCGGTAAGGTCGACATCCGCAAACTCGAACAGTACGCTCAGGACGACGCGGACGCATACAGCTACTCCGGTGGCCTGTGTCTCGCGAATCAGGGCCTGCTCGAGTTCGTCGAAATGTTCAAGGCGCCGATCAAGGTGCTGCATCCGTTGCTCACGGCGACCCAGGAAGGCAACTTCAAGGGCACGGAAGGGTTCGGCGCTATCCCGTTCGACGGTGTGATTCTGGCTCACTCGAACGAGTCCGAATGGAAGGCGTTCCGCAACAACCGTAACAACGAAGCACTGCTCGACCGGATCTTCGTGGTGAAGGTGCCGTACTGCCTGCGCTACGGTGAAGAGATCAAGATCTACGAGAAGCTGCTGCGCAATTCGTCGCTGGCGAACGCGGTGTGCGCACCTGGCACGTTGAAGATGATGGCGCAGATGTCCGTGCTCACGCGTTTGCAGGAGCCGGAGAATTCAAGCCTCTTCTCGAAGATGCAGGTGTACGACGGCGAGAATCTGAAGGACACCGATCCGAAGGCCAAGTCTTATCAGGAGTACCGCGATTTCGCGGGCGTGGATGAAGGGATGACCGGCGTGTCGACGCGTTTCGCGTTCAAGATTCTTTCGCGCGTGTTCAACTTCGATTCGACCGAGGTCGCGGCTAATCCGGTGCACCTCATGTACGTGCTCGAACAGCAGATCGAACGCGAACAGTTCCCACCGGAAACCGAGCAGAAGTATCTGTCGTTCATCAAGGACGTGCTCGCCTCGCGCTATGCGGAGTTTATCGGCAAGGAGATTCAGACCGCGTATCTGGAGTCGTATTCCGAGTACGGTCAGAACATTTTCGATCGTTACGTGACGTACGCGGACTTCTGGATCCAGGATCAGGAGTTCCGCGACCACGACACCGGCGAGAGTTTCGACCGCGCGGCGCTGAACGCCGAACTGGAGAAGATCGAGAAACCCGCGGGCATCAGCAACCCGAAGGACTTCCGCAACGAGATCGTGAATTTCGTGCTGCGTGCGCGTGCGGCCAATGGCGGGAAGAATCCGGCATGGGTCAGCTACGAAAAGCTGCGCGTCGTGATCGAAAAGAAGATGTTCTCGAACACGGAAGAGTTGCTGCCGGTGATCTCGTTCAACGCCAAGGGTTCGGCGGAAGAGCAACGCAAGCACGAAGACTTCGTCAATCGCATGGTGACGAAGGGCTATACGCCGAAGCAGGTGCGCTTGCTGTGTGACTGGTATCTGCGCGTGCGCAAGTCGTCATGATGCGCATTGCGTGCCGCCCGCGCGGTCCATCCGCGCGGGCACCCTGCGAGGCGCAAATTGCATGGACATAGCGTTGCTTCAGGCAACGTGCGTCTCGCGCACCCGAAATTAGTGCAGCTGCATGGGATCGGAGACCGGGCGTGCTTCATCAAATCATCGACCGCAGGTTGGCAGGCAAAAACAAGAGCATTGCGAATCGCGAGCGTTTTTTGCGTCGCGTAAAGAACTATATTCGTCGCGCCGTTTCGGAAGCGGTGCGCGACCGCAGCATCAAGGATATTCAGAACACCCAGAGCATCACCATTCCGCGCAAGGACATTGCGGAACCGTCGTTCCGGCATGGCCCTGGCGGCAAGCGTGAAATGGTGCATCCGGGCAATGCCGACTATATCCGCGGCGACAAGATCCAGCGCCCGCAAGGCGGCGGCGGTGGAGGCGGGGGCAATCAGGCCAGCAATGAAGGCGAGGGTCAGGACGACTTCGTGTTCGAGCTGAGCCGCGAAGAATTCATGCAGTATTTCTTCGACGACCTCGAACTGCCGCGTCTCGTCAAAACCCATCTGATGGCCGTGCCCACGTGGAAAAGCATCCGCGCGGGCTGGGCCGCCGAAGGCACGCCGAACAATATCGACGTGGTCCGTTCGCTGCGCAGCGCGCTCGGCCGCCGCATTGCGCTCGGTGCGCCGCTCGTCAACCAGTTGCACGAGATGGAACGGCAACTGGAGGTGATGAAAGCCGATCCCGACGATCGTCGCGACGAAATCAAACTGCTCGAAGAGGAAATTCACCATCTGCGTGGGCGCATCTGGCGGATTCCGTTTATCGATCCGTTCGATTTGCGCTATGTGAACCGCGTGAAGCAGCCCACGCCTTCCAGTCAGGCGGTGATGTTCTGTCTGATGGATGTGTCCGGTTCCATGGACGAGCAGCGCAAGGATCTCGCCAAACGCTTCTTCATTCTGCTGTATCTGTTTCTCAAGCGTAACTACGAGAAGATCGAAGTGGTGTTCATTCGCCACCATACGCGCGCCGAGGAAGTCGACGAAGACACGTTCTTCCACTCGACCGAAAGCGGCGGCACGGTCGTGTCGAGCGCGCTGGAGCTGATGCAGAAGGTAATGGACGAGCGCTATTCGCCGACTGAATGGAATATTTACGGCGCTCAGGCGTCGGACGGCGACAACTGGACCGACGACTCGCCAAAGTGCCGCAAGATTCTCTCTGATGACATCCTGGAGAAGGTGCGCTATTTTGCGTATATTCAGGTGACGCCGGAAGAGCAGAACTTGTGGCTGGAATATGCGCAGTTAGCCCTGAGCCAGCCGCACATGGCGATGAAGAAGGTCGAGACCGCGGCTGACATTTATCCGGTGTTTCGTGAATTGTTTGAAAAGCAGGCGGCTAATTCATGACGAACAAGCCCCCGCACAACGAAGCGCGCGGCGAGCCAGAGAACGGCGCGCCGGAGCGCGGGAAAGGCGTGCCGCAGCAGCAACAGTCGGGGCATGCCGAGGCAAAGGCGGACGATACGGGAGCCGCCACGGCCGGAGCAGTCGACACCGCTGCAGCACGGGGACACACCGGAACGCCCAACGTGGGGCAAAGGGAAGTCCGTATGAACGTAGCCGATAGACGGCCTCTGCCGTGCCCGTCCGACTGGACATTCGAATTGATCGAAGAGTACGACTCGCATATTGCCCGTGTTGCAGAGCAATATGAACTCGACGTGTATCCGATCCAGCTCGAACTCATCAGCGCCGAACAGATGATGGATGCGTACGCGTCCGTCGGTATGCCGGTGAACTACCGTCACTGGTCGTTCGGCAAACACTTTCTCTCTACCGAAAAGAGCTACCGTCGCGGGCAGATGGGGCTGGCGTACGAGATCGTCATCAATTCCAATCCCTGCATCGCGTATCTGATGGAGGAGAACACGATGACGATGCAGGCGCTCGTCATCGCCCACGCGGCTTACGGGCACAACTCGTTTTTCAAGGGCAACTATCTGTTCAGGTTGTGGACGGATGCGCATGCCATTATCGATTACCTCGTCTACGCGAAGAATTACATCGCCGAGTGCGAGGAGCGCTTCGGGCTCGACCGGGTCGAAGAATTGCTCGACTCGTGCCACGCGTTGATGAACTACGGCGTAGACCGCTACAAGCGTCCGCAAAAGCTCTCGCTCGAAAAGGAGTTCGCGGCACGCCGCGAACGCGAGGCTTATTTGCAGTCCCAGGTCAATGAACTGTGGCGCACCTTGCCGACCCGGCATACGCCGCTGCCGGAGGAAATCGAGGAGCGCTATCCGCCGGAGCCGCAGGAAAATCTGCTGTATTTCGCGGAGAAGAACGCGCCGTTGCTGGAGCCGTGGGAGCGCGAAGTGATCCGCATCGTGCGCAAGGTCGGCCAGTATTTTTATCCGCAACGGCAAACTCAGGTAATGAACGAAGGCTGGGCCACGTTCTGGCACTACACGTTGCTCAACACGATGTACAACCAGGGCAAGCTGGAAGACGGCTTCATGATGGAGTTTCTCCATTCGCACAGCAATGTGGTCTACCAGCCGCCCGTCACCAAACCGTATTACAGCGGCATCAATCCGTACGCGCTCGGTTTTTCGATGATGAGCGACATTCGCCGGATCTGCGAAGCGCCCACGGAAGAGGACCGCAAGTGGTTCCCGGAACTCGCGGGCAGCCCGTGGCTACCGGCCATGCACTATGCAATGCGCAACTTCAAGGACGAGAGTTTTGTCGCGCAGTATCTGTCGCCACATCTGATTCGTGAAATGCGCCTCTTCTCGGTGCTCGACGACGATATGCGCGACGCGCTCGAAGTCTCGGCGATTCACGACGACAGCGGTTATCAGTACGTGCGCCAGGCCTTGTCGCGGCAGTACGACATGCATCATCGCGAGCCGAACATTCAGGTGTGGGCGGTGAATACGCGCGGCGACCGGAGTTTGACGCTACGGCATTTCATGAGCGACAACCGGCATCTTTCCGGTGACAGTGACGAAGTGCTCAAGCATATGGCGCGCCTGTGGCAGTTCGACGTCTATCTGGAAAGCGTCGACGAGAACGGCACGGTCCGCAAGCGTTACGAGTGCCGCTATGTACCGCCGGCGGTAAGGGTGTGACGCCCTCCTGAAGTCGCGGTCGTTTGGACATCAACGTGAATCTGTGAGAAGCCCCTGCCAATCGTGCGATTGGCAGGGGCTTTTTTATCGCGGCCTGACAAATCACCATCTTTCCCTTGCACTTCTGTAAAATTCGCGCACGTGCGAAGCATGCCGCCACGGCATCTCGGCTCGCGCGTTGTGAAGGCGGCGCCACGACCGTTACCTCCGTTCAAAGACAAGGAAAGAGAACAAGCATGACCGACCTAACCGACCAAACCGTGGCTTCGGCTCACGACACACGGCGCCGCATCTTCGCGATCGTTGGCGCTTCATCGGGCAATCTCGTCGAGTGGTTCGACTTTTACGTGTATTCGTTCTGCGCGCTGTACTTCGCGCCGGCGTTCTTCCCGAGCG
>NZ_JCAQOY010000003.1:0-162572 GCF_059567925.1 Paraburkholderia sp. BGA-UO-ETr-F21 | reverse complement strand
GTTTGCGCGCGCTCATGTGCTTTTCACGCTCATCCAAAGTTGCATCCTGCGCGACGAGCGCGAGCAGGCCGCGCTGTTGGCTCAGATTGGCGAAACGATTACCTGCACCGCAGGAGAAGACGTTCAGTACGAGCTTGAAATCACCGTGGAGGGCGTGCGCCATGGCTAAGCCACAGGTTATTTTGCGCTGCGCTGCAGACATTGAGGCTGAAATTCGCGCGGCGCGTGCCGCAGAGAAGGACCGCGCAAAAGAGATGTTTCACCTGATCGACAGAGCATCCGGCAATTTCGCGTGGGCCGTCGATGCCTTCTATGACGCATCCGCGCTGTTCGAGGCTATCCGCTGCGCAACATCAGAGCATAGCCTTGCGCATCGCCTCGCGAGTCTGGGTATTCGCACGTGCGACGAACAGGCCGGAAGCTTCGAAGGGATCCGCGACGATTACAACGACCATTCGCGCCGACTTGCTCCCACCTTCAGCAGCAATGCAGGAGGGCACAAGTGAGCGTTCATACAGAAGAGGACCGCATCCGCGCTGCGCTGAGCCACGTTCCGGCCGATAGCCGGGATACCTGGGTGCAGATGGGAATGGCAGTCAAGGCCGAGCTCGGCGATGCAGGTTTCGACCTCTGGGATGACTGGTCGAAAATGAGCAAGGCCTACAGCGAGAGCGATGCGCGCGCGGTATGGCGTTCGTTCAAGGCGGGCGGCATCACGATTGCCACCCTGTTCAAGGAAGCGATCGCCCACGGCTACGCCGAAAGCGAGCCGCTCAAGCCGCTCGACCCTGCCGAGGGCGCCCGCCGGCGGGCCGCGCGTGAGCAGCAAGCGAAAGAAGCCGCGGCGCAGCATGAGCGCACCCAGGCCGAAGCCGCCGCTACGGCGCACAAGCTATGGGAGGAAAGCGGCAAGGTGCACACCGACCACGCATATGTCTGCGCGAAGAAGATCAAACCGTACGGCGCGAAGCAGTTGCGCCAGCAGCTCGTGATCAAAATCCAGGATGTCGACGGCGTGCATCATTCCAGCCAGTACATCCAGCCAGACGGCGCCAAGATATTCCAGACTGGCGGCCGTATCAGCGGATGCTTTGCGGCAGTGACAGCCGGCGCCAAGCCGAACGCCAGTACGCCCCTGCTGATCGCCGAGGGATTCGCGACCTCCTGTTCGCTGCACGAGGCGACCGGCTACCCAGTAGCCGCGGCGATGAACGCTGGCAACCTGTTGAATGTGGCGAAGGCGTGGCGGGCCAAGTATCCGCACATGCGCATCGTGATCTGCGCCGACGACGACACCGAGACAGCGGGAAATCCGGGCATGACGAAGGCCACGGAGGCGGCGCGCGCGGTAGGCGCATTACTCGCCGTGCCCGACTTCGGCCCGGATCGCCCCGAGCGCTCCAGCGACTTCAACGACCTGCACGCCCTCGATGGTCTCGACGCTCTGCGTCGATGCATCGATGCCGCGACTGCGCCCGGGGGCGTTGCTTCAGGCGCTGCCGCTCGCGACGGATGGGGAGAAATCGAGTCACTGCCGGATTCACTCCGACCCGTCGAGCCTTTCGATATGGCTCTCTTACCCGAGAGCCTTCGACCGTGGGCGCAGGACATCGCTAACCGCGTGCAATGCCCGCCGGATTTCATCGGCGCCACCATCGTTGGCGCGCTCGGTATTGCCATTGGTCGCCGCGTGGGCGTGCGTCCGAAGCAGCGTGACGACTGGACCGAGTACGCCAATCAGTGGGTCTGCATCGTGGGCCGGCCGGGCGTCATGAAGTCGCCGGCGATGAGCGCCGTGCTGGCGCCGGTAAAGCGGCTCGACATGGAGGCAAGCCAACGATTCGAGGATGAATTGGCGCTGCACGAATCCGAGGCGAAGCTTTACAAAATGCGTCAGGACGCCGCAGAGAAGAAGGCGATGGCGGCACTCAAGAAGAACCCGGATGCGGCAGTCAGCCTGCACGAGTCCGAGCCGCTGGAACCGCCAAAGCTGACGCGATACCTGGTCAACGACGCGACGGTAGAGAAACTGGGCGAGATCTGCGCGGACAACCCGCAGGGCGTAGGAGTGTTTCGTGACGAGCTTGTAAGCCTGCTCAAGGGCTTAGATCGCGATGGGCAGGAAAGCGCTCGCGGGTTCTATCTGACGGGCTGGAATGGGAATGACGGCTACGTTGTCGACCGCATCATGCGCGGACACCAACGCATCGAGGCTGTCTGCCTGTCGCTCATTGGCTCGACGCAGCCCGGGCGCCTGTCCGAGTACCTGCGCAGTGCAATCGGCGGCGGCGCAGCAGACGATGGCCTCGTGCAACGTTTCGGCGTGCTTGTCTGGCCCGACGTGCCGCGCGAGAAGTGGGAGAACGTCGATTGCTGGCCGGATGCCGAGGCGAAGCACGCGGCGCACGCGGTATTCAAGCGCCTCATTGATGCTGATCCGGTAGAGACGTGGCTCGCTGAAATCCCGGCTGGACCTGACGGCGAGCCGGACGGCAACCCGCCGTTTCTGCGCCTCTCGCCCGAAGCCATGGAGATTTTCGTTGAGTGGCGGACGGAGCATGAAAACGCCCTGCGCAGTGGCGACCTGCACCCGGCGATGGAATCGCACCTGGCGAAATACCGGAAGCTGGTCCCGTCGCTCGCACTCGTGCTGCACCTCGCCAACGGCGGCACTGGCCCGGTAACGGACTACGCCATGAATCAGGCGCTTGCGTGGGCGTCATACCTGCGCAGCCACGCGGAGCGCGCCTACGGCTCTGTGCTGATCGCGGAGGTGAGCGGCGCGAAGGCGCTTCTCAAGCGCATCAAGGCGGGCGATCTGCAAGATGGTTTCACGGCTCGCGATGTCTACCGCAATCACTGGTCAGAGCTGGAGAACCGGGACGCGGCGGCGAAGGCAATCAGCGTGCTCATCGAGTACGGCTATCTGGTGGCCGAATCGACCGAAACCGGCGGCCGCGCAAAATCCGTCTATCGCATTCACCCGGAGGTGCGGAAATGACAAACAAATACCTTGCTCGCTTGAAGTCGGAGACGGAACCGCCAAAAGTGCCAAAAGCCCCTTCTGTCACTTTTGACACTGCCTCCCGGGTGCGTACAGAGAAAAGCGCATCTGCCGATGCATCTGGCGAATTCTGGCCGTGGGCGCCTTACCTCACCGCGGCCGACGTTGAGGGATTTCGTACCGAGGTCGTGGCGTTGATCGAGAAGCTGGCCGACATGGAGGAATGGCCGGACGAACATCGCGACGACGTGCTGGCGCGGGCGATCCGCGGCCCGCTCGCCGATCTGCTGCCCAATCTGCACCATTTCAACCAACGACTGACGGAAGCGACCGCCGCGGCGGCGGCGCGCGAAGCTGTCGATAAACGCACCTGGAGGTTTGACCGATGAACATCGAGCAGGAATTGAAGCTGTTGGACAACGTGGCCGAGCGTTTCCGCCGGTATCGCGTACCGAGCAACGATGCGGTACTGGCCCAAGCGCTGATTGACGAGTTGCAGGACGGCGCGAATGAACTGACCGAGGGCGGCCGCGTGACGCTTATTTACGTGGCTGCATCCCTGCTGGCGCGCACTGACGCCACCTAAACACGCATTAGAGCTGGCAGTGGACCGCCAGACGTAGCCCGTCCGGTGCAACGAGCGAAACCAATGCACCGGATACAGCCCTAAGTAGTACTAATCTGGCATTCAAGAAAATGCCAACCTCAACACAGCAAAGGATTACGGAAAATGCAAACGATCTATGAAATGTCGCCCGAGTACAAAGAGGCGTTCGACACTGTCAACAAAATGCGCGCCCGCATCGACGAGCTGAACCGCCTTGAAAGCGCGCAGCGCCTCGCCCTGGCCGATGGCCCCTTCAAAGTCGAGAAGGCGGCTTCACCACGCGATTTGGCTCTCCAGGTGCTCAACGGCGAGTCTGTCGAAAACTCGGCTGCGGCTGAGTTTGAAAAGATGCGAGCGGACAACGCCAAAACCAAGGCTGACTTGGAGGTTCTTCAGCGCGGCGTGACGCCCCACCACGAAGCAATGTCGATCTTGCGTGAGCGCGTGACCACCAAGCGGATGAAACAGGATGACGTTCGCCGCGCGACAGAGAAGGTCGCTAAAGCCGCTCTTCAGATGGCGGCGGCTCAGAAGGAAATAGCGAATTTGTGTCGCGATCTGACGGCAGCAGGCTTCGAGGATTTCAGCGGATCCTTGCTGTTTAGCATCGAGCCTAACGTGACCGTGCCGGATGCACTGGAAGTGTATGCAAAGCGCATCCGGGGCGTCGCCGGTATCCACGACTAATCAAACCGTCACCCGACAGGAGCATCAATATGGCAGCAACAACACCGATCACCTGGAATGACCCTGCGACCGCCAAAGCGCAGCTCGGCGACTCGCTCGACGCCGCCGGCGGCGTTACCGTCATTGTCCGTATCGACACGAACAGCCCGCACGCGCAGAACACATGGGCGCCGTTCCGAACGGCCCGTTTTGCCCCTGGCGCGGACGGAGGTCCGGACTACTGGTACGACTCGACGTTTGGCATCCAGTTGCATAACGCCGTGACCGGCTGGGCTCTCCCGGAATAACGCACAACCCCACCTTTTGAGAGATACGAAATGATGAAATTCTTCAATCGCGCCGACCTGAACAAGGACGACGAAAAGCGGATCCGCGAAATCCTGAAAAGCCCGGAAATCGAGTCCATCCTTGATCGCGCCGAACAGGCTGCCGTAGCGCATCGCGCCGAACTCCGGAAGAAGCTCGACACGGTGGCGCAGCGCCACGAAGCCGCAATTGAGGAGGCGGGAAAGGCACACGCTGCAGCAATCCGTCACCGCGAAGAATCCGAGGAGCAACAGCGGCGCGCCTGGGAGCTTCAAATGCAGGCCGGCGGCGCTGAATATGCAGCGACCCATATCCGGGATGCAGAGAGGAGTGCGTTGCTGGCTGAGCTCATGGAAACGGCCGATGGTCGCCTGCGTGACTTCGGCGACCTGCTCGGCAACCAACACCAGGCACTCCGCCACCTGGGTTCGATCACCGAGTACAAGCACAAGTCGTGGGCAGGCGGAACAACGGTCGAATACGCGTCAAACACGGCAGAGGTGAATGCGCTCATGGCGCAGATCGAGGCAGCGCAGGCATCCATCAAGGAAATGGCGCTGCTGCCGTTGACTTCGGCCGAGGTGGCAGAGCGCCTGACCGCATGGACTCACGAGTTTCAGCCGAAGCTGGAGGCATTCGCGCTCCCCTGCCCGCGGCTCAATGAGAAAGGCGAGGTCGAGCTGAGCAAGGAGCGAGTGAGTCTCGATGACACTCTGCGCGCGAACGGTTTGCCGGCAGATGCCGCGCCCAAGGCAGGGGCGGCGCCGCGTGTTGTGCGGGAGCCTGCGCGCCAACACAAAGCTCCCGCGCCCGCCCGCGCGGTGACTTCGGCCACCGGGAAGGCGGCCGCGGCAGTGACGACGGCGAAGCGGGTGTTCAAGGGACTGCGCGTCTGATCTGACGATGCGGAATCCGTGCCGTCGATTGATGGCGGCACGGCTCACACAACCAACTGGACTCAATCAAATGCTGACCAAAGAGCAAATTCTTGCGGCGCGAAACCGCAAGACCGAATACGTCGCAATCACCGGCCTGGGAGACATGCTTGGCTTGCGCTCAATGTCCGGTGCGGAGCGCGACAGCTATCTCGATCTGGTGCGCGGCGCGCCGGCGGGTGATAGCTATGCTGACGCGGCTCTCATCGCCCGCACGGCGGTTGACCTTTCCGGCAGCCTCATTTTTTCAGACGCCGACATCGCGCCGCTGCTCGAGCTCGACGCAACGTTTCTGGCCGATCTTGCCGCGGCGGCGGCTCGCGTCAATCGAATTGCTGGGACGCTCGACAGCAACGGCGCGCCCACATTGAGCGGCGCAGCGACTCTCGTCCCTGACAGCGCTGGAACGCGCGGCACGCGGCCGGAGGTAGGTAAATGCCAATAGGCTTCCAGTGCTTCGATGCCNACGGGAACATCATTCTCGATGCAACGTACCGCGTGATGCGGATTGTCGACTCCGTGTATTTGGACGGGTCAGTTCCTAACGGCAGCCTGCCGCCCAATGACATCCTGAAGCAAGGCGGCTGGGTGTCTTTTCAGCCGGATAACACCTGTGGCGACGGCTATTTGTCGGGGGGCGTCATAACCCCGAGATTCTCCATTGACCAAAACACCGGCATCTTGAGTTGGTCGTACGCCGCGAAAAATAGCGCGCAATACGACATCTACCAAAAGGGCATGCTCTTCTATGGGGCGAGCTAATGCCGTGTAAACTTTTGAAAGCCAATCAGGCGAGAAAACAAATTCGAGGGTGAAAATGAAAAAAGCGATGGCGATAGTCCTCTTCACGGCGGCATTGTTGTCGGGGTGCGGCGGCGGCGGCGATAGCGCCCAGCCGGTGAGCAAGGCGCTCACAATCTCAATGTATGGGAAACCGCTCGTGTCGGCCTCGTCCGGCGCGACTGCCCATGCACAATCGGTCGCGGTAGCGCGGGCTGCATCCACGCCGGGCGCCGGCGCATCGGATGCGCAAGCTACGGTGCAAACGCTTCAGGACGCGCTCGCGGCGCGCGGCGTGACAGCCAACGTCACTGCGCAGGTGATGGACGGCACGACGCTTCACCAGATTGTCATGGGAGTGGACAACGGCTTGCCACCGACACCGGACCAGTTCAAGACCGACCCCAGCGAGTGGATGGTCGTCAATTTCCAGCTCGACGACATGGTGACACCGGCCAGCGACCCCGCTCAACAAGTGGCTCTCAAGCAATTTGCGCAAGACCTGACAGTGTTCGCACAGCGCGCGGCGGTTTCCGGCAAGGCCGTATTCGCCGTGAATCCAATCCCCACCTGCGACACACAATACTCGGCAGCAATGGGTCTTAGTAGCGCAATGACCGAGGCATTAAACAACGGCGCACCGCTGCGTTTTATTGGCGAGTACGGGGTGGCATTTTTGTTCGGCGGGCCCAAAGTTGTGGCCATCGCCAGTTCGCCCGGAATCGAGCATTTTGGGGCGGATTGCCGCACGCCTGATGCCTATATCCAGAACATACAAATCCAGTCGATTGCCGACTCGATTGCCGCAGGTTACAAAGAGGCGGCGGGAAGCCCAAGCGCCGCCAGTGGAGCATCCTCTACCGGGATGTAACAGCGGGCAACAAACGATCAAAGCCAGCCTTCGAGCTGGCTTTTTCATTTGCTTCGCCGCGCACGATCAATAATCTGTGACCACAAGCACATAAGCATATAAAATGTCAATAGTAGTGCGAATCATATTCTAGCGATGGCGAACTCATATGGAGATGGCTGATGGCCGTGAAACTAACGATTGAAAACGCGGCCGCGCTGACCTCGGCCATCGACGCCCTTGAGCAGGTGGCAAGTGAATCGATGCTGCGTCAGGCGACAGTCGCCGGCGCACGCCTCATCCTGGCAGAGGCAAAGTTACGTGCGCCGGTCGCGGACAAGGCATACACGCGCGGCGGAACGTTGATTTATCCCGGCTTTCTGCGCGATCACATCATTCTCGCGTACGACAAGGATCGGTCTGTTGCCGGGCTGCGAGCNGTTGACCTTTCCGGCAGCCTCATTTTTTCAGACGCCGACATCGCGCCGCTGCTCGAGCTCGACGCAACGTTTCTGGCCGATCTTGCCGCGGCGGCGGCTCGCGTCAATCGAATTGCTGGGACGCTCGACAGCAACGGCGCGCCCACATTGAGCGGCGCAGCGACTCTCGTCCCTGACAGCGCTGGAACGCGCGGCACGCGGCCGGAGGTAGGTAAATGCCAATAGGCTTCCAGTGCTTCGATGCCAACGGGAACATCATTCTCGATGCAACGTACCGCGTGATGCGGATTGTCGACTCCGTGTATTTGGACGGGTCAGTTCCTAACGGCAGCCTGCCGCCCAATGACATCCTGAAGCAAGGCGGCTGGGTGTCTTTTCAGCCGGGCAACACGTGCGGAGACGGATACCTCTCAGGCGGCGTCATAACCCCTCGCTTTTCGATTGACCCAGCAACAGGAATTCTGAGTTGGTCGTATGCGCCCAAGAACAGCACGCAATACGACATCTATCAGTACGGCACACTGTTTTACGGAGCCAGCTAAAGCCGCGTAAACTTTGCCGGGCAATAAGATCAAACAACAAATGGGGAATCAAATGAAAAAAATCGTGGTGGCAATCCTCGTTGCGGCCGTATCGTTGACGGCCTGCGGCGGCGGTGGCGGCGACAGCGCCCAGCCGGTGAGCAAGGCACTGACAATCTCGATGTACGGCAAGCCGCTTGTGTCGGCTTCGTCAGGCGCGACTGCTCATGCACAGTTGGCTGCGGTAGCGCGCGCTGCATCCACGCCGGCCGCCGGTGCATCGGACGCGCAAGCTACGGTGCAAACACTTCAGGACGCACTCGCGGCGCGCGGCGTGACAGCCAACGTCACCGCGCAGGTGATGAACGGTACGACGCTGCACCAGATAGTAATGGGCCAGGACAACGGCCTGCCGCCGACGCCGGACCAATTCAAGACTGACCCCAGCGAATGGATGATCGTAAATTTCCAGCTTGATGACATGGTGACGCCGGCCACGGACCCCGCTCAGCAGGCGGCGATCAACCAGTTCATCCAGGACTTGACGGTCTTTGCGCAGCGGGCGGCGGTTTCCGGAAAGGCGGTTTTCGCGGTGCGCCCGATTCCCACATGCGATACCCAGTATTCGGCCTCAAGGGGACTAATTAGCGCAATGCTGGATGCATCAACCGACGGCGCGCCGCTGCGGTTCATCGGCGAGTACGGCGTAGCGTTTCTGTTTGGGGGCCCCAAGGTTGAGGCCATAGCCAGCTCCCCCGGCATAGAGCATTTCGGAGCAGACTGTCGCACGCCCGACGCCTATATTCAGAACATACAGATTCAGTCGATCGCCGACACGATCGCCGAGGGATACAAGGAGGCGGCGGCAACTCCCAGTGCCGCCAGCGGAGCATCGTCGACCGGGATGTAACAACGGTCAACAAACCATCAAAGCCAGCCTTCGAGCTGGCTTTTTCATTTGCTTCGGCGCATACGATCAAGTATTTGTGACCACAAGCACATAAGCATATAAAATGTCAATAGTAGTGCGAATCATATTTTAGTGATGGCGAACGCATATGGAGATGGCTGATGACCGTGAAGCTAACGATTGAAAACGCGGCCGCGCTGACCTCGGCCATCGACGCCCTTGAGCAGGTGGCAAGTGAATCGATGCTGCGTCAGGCGACAGTCGCCGGCGCACGCCTCATCCTGGCAGAGGCAAAGTTACGTGCGCCGGTCGCGGACAAGGCATACACGCGCGGCGGAACGTTGATTTATCCCGGCTTTCTGCGNACTCATATGGAGATGGCTGATGGCCGTGAAACTAACGATTGAAAACGCGGCCGCGCTGACCTCGGCCATCGACGCCCTTGAGCAGGTGGCAAGTGAATCGATGCTGCGTCAGGCGACAGTCGCCGGCGCACGCCTCATCCTGGCAGAGGCAAAGTTACGTGCGCCGGTCGCGGACAAGGCATACACGCGCGGCGGAACGTTGATTTATCCCGGCTTTCTGCGCGATCACATCATTCTCGCGTACGACAAGGATCGGTCTGTTGCCGGGCTGCGAGCCACGTATCTGATCACGTGGAGCAAGGATGCCTTCTATGGTCGGTTTCTTGAGTTGACCGAAAAGGGCTCGTCGAAAGAGGCTGCGAATCCGTTTCTGCGCCCCGCATACGATGCAATGAAGCAGGCCGCGGCGGATGCCTTTAGTGCCGTAATTGACCAAAAAGTAAAGGAGTTGACGCATGTCTAACGAAACAGTAGTGCGGCTCACCGGCGACTCATCCGGCCTGACCGCATCGATGGAACGCGCTCGCAAGAGCGTAGAAAGTTTCACGGCCAGCATAGAAACGCAGCGACAGCGCGTTACGAATTCAGTGACCGCCATCGATAATTCCCGTAAGGCGCTCCAAGACCAGGGGCAGGCGGCGCAGGATGCGTTCAACAAATCCGCAGCGTCTGCAGAGCGTTGGTTGACTGCGCTTCAGAAGCAGGCGGACCAGGCGGGCAAGACGCAGGCTGAAATGATGCGTCTGCGCGCTGCAGAGCTGGGCGTCGCTGGCGATGCCGAACAGTACATCGCGAAGATCGAGGCAGCCAGCGCGGCCACGGCCGGCGCCGGCCACAGCGCGTCTGGTGCGCGCCGGGAAATGATCGTGCTGGCGCATGAAATGGCGCAGGGCAACTGGTCGCGCTTCGGTGGCTCCATGATGGTGATGGGCGAGCGGCTGGACGCCATCAAGTACCTCACGAATCCGGTCGCACTGGGGTTCGTTGCGATCGCCGCGGCCGGCGCGTTGATGTACAAGGCGATCGAAGACGCGAATAACCGCACGGAAGCGTTTGACAACGCCATGAACACGACGATGGGTTTCGCAGCCCAGACGCGCGAGTCCATTCAGGCACTTGCCGAGACTCTATCCGGCCGGTTCGGCGTTGGCGTCGGCACTGCGACCGATGATCTGAACCAGATGGTCGCAAGCGGCAAGATCTCGGCAGACGTATTTCCCCAAGTGGCGACCGTGGCCGAGGCTATGGCCAAGACAACCGGCGATTCGTTCGACAAGGTGCTCGAGGGGGTTATCAAACAGCAGGAGGATGTGCAGAAGGCGGCCGAAGCCTATCAGGCTTCTCATCACACGATGACAGACGCACAAATGTCGCTCATCGACTCGCTCAACAAGACCGGCCAGAAGCATGAGGCATTCACCATCCTGATCAATCAGGAAATGGCGGACATCGCCAACAACACGAAAATCCATGCCTCCGCCATGGTGGGATTCTGGGACAACGTCACCGCGGCATGGCAGCGCTACACGCGGTCGCTGTCCGGAAACTCGACGGACCTTGACAAGCTGAACGACCTCAAGGCGAAGCAGGCCGCCCAGCAGAGTGGAAAAACGGCCAATTACGACTACACGGACTATGCGCCGCTGATCGCCGCTCAGCAAAAGATCGTCGACGCAAACAACGCCGACCAGGCGGCCGCTGACAAAAACAACCGGATGAAGGTGCTGCTGGCGGAATCCCAGAAGGAAGTCGCCGCACAGATCGAACGGGCGCTGAGCCCGCAGCAGAAGCTGACCGAGGCGCTAAAGCGGGACAACGACATCATCGACAATCGGATCAAGCTGCTGAAGAATTCGGGTGCATATACGCCCGGCGCAGGCGCGCAGCTCGAGGCGCAACGCCGGCAGATGATCGCGTTCGATACTCAGGCGATTACGCCGGCCAGGAAGGCTCGCAACACCGATAACGGCATCAACGCCAGCATTGCCGACCTGACGGCACAGCAAAAGATGATCGAAGATGCAACGCGATCATCGATCGAACATATCAAGGCTCTGCGTGCGGACGGCGTGATCAACGAGCAGGAAGCTTTGGCTCAAAGCTACGTCGCCGAGCAGTCCGCGCTGCAAAAGCGGATCGATCTCGACAAGCAGCAGGAAGAGCTGGCGAAGGGAAAGAAAAATACTGAGGCCTATCGCAAGTACGTCGACGACATCGCCCGCCTGCAGCAGCAGATGACGGCCAACTATCAGAAGTTCGCCGACGACATTCAATCAGCGTCGGAGCGAGAAAACCGCGCTGTGAAGGCATATACAGACGGCTTGGCGGACCAACTCGGCACGCAGCAGGCGGCGGCGAGCATGAAACTCGCTGGCATGTCGATGGGCGGCGTCGCAAATGCCGACTATGCGACGCAGATCAAGCTGATGGAAGACTTTGACAAAAAGAAGGCGGCTCTCGACAAGTCGCTAACCGAAAAACGGATTGATCCCAGCCAATACCAACGCGAGCTCACTGCTACGCAGGCCTACTATAGCGACTCCGTCGACATCGCCCGTAAGTCGTCGGCCGACATTCTTGCCGCCAATCAGGACTGGACGACCGGTGCATCGCGTGCGATCCAGAACTACGCCGACAGCGCGAACAACGTGGCATCGCAGGTTGATTCGATGTTCACCGGCATGGCAAAAAGCATGGAGGATTCTCTGGCCACGTTCGCGACGACCGGCAAGCTCAACTTCCGGAGCCTGATCGATAGCATCATTCAGGACATGGTGCGTATGCAGGCAAGAGCGGAGCTGTCAGGGCTGTTTAACATGGCGGCCAACTGGATTGGCGGCGGTGGCTTCGCGAACAGTTTCGGCACGCTGGCGAATACCTCGATGGCGGCAAGCGCTGCATCCAGCGCATCAAGCTCGGGCTATTCGTCGGCGCTCATGGGGCTAACGGGTCTGCTACCGGCGCGCGCGACCGGCGGCCCGGTGGACGCCGGCACGACGTATCTCGTCGGCGAGAAGGGACCGGAGCTGTTCAACCCCGGAACTTCGGGGACCATCATCCCGAATCACGCCATCACTTCGTCGAGCGGAAGTAATAGCGGCACAAACGTCGGCATTACGATCAACACCACCGGCGGCAGCCAAGGGTTCTCAAAGGAGGATGCCGTCTGGCTCTCATCGCAAGTAAAGGCGCTAGTGGATACCCGGATGCTCAGGAACATGAGCGGTCAAGGCGGCTACGCCTGGAAGATGAAAAACGGCTCAGTGGGGTTCTAACCAGTGCCCGCCGTGGCGCCGCAGCTCTTGGCTGTGTCGCCACGGCATGACAGACTCCACGATGATCCCGCAACCGAATGCCACTTTCGGAAATCCCATGAGCCAGACCGACGTCGAGATTGAAACCATCGCTAACCGCTATCTACTGAACGCCATTCTTGGCGTGCTGGAAGAGCTACACCCGGGCGCCAGCGAGGCCATAGCGCAGGCGCTGCGTATGACCAAGGATGCCGAGGGATTACGTGACAACCCCGATGGTGGCGACGCCAAGGCCATCGCAATCGCGCTTCGCGAGGTGCAGGCGCCGTCTGCGAGACCAATACTGTCGCTGGTGCCGAAGGACTAGCCGCACCGCCCAAGGGGCGCCCCAGCGTCCCACGTCGCCGCTGGTCTGCGTTGCATTGCCAAGGCTGCGCGGGCCCGCCACAGAGCCGAGGCGCGCGCTCCCTGGCCATCCCATGGGGTGGGGGGGGGTGAAAAGTCTGGCGTTGCGTATGGTGGGAAACCGAGCGCTCTCTCATGCAGAGAAAAAATCCCCCTTTAAACGTCTCTCGGAAATCAAAAAAGGAGAAATCAAATGACCGTCAAACCCAATGGGCGCGGGGGTTCGCGACCGGGAGCTGGTCGTAAACCAAAGGCTCAGAGCGGAGAAATCAAACCCGCGAAAAATCAAACTTCGACAGGCGCCCGCGGAGGCGCTCGGCCCGGTGCGGGCCGAAAGCCGAAGAGTGAGGCTGCAGTGAAAAAGGATGCGGCGCCGCGCCGTTCTGCCAAGAAAGAGGAAATGGAGCCGCAGGCGCACGGCGGTGCGCTGAAGCGCACGAAAGCGGTGCCGGTCGAAATCGGCGATCGCGACATGCTGACGTTGATGCAGGACATCGCGCTCGGCCGCGTCGAGGCAACCATGCTTCAGGTGCGCGCCGCGTCGGCGACGCTGCCGTTCCTCTATGCCAAAATGGGCGAAGGCGGCAAGAAGGAATCGAAGGCCGATGCCGCGAAGAAGGCCGCCGCGGGGAAATTCGCCGCCTCTCCGCCACCACCGCGCCTGATCGTCAACAACGGAAAATAGGAAGTCAAATGGAAAGCAACCAGGCCAAGGCATTTGCTGAAATCCCGCACACCGAAGATGCGCACGAGTTCCTGCTGGCGGTGATGAATCACCCGGGCGTCGAGATGGAGACGCGGATCGAGGCGGCCGCAGTGCTAATGCCCTACCACCATGAGCGGCTCACCGATGACGAGGACGAGAACGACTGACCCGGTTCTAAGCTGGAGCAGTTATCGAGGCCCGCCGGAGTGTTCCGTGCGGGCCTTTTATCCTTGATACCCGGCCCCGATTGGTAGCTAGATGGGTAGCTGGCGCGTTTTTTATGCGCTTTTTCGCCTACAACCAATTGATATTTATAGATATTTTCATTCTAACCAAAACAGTACGATATTGTTTTGATGTAAAAGTCTCTGTCAGACTCCGNACGACTGACCCGGTTCTAAGCTGGAGCAGTTATCGAGGCCCGCCGGAGTGTTCCGTGCGGGCCTTTTATCCTTGATACCCGGCCCCGATTGGTAGCTAGATGGGTAGCTGGCGCGTTTTTTATGCGCTTTTTCGCCTACAACCAATTGATATTTATAGATATTTTCATTCTAACCAAAACAGTACGATATTCCTCTGCACCCACAACTCCGCACGCTCAATCCTTGCGGAGGCGGCGCTCAACCAGCTCGCGAGCGACCGTTTTGTCGGCTACAGCGCAGGCAGCCATCCCGGAACGGCGCCAAACCCTCATGCAATCGCCCTGCTGAACTCACAGGGTATTCAGACGGAAGGGCTGCGTAGCAAGAGCTGGGACGAGTTTGCCGAGGACGGCGCGCCGCAAATGGACTTCATTTTCACGGTCTGTGACGATGCCGCGGGCGAAGTCTGCCCGATTTGGCCGGGCCATCCGGCAAAGGCGCATTGGGGCGTGGCAGACCCGTCGAAGGCCGAAGGTTCGGACGACGACAAGCGCAAGGCATTCTTGCAGGCCTTCGTGCAGATGAAGAAGCGCATAGAGCTTTTCACGAACCTTCCGCTCGAAAAACTAGACCGGTTGGCCATCCAGCAGCAAATGCAGAGCATCGGTACGTCGCTGCGCGAGAAGGGAGAGTAATGATGGCAGGCAGTCAAACCACTGCGAAAGCCACTCCCCGGGCGCCCAGCGGTATCGGATTCTTCGAACGCTATCTGTCCGTGTGGGTGGCGCTGTGCATCGTGGCCGGCATCGTTCTCGGCAAGTTGTTGCCCGGTGCTGTGCATACTGTATCCACGCTCGAACTTGCCCACGTCAACATCCCGGTCGGGATTCTGATTTGGGTAATGATTATTCCGATGCTGCTTCGCATCGACTTCGCTTCGCTGGGAAAAGTCCGCAGTCAGTTGAAGGGCATCGGTGTGACGCTCGTCATCAACTGGGCGGTCAAACCATTCACAATGGCCTTCCTGGCGTGGGTCTTTGTGCGACACGCGTTCGCTTCGCTGTTGCCCGCCGACCAGCTGGATAGTTATGTTGCCGGTCTGATTCTTTTGGCTGCAGCACCGTGCACGGCGATGGTCTTTGTCTGGAGTCAACTCACCAAGGGTGACCCGTATTTCACGCTGTCGCAGGTTGCGCTCAACGACCTGATTATGGTCTTTGCGTTTGCTCCGGTCGTGGGACTGCTTCTCGGCATTTCCAACATCACAGTGCCGTGGGATACGCTCCTCACGTCGGTGGTGCTCTACATCGTCATCCCGGTCATCATCGCCCAGATACTCCGCAAGTTTCTGCTTCGAAAGGGCGACCAGCATTTCCAGAGCGCGTTGGCGAAAATCGGACCGTTCTCCATCTCCGCACTGCTGTTGACGCTGGTGCTGCTGTTTGCATTCCAAGGCGAGCAAATCATCGCGCAACCGCTGGTCATTCTGCTTCTGGCGGTGCCCATCCTGATTCAGGTGGTCGTCAATTCGTCACTCGCCTATCTGGCCAACCGGAAGCTCGGTGTGTCTCATGATGTTGCAGCGCCGTCATGCCTGATTGGCGCATCCAACTTCTTTGAGCTGGCGGTCGCGACGGCGATTAGCCTCTTCGGTCTCAAATCGGGAGCAGCACTCGCGACTGTGGTTGGTGTTCTTATCGAAGTGCCGGTCATGCTGGCCGTTGTAAAAGTGGTCAACGCGTCGCGACGTTGGTACGAACGGGGAGCGTGACAACCCAGTAGCCTTCATGCCGGGACTCCGCCAGTCGAAATCTATACGCCATATGTTGAACGGCCTCGTGCTCGTGTGAGCACGGGCCGACACACGGTCCGGCGACTGCCGGCGCATGCTGTCCGCTACGACCGCTTTATGGTCAATGTCCGCGAGCCAGCTCTTCCAGCCCGTGTAGACCAACGGGCGGAGTCGCCTGCCACGGCAACAGCACAGCCCTCCTTGTGTCCTGCGTCACCACACGCTCTATGAACGGCACCTCGTAGCGCCCTCGTTCGGCGAGTGCCGGGTCGTGGGTGCCGCTTGCGAGCAGACTTTGGTCAATGACCCAAGCATACGGTTCAATCTGGGCTCGCCGGAGGTCAGCTTGCAGTCGCTCCGCCTCATGAACAGGCGTCGCCTCGGCGAGCGTCACAATAAGAACGCGCGTGAAATCGGGGTCGCGCAGACGTGGCAGAAGCTGGCGCACCGCTTCTGGCATATCACCCTCGGTGCGCATGACTTCGCGATGATAGGCCTCCGCTGAGTCCATCAGCAGGATGGTATGTCCAGTCGGGGCAGTGTCGAGTATCACGAAAGCGCCTCGGGCCTCATCCACCGTTCGCGCGAATGCGCGAAAAACCGCTATCTCCTCGGTACACGGCGAGCGCAGGTCTTCCTCGAGCATCGCTTTTCCCTGGGCATCGAGATGAGCACCGGCCTTGGCAAGAACCTCATCGCGATAACGATTGACCTCCAGCTCCGGGTCGATGCGACTCACGGCTAAACTCGGCAGCGATTCCTGGAGAGTCCACGCCACATGTGCGGCCGGGTCGGTGGTCGAAAGCAGGACTGCATGGCCGCGCTGCGCCAGTTCAAGTGCTATTGCCGCAGCTACCGTCGTCTTGCCGACACCGCCCTTGCCCATCGTCATGACAAGACCGTGCCCCGCCTTCTCAAGGTCGTCAATGAGCGGCAAAAGGCCGCCAGGCAACTTCATGCTCAACGAGGCATCTGTCCTGGGCGCGGCAATCTGCTCCGGGTGCAAATACGCCTTTAACGCGGTCAGCCCAACCAATCCCTTGGGAATGAAGCCCGTTTCGCTTCGCGCAAGTGCTGCGAGACCCAGCGGCATTGCCCTTATGGCTGCAGCCTGTTGTTCTTCCATCGCGCAAGCAATGTCATCGTCAGAAGAAACAGCCTTGAAAACACCATTGACAGCGAGCACAAGGTTTCGAACCCCGAGGTCGGCCAGTTCAATACGGGTTCGCTCCGCCTCACGGAATGCAGATGCCTCCGGCCGGGTCACCAGGACCACAGTAGTGCGGTCGCGGTTGGTCAGTTCGGCAACGGCCGCTGCATACAGTTGCCTGTTTTGCTCGAGGCCTGCCAAAGGCCCGAGGCACGAATTGCCGGTTGTGTTTGTCGACAGGAAGTTGCTCCAGGCCGACGGCAGTGTCAGCAAACGCAACGTGTGCCCCGTGGGTGCGGTGTCGAAAATGATGTGGTCATACGCATTCGCGGTGGCACTACCGCCCAGCAAGTCTGCAAAGGCGTCGAACGCCGCTATCTCGACGGTGCAACCACCGGAAAACTGCTCCTCCATGCTGCGAATTGCCGCATCGGGCAACACGCCTCGATAAGGGCTGACCATACGCTCGCGGTAGGCGGCCGCAGCGAGTTCCGGGTCGATGTTCAGCGCGTGGAGGTTGGGAACCTTGGCAATTGGCGTCGGCCGCCCGGAAAGTTGAGTCTCAAGCACCTCATCGAGATTGGATGCCGGGTCGGTGCTGACGAGCAGCACGGTCTTACCGTTTTCAGCCAACTGCAGCGCTGTTGTGCAGGCGAGCGACGTCTTACCGACGCCGCCCTTGCCGGTGAAAAAGAGATGGCGAGTTGTGACGGCAGGAAGTGTCATATCGGTGCGCCGGTTAACATTCGCCGGGCTTGCAACTGCAGGTCCCGACTCTGATATGGGGTTTGTCGGCGGAGGGAACCTTGAGGCCCAGTTTCTGAGTCAACTGGGCACGTGACGGATACACCCCGACGGAGATAATCCGGCCATCCACCGTTGCGATGGGCAGGCGGTCCATACCCGCATGCAGCTCCCGTACCACTTCCGGATTTGCCGCAAAGGCTGCCGCATCGTGTCCAAGGCTGTGCCGAACGACTTCGATACCATGCTCAGCAAGCCACTGAAGGTCGGCGCTGAACTGAACAAGCGCCGGGTCTACGTCCACGCCGCAGACACCGGTAGCGCAGCACATAGCCGGCTCGAACACATCAAGTTTACTCATCATTGCTCCCACGATTTCTGCCTGTCGGCCAGACTGCAGCCGGGTCCACTCCGTCATGCTCGTCCCTTTGAGGGACGCGTCATTGACCTCAGTCAAGTCACAGACGATGGAACGACATTTCCTCGCGTGGAGAATCAAATCACTTGCCCATCGACTGCAGCCGCTTCGTTGACAAGCGTCAAGGGAACGCCGGTGCTGACATGTAGCCTTGTACACGATGACTGCACACGCTCTGTTGTCGAGTCACGCGTTCACGCGGGTACGGCCGGCGCATTGCCGGCCGTATTCACTTTTTCTGAGCCGACGACTACGGTTGTCTGCGAACGGTCGGCTCTTAACCTGTCTGTTCGCCTCTCGCGGCCTGGACACATGCGCCCCAATGCGAAACAGCCACACCGATGAAGAGGTGCGTCAGCTGGTTGCTAACCAATGGATGCGGAGGGCCGACCGTTATTCAGAGCAACGTGGTGAAATCAGCGCCACAGACAACCGGTCCAAAGTCGAAATGTCGTTCATCGGCGGTTGATGGCAGACAACCGCTCTGCTGCCATTCATCACAGAAGTCGAGGGTGATTATTCAGTCGGTCCATCCGTTAGGCACTCCGCTGGATGGGCGAACTACTTCACACGATGTCCATGTTCGTCGACGACAACCGCACCGTCCTCTTTCACGAATGGCACCGAGCGGGCTTCGGGCAGGATGTCGAGAATAACTTCAGATGGGCGGCACAGCCACACACCGTGGTCGGTCACGACAAGCGGTCGGTTGATGAGAATGGGGTGCTCCAGCATAGCGTCGATGAGTTGGTCGTCGCTGACCAGCGGGTCATCCAGCCCCAAGTCCGCATACGGCGTGCCCTTCTGGCGCATTACATCACGCACGCCAAGTCCCGACCGCCCGATGAGGTCTACAAGCGTTGCGCGAGATGGGGGCGTTTTCAGATACTCGATAACGGTCGGTTCGATGCCGGCGTTGCGAATCATCGCAAGGGTGTTGCGCGAGGTTCCGCAATCGGGGTTGTGGTAAATCGTGACAGTCATGCCGTTTGCTCCGCAAGGGAAGATAGGTAGTCTTTAATCTGTGATGCGGTGGAGCGTGCGCTACGCATCACACCAATGAGCGTGGCTGACGCGAATCCGCACCATTCACCATAGCCAACAAGCCACAATCTGCGCTCAACAACTGAGCGGCCGTCTACTACGTCGACCCTGCCCGAGGCATTGACCACGTTCAAGGCCCGCAAATGCTTAAGCGCCGGCCGGAACCCGGTGCACCATATAACTGCGTCGACGTGCAATCGAGTCCCGTCCGCCCAGACGACGCCATCATTGACGAAGTGGGCGAAAGGGCGAACCGACTTCAGGACACCACGCTCTCGTGCCTCGCGAACTGGAGGCACCATGACGACATCGCCGAGCCCACCGGTAGGCGCCGGGTCCGGGCGGCCTTCCAAATGCGCCTTCCAACGTTCTGTTGCGCGCTCAAACAGCACGCGCCCGTCGACATCGTCCGGCAGAAACGTCGGCTCTTCCAACGTAACCCAGGTCACATTACAAACCCGCGACAGTTCGGCGAGTATCTGTGCGCCGGAGTTGCCGCCTCCGACGACCAGCACCCGTTTGCCGCGGAACGCATCCGGGCTCTTGTAATGGGCTGAGTGCACCTGCTCACCGTCGAAGTCCTGTCGCCCTGGATAATCTGGAATATAAGGGCCGCTCCATGTGCCAGTGGCACTGACAACTGCTTTTGCAAGCCATACACCTTGGTCCGTCGATACAAGGAGCCCATCTCTGCGATGGGACACCGCCGTTACCTGCACTGGGCGATGCACCGGAATCTCATAGCGCTTCTCGTATTCAGTGAGATAGCGAATGACATGCTGACGCGACGGGTATTGCTCCGAGGTCACCGGCATCAGCCATCCCGGTAGCGAACTCCACTTCGCTGGGGAAAAAAGGTGAAGTGAATCCCATGCATGCCGCCATGCCCCACCCGCGGCTCGCTGGTTGTCAAGTACGACATAGCCGAGACCTGCACGGCGCAGGAAATAGGCAACCGCCAAGGCGGACTGACCACCACCAATGATGGCGACATCGATTTGGTTGGCTACCGAAACACTGTTGTTAGACATAGATACTCGTCCAGGTGATACTTCGATAATACCGGATATGTCGCGCTCAACACTACTAGCGAGGTGCGCAGCGCTTTCTGGCTTATGGGAGATTGCCGGCGGCCTCGGACCATCCGCCGCACGCCTGCAGCTACTCATAGACCGGGGGGCTAGAGCTTTATGCCGGCATGGCTGGCATGTCATGCGCCGAGCGGCACATCGCGCTGCAGGAACTCAAGGAGTTGCTGCGCCAGATATCCCATGCCTCACGCGTAACAGCTTTTGAAATTGAGGTATCTGCCGAGCGCTGCCAACGCGCTCTCCCGACAGAGTGACGACACGACGAGCCAGGTGTGGACGTGAATGCCGTACGAAAGCTGCACGGTGTCAGCCCCTCTCACTCTTGGGTTATCTGAAATCTTGATGCATGATTAACAGACACTCACTTTCGGCACGTTGATGCACGAGGAGCTGTAAACCTGATGTCGGAACCGTCAGAGCAAAGTGCACGGTTGGACAACCTTTCCGCTATTTGCGTCTGCTACGGAGAGCACTGCGCTCCCGCAGCAGCCCGCCATAAAAAGAGCTCCATCCAATTATGGCTTTATATGTCGAAGAAACTCTCAGATTAAAGAAGAGGTTAAAGACATATCTAGCGAATAGCTTTGGCCGACGCAGCATCTAAAAATTTAGCAGCGCACGAGCAGACAGGTAATATTGTCGATAGATATTGGCTCCGTCGATGGCGCACCATCAGCACGGGACCACAGCGGCTTGCAGGGCAACTGTCCCATTGGGACATCTTCCCTGCAAAGCCAAAGACCCAATACAACAAGCTGTCCGGGGAAAAAATGCTCGGCCTGCTCATTTTGCTCGCCTGTTCGATGCAGTCGAACAAAGGCGCCTACGCGCTTCTCCTCGACGCAGGCGTATCGCGTTCATCGCGCATCCCCGCTGGTTGAGAGATAGTTCTCGAACTGATACGTAAGGTGGCCGCGCTTTCCGAGGAACAATGCGAGCCGAATCCGGCTGCGTGGTATGCCACGAAGTTTCGCGAGCAGCCCGACTACGGCAAGTTGCTCGATACGTCTCTTCTGCCGAGGCGGCAACCTGCACAAAACCTGGAACGTTTTGCCACCGCACAAAGGCGAAATCGATGAGGCGCGCCGTCAGCAAATCGCCCTCATCGCATGTAGGCCGGATTGTCAGAGTTGGCGACCCTACGCAAGGTCGCGCACCAAACTCGTCGAAACCGTTGGTCAACCATCGCCGAGAAGGAGACAGCATCGACCCACAGTTTCGCGGTGGCTGAGAAGCGCACCTGGACGAAGCCTGCCCAGTGCTGACGCCTCTGCGCGCGCGTCGCGGGTGTCAGTAATGCCATGTTACGAATCTCGCTCCCCCGTTGCACATGTGTCCAACGGGCCCTCCTACACTCCGAACCGTAGCCACTGACATCGCACTCGAATGTGCGGGGGAGTAGGGAAAATGAACAACAAAATCGTTGGATTTGCATTCGGTCTCGTCGCGTTGGCAGCATCCACCGCCGCGTCGGCGCACGTCGACATTGGCGTGGGCATCGGCATTCCGGTCGGAGTCTATGCGCCAGCAGAGCCCGTCTACGCACCGCCGCCTCCCGTGGTATATGGTCCGCCGCCAGTCGCCGTTGCATACGGCGGGGATGACGACTGGCGAGCCCGAGAATGGCGCGAACGTCGCGAATGGCGTGAACGTGAATGGCGCCGCCAGGAATGGCGTGAACACGAGTGGCGCGAGCGTGAATGGCGGGGATATTGAAAGCACGCCAAGAGGCGCCACATCTGGAAAATTCAACCGCCGAGTATTTGCAATGAAAGCTAGCCAGATAAAAATCGCCCTGATTGCAATGGCCTTGGCCTTCGCGTCAGCAGGAACGGCAAATGCCGCGGGCTGCCTCAAGGGAGCCGTGGTGGGCGGAGTCGCAGGACATTACGCGGGGCACCACGCTGTAGTTGGCGCGGTCGGCGGCTGCGTGGTCAGCAGGCATCTGGCGAAGCAGCACGCTCAACAGCAAGCCGAGCAACAAGCACAACAGCGAGCGGCGCAACGTCAGACAGGACAGTTCCAATAAGACGTCGTCGGCTCGGTACGCCCGGTGAGACCAACAGAATGCTGCTCCACCGGGCGCCTGACAACATCGTTTAGGTCGCCGACTCGGCGCTCGGCTCGACTGAAGTCACCGGAGCAGGCTCGGCCACGCTATGCCGCGGCGTGTCTTTCGCTGGCGCTTTCCTAGCTGGAACTTTCGCGCTCACGGCCTTCTTTGCAGTCGGGGCCTTCTTGGCGACAGCCTTCGTGACCGCCGGTTTTGCATCGGCCGCTGCGCCGGCGCCATCAATCAAAAACTTCGTGCGGTCTTTCGCACCGACTAGCCACGCCGGAGCCGGACCACGTCCGCTCCAGGTCGCGCCTGACTTCGGGTCGCGATACTTAGCCGGCTGCTGACCCTTCGGCTGCCCCGTGCCACCAGGCGCACCAACTGACTTCGACGCCGTATTTTTGCCGACAGGCTTCCCCTTGCTCGCAGTACCCGCAGTCGTCGCAGCAGTTGCTTTAGCGCCGCCTGCAATCAAAAACTTGGACCGGTCTTTCGCACCAGCAATCCACGCCGGTGCACGCCCGCGACCGCTCCACGTTGCGCCCGACTTTGGGTCCCTGTACATCGCCGGCTGCGGGCCGCGAACGTAATTGCCAGCAGCCTTCGCTTTGTTGACAGAAGTTGGCTTCGCCGTCGCCGAACTGGATTCAATGAGGAACTTGTCGCGATTCTTCGCGCCCGCAATCCATGCGGGCGCACGGCCCCGGCCTGACCATGTAGCGCCACTCTTCGGGTCGCGATATTTGGCGACGGCGACACTCAGCTTGCCAACAGTCTTCGCTCCGACCTTCTTCGCGCGCCGCTTGCCGCCAGCATGCCCGCCAATGTCGGCCGCCGTCAGGCCGTGCTCTTCCATCAGTCGATGAATAGTCGCCAGGACCTTCGCGGTTTCTTTTGTCAGCAATGCGTCAGCCTGTGCCTGCAGTTTTTTCAGCCGTGCTTGAATTGCTTCCAAAGTCGTTGCCATCAGGTGGCCTCCATGTGAATGTGGCCGCAATATGCCACGGTCGCGTTAGAAAAGGCTAGTGCATTGACTGGAGCGGCGTATCACCGAAAATCACAGGACTGCGTCGTCGCGCTCCATTGCCTTCAATGTGGTCCGTTCACGGCTTGTCCTTGCCGCGAACATTATTTGGTGCTCCATCGGTACTCCCATCGCCGCACAATCGAGCTCCTCAAAAGTGAGGCGGGAAGTAGGTCAGCTTGTCCCAGTATTCCCGACGGGGCATCCTGACCGCCTGACGAAGGCCCTTTGCGGGCCATCCTTCACAGAGAGGGCGCATTCAGTTGTATGTCAAGGTTACCTAAATTAGCGGGAAACACAGCAGGCGTTCTGCGAGCAAGCAGAGGGGAAGAAAGAATTGAAATTCAGCGGTTCTCATACAGGTCCGTCGGCTCGCTGATTCGCGCGCTCGCCTTGTGCACGTTAAATGCGTTGACCGTCGGCCGACCGCGTACCAACAGCGCAATTCCGGCCCAAGGCTTTTGCCGCGTATAGCGCAGCATCGGCTTTCGCTAACATGTTCGCCAACGTGTCGCCTTTCTGGAACTCATCTACGCCGGCACTGAAGGTGTACGAGATTTCGGCTGACGCAAGAGCAAGACGTGACACCCCGACTCGCACGCGAAGCTGGACCATCAGACGAACGGTGTCATCCTGCCCTGTCGCCGGGAACAGAACAGCGAATTCCTCGCCGCCAGGGCGGCCAAAGATATCACTGCGGCGCAAGCCGCCTGAGATTGAGGATGCGAAATGAGCAAGCACATGGTCGCCACCGGCATGTACGTGTACATCATTGATTGCCTTGAACTTGTCGAGGTCCAGAATTGCAATAGCCAGCCGCAAGTCCTGTTTTCTGGCCTCCTCCAGCAGTGACTCTGCCCGGGCAAGGACCGCACGGCGCACAAGCGCACCAGTGAGTCCGTCGACATTTGCCAGGTGTTCCATACCCTCAGCCATCCGGTCGTGAGCAAGCATGACGACACCTATCGAAAGACATGGCAGCGCCGGTATGGCAACGCCGAGGAATGCAATGTTCGTCGGCGTCGGTGCCAGGAAGGTGGACTGATGCTCCCATCCCACCACGCAGGCGATACTGCGCGATGCATCGACAGCAGCACCGAGGAGCGCCGCATCCGACAAAGACTGATAGCAATACTTCGGTCTGCCCGGGGGGCGCAACCTGAGCAATGTCCAGCCGATGGCAAGACGGGCATACGCAGGAAACGCCGATAACAGAGCAATTCTGACGTTGACGTTTGCGACAGGTACGCAGGTGGAATCCTGCGTTTTTAGAACTAGACACATCTACCGAACCACTTCTGAAACCCAAACTAATCCGGGACAAAGTGACCGGCGATAGGCCGTTTCAATTTGCATAGTCGGCGTCACCGTCCTGTAATGGGTTTTAACCCGCCTCCATCGACTCAGGCGGTAGCCGCGCAGTGCAGCATCCAGCGGACCTCCCGCGGGGCAGGGAAGGTGCGGACGCAATAGTTTTGATGACTGACACGCCTTAGCCAACCCGCATGTCTTGCTCAAACAATTCCGACTTCCATTGAAGCGAGGTGTCAGTGAGCCCGATGTCGACTTTAATTGCTGGCGTTGCCGGCTTGCTCTTTACCCTCGCCGCAAGGGCTACAGACATAACTGGTGCGGGCAGCACGTTCGCGGAACCCATCTACACGAAATGGGCGAGCGCCTACCAGAAGTCGGGCGGAGGCACGGTCACCTTCCATGGCGTCGGCTCCTCGGAAGGTCTAAAACAAATCATGGCAAAAGAAGTCGACTTCGCAGGGTCGGACGCGCCGCTATCTGACGACGAATTGCAGAAGCATGGCTTATTGCAGTTCCCGACCGTCATAGGCGGCGTCGTACCGGTCGTCAATCTTCCGGGGATTAAACCGGGAGAGTTGACGTTGTCTGGCCCTGTGCTCGGCGATATCTACCTCGGCAAAATCATCAACTGGGATGACCCCGCCATCGCCGCATTGAATCCGGCGTTGAAGCTGCCAGACACCGCCATTGCCGTAGTCCGTCGAGCAGATGGGTCTGGCACGAGCCTTATCTGGACGCACTATCTGTCGCAGGTCAATCATGAGTGGAAGAGCAGGGTTGGTGAAGGAGCGACCGTGCGGTGGCCGCATGGAATCGGTGGCCGGGGTAATGAAGGCGTAGCCACATACGTACAACGTCTACCTGGCGCGATAGGCTACGTCGCCTGGGACTTCACCAAGCAGAATCACATGGCGTATACGGCCATGAAGAATGCCTCCGGCGCCGTGGTCGAGCCCGGGGCGGCAACGTTCAGGGCTGCCGCTGCCGGCGCCGACTGGTCCAAAACGTTCTACCAGATTCTGACGAACGAACCCGGTAGGGATGCATGGCCGGTGATGGGCGCCACCTTTGTGCTGCTGCACGTGACGCAAGGTAAGGTCGACCATGGCGAGGAAACGTTGAAGTTTTTCGACTGGGCATTCACGAACGGCAACCGGGCCGCCGAGGACCTGGACTACATTCCCCTACCGGAATCTGCTGTGACCGAAATCCGCTCCGAATGGCGAGCCAAGGTAAAGGACGTTTTTGGCAGACCGGTCGCCATACCGTAGTCTGAGCGCGCGGTCGTTGAGGTCGAAGGCGCCAGCGGCAAGCAACAAACTGGCCAGACACAGTCCGGCTGGAGTGGTCACTAATTTGACATTGAGTGAGCTTAGCTTCGGTCGAGCGTCCCTACAAATCTTTCAGAGACATCGCTCATGAAACCCGCATTTATTGCAGTTGCCTGTTTAAGCGGCGCGCTTTCCGGCGCCCCCGCTCTCGCTACCGACATCACCGGGGCCGGCAGCACCTTCGCTGCACCAATCTATACAAAGTGGGCCGATGCCTACCAGAAGTCCGGTGGTGGGAAGGTCAACTATCAAGGTATCGGGTCGTCGGGCGGCTTGAAGCAGGTCATCGCCAAAACAGTAGACTTTGCAGGTTCCGACGCACCTTTGAAGGACGACGAACTGGCAAAGGACGGCTTGTTCCAATTTCCGACTGTGGTCGGCGGCGTGGTACCAGTCGCTAATGTCCCGGGCGTGAAGCCTGGTGAGCTGACATTGTCAGGCCCGGTGCTTGGCGACATCTACCTTGGAAAAATCAAAAAGTGGAACGACCCGGCTATCGGGGCATTGAATCCGGGTGTCAAACTACCGGACGCGGATATCGCCGTGGTTCGGCGCGCCGATGGCTCGGGGACCAGCTTTATCTGGACCCACTATCTCGCACAAGTCAATCCGGAATGGAAACAGAAGATTGGCGAAGGCGCGACAGTAAACTGGCCGACCGGAACCGGAGGCAAAGGCAATGATGGGGTCGCCGCGTTTGTCCAACGATTGCCCGGTGCCATCGGCTACGTCGAATGGGCATATGCAAAACAGAACAAGATGGCATACACCGCCATGAAGAATGCTGCGGGCACCATAGTTCAGCCAAAGACGGAAACCTTCAAGGCTGCAGCCGCCGGTGCCGACTGGTCAAAGACTTTCTACCAGATTCTCACAAACGAACCCGGCAAAGACGCGTGGCCCGTCGTCGGGGCAACATTTGTGCTGCTGCATACAGCGCAAGACAAGCCTGACCACGGGAAGGAAACACTGAAGTTCTTTGATTGGGCCTTCAAAAACGGTAATCAGGCTGCACAGGACCTTGACTACATCACGCTCCCCGATTCTGTAACAACGGAGATTCGCACGCAATGGCGCTCGAAGGTGAAAGATGCGTCTGGCAAGCCAGTGACTGAATGATACTGACGAATACGGAGCCGGGAGACATGTTCCCCTCACAGAGTCATGCTTTGCCCTGGATGGCTTCGGCAGAACGCAAGGTCCTTCTGTACTGCCGCACCGTGCTGTCGTGGCGCGTCTCATCGGTGAGCGCCGGTCTAATATTTCAAGGTCGGCGCTCGTCGCATAGATTTCTCGCGATATGGAGCTTTATGCAACGTATCGGACTCCACGTCACTCAAAGTAACGACGCAATCTTATCCAATGTCATAGAGGACACAAATTCCTTGTCCTGATACACTTTGGCCAATTCCGCTTCCGATATCACGCGAGCTCCCGCCGGCAATGATGTATCTGCCTGTGCGAATGCGGCCTCCCACATCGCAGCAAGGTACCGAGCGCCAGCTCCCATCAGCTGTGCGGTATCAGTTCCGAAGGCTTCCCACAGTCCGTCGACAACGCTCGCTGAACTGCCGCCGCCGAGGCGAATGTACTCGTCAATGAGCTTCCTCGGAGGAAGAATGTCAGCAGCCTTCCCCATCAGCGTTACTGTGGCAAATGCTGCGTCTCTCCCATCCGAGATAGCGGGAATCGAACCGTTGAATTCCCTGGCTTGAGGAAGTATTTGCGCCAGCAGGTCCGTCGAATGCCTGTCGACCATCTTGTCTTCATAGGTTGAATGAACGCCCTTACCTGGCCACTTCTTCGATGTCGCGCCGGGAGCGTCCCGATATCCATCGGAGTGATATGACCCGTGAAGCGGTTGACACGCATCGCCTACATAGTGAGCGAGGACGCCGACGGCACACAGAAATTTCGTATCGTCCCGCGCTTTCAACTGGTGGACCATTTCATCGAATATCTGCCACACCCGGAACGGCAACAAACCCTCTGACCTGCTGTCCGTTTCTCCTTCATCCGCATACCACTTCGACCATACCGCGACACTCATGTTTTCGATACTGCTCAATGTCGCATCGCGCAGGGTCTTGCCGTCCGCATCGGGCTTGTCAATGTCAGCGTAGTGATTCGGATGCTCGGGACCTGCGTTCTGCACATAGTCCCGACCGCCCGGCACGCGGTCTGGCGTCTTCTTCCATACAAGGTCGGGTACATCAGCGAGCTCGACGAATTCGCCGTTAGCCAGCTTCTCGCGAATCTGCGCTGGCGTCAGTTCATTCGGCCGAAAACTGATGCGCTCAATATTCGCCTTCAGGAAGTCCTGCAACGGACCTTTTTCCACTGACTCAATTGCAGCGGTCGCGATGCTGTAATGACCTGTCTGTCCCCAAAATGGATTTGCACCGGTGTTGTGGTCGCGAACGAGGTCGACATCAAGTAACTGACACGCAGTGCTTAGCCCTGTCGCCAGCGCATAGTTCAGGCGCCGGTCGGCTTCAAGCAGCGACTGGCCGCCCCATTCGACCGCCAGCGGATGCAACGTGGCGTTTTCTTTATCACCCGACTTCAGATACCACACCGTGCCCGAGTCGCCAGCCTGGGTTTGCGCCGAGCCCACTGCCGGTGCAATGAGGAACTGTGAAACATAGTCGTAGCCTGCCAGCGATTTGTGTCGATAGAAGAGGGCTTTAATGGCTCCATCGAGCAATCCGGAAGCGCTGCCGAATGCAGTCACAGGCTGGTCGATAAACTGAAGGCTCAGGCTCAGTTCATTAAGGTCCGCGATTTCATCAATTCGCCCTTCGACGCCAAATGGCTGGCTCGACCAATCGTTAACGTCGTGGACTTCGACGAGGCCGATGTCGAGCGTGAGGTAACTGCGGTTTCCGGGAAATTCAGGAAAGGCCGAAGTGAACGGCTCTCGCGTCAGTTGTCGCTCGGACGCTATGCCAACTTCATCGACCGCGCCACGCAGTCGTGCTTTCACAAGACTTCCCGGCTCGCCACAAACGTGGCGATTCGTGAGCGCATATGTTGTATGACCATCGGTGACGAGACATCCCACACTTGCTGTGCGCTCGACACCCTGTGCGTCCGCAAGGAGCGGGCATCCGCCACCAATATAAGTCGAGGGCCAACGTATATCGGCCGGAGCAGCCTTCGACGGTTCGGTCTCCTGCACCGCGACCACACACACAGGAATCGCGCGACCATCCGGCATATAAAGCGTGCGCGGCACCATGTGGTCTGGGTCGAGCTTGCCATGACCAAACTCTGTCGCATCCACCCAGTCCCGTACAAGCACAATGACCGCAGGCCATGAATACGGACGCACCTCGGAGTTATCGAATGTGCGAATGCCCTTTCCGCTAGGCGAACTGGTATCGCCGGATGCTGCGTGGTCACTGGGCCAAGCGTCGTCTTTCCGAATCAGGTAGAGGCCAACCGCAGTGCCCACAACATTCGCTTTGTTGGACAGATGCCAATGATACAAGTCTCGGGCCTCGAGCAAATCCTTCAATGAGAGACTCTGGAAGTTCTGCTGCGCGAACAGTGGGCTCATCTCATCACCTTGCCGTGTTTGACCGGGAGTGGCCGTTTAAGGTGCGCATCGCCGGACACGAAACAGTCAGCTTCGCGCGCTCTTACACAAGGGTGTACGGTCGATGTGACAGCTTCACGAACGCTCAGCGTAACTGCAGCGGCCCCCGCTAATATCCTCCGGCTAGACAACTGGTTACTCAGCCAGCCTTTGACTGTTCAGGCGTTGTTATCAGGAGCGTTGGATGGCGGTGCATGGTCGTCCATAGCATTAACCACGGCCCGGCGTTCCGCTGATTTCATCGAATGCAGGGGAAGCGCCACGAACAGGCTGATGCGACGCAATATCTGGCGGAAGACCTTCTCAAACAGGCGCCGTTGCTCATCTTCGCTTGCCGATTCCGCAAGCGGGTCAGCAAAGTTCCACCGACAGAAAGTCGGGTTACCGGAGAACCCTGCCGCATGCATCTCCCCAGCTTCATCACCCATCGCAACAACCATGTCCAATTCCGGCGCAGAGGAGCCGACAAACTGCTCCCAGCTTTTCGGCCGTAGCTTGCCCACCGCAGTAATCGTTGGGCGCAGTTGCTCAAGCGCCAACGGATGCACATCAGCAGCCGGCTCAATACCCGCGCTGAACGCATTGAACCGGTCGCCCCCAATTTCACGCAGCAATGCTTCGGCAATGATGCTACGTGCGGAATTTGCACGACACAAAAACAGTACGTTGTATTTTTGAACCATGGAAGCCCCCGTCATATTCTGGCGAATAAGTTTTGCGACAATTGTGCCCGCGAGGTTTTGCGTATCCGTGACAAGTCTTCTGTGGCGACCTTTTTTCTCCCCAACATTCCCACCGATGCTGGCCCGACAGCAGCAAGACAGCGGCGGCCTCGCGCCTTTAAGCAATGGACGTCCCAGCCTTGGGGCAAATCCCGTTCTAAATTCCTGCTACCAGTCCTCAAGACGTGGCTTCACTTTCCGATTGCAAGATATGACATTGAAGGTAATTGTTCGACCGGCACGGTACCGGTCCGTGGGCCTTATCGCAGCAGACTTCAAGGCGCTTTTGGCCAGTCGGCTTTCATTCACCGACGCATGCAAGAGCTTCGAACTGTTGTGGGATGAAACCAACATGGCAGCAAGCCGACTGCTTCCAAGCAATCTTGGGCACGGCTATATCGCTTTGCTCAGACGAATGCACTCAGAATTCAATGCGCGGTATCCGCGTAGCACCGATTCGGACGGCGAACACCCCGAGCAACCCCTCATAGGCCTCCCCCACTAGCGCGGCATCGAGTCAGCTTGTGGTTCCTGGCGGTCGCATCCGCCGTCACGGAACTGACACACTCCATCGATGTAATCCAATGGCGATTTAAACCGGAAAAGGTCGAGGCCTGAGATGCAAAACAAACAGAGTCACTGGAGCGTGCACCGACTCGTCGCCGTCGCGGCCGTATCAGGTCTGCTGCTCGCCGGCTGCGCATCGCTGCCGATGACCAGTGGCGCGAATCCGCACAATAGGACGATTATCTTTGTATGGGACGGCCTGCGCCCCGATTCCATTACCCAGGAAGACACGCCTAACCTTTACGCGTTGCGTCAAGCCGGCGTCAACTTCGCCGACAACCACTCGACCTATCCGACGTTCACCATGATGAACGCCGCAAGCATCGCCACGGGTAGCTTCCCGCAAACCACGGGTTTCTATGGCAATTGGCTCTGGCAGGAAGGACCAAAGGGAACAAGCAGCGCAGGTGCCTCGGTGGATTTCACTCAGCCGGTTTTCACTGAAGACTACGGTGTGTTACAGGACCTGGACGCGTATTACAACGGTCAGTTGCTATCCGTCAGCACACTGTTCGAGGCAGCGCAAGCGGCCGGACTTAAGACAGCGGCTATTGGAAAGTCCGGACCCGCTTTCCTGCAGGACCGCAAGCGAGGTGGCGTAATACTTGACGAGAAGACTGTATTCCCCGCATCGCTCGTGGCAGAACTGCAATCAGCGGGTTTTGCCCTGCCAAAGACGACGCCGCTCGCGTACGCGCCCGGGACGGTCAAACTTGCAAGCAACAACGGCGACCCGACTGCCGCTAGAGCAACCGTGAAAATGGCAGACAAGGTCACTGCCGACCCGACCGACAGGACAGGCTCGCCACCCGCGCCGGCCAACGCGTACATGATGAGTGTGTACCTCAACTATATTCTGCCCAATCGCAAGCCGGACCTCTCGTTGGTCTGGTTCCGCAATCCTGATAGCACGGAGCACCCATACGGGCCTGGTACCGCTAACTATCATGACGCGCTGAAGCAGCAGGACATCCTTCTCGGACAACTGCAAGGTAAGCTCAAAGCCCTCGGCCTCGATAAGACGACGAACCTCATTGTCATGAGCGACCACGGGCACAGCAGCGTTTCGGGGCCCTCGGCGCTGTTTCCTCTGCGAAGCATCGTAGCCGGCAGGCCGGGGCAAGTTGACCCGGACAACGGGTACTCCATATCCGGCGACGTACGTCTAGCCGACCTCTTTACGCGCGCGGGCTTTACTGCGTATGACGGCAGCGGCTGCATCCTGAGCCCGACACTCTCAGGTATCAAGGCGGACGGCACTGCGGTGTACCCGACTCAGAACGACGCGACAGGTGCTGTCTGCGGCACGCCCAACGCGAAGTACACGACGGGCAGCTTCAAGGTGCCGGCTACCCTCCCGCCCCGGGCGCTAGTCATTGCCGCGAATGGCGGCAGCGATTACGTGTACGTGCCGGACCATGACGCGACGACCGTCAGAAGCGCTGCAAGGTTTCTCCAGAGTCGTGAGGAAATCGGTGCGGTCTTTGTGTCGTCGCGCTACGGCGACGTGCCAGGCACCGTTCCTTTATCTACAATCAAGGTAGAAAACGCGGGGCGCGGACCCGATATCGTCGCAAGCTATGTGTCCGACGACAAGGTATCGATTGCCGGCATGCCGGGCATCGAATTCGAGAGCATGCAAATCAACCGGGGCATGCATGGTTCCTTCGGGACAACGGATGTGCACAACACCCTTGTGGCAAGCGGCCCTGATTTCGCACGGGGCATGACCGACAGATTGCCCACCGGCAACGTGGACGTAGCACCGACGGTCGCGACTTTGATGAGCCTGCCGCTCCCCCAGGCAGATGGCCGCCCGCTGCTCGAGGCACTGACGACCAGAGATGCGCAACATGCGGAGGCATACAACGTTGCGCAAGTAACGGTCGAGTCGGCGCGGGAAGCGCAGGGCATCCGGATGGCATTGCCCACGAATCCGAACGGTACCGATGTCGACGCAACAAAGACCCGCTACAAGGTCCTCCTGAAGACCAGGCGACTGACGGTCAGCGGCAAGACCTATACCTATTTCGATTCCGCTGAGGCGGTGCGGCAATGAGGCGGCTTTGGCTCGCGTCACTGGTGGCCGCAATTGGCTTTCCCGTTCTCGCCGCGGTTAGCGCTCCACCCTCGCTGACCTGGGCCAGCGTATTCAGCAATGCGACACCGCCGGAACATCAACACTTTGTCGCAGTCTGGTTTGACGAACACGCCAACGCGCATCGCGTAGAAGTATGGCGCGAAGGCGAAAGCGCCGTGAGACGTGACACGGACGAACGCCTGTCGGTGTACGCAACGAAGATAGCGCAGCCCGGCAACCCCGACATGGAGCCACGCTATGAAGTGGTCGACCATGCACGCAAGCTCTTCTACGAAGTCGACCGTAGCAACCTCAACCGGCTGGGCGTCTTCTATGACTGGAATCAACTTGCTCACGCGATAAAACAACCTGGCGGCATTTACCGGCTTTCCAGATTGTCCCGCCCCGCTGACCAACAGGCAGGGATGAGGTGCGACTGGTACCTCCTGCAACAACAGAATGGAGAGGCGCAGATTTGCTGGTCTCACGGGGTCGGCCTCCCGCTCGCAGAAACTCTGAAGTCAAGGGATGGAGCCTGGCGAGAGGCATGGCGAGTCGTGACCGTTGACGATAATGTGCGCGACGCGGATGTCGCCTTTAACCCCCGCGACTACATCCGTTTTGATGCCAACGAGGAGCTGGCGCCCAGTGCGGACTGAAGAGGATATGCGCCACAGATTCCAAGAGTCTTATATAAGGCTCTTATCTGAGTTCGTTGCGTAACGGTTCGACCGTTCAGCGGGACGGCGCAGAGTGAGGACCTCAGTTTGGTCAGGCGACTCGGGCGATAAACTACGTTAAACGCGGTCGGCACCGACGCTACCAGGCTGACGCTTACTGCGTAGTTTCCACTACATCAGTAGAATGCAGCTTAAGTGCCTCATCCGATTTGCGTAGCATCTCCGCGAACTGTCCGCCGCTCACGGCTGGGCTGTAGAGGAAGCCTTGGGCTTCGGTGCAACCGTGGCCTATCAGGAAGCGCTTATGGACGTCGAGTTCAACGCCTTCAGCCAGCACGTCGAATTTCAGTGCCTTAGCGATGCCAATCACGGCGAGTGTCAGCGCTTCGTATTCTTCGTCAATTCCGATTTCCCGAACAAATGCACGGTCAATCTTGATTCGGTCGACGCTGAAGCGTTTCAGATAACTTAGGCTCGAATATCCGGTACCGAAGTCATCAATGGCGATTTTCACGCCTAAGCTTCGCAGTTCCCGGAGAGTCCGTGCTGCGTCGTCGGCGTTGCGCATGAGCGCACCTTCCGTGACTTCAAGCTCAAGATAATGGGCGGCCAGTTGCGAATCTTGCAGCACTTTCTTCACGACCGTCACTAAATCTGAACGCTCCAGTTGCAATGGAGAAACGTTCACCGAAATCCGAATTGGCGGCAAGCCCTGGTCGAGCCAGGATTTCGCTTGCTGGCAGGCTGTGCGGAGCACCCATTCCCCGATGACCTGAATCAACCCGCTCTCTTCCGCAATCGGAATGAAAGTCGCTGGCGAGACCACTCCCAACTCGGGGTCGTTCCAGCGCAGCAACGCTTCGGCACCGAATATGCGTCCTGTCAGCATGTCTACCTGAGGTTGATACGCCAGTTGCAGCGCCTGCGTCTTGACCGCTCGCCTCAGCTGCGTCGAAAGTTGCAATTTCTCGGCCGCTGCAGCGTTCAGTTCAGCACGATAGAACTTGTAGCCGTTACGCCCGTGTGCTTTTGCAAGGTACATGGCCGCATCAGCATTGCGAATCAAGGTGTCCGCGTCCGGTCCGTCCTGGGGGAAGGTGCTGACTCCAATACTGGCCTCGACGTATAACTCCTGAATGCCCATATTGAATGGTTCAGACATGGCGGCAACGAGTCTGTCGAGCATAGGTATCAGTTGCTCTGCACTTGAGCGCTCCGCGACGATAATGAATTCGTCACCGCCGTAGCGCGCCACGAGGTCGGTTGCGCGCACGAGCCGTTGCAGGCGTTTGGCAACGCGTGCAAGCAGTGCATCGCCGACGCGATGCCCAAGGGAATCGTTGACCTCTTTGAATCGGTCGAGGTCAAGGAAGAGCACTGACACGCTTCCTTCAGTGGCGGTCGCTCGCGCAATCGATTCCGCAAGTCGCTCGTCCAGCAGGGTCCGGTTAGGCAGTTCAGTCAACGAGTCATATCGCGCCTGGTGTTCCAGACGCTGCTGATATTCGACGAGCGCCGAAACGTCACTCATCACGCCTATGTGGTGCGTTACCGTCCCAACTTCGTCTCGAACCGGAGCGACCAGGATGTTGTTCCAGAAGCGCTTCCCATCCTTCCTCGTACAGAGCAGGGTCGCATTCGCCTCCGTATCGTCATTCAGGGCACGCCGGACGGCGCCCCATTTATCTGGTTCTCCATTCAGGCGGAAAAGGTCGTCACAGTCAGCATTCAGAACGTCAGCCTGCCCGTAGCCGGTGATGCGTTCAAACGCCTCGTTGACGAACATGATGACGTGCCGGCCAGCGCGAACTTCCGCAATGATGATGCCGTTAATGCTTGCCTCGAGGGCTCTACTTTGCAAACGCAACGCGACCTCGGCGTGCCGGCGTTTCGTGATGTTCTCATAGGCTCTGAGCACACCAATAACCGCTCCACTCTGGTCTTCCAAGGGCAGCTTGGTTTCTGAAATCCAGACTTCTGACCCGTCAACGGCTATAGCCGCACGCTCCAGGTGCTTCCATGTCAGCTCACCGGCCATGACCCGCGCATCTTCGGCAATCACCGCATCGGGGTCGTCACCCCATCGAAGGTCACGGTCGCTCAGCCCAATCAAGGCGTGTCGCGATTTGAGCCCAGCATCCCGCGCGTAAACCTCGTTACCACCGACATAGCGATGGTTGGCATCTTTCCAGGCAATCCCCTGAGGTACATGGTCGAGAACGTACTCGAGCGTTTGCTTCGATTTGAAAAGTTCAGCTTGTGCGACCGTCATGAGAGTGACGTCGACCATGACCGAGAGGGTCACCCTATGGCCTTCTGTTTCCAGACTCAGGTGATGAACATCCATCGATAGGCGTTCACCATCTTTAGTTCTGTAAGTCCAGACGCCCACCGAACGGGTTATGTCGCCGTCGTCATCGTGGCGTTGTGCCATCGCCTCGTTAAACCGGACGCGCTCTTCGTCAGGGCGGACATCCCCCAACGACATACCCAGCAATTCGGCCTCCGAGTAGCCGAACGTGCGCTGGGCCGCGCGGTTGGATGCGATAATTTCTAACGACTCATCGTCGAAGACCCAAATCGGCAGCGGATGTTCATCGAAGAATCGTTGATATTTCGCTCTCGCCTGGTCGGCCTGGCGAAGCGTCAAACGTAATTCAGCCGCTATGCGCGAGTTCCGGTAAATCAACGCGAGCAATAAGACAGCAGCTGTCAGTCCACAGAGTAGCAGTGCGGTTGAGGCCGACCTGGCGTCTCGTGATGACTTGCTTACCGCTGTATCAGTAGCCGCGTCAGCCTGCATTCTGACTTCCACTACATGTTCGAGAACGCTGTAGAAATAGGCGTCGATTTCGCTCAATCCGGCGTCGCCTAGCCCGACACTGCCGGGATGCTGCATGGCCCGTTGGGATAGTGCATCGCTTCGCTCTCCGAGCAGCTGTAGCATACCGTCAAGGTCGTCGAGTTGTGACAGGCAGGTCGCTCTTCGCTTGCATGCATCGCGGACATCGTTGGTCAGTTCAAGCAATTCGCGCAATGGGAAGATGTATGCAGAACGTCTGTAGAAGGGCTTTGTGCTAATGAGGGTATAGAGTTCGCCGTGCTCATCGAGCATCATCTGCTGGAGCTGGTCGAGGTCCCGCTTCAATCTGCTGGACGTTTGCAGCGCCTGCAAGGCACTGTCCTGCTCCTCAGTTTGGCGAAGTGCGAGAATGGTGTTCGCGGCAATTGCCGCGAGAATCAGACAGACCGCCAGGATGGAAAGCAGTGTTCTCCGCGCGGTTTCTGAAAGTCCGCGGCTCCGCGCGCCCAAATTGCCCTGCGCCCCCGAGCTTTGCGCGCGGTTGGCGTTCATTTTGAACATAAGTCATCTCCAGCGACGCTGACCATTGGCTGCGCCCTCAACGACTCGCTGACGGATGGAAGTCGATTTGTGACGGGCAGCGTCCATTGTTCAGTCTCTGGTCAGAGGGGCGTTTCAAATATCGCGGCAAGGCAGCGAAGAGCCCGACGCGGCGGAGGATTTGCCAGAAGACCCGCTCAAATGAGCGTTCTCGCTCTTCGTCAGTCATGCCTTCGGCAAGCGGGTCGGCGAAGCGCCAATCGCCGAACTCGGGCGCGCCGGGAAACGCTGGCGCGTGATATTCCGCGACGGAGTCGGACAGGGCAATAACCAGGTCCAGTCGCGGAGCCCACGCACCGGTAAATTCCAGCCAGCTCTTAGGGCTCAACAGATGGATGTCGGATATGCCGGGGCGTAGTTGAGCGATGGTGAGCAAGTGAATCTCGGCTGCGGGCTCAGACCCAGCGCTGAATACTTCGAAGCGGTCGCCAGCGAGTTCGCGAAGAAGCGCCTCTGCCATGATGCTTCGGGCCGAGTTCTCCTTGCAGAGGAACAATACCTTATATCTATCGGGCACGTCCGCCGCCTCGTCTGCACCGAAGCCGGTGGCCTGTGTCAGCGTGGGTTCATTTCCACTGGGGATATTGCATACGCTTCGGGCATCGATTGGAGTCTCTTGTCGCATCCTGGATGCGCTCCTGTCAGAATGGGAATTCCCACATTGCATAGGTGTTGCGCCTGAGTTTCGAGGGCACTCGCCGCCTCAACACCGTTCTGAGCAAACGTTGCGGTCTTCGTCTGGTCCATCTACGTCACTGCGGCGTTGGCTCGTCAATGCCTGCATCCTGCTCGCTCGCGGCACCGGCAAGGGCCGCTGCGGGAGTGACCAGAACAAGTTGCCGTATGGCATTGAGATTGCGCATTGCGGACCTACCAGAACCGACCCGGCCAAGACCCGAACTTGCAGGGTACTGCCTACCGAAAACACACCTTATGTATATCGCATGGGGGCGACTTGATTACGGCGTCATGCGCGGTTTATTTAGTGAATGTTTTATGAACAATGGCACGGCGGTTTCAAGAGCGAAGCGCAACACCGGGATCAATGGCCGGGGTGAGGATTGACTGGGCGGTTTCAAGAGTGAAGCGCAACAGGGGGCTAATGAATGGAAGCTGAGGTTATCGACGCGGTTGCAAGCATACGTTCGAAGACCTCGAATGGCGAATGAAATGCATGGGTAGCGCGAGGTCGGCTGTTGAGGCTGTCGGCGATGGCGTCGAGTTCGTCCTGACTGTAGATCGAGAGGTCAGTGCCCTTCGGCANGCGGATCGAGGCGGCCGCAGTGCTAATGCCCTACCACCATGAGCGGCTCACCGATGACGAGGACGAGAACGACTGACCCGGTTCTAAGCTGGAGCAGTTATCGAGGCCCGCCGGAGTGTTCCGTGCGGGCCTTTTATCCTTGATACCCGGCCCCGATTGGTAGCTAGATGGGTAGCTGGCGCGTTTTTTATGCGCTTTTTCGCCTACAACCAATTGATATTTATAGATATTTTCATTCTAACCAAAACAGTACGATATTGTTTTGATGTAAAAGTCTCTGTCAGACTCCGCCGTTTCGTTCAACACACCTTAAAGACCGCATCACCCAACCGGTGCCAGTTTCGAGCGCACCGGTAGCGCCCGCCGCGCGCCATTCAAACACGCGCGCCACTGTCGGAACGGCCGATTCTGCACAAGCAGCAGCAATCGGCCCCTAAATCACTCCCTCCCGCAATCTCGCTCGGCGCTACAAAACGCGCCGCGCGCATTCACTCACTCAGCGCCATCCCCCGAACGACCCCCCTTTATTCTCATTGACCCCCTCTGGCCAAAAGGCGTATAACCATCCCACTGGATGTTAAATGGATGGCCTCAAGATGCCTCCCGGAGTAAAAATGCCTAAACTCAGCCTCATCGACACCTCCCGCCCCAAAGGCGGCGAGACCGAAAAAATCACCATCAACCTGGGGCCGATCGACCTCGGCCAGATCGATCTTCTGGTCGAAGAAGGCTTTTACTCGAACCGCACCGATCTGATCCGCACGGCGATTCGCAACCAGCTCGCCATCCATGCGCAGGTGGTCTCGGAAACGGTGACGCGACGTGCGCTCGTGCTCGGGCTGCAACACTTCTCCCGGCAGGATCTCGAAGCGGCGCAAGCCGCGCACGAACAACTCGACATTCATGTGCTCGGCCTCGCCAGCATCGCAGCCGATGTGCCGCCCGAACTCGCGGCGGCCACGATTGCATCGGTGGTGGTGCTCGGCGCCTTTCACGCATCGCCCGCGGTCAAGGCGGCGCTTGCCGGCCGCATCAGCTAGGCACGACACTCGACTCATGACCGTGACTGACGCAGTGACCCATCGGTCGCCTTGCTCTTTCACGCCCCACACAGGTCAATGCAAACCATCATGAAGATGAACGAAGATTTCCTGAAATCAATGAAAGACGCCTTCGAGCTATTGCGCACGAAGGGCCCGCAGGAAGCCACCGCGGCAGTTCAGCGCGCGCTCTCGGGCAACAACGCGAATCAGGCCCATGCGGACCACGCGCAAGCCCCGTACACGCCGCCTAACGTGAACGAATGGACGCAAGCGTGGACGCAGGCGCAAACGCAAGCGAGCCCCGTTCCGCACGCCCCTGCCGCACCGGCATTCGACGCCGACACGCCAGGCACCTTCAGCACGCATACGTTCAGCAACGCGGCCGGACAACGCCAATACAAGCTCTATGTGCCGGCTGTCTACAACGGTGAACCGTTGCCCCTGATCGTCATGCTGCACGGCTGCACGCAGAACGCCGACGACTTCGCCGCCGGCACGCGCATGAACGAAATGGCCGAGCGTCATGGCTTCATCGTCGTGTATCCCAATCAGACCCACACGGCCAATCACTCGAAATGCTGGAACTGGTTCAAGCCCACCGATCAGCAGCGCGATCAGGGCGAGCCGTCGCTGATCGCCGGCATCACGCGCGAGGTGATGGGCCGCTATCGCGTGGATCCGGCGCGCGTGTATGTGGCAGGTCTCTCGGCAGGCGGTGCGATGGCGGACATCATGCTGAAGACTTCGCCCGATCTCTATGCGGCGGCGGGCGTGCATTCGGGTCTCCCCTACGGCAGCGCGAAGGACTTGCCCTCGGCGCTCGGCGCGATGAAAGGCGGCAAGACGCAACGCAATCGGGCGCGCGGCGCACCGCAACGTCCGCTCATCGTGTTTCATGGCGATGCGGACGCGACGGTGCATCCGTCGAATGCGGCCGAGATCGTGGCCTCCTTCGACGCCGGCACCACCACCGTCAGCGCGCAATCCGGCGCGGCGAGCAGCCAGCGCACCTACACGCGACAACGGCATGTCGCGGCGAACGGCGTGGAAGCGGAGTACTGGTCGATTCACGGCGCGGGTCACGCATGGTCCGGAGGCAGTCAGCGCGGTTCGTACACGGACCCGTCGGGCCCCGATGCCGCCGATGAAATGCTGAAATTCTTTCTCGCCCATCCGCGCCGCGATTGAGTCACGCTGTTAGCAGCGAACCACGAACGCACGCCTGCTATGCGAAAATGCAGCGTACCGTTCGTGGAGCACGCATGGCAGACCTCACATCTTCCGCGTCTTCGACAGTCGAAGCCGACTGCGCGAGAGAACCCATCCACATTCCAGGCGGCATCCAGCCGCACGGCTTTCTGTTCAGCATCGCGGCCGACGGCACGCTGCTGCAAGTCAGCGCCAACGTCGCAACATTGACGGGCTCGCCCGCCGAGCAAGCGCCAGGCCAGCCGATTGCGCGGATCGTCGGCGACGAATGGGCAGCGCTCATCGTCGAGGCGCTGGCCACGCATCAGGAAGACGGCATCCCGCTTTATATCGGCTCGATGAGCGATCCGCGCGCCAATGCCAACGGCGCGCGCGCCACGCCGTTCGCAGTCATCGTGCATCGTCACCAGGGCATCGCGATCGTCGAGCTGGAGCCCGCGCGCGGCACGCTCGACGTGTTCTCGTCGATGTACCCGCTGGTGCGCACCTTCATCAACCGTCTCGAGGAAGTGCAAACCGTCGAGGGCCTCGCGCAACTCGCCGCCGACGAAGTCCAGCGCATCACCGGTTACGGCCGCACGCTGGTCTACAACTTCGACAGCACGGGCAGCGGCCAAGTGATCGCCGAGCACGTCGAACCGGGCTACGCCTCCTACGCGGACCAGCACTTTCCTGGCTCGGACATCCCTGCGCAAGCGCGCGCGCTCTATGTGCGCAACCGCATTCGCCTGATCGCCGACGCCGACTATCGGCCCTCGCCGCTGGTCCCGCCGCTGCATCCCTCGACAGGCAAACCGACCGATCTGACCTACGCGTCGCTGCGCAGCGTCTCGCCGGTACACGTGCAATACATGAAGAACATGGGCACGCTGTCGTCCATGTCGATGTCGATCGTGGTGCGCGGCAAACTGTGGGGGCTGATCTCCTGCCATCACGACAGCGCGCGTGTGCCGCCCTTCGAGGTGCGCACCGCGTGCGAGCATATCGCGCAGATCCTGTCGCTGCAGATCGAAGCGAAAGAGGAACACGCGCAAGCCCAATACCGGCTCGAACTGCGTCGCACGCTCGCGCGCCTGCTGGCCGCGATGGCCAACACGGACAGCTTCACGGACGCGCTCGCCAACGACCCGAAGGATCTGCTCGGGCTGACCGCATCGGACGGCGCGGCGATCGTCTTCGACGGGCGCGTGCTGCTGGTCGGCACCACGCCTTCCGAGCCGGAAGTCGCGAAGCTCGTCGAGTGGCTCGACACGCGAGTGGACGACACCTTCGACACCGACTCGCTTGCCACGGCCTGCCCCGTCCTGCCGGCCAATCCGCACTACGCGGGCCTGCTCGCCGTGTCGATTTCGAAGCTGTTTCGCAACTACGTGCTGTGGTTTCGCGAAGAAGTCGTTCAGACGATCAAATGGGCGGGCGATCCGCGCGCGAAGCTGGCGGGCTTGTCCGCCTCGCTCTCGCCACGCCAGAGCTTCGACGTCTGGACCGATACCGTGCGCGGACGCTCACTTGCCTGGCGTCCTGCCGAACTCGAAATCGCCGTCGAATTCCGCACCGCGCTGCTCGGCATCGTGCTGCGTCGCGCGGAAGAACTCGCGCAACTGGCGCTCGAACTCGGGCGCGCCAACAAGGAACTCGAAGGCTTCTCGTACACGGTGTCGCACGATTTGCGCGCCCCGCTGCGGCATATCGTCGGGTTCGCCGATCTGCTGCGCGAAATGGAAAGCGAGCGTCTGTCGGAGCGTGGCAGTCATTTCGTCGAGCGAATCATTTCGTCAGCGCGCTTCGGCGGCAAACTGGTCGACGATCTGCTGGCTTTTTCGCAGATGGGGCGCGCGGCGCTGCGTCCGCAATCGGTCGATCTGCAAGTCATGACCGACGCTCTGATCGCCGACGAAGTCAAAGATGCGCCCTCGCGCAACATTGCATGGCGCGTCGGCCCACTGGGTCACGTCAACGCGGACGCCATGCTGATGCACGTGGTGCTTCGGAACCTGATCGAGAACGCGGTAAAATTCACGGCGACCCGCGAACACGCGGAAATCGAAATTGGCCGCTATGCGGGTGAAGGCGAACTGGCTGGCCAGGACGTCTTTTTCGTCAAAGACAACGGCGTCGGTTTCGACATACGCTACGTCGACAAACTGTTCGGCGTGTTCCAGCGGCTGCATCGCATTGAAGAATTCGACGGCACGGGCATCGGGCTTGCTGGCGTTAAACGCATTGTCGAGCGGCACGGCGGTAAAGCCTGGGCGACCGGCGAGATCGACAAAGGCGCGGCCGTGTATTTCTCGCTGCCTCATGTATTCATTGCCGACGCAAGCCAGGGCGAAGAGTCCGCGGCGGCGGCAGTGGCACGGCTGACTGCATTGTCACCGGGCAAGCGCTTTCGCCCCGTGCCGAAAGAGTCGAAAGATGAACCGAAATGAAGGACAGAGCGTGCTAAGACCGATCCTGCTGGTTGAAGACAATCCGAACGACGTGGAACTCACGCTGATCGCGCTGGAGAAAACCCGCCTCGCGAATCCGGTCGTGTCGCTGCGCGACGGCGAGGAAGCGCTGCAATATTTGCGCCGCGAAGGGCAATGGGCGAATCGCTCGGAAGACAATCCCGCCGTGATTCTGCTCGACAAGAAGCTGCCGAAAATCGACGGTCACGAAGTCCTGAAGGCCGTGCGCAGCGATGAAAACCTCAAGCGTATTCCGGTGGTGATGCTGACTTCGTCGCGGGAAGAAAGCGACTTGTTGCGCAGCTACGATCTGGGCGTGAATGCCTACGTGGTAAAGCCGGTCGCGTTCGACGACTTCATGGCCGCCATCAACGACCTCGGCATGTTCTGGGCTGTGCTGAACGAGCCGCCACCATACCCACGTTGACCAACGCGCCGGGCGACTTCATCGAAGCGCCGGCGCTTGCCGGCGTGGAAAGCCCAAATAGCAAAGCCGGGCACACCGCGCGAAACTGAGCCGCCTAGCGGTATGCCGGCAACCTGACGCGGAACGTCGCGCCCTGCCCCAAGCCTGGGCTCTCAGCGGTGATCGTGCCGCCGTGCAGGTCCACCAGGTTCTTGACGAGCCACAGTCCCAACCCTAGACCCGCCACGCGTCCCGACCCGTCAGCGCCGAATTGCTGGAAGCGGTCGAATATCCGCTCCAGCGACTCCCCATCCAGACCGAGTCCCGTATCGCGCACCGCGAGTTCGACGCGCTCGCCGTCCGCCCGAACCGAGAGTTCGATCGTGCCTTGCGCGGTGAACTTCACCGCATTCGACACGAGATTCCAGACCACCTGTTTCATCCGGCCTTCGTCGGCGAGCACCATGGCCGAGGTCAGATCGTCCGCGATCAGCCGCAGGCCCTTGGCTTCGGCATGCATGCGCATATCTTCGACGACAATCCCGGCCAGCGCGCCGAGATCGACGGGCTGCAAATTGACCGACAGTTTTCCGGTCACGATCGCGCCGCTATCGAGCAGATCGTCCACCATATGCGAGAGCTGCCGTGCGTTGCGGCTGATCACGCCGGTGGCGCGCGCGAGATGCGAAGGATCGGCCGCGCGCTGCAACAGGTCGGTCCATGACATGATGGCCGAGAGCGGTGAACGCAGTTCGTGGCTGACCGTGGTAACGAAATGATCCATTGCCATGGCAAGGCGCTCACTGTGTTCACGCGCGCGTTTCTCGGACGCGGCGATCTCGCGTTGCTCGAGCTCCGCCTCCTTGCGCGACGTGATGTCGAGCGTGAAGCCAATGACGGTGCTCAACGTGCCATCCGGCAGGAACCGTCCGACACCGCGCACCAGAATCCAGCGGACCGCGCCGCTCGCCCAGCCAATGCGGAAGTCGACTTCGAAATGGTCGTGAGCCGCCAGCGCATGATTCATCGCGTCGCGCAACCGGCTGCGGTCTTCGGGATGCACGACTTCGCCGAACAGGCGCTGCTCAGTGAGCAACGCGTTCGAATCCAGACCCAGGTTCGACTTGCATTGATCGGTGCATTCGATCGCGCCGGTTACCGGATCGAGCTCCCATGCGCCCAGTTGCGAAAACGCCATGGCAATCTGAAAGCGCTCCTGATGCTCGCGCAATTGCGCTTTGGCTTCATCGGCGAGGAGCTGCCGCAGTTGCGCTTGCGAGCGCAGCTTCGCGCGTTCGCGCTGATCGCGTTCATAATCGGAGACCCGCTCGGTCACTTCGCTCACGCGCAGCGCGATCGTGCCGCCTGGCCCATGACGCGCTCCCAGCAGGCTCGCCTTGATTTTCCAGTAGCGCGGCACCCGTTGCTCGCCTGCTGCCTCACCATTGGGCTTGGCGTCACGGTGCTCGGGCATCTCGTAGCGAAACAGCGGCGACCATTTCGAGTCGCCCGGCGACAGATCGCGCAATGCGCCGATCAGCCATGCGCGCCGCGCTTCCCGCTGTTCTGCCGGTCCGAACTGATTCACGTCGAGAATCGATTTACCTTGCAGATCGCTCAACGACTGCCCCGTCAGGTCGAGATAGCGCGCGTTGGCGAGCAGAATTTCGTACCGATGGTTGAGAATCAGATAGGCATCGGGCAGCGCCTCGAATGCGACCGCTGCGTCGAACTGGTGAGACGGCGAGGAGGAATCCTGGTGGCGGCTATCCATAGGCGTGTTCCGGTCGCGCTTCAATCGGCACTCACGCAGACAGCCGTGACACGGTGCCGAGCGAGCTCGATCAAACGGTCGAACGCATCGGCCGCGCCGCGGCACGCTTCGTCAATCAGCGTGGGTGTGTCGACTTCAGCGGCTATCGCCCGATGGAAAGCCTGCCAGCGCGCGCCGAGCGACTCGCGCCCCGCGTTCAGATAGCCGAGAGGATGCGGAGCGAGGCGCGCTTGCAGACGCGCGTACAACACTGCGCCGCCTAGCTGGGACCCTTCGATCACATAGCAGATGCCCCAGCGGTAAGCCGCGCTGGCGTCGCCGCGCCAGTTGCTCGTGGTGTTCGATGACACCGTGCCGAGCCGGTCTTGCGGTTCGATCGATTCGTGCGAGAGATCAGCGTCGATCAGCGCAAGGCGATTCATGCGTGCCGGCGACGCCGGCGATTGCGGACCGTCGCTGAAAGTGTCGAGCCAGGCTTCGAGCGGCGCCAACCAGTCACGCAGAATCGCCAGATGCGCGAGGTAGTCGCGCAACGCCACACTGTCCACCGACAGCGGCATGATCTCGTGCAGCAGTTCATGACGTTGCGCGGTCGCGGCGCGCAGCGCGCCCAGCACTCCGACTGCGCCGTCTGCGCCGTCCTCTCCGCTCGGTGAGCGGCTGGCGGATTCAGGTGTGTCGATCAAACGGGTCCGGTTCAACATGAATGAGCAGAGTCTGATTATAGAGGCGGCTGTCTGGTGGCGCGAGACGCGTTTTGCACGGGGTGCCTCGCGCATTGTGGTGTGTTCCAGCCACGAGGCAATCGTTGTGCATCCATCAATCAGCACGATCGATGCGCGCCGCACACTAAGCGGCAACCGGGCAACCGGCCTGTTCGAGCGCGGCCTGTGCGTGGTCGTGCAGGTCGTCGCTGGTGAGCGACGCATCCGGCGTGCGAACCCATGCCGCGATGCGCAGCGTCGCGCCGCCATCGTCGGGATAGTCCGCCACCGTGACGATCGGCGCGAGCGTGGCGCCGCTCAACACACGCGGTTCGTCGGCGACCAGTTTCTTCAATTCGCCGATCGCGGCGTCGACGTCCTTGCGCTGCGCGAGCCCCACTTCGACCTCGATACGCTGCGTGCCGCCGCTGCTGTAGTTGATCACCGGATTGCTCCAGATCTGGCTGTTCGGCACGAACACCGCGTTGCCGTCACCGCGCTCGATGCGCGTGGTGAAAAGCCCCACTTCACGCACGATGCCCGCTGCCGCGCCGCTGCCTTCAATCACGTCGCCGACGCGAAACGGCCGCAGCATCAACAGCATCATCCCCGCAGCGATATTTTGCAGCGTGCCTTGCAGCGCGAGTCCGATCGCGAGGCCCGCCGCGCCGAGCACCGCGAGCACGCTGGCGGTCGCGATGCCGACCTCGCTCAGCGCCGCGATGAAAACCAGCACGCGCACAGCCCAGGTGCTCATGGCCGCCAGCATCGGCGCGAGCGTCGGGTCGGCATGCGTACGCGCGAGCGCGCGAGCGAACATCGCGCCGACGTGATTCGACAGCCACCAGCCGATCACGAGGATCAGCACAGCCAGCACGATATGAAGGGCGTCGTGAGTCAGGGTGACGAGCAACGACGGCTGGAAGTGAAAGAGTCGGGTAAGGAGATCATTCATCTTGAGTCTTCGTTCCGTTGCGATAGAAATATCCTGACGCATGAAGCAGGATATGTTCCTGCCCCCTTCGTTTCGTGGGCGGAGGCACGCTGTTTGCTCGATGTTGCGAACCAAAGCAGTGCAATCATGCAAAGCCTTGTAAGCAAGGGGATTTCAAGCCGCGTTAGCCCACGCACAGGAGCGCCTCATGTCTCAACATCTGAAGCCGGAAGATCGCGTAAGTTGGAATACGCCGCAAGGCGTCACGCATGGCAAGGTCGTACGTGTCATTTCTTCCCATACGAGCGTGGACGGCAGAACCGTCAATGCGTCGAAGTCCGATCCGCATTACGAAGTGGAAAGTGAGAAAAGCGGCAAGCGGGCCGTTCATCGCGGCGACGCATTGCACCGGATCGGGAAATGAATAAGACGCGTGTGCCCGACGCCATTTAATACGGATAGCTAAGCACATGGATTGAAATGCGAGCTATGGCGCCGTGATCGGAAAAACTTGCTGGCCCGCTAACGAGCCGCCGTCAAGCGCGCGCCTCAGTGTGTGCCCAACGGCCTCAGCAGATTGCGCAGCGCGCCCACGGTAATCGGACGCGAGAACCAGAAGCCTTGCGCTTCATCGCAACCGAGCGCTTCCAGTTGCGCCGCCTGCTCCGCCGTTTCGACGCCCTCGGCCGTCACGCGCAGTTTGAGCGCATGCGCCATGGCGATAATCGCGCCGACCAGCGCCTCGCACTGTGGATCGGTGCTCATGCGCATCACAAAAGAGCGGTCGATTTTCAGGCGATTCAGCGGAAAACGCGTCAGATACGCGAGGCTCGAATAGCCGGTGCCGAAGTCGTCCACCGCCACTTCCACGCCGAGATCGCGCAACGCAAAGAGCGTCTGCAAAGCTTGCTCGGTGTCGCCGAGCAGGACACCCTCGGTGATTTCCACCTCGAGGTATGACGGATCGAGTGCGGCCTCTTCCAGCGCCTCGCGGATCGTCTCGAACAGGTTTTGCCGCTGGAACTGCTGCGGCGACACATTGACCGCGAAGCGCGGCAACGTGCCGGTCAGCCGGAGCAATTTGCCGGCGTCGCGGCATGCGGTCCGGATCACCCATTCGCCGATCTGCTCGATCAAACCCGCCTCCTCCGCGACAGGCACGAATTCGACGGGGCTGATCAGGCCGCGCTGCGGATGGTTCCAGCGCAGCAGGGTTTCGACTTGCGCGATGCGGCCGTTGGCGAGCGTCACTTGGGGTTGATACACCAGATGCAGCTGCTGCCGCTCGATCGCTTCTCGCAGCATGGTCTCCAGTTCGAAGCGGCGCGCGGCCTGGCCTTCCAATGCGGTGGAAAAACGCCGCACCGCATTGCCGGTCACGGCCGAGGCCGCCGACAACGCCACGCCCGCGCGACGCATCAGCGTAGGCGCATCGCCGCCGTCGGCCGGATAAGCCACGATGCCGATGCTCGCGGTAATGTTCAACGTCGTGCCGGCGTAATCGATCGCTTCGGCGATACGGCCCAAGGCTTCAGCGGCGAAGGCATCGGCGGCCGCACCGGTTTCGTTGACCAGCAACGCGAACTGCGTTCCGCCGATCGAGGCGATCGTACCGTCGTTAGGAAAGAGACCACGCAACCGTTCACCGACGATCTGCAGCACGAGTTCGGCCGCGTGCAAACCAAGCGCATCGCGCAGTTTGCGCAGATGGTCGAGCTCGGCGATCAGCACGGTAAAACCGCTGCCGTTACGGTGGCAACGCGCGATCGTCAATTCCAGCCGTTCGGTAAACAGCGTTTGATTCGGCAGGCGGGTCACGCCGTCGTGATGTGCGACGTACCAGAGGCGCGCTTCGGACTGCGCGTAACGCGTCATGTCGAAGGCCATGCCCACGTAGCGCGCCGGTCGCGCGGCAATTCCGCCAGCATGCGCCGACCCCTGGACGAGCGGCGCCAACGCGAGCACCACGCGGATCGGCGTGCCATTGCGGCGCAGGAAACTCCATTCGCCTTCATAGCGCGAAGTCACCATGGCGAGCGGCGGCAGTTCGGTGTGGCGCCTCGCGAATTCGGCCGGATCGAACAACGACTCGAAGGTACGCACGCCGACCAGGTGCTCTGCCGCAAACCCCGTTAGCTTTTCGAAAGCAGCATTGACGGACTCGAACGTGCCGTCCGCGGCGCAGATGAACATACCGCAAGGCGCCGAGGCTAGCGCGGCGTCGCGCGTGCGCGATTCGGCGAAGAGGTGGTCGTGCATCGCGCCAGCCTTTTGATATTCCTGAGTAGTGGATGTGATCGAACGTGTTCTTGACGCGCGCGCAAACTGTAAGGCCTTGAAACTACGGTCCGATGTACTGGAGGACCGTGCGTATGATAACGGCTTTCGCGCCCCCGCCGACCTCGCAGGCTTCGCATTCGTCACGCCAATCGTTTCCCTTGGTGTAATCCCCGATTCGTTGCTGCATCGGTGGCGATTTTTATCTATGGCGCCCCCTTGCTTTCGGGCATGACGGCGACGGAGGGAGTGGCAGGCGTTTTGATCGTGACAGGCAGTTATCGCATGCGCGCCAGTTAACCGCTCACGCGGAACACCACGACGGTGCGTCGAGCGGAATCACGCTGATGGGTTGGTCGGCGATCTCGGTGGCGAACGCCACCGGATGCCGATAGCGGCTGAGACTGTCGCAGTCGCGGCTATCGAAAGTGCAATTGCGGGGTAATGCGGGGAACGCTGAAGCTACTCCACGGATGAAAAAGGATGGGGTGCTTCGGCACCACCGCCGCTTTATCCTCAGGAAGCCGACGCGGCGCGCGGCAACGCTGCCTCGATGAACACCGCGCACAGCGCTTCCATGCCCTTCGCGTCTTCTTCGTCGAAGCGCGCGACGATCGGGCTGTCGACATCCCACACGCCGATCAGCGTGCCGTCCGGCGCGACGAGCGGCACGACGATTTCCGATTGCGAGGCCGAATCGCACGCGATATGCCCGGGAAACTCATGCACGTCGCGCACGACCTGCGTCTGACGGGTTTGCGCCGCCGTGCCGCATACGCCTTTGCCGAGCGCGATGCGCACGCACGCGGGCTTGCCCTGAAACGGCCCGACGACCAGTTCGTGACCGTCGTGGAAGTAGAAGCCGGCCCAGTTCAGATCACTGAGGGAATGAAACACGAAGGCGGAAAAATTCGCGGCGTTGGCGATCCAGTCGGTTTCGCCGGCGAGCAGCGAGCGCGCCTGGCCGACCAGTTCTTCGTAGTGCGCGGCTTTGGGCAGATGCGAGGCGGAGGAGACTTCGAACATGACGGCGTCCGTGATGAAAGCGGAAAGAGGAATAGCGAGTCGTGAAGTTTAAAGCAAGCTGCCGTTTCCTTCACGACGCGCGCTGGGCACACGGCCTCGCTCTTCCGGCTCCATCTGCCCGCCGGCTGTCGTTCAACGCGCAAGCCGACGAAAATGAATCCGGTGGCGATCGACCGTTACTCGACGCCGATGATCACGCTCGATGCCTTGAAAATCGCCGTCGCCGCTTTGCCGTTCGCGAGACCGAGACGATCGACGCTCTCGTTGGTGATAATCGCGGCGATCTGCGCGCCGCCGGCGCTAATCGACACTTCCGAGTTCACCGCGCCCTTCGTGACCGCCGACACCGTACCGGCGATGCAGTTGCGCGCCGACACCTGGTTCTTCGTCACGTCGACCATCACGATCACCGACGAAGCCTTGACCAGCGCGAACGCTTTCTTGCCGACCGCGAGGCCGAGCGAGGTCGCGCTGCCATGCGTGATGATCGAGACGATCTCGAGACCCTCCTGAGTGCGCAGCGTGACTTCGTCGTTCACGGCGCCATGGGTGAGTCCGGTGACTTCGCCGGCGAAATGGTTACGTGCGCTGGTTTGCATGGTGTTCTCCTGGTCATGCCGCCTCTCGAGCATGTTTCGAGGCGATGCGTTTGGTTAGGCAGAGAGTGTAGTGGAACGCTCGCCGGTTGCGGCAGCCCGCGCGTAAAGCACACTATCGCGCAGCCGCTATTGACGATACGAATCCGAATGAAAGCACGTACGCGTTGCATACGAGCCACCATCATGCAGCGCGGGCACGACATGCGCCACGACGCGCCGACACCGTATCATCGTGCCCTCTACCTACTCCGCGAAATCTCATGCCCGTTGCCGTTCTATCCCGTCTTGCCGCCGCCTGGCCGAACGCCTGCCGCGCCGCCGCACTGGGCGCGGCTCTCGTGGCGGTCACCGCCTGCAGCAACCCGTCGCCCACGCGCGACGCGCACGCGCCGGTCGACACAGTCTCGCTGTTCCCGATCGCCGGCTACGACCAGAACGTCGATCACTGGCTCGAACCGGACAGCCCAGGCTACGACCAGCCGTTCCTGAGCCCCGCGGATCAGCAGGCCCATTTCCAGGTGCTTTACGCGCGCTACTTCGGCACCGGCACCGCGGCGTCCTCGCCGTGGAATGCCAGCTTCGTGACGATGCGCGTCTATCGCCAGCAAGGTGCGGATATTGCCGCATTGCAGCAGCGGCGCATCGACAAGTTCGACAACACCGGCAAGCCTGGCGGGAACATCGGCTACGGAGAAAACTTCCGGCCGCACGACAAGGCGTGGATCGACGCAATCGCGCAAAACATGAACGTCGGGCAGTTCACGCAGACGCCCGTCTACCGGCCCGAGCGCCGCGCGATCGCCACCGGCAACCTGATGGTGCGCGAACTGCCGACCACCGACCCGTCGTTCTACGACCACCGTCTGGCCGGCGAAGGCTATCCGTTCGACAACCTGCAGATTTCCGCCGCACGGCCGGGCACGCCGCTGTACGTGCTCGGGGGCAGCGTCGACGGTGCGTGGCTCTATGTGCAGACGCCCGACGTGCAGGGCTGGGTGCGCAGCGACGGCGTCGGCATGACCGACGACCGCTTCGTCGACACATGGCGCGCCGCGACCGGCAAATCGCTCGGGGCGGTGATCGTCGCGTCGGCGCCTGTACGCGACAGCCGCGGCGTGTTCCGCTTCGACGCGCCGGCCGGCACGCTGCTGCCCCTCGTGCCAGCCGATGCGGCACGGTCGGCGTCGGGCAAACGCGTCGCCAGCGGCACGGACAACGCGAGCCGGAAAAGCGACCCTAGCGACCCGGGCAACACGGGCGAAGCAAGCGATAAGACCGGCACGAGCAAAACCCCGGTGACGCGCCGGGTGCTCGTCCCGGCCCGCAACGCGGACGGCGAGGCGCTGATCCGCACCGCCACCCTGAGCGACGCGCAAATCGCGCCGACACCGCTCGCCGCCACGCCGCGCCATCTGGCGACGCTGATGAAAACGCTGATCGGGCGGCCTTACGGCTGGGGCAATAGCGGCCTCTACAATGACTGCTCGTCGGAACTGCAAAGCATCTTCGCGGCGTTCGGCGTCTGGCTGCCGCGCCATTCGTCCACTCAGATGAGCGCCGGGCGCCTGATCGACCTGTCGTCGTCCACGCCCGCCCAGCGGCTCGACTATCTGGCGCAGCACGGCGAGCCGTTGCGCACGCTGATCTACATCGGCGGCCATGTGATGCTGTATATCGGCAACACCACGCGCAACGGCAGCGCGGTGCCGGTCGTCTATCAGGACGTGTGGGGCTTGCGGCCCGCCGACAATAGCCGGCGCGCGGTGATCGGCGGCTCGGTGATCTTGCCGCTCTTCGAACACATCCCCGAAGACGCCACGCTGCAATCGCTGGCCGCGACGCCGACCTTCCAGATCAGCATCCTCGGCGCGCCGAATGGCGGCGTTCCGGCGCCGTCCACCGCGCCGCCGGAGGAGGACAACTCCGCCGGTTGAAACGCCCGACCGGGCGCTCACAGTGCGCCCGGCGCAAAAAATATTTTTTCCGGAGTGTCGATTCAACGGTGATGCACTCGTCGTAACGTTGAAGGCCTGACTCGCACAGTCGGTCTTTCAACTCACGAACCTGTTACTTCAAGGAGTCGCCGTCATGTCCAGCAACGCTGTCAAACCGATCCCCGACGGGATGCATGCGCTCACCCCGTACCTGATCTGCGCCAACGCCGCGGACGCCATCGCGTTCTATACCAAGGCCTTCAACGCCGTCGAACAGATCCGCCTGCCCGGCCCGGGCGGCAAGGTCATGCACGCCACGCTGAAGATCGGCGATTCCATGCTGATGCTGACCGACGAATGGCCCGAGCACCACTCGTTCGGCCCGAACTCGCTGAAAGGCACGCCGGTCACGATTCACCACTATGTGGAAGATGTCGACGCCAGCTTCAAGCAGGCCGTCGAGGCCGGCGCGACCGTCGTGTTGCCCGTCACCGACATGTTCTGGGGCGACCGCTACGGCCAGCTGAAAGACCCGTTCGGCCATAGCTGGTCGCTGGCCACGCACAAGCGCGACCTGAGCGTGGAAGAAATCCAGCAAGCCATGGCCGCCATGAAGTAATGGGCGGTTCGTCCGGTGAGAAGGAGGAGCTACGTCATGCAAAAGATTGCACCGTGTCTGTGGTTCGACGGCAAAGCGGAAGAAGCGGCCCGCTTCTACACGTCCGTGTTTTCCGATTCCCGCATCGCCACGACGATGCACTACACCGACGCCGGCCCCGGGCCGAAGGGTGACGTTCTGGCTGTCACGTTCGAGATTGAAGGCCAGGAGTTCATGGCGCTGAACGGCGGCCCTCAGTTCACCTTCACACCGGCGATTTCGCTGTTCGTGCACTGCCGTTCGCAAGAGGAAATCGACCGCTACTGGACCCGACTCACCGACGGCGGCAAGCCATGGCAATGCGGCTGGCTGCAGGACAGGTTCGGCGTCTCTTGGCAGATCGTGCCGGACGTGCTCGGCGAAATGCTGCGTGACCCGGACACCGCCAGGGCGAGCCGTGTGATGTCCACCATGATGCATATGGTCAAGCTGGATATCGCGCCGCTTGAAGCGGCTTATCGCGGCTAGCAGCAGGTTGCGATAAGCCGTGCGGTCGGAGCGTACTCGCCGTGCGGTAGGAGCACAGTTCCGCTCAAGCTCGGCGCTCTGCCCGCACTGCTCGTGAGCTTGCCTTGACTCCCCGGCGCACCACGGTGCGCTGCGGCGCGCGACCGCCATGTTTGATAGGATCGGTCTCGACCCATAAACGGCGGGACATCAACGGTGCGCGTCAACCATCAGGCTTTTTTCTGCTCGCTGTTTGTCGCGCGTCTTGCCGATCAGGTCCTGCTGTTTCTCGTGCCGCTCGTCGTCTTCCAGACGACACACCAGGTTTCGTGGTCGGGGCTGGCGTTCTTTATCGAAACGCTGCCCCGCTACCTGGTGTTTCCCTTCTTCGGCGCCTTGTGCGACCGCGTCTCGCCGCTCAGACTGATGCGCGTCAGCCAGACCGTGCGCGCGCTGACGTGTTTCGGCGGCATGGCCGCGTATGCCATGTTTGGAGGCATCGGCTGGCTGATCGCACTTTCGGCGGTTTGCGGCGTATTGACGAGCCAGGGGCTCGTCGCGCGTGAAGTCATGCTGCCGCAGATCTTCAGCACGCAGCGGTTTCAGCGCGTGCTCGCCTATTCGCAATTGGCCGACCAGTTGGGTTTCGTGCTTGGTCCGATGCTCGCCGCGCTGTTGCTCGGTCTGTGGCGCTGGGAATGGGTGGTCGGCGCAACCGGTGTGCTGTTTCTGCTCGCCGACGGCGCGCTGCTGCTATGGCAACGTACGAGCGGTTTTCGCGCCACGGATCCGCCGCCCGCCGATGCGGGCCACTGGACGCTGCCCGTGCGCATCGCGCTGCGTCACGTGCTCATGCTGCCCGGCCTGAAGAAAGTCGTACTGCTCGCCGCCGCCGAAAATCTGGTGATCGGCGTGACGCTCGCCACATCCGCTGCAATGGTGACCGGCGTTCATGGGCAAACGAATCACTACTACGCCGGCTTGCAGACGGCCGGCGCCGTGGCAACGGTGCTGATTCTGTTGACGATCGCCCGCGCCGCATGGCCGGCCCGTCGCCTGGGTCTCGTCGCCTTCGTTTCGATCTGCGCAGGCGGCGTGATTGCCGGCGCGAGCGCGGCGCCGTGGGGTTATGCGCTCGGCTTCCTGCTGATCGTCGGCTTCGACAAGATGTTCAATGTGTACATTCGCAGCGCGCGGCAGCAAATCATTCCGCCACAGGATTACGGCAAGACGACCGGCGTGGTGATCCTGCTGAACAACATGACACAGCCGCTTGCCGGGCTCCTGGTCAGCGTGTTCTCCGCACGCACGCAAGCCGGCCCGCTGATCGTGATCCTGTCGCTGACAATGGGTGGTATCGGCGCGGCGGTGTCGATCGGCGCGGCGCTGGCGCGCAGGAGACGCGGGCTCGCGCTCGGGGAATGACCGGCGCCGGTTTAACCGGATACCGTTATTCATATCGATTTCCGACTGCGCTATTGCATCGCGACATGCGTTTATATGCACACTTCAAATTGACCGCTCAAAAAATTCCGAAATCATTCGATTAGCATAATCATGTAATCGCAATTTACCCCACCGGCCAAAATGCAAACTCGCATTAGAAAAAAATACTGAATTTATGCATTTTCGCTATCGACCATTCAGAAACAATTTCTCACCCATTCTTCGCACGCCAATCCAGATAAGGCTGTGAGGCAACAATCGAAAGCAATACATCACGCAATAATTTGTATGACGAAGAAAGTCTGTGTAGACTGATTTTCACCAATCGCATTGATTACTTGCATCACACCATTATCCAGCACGGAATTTTCAGGCAATTGATCCCGTTATCGAACGGCTCCAATTCCAATCACCGCGCAATGAAAACTGGTGTCCCGTCGGCCTGAGAGGTGTCATGATGAAACAGAAACTGCTGTCGTCCAGCCTGATCGTCGTCCTGATGTTCGGCTTGCCTCTGCAGCTCGCGCGCGCCGCCACCTATTCCAACGGCACGGCGGTCACCACCTTCACCGTCACGCTTACGCTCAACGCCAACTGCTCGATCAGCGCCAATCCGTTGAACTTCGGCAGTAACGGCGTGCTCGCCACCGCCATCAACCAGCAGACCACGGTCGCCGTCACCTGCACCAACACCACCCCGTACAACGTCGGACTCGACGCCGGCAACGTCACCGGCTCCAGCGTGGCCAGCCGTCTGATGGCCGGCACCGCGACCGGCAACACGGCCACCACCGTCGGCTTCCAGTTGTATCAGGACGCCGGCCACACCACGCTGTGGGGCAATACGCAAGGCACCAATACGGTGAGCGGCACCGGCAGCGGGTCGGCGCAATCGATCGTGGTGTACGGTCAGGTACCCGCGCAAGCCACCCCGAAACCTGACACTTACCAGACCACCATCACCGCCACGGTCTACTTTTGACGGGCCGTGCGAGCGCCATGGGCGCGCTTCGCCGGCAACTCGCAGCCACCGCCTGCGCATGGTGTCTGAGCGCACCGTTGGCGCACGCGGCCACGCTGCAGATTTCGCCGGTCATGGTCGACATGGCGGCGCAAGCCAACGCGACCGGTATCACGCTCAAGAACCCCGGCGAGAAGCCCCTGTTCGGTCAGGTGCGGGTGTTCCGCTGGGATCAGGCTGACGGCGACGACACGCTCACGCCCACCCAGGACCTGGTCGCCAGCCCGCCGCTGATCCAGATCGCCGGCCATGCCGACCAGTTGGTACGGCTGGTGCGGACCACCCCGGCGCCCACCGCATCCGAGCAGGGTTATCGCGTGTTGATCGACGAGTTGCCGGAAGCGGACGCCGCGCCCACCAGCGGGGTGACGATCCGGCTGCGCTACTCGGTGCCGGTGTTCGTCGAACCGGCCGTCGACGTCGGCCAGCCGCGGCTGTCGTGGCATCTGGCGCGCGGCGCCGGCGCGCAGAGCTGGATGCTGCGCGTGGACAACACGGGCCGCAAGCGCGCGCAGATCGCCGCAGTGCAATTGGTCGACAACGCCGGCAACGCCTACCCGATCAACAAGGGATTGCTCGGCTACGCGCTCGCCGGGCGTCAACGGCATTGGCCGGTCACGTTGCCGGACAACGTCGCGCAAAACGGTCCGCTGAAGGTGCGCGCCTCGATCAACTCATTGCCGGCCGAGGCGGCCGTGAGTGTCGAGTAAGCATGCGAGGGCACAGGTGTGAGCGGTGAGCAGATGCAGCCGGTCATGAGCGTGCCCCGGCCAAAGGAAACGGACACGATGGACCGCCAAACTATTGATGAGAATGACACGACGGCGAACTCGTCATGGATGGAAGCGGCACGCCATCGCGCTCGCGGCCATGCTGTACACGCTGGGCATGAATCGGGCGGATGCGCAGCCGCCGCTGCGGTTTGCGGATACGGGCGCCGATGCCCGCATCGGCTCCGGTGTCGAGATGGGTGCTCGCGCGAACAGCGACCTCGCGAGCACGCCGGCCGCCAACGTGAACAGCGGCACACCCGCCGCTTCGAAGCCTGCACCGGGCGCCGCCGCGAGCCGTGATCTGTATCTGGAAGTCATGCTGAACGGCCAACGCACTGCTTTGATCGCGCACTTTCGCGAAACGGATGGCCGGCTCAGCGCGACGGCCCAGGACCTGAACGACATCGGCGTCGCCACCGACAAGCTCGGCGCGGCCAACACCGCCACGCTCGAACTCGACCAGATTCCGGGTCTGCGCTATCACTACGACGCCGGGCGTCAGAGCATCGACCTGCAGGTACCGGATGCGATCCGCAAGCCCTACACATTCGACACGCGCGAACTGACGCAAACGCCGAACGCCACGGCGTCGCGCGGCTTTCTGCTCAACTACGACGCGTTCGCGCAAACCGACACTAACGCACAACTCGCGCTGTGGAGCGAGGAGCGCTACTTCGATCCGGCGGGCGTGCTGAGCAACACCGGCATCGCGTACCTGTACCGCGATCTGCATCGTTACGTGCGTTACGACACCTCGTGGAGCATGTCAAACCCCGCCACGTTGAGCACCACGCAGTTCGGCGACACCATTTCGTCGTCGCTCGACTGGAGCCGTTCGATTCGCATCGCGGGCTTTCAGTGGCGCAGCAATTTCGCGCTGCGTCCCGACCTCGTGACTTTTCCGGTGCAGGCGCTCTCCGGCACTGCCGTGGTGCCTTCGGCGGTGGACCTGTATATCAACAATGTGCGCCAGTTCAGCGGCAACGTGCCGAGCGGACCGTTCATCGTCAATAACGTGCCGGGCATCACCGGCGCGGGTCAAGCGACCGTGATCACGCACGACGCACTCGGCCGCACCATTTCGACTTCGCTGCCGCTCTACGTCGATACGCGCATGCTGGCAGCGGGCCTGTCGAGCTATTCGTTCGAAGCCGGCTTCCTGCGCCGCGCCTACGGCATCGACTCGTTTTCCTACGATCCGCGCCCGGCCGTCAGCGCCACCGCGCGACGCGGCATGAGCGATGCGTTGACGCTGGAAGGCCACGCGGAAGCGACCGGCGGACTCGTCAACGCGGGCGCCGGCGCACTCGTGCGCATGGGCATGGCAGGGGTGATCAACGGCTCATTGTCGGCGAGTGCGGGCAAGTTGACCGGCACCCAACTCGGTCTCGGCTACCAGTTGATCGAGCCGCACTTTTCGATCGATGCGCAGACCTTGCGCGCGTACGGCAACTACGGCGACCTCGCCGCTCGCGACGGCACGCCCGTACCCACCGCCACCGACCGCGTCACGCTGGCGCTGCCCTTCTTCAGCCGCCAGACCCTGTCGCTCAGCTACATCGGCTATCGCTATCCGGGCGTGCCCGCGTCGCGCATCGGCTCGCTCTCCTACACGCTCAACTTCGGCAACCTCGCCTCGCTCACGCTCAGCACCTACAAGGACTTTTTGCAGCACGACGCGCAAGGCGTGTTTCTGACCGCGAGCTTCGGGCTCGGCAACAACGCCGCGATCAATGCGAGCGTGGGCCGTCAGAATGGCCAGTCCACCTACAACGTCAACGCGCAGCGGCCGCCCGACTACGCCGGCGGCTGGGGCTGGGGCGTGCAGGCGGGCGGCTCGGGGGCGGTGCCGTACCGTCAGGCGCAGGCGCAATATCTCGGCAGATACGGCGAGGTGACGGCGCTCGCGCAGGACATCGACCGGCATGCGGGCGCCTCGCTCGACGTCACCGGCGCGATCGTGCTGATGGATCGCACTGTGCAGCCGGCGCGCCGGATCGACGACGGTTTCGCGCTCGTGTCCACCGATGGCGTAGCCGGCGTCCCCGTGTTGCACGAGAACCGGGTGATCGGCTCGACCGACCGCGGCGGCCATTTGCTGATCCCCGATCTGAACGCCTACCAGCACAACCAGGTCGCGATCGACAGCATGAATCTGCCGGCCGATGCGCGCATCGCCACGACCGCGATGGATCTCGTGCCGAAGTCGCACGCAGGCGTGCTGGCGAGCTTTCGCGTATCGCGCTACGCCGCCGCCTCGGTGATCCTGCAAAGCGCCAACGGCAAGCTGATGCCGCCCGGCACGCGCGTGCATCACGTGGAGAGCGGCGAGGAAACGATCGTCGGCTACGACGGTCTGGCTTTCATCGACAGTCTGCAGCGTGACAATCATCTGCAAGTCGAGAACGGCGCCGCGAACTGCAGCGTCGAATTCACCTACGAGCGCCCCGCCAACGGCGCGCTGCCTACCATCAGACCGCTGACCTGCGGCGCACGCACGTCAAATACGGCCGCCAGTGCAGCGCCGGACCCCGCAGCCAATCCGGCGGCCGACGCGAGAGCAGCGCAATGAAACGGCTCGTTTTCCTCCTCATACTATGCACGCTGCTCGGCAGCGTGCCACGGCACGCGAGCGCGCAAACCTGTACGGCGAGTCCGTCGGCGCTGAGTTTCGGCAGCGTCAGCCCGATCAACTTGAGCGCCGTGGCTGCAACCGGCAGCGTCACGGTTCAATGCACGTGGCCAGCGCTCACACTGACGCCGAACGTGCAGGTGTGCCTGAATATGGGCGGCACGACGCCGCGTTATCTGAGCATCGCCGGTAACCAGTTGCGATACGACTTGTATCAGGACGCGGCGCATTCGCTCGCGTGGGGTTCGACCGCGCTCGGCACGACGCCGATATCCGTCACGCTCGCCAAGCCGGTGAGCGGCAACACCGCGTCCGCGACGGTGAATTTCTACGGACAGATCGCCGCCAATCAGCCGACCGTGCCGACCACCGGCAACGCCAGCACCACCTATTCGCAGACCTTGAGCCAGACGTCGCTGTCGTATGGTTTTTATCTGCTGCTCGAGCCGGGCTGCGCCGCGTTGACGACGAGCGCCGGCAGCTTTGGTTTCACGGTCAACGCGACGGTCGTCAACAACTGTCTGATCAGCGCGACGAACATCGCGTTCACGTCGACGGGCGTGCTAAGTTCGGCGCTGAACGCGAGCGGCGCGATCACGGCGCGCTGCACCAATGGCGACGCCTACCGCATTGCGCTCAGCAGCGGCTCGAGCGGCAATGTCGCGGCGCGCCAGATGCAGCGCTCGGGCGGCGGCGGTACGGTGAATTACCAGCTTTACACGGATTCGACCCATACGAGCGCCTGGGGAGACGGCACTGCCGGCACGACGATGGCCACCGGCACCGGTAGCGGCAATGCGGTGTCGATCAACGTCTACGGCCGCGTGCCGGCGCAGAGCACGCCGATGCCTGGCAGCTACAGCGACACGATCACCGCGACGATCACTTTCTGAGCAAACGAAACGCTAGCGCGCGAGTCAAGGGCTAGAAGTTGACGGTCCAGACAGTTTGCTGCGCGTCGCGGGCCGCGACGAAATCCACCGGCTGCACGGCGTTGCGGGCCGTATCGACGAATGTGCCTGGATCGAACCCGGCCTGCGTGATCTGAAACGGCGCGCCGTGGATGCAGGACACCACCGGCTGGTTCGCCGTACTGATCACCGCGTCGGCGGACTGGACAAGACAGGATTCCTGCACGGTCAAACTTACCGGAATCGAAGCGAGTTCCGTCGGTGCGGCCTGCAATGCATGCACCGACGGCATGGCCAGAATAATGGCCACCGACGTGGCGGCTAAGAAGCGGGCGCGCAGGCAAGCGCGGAACATCATGGTGCTCACGATTCGATTCGCAAAACGGGTGTGGATGCAGAACATGTCGGCATTTCACGTATAAAACTTTAGGCCTTGAACGGCCAAGTCCCTAGACCGGCTCGCACACCACCTCGAACTTCAGCAGTTGCGTTGGCCCGAAGGCATTGCTGATCGCGACATCGGCCGCGTCGCGCCCGCGAGCCATCAGAACACGCCCCGTACGCGGCGCGTTATTGCGTGGGTCGAACGTCTGCCAGCAGCCGCCGATATACGCTTCGAACCACGCGGCAAAGTCCATCTGCGCGTAGGGCGGCGGCAGGCCGACGTCGCTGATATAGCCCGTGCAATAGCGCGCCGGAATATTCATCGCTCGGCATAGCGCCACGGCCAGATGCGCGAAATCCCGGCATACGCCTTTGCGTTCCTGCCAGGCTTGCCATGCGGTCTTGGTCGGCCGCGCAAAGTCGTAGCCGAACACAATGTGGTTGTGCACGTAATTGCAAATCGCATCAACGCGCACGCGGCCAAGCGGCAGTGTGCCGAAGGTCTGCCACGCGAATTCGGAGAGCAGATCGGTTTCGCAATAGCGGCTGCCCAGCAAAAACACCATCGTATCGTCAGGCAGCATTTCCACCGGATGCTGTTCGGTGTATGGCGGCCGCGTCTCCGGCTCCGACGACACTTCCAGCACCGCGCGCGTCGAAAAGGAAATTTTTCCCGGCGGCGCCACGATCCGGCTGCACAGGTTGCCGAAGCTGTCGCGATACTGGCGGATTGGCACCGCCGGATCGACCACTAGCAGATCGGGATCCAGCACCTCTTTCGCATGCGAATAGTGGGTGTTCAACATCAGCAGCATCGGCGTCGGTTGCACACATTCATAGACCAGCTCGTACCCAACGCGCAATTTCATCGCGGCGCCCTTTTCCAGTTGAAACGTTCAATTGACGTGCGAACACGTTTCGATTCGAGCATCCGGGACATCGTCGCGTCCTTATTCGCCCTTGCTTCACCCTCACGCGCCTTCGGTCACGCTCACATCCACCTGCAAACCCTGAAACGAATGCGGCGCCCCATGCCATGTGCCCCACAACGGCAACGCCTGGTAGGCGTTCCACGCCACCGCCACGCGAATCAGATGGCGGTTGCCGACAATGCTGTTGGTCGGATCGAAATCGACCCAGCCGGCACCCGGCAGATAGATTTGCAACCACGCGTGCGTCGCGCCGCCGCCTTGGGTGGCGTCGTGCTCGGGCACGTCGGGCACGAACAGATAGCCGCTCACGAAGCGCGCCGCGAGACCGAGCGAGCGCACCGCGTCCATCATCAGCACGGCGAAATCGCGGCAACTACCACTGCGGCTGCGCAAGGTGTCGCCTGGGCGATTCACGCCTTTCTCCGTGCGGCGCACATAGAAAAACGAACTCTTGATTTCGAGCGTCATGGCGCGTAGCAGCGCCATCGTGCCGCCGGCGCCGCCTTTGCCGCTCTTTGCCGAGCCACCCGCCGTGGGCACGAAACGGCGCGCCCATTCGTCGACGTCGCTATCCGGATGCGGGCGGCTGCGCGCGTTCACGAGATCGGACGCTTCCTCATTGGTGTACGCGAACGGCCAGTTCACCGCGTAGGGTTCGAGTGCGTAATCGGGCATTGGCGCTTCGAAGTGCTCGAGCGTCACTTCGCTGTCAAAGCGCAATTCGCGCGCCTTGTCCGCGAAACTCGCGACCGCCACCGAGTTATCGAATACGTCGTGCAGCCAATGCAGCCGCGACGGCGTGGGCGTGATTACCAACTGGTTGGTCACGAGGCGCAAATCGTGGCTCGCGCGCGGACGGAACATCATGCGATGCTCGCCGAAACGCACGGGTTCGGAGTAACGGTAGATGCTGACGTGGCGCACCGTGAATCGCTGCGGCTCATTCATCTGACCACCCGATGGATGCCGCTGGGTTCGTCCTGTCCATCGCGTTCACGCTTATAAAAAAGCCACAGCCGCAGCGGGCGAAGAACGCGCCGCGCGGTTTTGTTCCTCAATGAGCGACGGCCGGATTCCGGTGTGGTCGAGCGGTGTCAACGACAAACTGACGGGTTGAGCATACACCCGCCATATTGGTTGAAAACACTCATTTGGGCTGTACGTCGCGCGCTCGGAGTTATCAACAGAATCTGTTCGCAAATCTGTGCATAACTAACCGGCAAAAACTGCAAGCTATTGATGTGACTGCCATTTTTACCGCGACGTCGAAGTTGGGCAACGCTGCCCCGCGAGCACGCTCACCCTCGCTTCATGCACGCCTCATTCGCGCCTCATTCACGCACCGTGCCACGCGCCGCATCCTCATCGCCGCGCGCATGTCGTGCTTCCTCACGCCATTGCTGGCGCGAGCGAACCATTCTGCGCAGCGCAAGGCGCGCCATCTTGACCCAGCCCGAGGGCCGCGGATCGGCCAGCATGCTGAGGGCGCGCGCATAGTCGAGCGTGAGGCCTGGCGTCCATGCCATCGTTGCGGCTCGCTTGCGCACTTGCGCCGCGACCCACAACTCGGGTGTCGCGATCACGCGCAGAAACGGCCGCCATCCGCCGAGACCGCCCCACACGCGCGCCGATGCCCCTTCGATCGCGGCCTCCAGTGCGCGCGAGACCGTGCTCGAACAGTTGCGGTGCGTGAGGTTGTATGTGGTGTCCTGTCGATACGTGTCCCAGAAGCGGCGCAGCCGGACCGGATCGTAGTTGCGGATTCGCACCTGCACCGTCGAAGCACACCACGCTTTCGACTCGGTCGCGTAATCGGGCTGGAATAGCCCCGGCACGTCGTTCTCGCGCGTGGCGCGTAAAAGCCGCGCGAAGTCGTCGGGCGAGCGATCGATCTCGACACCCGGATAAAGGCTGATGTAGATGCCCTCGGGCGATTCGAGCGCGGCATGACCGGTCGATATCACGCCATTGCGATCCACCGCCGCGATATAACGGTCGACGATCGGCTGCCGCCGCGCCTCGCCTTTGGCCGACCCGACCGGCGTCCACACATGCACGGTCAATGCGGCTTCGTCGGCGGCGGGCGGGCCGTCCCATTCGTGGGCGATCACACGGCTGGCAGCGAGTTCGCTCGCGGCAGCGATGCCGGCATCCGTCGCGGAATCTTTCGCGGCAAGCCCGGGGCTCGCGGCGGCAGCAGGATTCGAAGCGAGCCGCCGCACTCGCGTGCTCAACAGGAGCATGTTCCAGCCGCCAAAGATCAGACCGAGCCCGAGACAGTAAGGCACCGTGCCGACGTAGTGAGTCGGATAAGGTTGATAGAAGAAAATCGCCAGCGCGATTTCGACGCCGCCGCCGATCATCGCGAGCCGCCACGTGCGATATCGGACCACGTTGGCCGAGACGATCTGCAGCAGTCCATCGGCGAAAAAGAGCGTGCCGAAGATCATCGACAGAATGAAGTTGCCGTGCTCGTGGCCGACCAGAATCAACGCCGCCGCAGTAGCGAATGCAATGCCTTTCACATAGCGCAGCGTGCGCTGCCCGCCCATGCCGGTCCAGGCGACGGCCAGCGTGGCGAGACCTTCCAGCAACAGGAGTAACGCGAACGGTGTGATCGGAAAGTAAAGCGCGCTATCGAGCGCGTCGATGAAAACGAAGACGCCGAGCAGCGCACTGATGCAGCCGATGAGCCGCAGCGACCGCCAGCGTGTGCGCAGGTAATCGACTCCCAGCAGAATCATGACGAGACGAACCATCGCAAGCCCTCCGTGACTGACGCGCGCTGCTGCCGATCGCCATCTTATACACGTTCACGGATCGGGCGCACAATGCTTCGCCACGACGAGGCTGCCACACGCACGCGGCGCGCCCTATTCAGTCGCGCCGGCGTGCCGGCAACTGAAGTCTGTTATGCCGCTGCGGCTTGCGGAACCGCTTCGCCCTGCTCGCCGCCCAACGCGTCGAGCAGATCGCACAGCATGCGGTCGAGTTCGGCGGTCATCAGCGTGAGATCGGAGTCGAACCGTTCGTCGTCGTTTTGCGCGGTAGGATCGCTGGCTTCTTTCAGCACGTCGAGCGGCGCAATGCGCTTGATCGTGAGCGACGGCGTCAACACGAACGACACACGATCGTTCCACGTCATGGCAAGCCGCATGCATTGCTTGCCGGCTTCGATATGACGGCGCATATCTTCGGCATCCAAAGTATGTCCCACGTAGCGTACGGTCGCATTGCCTTCCGCGGGCGAACGCAGCTCGGTGTCCTGGTCGAGCGTGAAGCCGGCGGGACCTTCGCCTGAAAGCAGCCATTCGGTCATGGCCGCGACCGGCGAATGCGTGACGCGCACCGTGCCGAGCGGCAATTGATCGATCGACTTCACCAGCAGGCCGCGCACTTCATCGGCAACCGCTTGCGAGGCCGCGTCGATCACGAGCCAACCGTTCTTGCAATCGATCCACACGCGCGTGTCGCGACGAATGCTGAAGGCGCGCGGCAGCAGTTCGTCGGTGACCTGCTCCTTGAGTTCGCGCATCTGTTTGCGGCCCGGTTTGAAGCCTTGCTGTTCCTCGAGTTCGAGCGCGCGGGCCTTGGTCACTTGCGTGACGACCGAAGCCGGCAGCAGTTTCTTCTCGGCGCGAAACACCAGCAGCATCTGGCCATTGAGCGCGTACACCAGCGAGTCGTTAGCGTCGTTCTCGCGCGGCGGTGCCCAGCCGTGGCTTTGCATCTCGACGCTGTTGCCGGGCGCGAACGCGTGCGGCGCGAGCCACTTCTGCATCTGTTCTGGGGTGACGGACCACGGAGCGGGAAGACGGTGAAGCTGAAGGTTTTTGAACCACATGGGCAGAGTCGTGTACGGGCAAAGCGCACCATTCTATCTGACGATAGACATCGCGCGGCCGGCCGAACTGACTCGCTGCGTCAGCCAAACGCTCATACAACGGCGGTCATTTTCAAAAATGGATAGACAATCCTTTAAGCGACAGACCAATTATCAAACACGACCATTGGCCAGAGAATGCCCTTCATCCACTTCAACTCTCTCTGGAGCGCACCATGTCCGCCTCGCCGATGTCCCGAATCGCCCGTCACGTGTTGGTTGTCGCGAGCCTCGCGGGCGCGCTGAGCGCCCATGCCGCGAGCGACGCCGACCTGCCCGCGCCGCACCACCTCACTGTCGCATCGAACTCGGCGCAATCCGCCGCGATCGTGCAAAGCGCACGCCGCTACGCCGCTTTCTGGAACACCGGAGACGAGACCTACGCGAAACTCGCGCTGTCGCCGGCCTTCGTGGACCGCACCTTGCCGGACGGCCGCCCGCAAGGTCCTGATGGTCCGCTGCAGGCATCGAAGGGTTTTCGTGCGGCGGTGCCCGATCTCCACGCGGAGATCGACGATCTCGTCGTGGCGGACGACCGGGCCTCGGTTCATCTGCATTTCTACGGACACTTCACCGGGCAGTTCCAGAATCTCAAAGGCAACGGCCAGACCATCGACTTCCAGGCCTTCGATCTGTATCGCGTGAAGGACGGCCGCATCGTCGAGAACTGGCACCTTGAAGACAATCTGACGCTGCTCAAGCAACTCGGCGCCATCAAGCCGTAGTGGTTTTGCCGTATCCGTTTGGGAGCGCGCTTCAGCTTCAAATCACCTAGACTTTTTGAGAAGCGCGCGACCTAGACGGAGGCGGCCATGGCCGATGAAACCGCACCCTGGCAAATGGTGGAATACGAGGGTTTCGAGATTCACGTGGCACCTCGTCCGAAAAACCCGCCCAGCGAGGGGCACGCGCCTGGCGCAGCGGATAACCGCTATACGTACGTCGGCTATGTTTGCCATCCTGGCGCGGACCCGACCATCCCAGGGCATGCGGTGCCGTTTCACGCCGACGGCGAAGAGAGCTTCGCGGGCGAGGACGAGGCGTTGTACGAAGGTGTACATGTGGGACGCAGCATTGTGGAAGGCACGCATCCAGATCTGACTGTGTTGCCACTGGTGACTGGCGGCGTGTGAATCTGGCGCGGTTCAGCGTGACGTTGGTGCGCCCGGCGAATCCTGCATCGTGCAACGGCACAGCGCCAGTGCGCGTGAGCCTGGCGCGCACTTCAGCGCAACGCCTGCACGGCCTGTGAATCCTGTTGCGCCGAAAGGCGCAACGCCAGTTCCAGCATGCGCTGGTTGGCGCTGGCCGGCGTGAACGTTTCGACCTTTTGCTGCGCTGCTTGCACGAGCGTGCGGCGCAGTTCCGTGTCGGTCAGCAGACGTTCGATTGCGCGCGCCATCGCATCCACGTCGCCGACCGGCACCAGCAGGCCGGCCTTGCCGCCTTCCAGCAAATCCCTTGGCCCGGTCGGACAATCCGCCGACAGCACCGGCGTGCCGAGCGCCATGGCCTCGCCGAGCACCATGCCGAAACCCTCGTAACGACTGCTCAACACCAGCAGTTCCGCCTGCCGGATATAAGGCGCTGGATTCGCGCAGAAACCCAGAAAATGCACCGCTGCGCCGATCCCGAGTTCGTCGGCGAGTTGCTCCAGTTCGCGCCGGTCGCGCCCCTCGCCGATCAGGACGAGCGCCGCCTTGCAACGGCCACGCTCGCGCACCTGAGCGTAGGCTCTGAGCAGCGTCTTGTGATCCTTCTGCCCTTCGTCCAGACGCGCCACCGAAACGATGAACGAGTCGGCCGGCCGTTCGATCGGCGCACGTGCCGCGCGCCGCAGCGCATCGACGTCGATCACGTTCGGCAATTCGACGATATCCAGCGCGGTTGCCGAGAAGAGTTCCTGCGCCTCGCGCAGCATGGCGGGCGTCAGCACGGCGATCGCCGAGTAACGTGAGTAATGCTTGACCCGCCGGGCGATGTAGCGCGCGCTCTTGCTGCCGAGCCGCGCCGCCAGGCTGAAATGGCTCACCCCGAACCAGGGCACATGGCCGCTTCCCGCCACGTGACGCAGCGAGAAATCGAAATCGCAGATCAGATCGTGCTGCCTGGCGAGACGCCGCATGCGCAGCGCTGCCAGCGGCCTGATCGCGCCATAGGTCAGCAGCTTGTGCAATAACTTCTCGCCCTTGCCCAGCTTGCGCTTTCGGGCCTCCTGATGAAGCGCGTACATCCACTTCGATGAGGCGAGCACATGCACTGGCACGTCGTCGGGAATCGACTGCGCGCGCCAGAACAACAGGTCGTCGGTCGGATACGCCACCGAGAGGCTCGGCGCGAACAGCCGCCGGTCGAGCGTCTTGAGCCACGACAGAAGCGCGGTCTCGGTGCCGCCTTTACCGAAATCGTTGATATGAAACAGGATACGCAGCGGCGTGCGGTCAGCTTCAGGAGCGTGCGGGTTTGCGTTGGTCACCTTGGTTATTCGCCCAACTTGGCTGTTGGCGCTTCACGCCGCTGTTCACTGCGTACTGCCGTGACCTTGCCGCGTACAGCGTCGAGCGACGCTTCGCCGGAAGCGCCGACTTGCTCCGCGCAACCCAGCAGCAGGCCAGCAAACGCCCAGAACGCGAGCATGGTGGTCTGCCACATGAAATCGTCGGTGGTATTTTTCGCGATCATGCCGGCCACCAGCGCCACGCCCGCTGCGCACAACCAGGGCTCGACCCGCCGAAGCCGCCAGAAGCGCGCGACGAGACACAGCAATAACGCAGTCTGCAGCGCGACGCCGATGAAGCCCGTCTGCAACCACGTGTTGATGAACAGGTTGTGCGCGTGAGTCAGCGCCTGCGGTTCGACCGCCAGCAAACTGGCGGGCATTTCGCCACGATAGACGATCCCCGGCAACGGCTTGCCGAAGCCCACGCCGACCCACGCATGGCGTTCGGCTTCGCTGACATAAAACGCCCACAGCTTCGGACGCGTGTCAGCCGATACCGTGTCGCCGATCGCGGACAGCGAGCCGGGCACGTAGACCTGATGACCGTCGATCGCGACGTCGCGCGGCTGGCTGGCGGCGGGCGCGGTGCCGGCCGTGCGCAGACGGGAGCTGAACTCGAGCGTGCCGACGCCGGCTGCGCCGACTACGGCGACGACCAGCACCGCCAGCAACAGGCGGCGCCGGTAGAGCGGAAACAACGCGACCAGAAGCGTCACGGCGGCCGCCGGCCAGAAGAATCGATTGAGGGTCGCCAGTCCGATGAACAGGCACAGCACGATGCCGCTCGCGCCGATCACGCGCCAACGCGGCTTCAGCAGGAAGCCGGCGAAGAGCGGCATGGCAAACACCGCGAGCGTGCTGGTATGGCCGACGCGATTATAGAAATGCAGCGGAAAAGTATTGGCGGTGGGCGGCTGCAGATGCCCCCAGTAGAGCGCACTGATCACGGCGAGCACCACGCAGGCGACCCAGTTGACGAGCACCACGGGGGCCGGCCGCCGCAGTTCGGTGCCGAACAGCCAGAAGCCCCAGAACGACACCAGCGGATAAAGCACCTCGTCGCACCACGCGTGCAGGCTGATCATCGGATACATGGACCACGCGACCGAAGCGAGGCTCCAGCCCGCCCAACCCACGATGGGCAGCACCAGCGGCCACTTCAATAGCGATGGCCGGTTCGCCGAACAGGCGGCCGCCACCACGCCGAGCGCCATCAGTGCGAGGGCATTGAAGACGAGCGCCGTCATGTGGCCGAACATCACCACGAACAGAATCACGGGACAGGCAACCCATAACACGCGCTCCACTCGCGCAGCCGTGTGAGTCATTAGACTTTCACCAGAACATTTTGCAATGCGTTGTACACCGATTCGACCGACAGCCGGCCCATACACTCGGCATGGTCGCCGCGCCAGGCCACACAGGTCGTCTCGTTGCGATCACAGCGCCGCACCCATGCTACCTTGCGGCGGAATATAAAAGGCTGATCGCGGCAGGGCATCTCCGCGATCGTAATGGGCACGAACGGCACTTCGCGCCAGTAGCGCCCCGCGCCATGAATCGAAGCGTTGCCCGGGCCGAACAGCGCAAGCGTGGGCACCCCAATCAGACGCCCCAGATGCGCGACCCCGGTATCGGGACAAACCACGGCTTGTGCGCCGGCAAACAGATGCCATAACTCGCCGAGGCCAAGCCGCGCCGCCAGGTTGGGATGATGAGGGTCCGGGTCGATCGCGCGAATCAGCTCGGCTTCGCCGGGGCCGCCGGTCCAGACCGGCAGGTAGCCAAGCGCTTCCACGCGTTGCGCAAGCTCGCGCCAGCGCGCATCGGGCCAGCGTTTGACGCTGGTGCTCGCCCCCGGATGAAGCACGACGTAAGGTTTCGCCAGTAGCGACGGCTCGGGTAACGCCGCATGCTGCGGCGCGGGCCAGTCGGCGGGCGCGTAAGCGCGCGGCGGCGGTCCGTCGACCAGTTCCGCGGCGAGGTCGGCCCACGCGGCCGGCGCCGCGGGATACGGCGCGCTCCGGTTGAGCGGCCAGTTCTTCCAGGCCGGCTCATCGCCCGCGTGTCCGACGATCCAGCGGCAGCCCGCGCCCAACGCGAGCCAGCTGTGACGATTGTCGCCGAGCACCATGCCGAGGTCGTAAGGTCCGGAAAGCAAAACGTCCCGCACCGACTTCGCATCACGCGGATCGAACGGCAAGACCGTGACGTCGAAAGGCCGAGCGGCATACAGCGGCACGATCGCCTTCGGACAGGTCAGTACGATCTGCGCTTGCGGATATTGCGCGCGCAATTTGGCGAGCAGCGGCGTGAGCAGCAGCGTATCGCCAAGCAACAAATGGTGTGCAATCAGAATGCGGCGCGGTTGCCGTGGCTCGCGGCGCAGTGGCTTGATCAACAGTCGCGGGATAGCCCGCGCAAAAATACGAAGACGCCCGGCAAGCCGACTCATAGGCTCGTCGGCGCGTTGGTTCCCGCCGCGATCTTGCTGTGCGCCGATACCCGGCGCGAGGTCGCGTTCGCCATGCACAATCTCCAGCGGTATTCTTCCCGAAGGCCTCCAGTGCAGCGGCTACGGCCCCGTCACGACGGGCCGGCGCGGCTCGGGATGCAGCGCCTCTCGCCCGCCGCCTGTCCCGGCCGGCATGGAAAGCTCGATGAAATAAGTGGGTGTTCGGCCCGAATTGAGTTCGAGCGTTGAGAGTGAAAAATTATAACATGTGACCCTGCCGCGGAACGGCGCGAAACCGCGCCAGCAAGGCCGCCCGCTCCTTGTGCGACAAGGGTCCGGCGGCCCCTAACGCGGCGCGTCGAGTTGCTCGGCCAACCTCAGCAGCGCGTCCACATGAGCGGCTACGCCTGGGTCGTAAAGCACTGCGTCGCGGGCCCGTTCCGACGGCGCGCGACGCATGCCGTCGCGATGCGCCGCCACCGCCCGCTCGAGCGTGGCACGCAGATCCGCCACGTTGTCCGGTGCGAAAATGAATTTCGCGTGAGGGGCAATCGCATCGCAACAGCCAATGGTCGACGGGAAAATGACCGGTGTCCCGCACATCACCGATTCGATACCGACCAGCCCGAACGGCTCATACGTGGATGCGAGGATCGTGAAATCCGCGGCCTGATAACACTCGGCGAGCTCCCTCACATAGCCGATATAGCGCAGCCGCCCGGACGTACGCGCGGGCGGCCGTCCGGCCACGGCCACCACCACGGGCAGCGCCATGTCGCGCAGCGCGGCTTCGATAAGCGGCAAACCCTTGCGCTCATGGCTGCTCGACGGAAACAGCAGGACGATCTCGTCGTCGGCAAAACCATATTTGCGACGCAGGGTGGCACGCGTCGCGGCATCGGTCGGTGCGAAACGCGTGCCGTCCACGGGGGGGTAAAGCACGCGGATTTTCGCCTCGTCCACGCCGTACAGTTCGCGCAGTTCATCGTGCATCAGTTGCGAATGCGCGACCACGACCTTCGAGCGCTCGTACTGACGGCGCTCGAGCGCAATCTGCCAGCGGTCCGAACGCTTCTGCGCTCGCCCCGTCGCCAGTAAAAAACCGAGATGCGTGCCGCCGCAGATCGCCATATCGGACGAGTCGACGCGGTTGCAGCCGATCAGCACATCGACTTGCGCCGCGCGACGTGCGCCGCGCAGCCGCCATGAAAACCAGCGGTCGCGCAACTTGCCCGGCAGAAACGACACGTTGATGCGGTGTGGCTCGACCATCGCGTATTCCGCCAGCGACGCATCGAAGCGACGCGCAAAGAAAGCCGGCTCGACGCCGCGCGCGGCGAGGCCGCGCACGAGATCCATGGCGTAGCGCTCTAGGCCGCCGCTGTGCTGCAGCGCGTTACTGGAAAGTCCAAGTTTCTTCATTCAGCAGACAGCGCGAGCCAGCGCCTCGTCAAATGTTAAGGGGCAAGTCATGCGCGGTCCGCGCTGGCGAACCGCGCGAATGGAGACCCGAGTGGCCGATCGACGTGTCGCGCGCGTTACGCCGCGCTCTGCTGGAACTGGATGCGGTGCAGATGCGCGTACAGCCCGTCTTTCGCCAGCAGTTCACGATGACTGCCGCTCTCGACGATCCGCCCCGCTTCCATCACCAGAATCCGGTTGGCACGCTCGATGGTCGACAGGCGGTGCGCGATGACGAGCGTCGTGCGGCCCTTCATCAGCGTTTCCAGCGCGGCCTGGACGTGGCGCTCGGATTCGGAGTCCAGTGCCGACGTTGCTTCGTCGAGGATCAGGATGGGCGCGTCCTTGTAGATCGCCCGCGCAATCGCCAGACGCTGCCGCTGGCCGCCCGAGAGCATCATGCCGTTGTCGCCGACCAGCGTTTCGATGCCTTTCGGCATGGCCTCGACGGTGTCCCACAGGTTGGCCGCGCGCAGCGCCGCCTTGACCTTGTCGGGATCGGCGACCTGTCCGTACGCGACGTTATTGGCGACCGTGTCGTTGAACAGCACCACGTCCTGACTCACCATCGCGATCTGGCTGCGCAGCGCGTGCAGATCGTATTCGGGGATCGCGACGCCATCGACCAGAATCTGACCGCCGCTCGGATCGAAAAAGCGCGGCAGCAGATTCACCAGCGTGGTCTTGCCGCTGCCCGACGGGCCCGCGAGCGCGACCATTTCACCCGGCGCCACCCTGAACGACACCTGGTCGAGCGTGTGGCGGTTGTGCGTGGCGTTCGCGCTGTAGTTGAACGAGACGTCGCGGAACTCCACTTCGCCGCGCGCGCGTTCAAGCGGCTTGCCGCCGCCTTCCGGTTCGGACGGCTCGTCGATCAGGCCGAAAATCAGCTCGCACGCCGTCATGCCGCGCTGCAGCGGCTGGTTCACGTCCATCAGGTGCTTGAGCGGCGAGATGATCAGCAGCATCGACGTGACGAAGGCGACGAAGCCGCCCACCGTGGTCTGATCCGACGACGACTGCACCACCGCGATCGTAATCACCACGGCGAGCGCGATCGACGCGAGGAACTGCGTCAACGGTTGCGCGAGTCCACCGGACACGGTCATGCGCATGGCATAGCCGCGCAGACGCTTGCTCATCGACTCGAAGCGATCCATCTCGTACTGCTCGCCGTTGTGCACCTTGACGACCTTGTAGCCGCCCACCGACTCTTCGACGATGTACGACAGCTCATTGGTCAGCAACTGATGCTCGCGGTTCAGACGGCGCAGGCGGCGGTTGATCTTGCCGACCAGCCAGCCGATCGCCGGCAGCAGCACCGCGACGATCAGCGTCAGACGCCAGTTCAGATAGAACAGATAGCCGAGCAGGAAGACCACGGTGAGCGAATCGCGCACCAGCGTGACCAGCACACTCAGCAGCACGTTGAGAATCTGGTTCACCTCGAAGACGATCGCGTTGATCACCGTGCTCGCGGTTTCGCGCTGGAAGAACGCCACGCTCGTATGAATCATGCGGCTGAACATCTTCAGACGCAGATCGAGCAGGATCTTGTTCGTCACGTAGGCAAGCAGATACCCGGATGCATATTGCGACAAGCTGCGCACCAGCGCGAGGCCGATCACCGCGGCCGGCACGAACCACTTGGTTTTGTCGTTGGCATGCGCGCCGAAGCCCTTGTCCAGCAAAGGCTTGAGCAACGCAGGGATCGCCGCGTCGGTCGCGGCGCTGACGGCCATTGCAACGATTGCGCCGAGGAGAACCCAGATCAGCGGCTTGATATACGGCCACAGCCGTTTGAAGACGACGGCGGGCGACGACGCCTCACCTGTACCGATGGGTTTGCTTAACGTTGGCTTCGCGCTCAAGGAATCCTCTGAGAATGCGGGACGGCAACCGCGCGGCAGACGGAATGCCGGCCGGGCGGAATATCAAAAAAGAGCATTGTAAACGGTTGGGGATGGGCGTCGGCGGTTGGGGATCGGCTGTGTATACTTCGGCAACTCGCTTCGGCCGCTTGCTTCGGCAACTCGCTTCCGCGGCCCGCTTGTGCCCGCTGCTTCGCGCAACATGGCTGGGGGACGCCGGCTGGCGCGAAGCGTTCCGTCATTTTGACCTTCACGCTACTCAGGTATGCAAGAAACCACCCTCGGCGTCGCCATCATCACCAAAAACGCGGCGGCGCGGCTGGCTGAATGCCTGCAAGCCGTGGCGTTCGCCGATCAGATCGTCGTGATCGACGGCGGCAGCACGGACGGCACCGCCGACATCGCTCGTTCGCACGGCGCTCGCGTGATCGAACAGACCGACTGGCCGGGCTTCGGCCCGCAAAAGAATCGCGCGGTCGACGCGCTCGGCACCGGTTGGATTCTTTCGATCGACGCCGACGAAATCGTCTCACCGGAGCTGGCCTCAGCGATCCGCGCGGCGCTGGCCGCCCCCACCGCCGACGTTTATGCGGTAGACCGGCTGTCGAGTTTTTGCGGGCACTGGATTCATCACAGCGGCTGGTATCCGGACTGGATTCCGCGTTTGTTCAAACGCGGCGCCGCGCGCTTCTCCGACGACCTGGTACACGAGCGGCTGGTGTTCGACACGCCGGCGCAGCGTCTCACCGGCAAGCTGATGCATCACTCGTACGAGGACTTTGAAGGTGTGTTGCGCAAGCTCGACGCGTATTCGACAGCGGGCGCCCAGCAACGTCACGTGGCGGGCCAGCGAGGCAGCTTCGGCAAGGCGCTCGGGCGCGGCGCGTGGGCGTTCGTGCGGACTTATTTGCTGCGTCGCGGTTTTCTGGACGGCCGCGCCGGTTTCATGATCGCGGTGTTCAATGCGGAGACGGTGTATTACCGCTTTTTGAAGCTGGCGCGCTTGAGGGAGAAGGCGCGGCGCTAGCTTTCGGGGCATGGGTCGCCAATCACCGTCGGTTGGTCTAGCCGGCTGATTGCCTCGCGCCCATGAAAGATCACTCGCCTGATAACGCGGCGTGCTTAGCGGCACTCGCTCATGCCCGCGTCGCAGGGATTCGCCGATGCGAGTCATAGTCCGCTTTTGCCGCGCCATTGGCGCGGCAAAGCCAGCATCAACCCACCATCAATACACGATCTCGATTGAGCTTCCGGCAAACTCGCCGCGCAACGCCGCGAGCAGTTCGTCGGTCGGCTTCACGCGCCACGCGTCGCCCAGACGCATTTCACCTTCCGCGTTCTGGCTGCGATACACCACCTGCACGGCGAGCCCGTTTGGAATCTGTACCGCCTGACGCTGCCCGCCACCGCCGTAGCCGCCACCATTGCGGCCACCACCGTTGCCACCGCCGTTTCCGCCTCGCGATGAAGCCGCCGGTGCCGCTGCCGCCGGCGGTTCGTCCTTGCCTGCGCTATGCGCTTCAAGCACACGACGCAATGCCAGCGCGTCTGCGTTGCCGTTCATCTGCACCTTCACGGCCTCAGCGTAACGGCAGCGTGCGCGGCCGAGGTCCATGACCGTGTCGACAGTGAAGCGAATCCCGCCGGTAAACGCGTCGTTACGCGCCTGGCCCTGCACGACCAGCAGTTCGTCTTCCTTGAACAGTTGCTTGTGCGCTTCGAACGTTTCGTTGAAAACCGTGACTTCGCATTGACCGGTGCCGTCGTCGAGCAGCGCGATCAGCATCTTGCCGCGCTGGGTCATCTGCGTGCGCAGCGACGCGATGACACCCGCGACCAGCTTGTCGCGGCCTTCCTTCAACTCGCCGATTTTCTGGCGCACAAAGCGGCGCACTTCGTTCTTGTAGGCATCGAACAGATGGCCCGACAGATAGAAGCCGAGCGCGGCCTTCTCTTCCTGCAGCTTTTTCTTTTCCGGCCATTCCGGCTCGTCGACCAGTTCGTGACCTTGCGACGGCGCGTCGCCCATGTCGAACAGGCCCGCTTGCAGCGCGTTGGCGCTCGCCTGCTCGGCGGCTTCCATGGCGAGCGAAACGGACGCGATCAGTTGCGCGCGGTTCGCATGCAAGGTGTCGAACGCGCCGGCGCGGATCAACGCTTCAACCGTGCGGCGATTGACGATGCGGCGGTCGACCCGGTTGCAGAAATCGAAAATATCGATGAACGGACCGTCTTCGCGCGCGCGCAGAATTTCTTCGATCGCGTTCTGGCCGCTGCCCTTGATTGCGCCGAGGCCGTAGCGGATCGTTTTCGAGCGCTTGCCGTCAGGCTCGGCGACCGGCTCGAAGCGGTACGCGGACAGATTCACATCCGGCGGCAGCACCGCCATCTTGTTCGTGAGACAGTCTTCGAACAGGATCTTGACCTTGTCCGTGTCGTCCATGGCGAGCGACATATTCGCCGCCATGAATTCCGCCGGATGGTGCGCCTTCAGCCATGCGGTGTAATACGCCAGCAGCGCATACGCGGCCGCGTGCGACTTGTTGAAGCCGTAGCCCGCGAACTTCTCCATCAAGTCGAAGATTTCGTCGGCCTTCTCAGCGGTCAGACCGTTCTTCGCGGCGCCCTGGCGGAACAACTCGCGATGTTCGGCCATTTCCTCGGCCTTCTTCTTACCCATCGCGCGACGCAGCAAGTCGGCGCCGCCCAGCGAGTAGCCGCCGATGATCTGCGCCATCTGCATGACCTGCTCCTGGTAGACCATGATGCCGTAGGTCTCTTTCAGAACAGATTCGACACGCGGATCCGGATATTCCACCACTTCGCGGCCGTGCTTACGCGCGCAGAAGCTCGGAATCAGGTCCATTGGGCCCGGACGGTACAACGCGACCAGCGCGATGATGTCCTCGAAGCGGTCAGGCTGCGCGTCTTTCAGCATGCCCTGCATGCCGCGGCTTTCCAGCTGGAACACGGCGACCGTATTCGCTTTCTTCAGGATCGAGAACGACGCCGGGTCGTCGAGCGGCACTTGCCCGAGCGACCAGTCCTGCTTGGACGGATCGAGACGCCGGATATAGCGCTCGGCCCAGTCGAGAATCGTGAGCGTGGTCAGACCCAAAAAGTCGAACTTCACGAGGCCGACGGCTTCGACGTCATCCTTGTCGTACTGGCTCACCACGCCGCTTTCGTCGCCCTGCGTGTACAGCGGACAGAAATCGGTCAGCTTGCCCGGCGCGATCAGCACACCGCCCGCGTGCATGCCGACGTTACGCGTCAGGCCTTCCACGCGCTGTGCGAGTTCGAGCAGCTGATGCACTTCGTCTTCGTTGTCGAAGCGCTCCTGCAGCAGCGGCTCTTCCTTCATCGCGTCCGCAATCGTGACGTGCTTGCCCGGCTTGAACGGAATCAGCTTGGCGATGCCGTCCGTGAACATATAGCCGAGATCGAGCACGCGGCCGATGTCGCGCACCGCCGCCTTCGCCGCCATCGTGCCGAACGTGGCGATCTGCGACACGGCGTCCGCACCGTACTTTTCCTTCACGTACTGGATCACGCGATCGCGGCCGTGCTGGCAGAAGTCGATGTCGAAGTCGGGCATGGACACCCGCTCCGGATTCAGGAAACGTTCGAACAGCAGGTTGTAGCGCAGCGGATCGAGGTCGGTCACGCCGAGCGCGTACGCGACCAGCGACCCAGCGCCCGAGCCCCGGCCCGGACCGACCGGCACGCCGTTGTTCTTCGCCCAGTTGATGAAGTCCGCCACGATCAGGAAGTAGCCGGGAAAGCCCATCTTGATGATCGTGCCGCACTCGAATTCGAGGCGCTCGTAGTACGTGGCACGTTGCGCCGCGCGTTCGGCTTCGTCCGGATAAAGCTGCTCGAGACGCTTTTCGAGGCCCTCTTTCGACAGATGCACGAGGTAGTCGTCGAGCGACATGCCGTCGGGCGTAGGGAACAGCGGCAGCTTGGGCTTGCCGAGTTCGAGCGTGAGGTTGCAACGCTTGGCGATTTCCACCGAGTTGGCGAGCGCCGACGGAATGTCCGCGAACAGCGCGGCCATCTCTTCCTGTGTGCGGAAATACTGCTCGGACGTGAAGCGCTTCGGGCGGCGCGGATTGGCCAGAATGTCGCCTTCGGAAATACACACGCGCGCTTCGTGCGCGGTGAAGTCGTCCGGCGTCATGAACTGCATGGGATGCGTGGCGACCACCGGCAGTTTCAGCGACGCCGCGAGTGCGACCGCCTGCTGCACGTAGTGCTCGCCGCCGGGCTGACCGCAGCGCTGCAACTCGATATAAAAGCCGCCCGGGAATACCTTCGCCCAATGCAGCGCGTTGCGCTTTGCCGCTTCTTCGTTACCCGCCGCGAGCGCGAGGCCGATGTCGCCCTGCTGCGCGCCCGACAACGCGAGCAGCCCTTCGCCGAGACCCGTTTCGAGCCAGCCGGCCTCGACTTCCGCGCGACCGCGATACTGGTTCGTGAGCGACGCCTTGCTGAGCAGTTCGCACAGGTTCAGGTAGCCGCGCCGGTCCTTGACCAGCAGCAGCAAACGGGAAGGCTTGTCGCGGTCGTCCGGATTGGTGATCCAGACGTCGCAGCCGGCAATGGGTTTGACCCCTTTGCCACGGGCTTCCTTGTAGAAACGGACGAGGCCGAATGCGTTGCCGAGATCGGTGAGGGCGAGCGCGCCCTGGCCGTCTTTGGCGGCGGCCTTGACGACGTCGTCGAGGCGCACGATGCCATCGGCAATCGAGAATTCGGAGTGAACGCGGAGATGAACGAAGCGGGGATCTGACATGGGCGACATTGTAACTCCACCGTTCCGGAGTTTTCAGGCCAAAACCGCGCGTTGGCCGTCCGGCTTAGGGCGCAAACGCGCGAGCCGCGTGCACAGGCGTTTCTGAGGTGGCGGAGCATGCGGACGTCCGCCTGAGCGCGGCAAATCGACAGCAAGTTCGAGAACGATTTGCGCTACCGCAACCCGCTGGCCATTCGGCCGAGTCGGGGAACGCGCCGGGTTGAGAGATAATAGGGGTTTCGCCCCATTCGACGTGGCCGTGCCGCGTGGCGCCTGAAAGCGGGAGCCCAATGCGCCCCGTTTTCCGCAACGCCGGTCACCTCTTACCGCTGGACACTTATGAGTATCGTCAACCTCTCTTCGTATCAATTTGCGACTATCGAAGACACCGCCGCATGGCGCCCGTTCGTCACGGAGCGCTGCAATGCGCTCGGCCTGAAGGGCACTGTTCTGCTGGCGCCGGAAGGCATCAACCTGTTCGTCGCCGGCACGCGTGAGGCTACGGACGCGTTCATCGACTACATCCGTCGCGACGCGCTGTTCGAAGGCAAGTTCGCGAATTTGCAGTTCAAGGAAAGCCTGTCGGACAAGCAGCCGTTCACCCGCATGCTGGTCAAGCTCAAGCGCGAGATCATCACGATGAAAAAACCGGCCATCCGGCCGGAGCTGGGCCGTGCGCCGTTCGTCGACGCGCCCACGCTGAAAAACTGGCTGGACCGCGGTCACGACGATCAAGGCCGCCCAGTCGTGATGCTCGACACGCGCAACGCATTCGAAGTCGACGTCGGTACGTTCGACAACGCGCTCGACTACCGCATTACGAAATTCAGCGAGTTTCCGGAAGTGATCGAGCAGAATCGCGCCGATCTGGAAGGCAAGACGGTCGTGTCGTTCTGCACGGGCGGGATTCGCTGCGAGAAAGCGGCGATCCACATGAAGGACGTGGGCATCGAGAACGTGTACCAACTCGAGGGCGGCATTCTGAAGTACTTCGAGGAAGTGGGCGGAGCCCACTATCACGGCGACTGCTTCGTGTTCGACTACCGCACCGCGCTCAATCCGCAACTTGAGCCCAGCAAGACGACGCAATGCTTCGGCTGCCGCGCCGTAGTTCCGCCGGAAGCGCAAGAATCGCCCATGTACGTGGCGGGCAAGACGTGTCCGGAATGCCATCCGGACAGCAAGGCGGCACGCGCCGCGTGATGGTGGCCGCGCAGCCGGCGCAACAATCGGGCCGGGCTTTGCGGGCCGGGGCCCAGGCCGGCATGCCCTACCGCGGTCGTTTCGCGCCATCGCCCACCGGCCCGCTGCATTTCGGCTCGCTGGTCAGCGCGCTTGCAAGCTGGCTGGACGCGCGTGCGCATCGGGGAGCGTGGCTCGTACGCATTGAAGACATCGACGGCCCGCGCACCGTGCCGGGCGCCGCCGAAGATATTCTCGCCACCCTCGAACGCTTCGGCATGCAGGCGGACGAACCGCCTGTCTGGCAAAGCACCCGCCTCGCGCGCTACCAGCAGGCACTGGAGCAATTGAAGGCCGGCGGCATGATCTATCCGTGTGGCTGCACGCGCAAGGAAATCGCCGACTCGCTGCTGCACGCGCATGCGCGCAACACCACCCTCGCCTATCCCGGCACCTGCCGCGAAGGCCTGCATGGCAAACCGGCGCGCGCATGGCGACTGCGCGTGCCCGATGGCGACGCCGCGATCATCACGTTCGAGGACCGCTGGCAAGGCACGCAGACACAGAATCTGGCCACCGAGGTCGGCGATTTCGTGCTGAAGCGCGCGGACGACCAATGGGCGTATCAGCTGGCGGTGGTCGTCGACGACGCGGATGCGGGCATCACGCACATTGTGCGCGGCGCGGATTTGATGGATTCAACGGCACGGCAGATCTATTTGCAGCGCTGCCTGGGCGTGCCGACGCCCGAGTATTTGCATGTGCCCGTCGTCATGAACGAGCAGGGCGAAAAACTCAGCAAGCAGAACGGCGCCACGGCGCTGGACAGCGATCAGCCACTCGAAGCGCTGAGCGCAGCGGCGCGGCATCTGGGGCTCAAGCTGGAAAGCGCTGCGGACCATACAACGCTAGACGGCTTTTATGCCGCCGCCACGGTGGCATGGGCAAAACGAATGGGATTACCCACAGCAGGATAACCGCGATTCGCGCCTGGATCAGGAAGACGACGGCGACTTTCTCGGCATTCCGAACCCGCCCAACAGCGCCGCCAACGGCTGCTTGGAAGCGGACTTCTGCGGCGCGGCCGAAGCAGCGTCGGCCTCCTCGACCTTGCGAACCGAAGCAGGCGACGGCTCATACGGCTTCAGGAAGAAATCATCCACCGGTTGCGCGCGATGATGATGCGGCCGGTCGAACGAACCCGACGACGCACCCGTGCGCCGACGGCTGCCGCGATCTTCACGCCCTTCGCGCCCTTCCCGCCCCTCACTGCTACGCTCGCGACGCGGCGCCCGCTCTTCATGGTGGTGGCGCACCGGCGCTTCCACCGTCAGGCGCTGCACGTCCAACGGACGTTTGATCAACTTCTCGATATCGGCAAGCTGCTTGCGCTCGTTCGGGCTGCACAGCGACAAGGCGTCGCCTGAAGCACCCGCGCGGCCGGTACGGCCGATCCGGTGCACGTAGTCTTCCGCATTGAACGGCAGATCGAAGTTGATCACCGCCGGCAGTTCGGCGATATCGAGGCCGCGTGCGGCGACGTCTGTCGCCACCAGCGCTTCGATCTCGCCGCGCTTGAACGCGTCGAGCGCCTGCATCCGTTCATTCTGCGAGCGATCGCCGTGAATCGCTGTCGCCACCACGCCGTCGCGCTCGAGGCTGCGCGCGAGACGGCTCGCGCCGATCTTGCTATTGCAGAACACGATTACCTGCTTGAGGCTGCGCTCGCGAATCAGTTGCACGACCGCGCCGGTCTTGTCGCCTTCGGCGACTTCAAAGACGATCTGCGTTACGTTGGTCGCAGTCGAGTTGCTGCGCGCGACTTCAATAGTTTGCGGGTTGCGCAGATAGGTCGCGGCGAGCTTCTTGATTTCGCCCGAGAACGTGGCCGAAAACAGCAGCGTCTGACGCTCTTTCGGCAGCAGGTTCAGAATGCGCTGCAGGTCCGGCAGGAAGCCCATGTCGAGCATGCGGTCGGCTTCGTCGAGCACGAGAATCTGCACCTGGCCGAGGTTGGCGGTCTTCTGTTGCACGTGATCGAGCAGGCGGCCTGGCGTGGCGATCAGAATCTCGACGCCGCGGCGCAGTTGCTCCGATTGCGGATTCATATCCACGCCGCCGAACACCACGGCGCTGCGCAGCGCCGTGTGCTTCGCATACGACTGCACGTTCGCGGCGACCTGGTCGGCAAGTTCGCGGGTCGGCGTGAGGATCAGCGCGCGCACCGGATGCCGGGCGGGCGATGCGCTCGTGCTCGCCTGCGGCAAGAGGCGCTGGATGATCGGCAGCGAGAAACTCGCGGTCTTGCCGGTGCCGGTTTGCGCGGCGCCCATGACGTCGCGGCCGGCCAGCACGACGGGAATCGCCTGCGCCTGGATCGGCGTAGGGATGGTGTAGCCCGATTCTTTGACGGCTTTCAGGATGTCGGGCGCGAGACCGAATTGATCAAAAGTCGCAGTGCTGGGCGTGACGGCTGTGTCGGACATGGTGGCTTTCGCTAAAAATGCGCTTTGCGCGTGCGCGCGGCAGCGGTCGGAACCGCAGAGGGCATTGTGATGAAGGCGGAGCCACGGCGTTCCGCACGGGACCCGATAGTATTGCGGGAAAAAATGCGGCCGGCTCCGGCCGGCGGAAACACCCGCCGGAAAGGCCGGTATTGTAGCACTTCAGCAAAAACACTCATGGCGCATGTGCCGGCTTTCTGCTTACGCCGGCGAAAGCCGGGGCGCCGGCGCTCGGGGCACCCCCATGCGCCGTCGCGCTTCGCTCGCAGCGTAGTGGGCTCAGACGACAGTTGCGTGACAGCAGTCCTACCACGTCTCGCGCATCACCATCAGGCGCAGCTCGGTCATGTCCTCGATCGCGTAGCGCACGCCTTCACGCCCCAACCCGGAATCCTTCACGCCGCCGTACGGCATGTTGTCGACCCGGAACGACGGCACGTCGTTGATCACCACGCCGCCCACGTCGAGTTCGTCCCACGCGCGATGCGCATGCGCGAGCGAATCCGTGAACACGCCCGCCTGCAGGCCGAAGTCGCTGTCGTTGACGGTCGCGAGCGCGGCGTCGAAATCGTCGAAGCGCTCCAGAATCGCCACCGGCCCGAACGCTTCCTTGCGATACAGATCGGTGTCGCGTTTCACGCCTTCGAGCAGCGTGGCCTCGAACATCGCACCCTCGACCTTGCCGCCGGCAATGATTTTCGCGCCTGCCTGCACCGCGCTTTCCATCCAGCCGGCGAGGCGTTTGGATTCCGATTCGGAGATCATCGGCCCGACGAAGGTCTTTTCGTCTTTCGGATCGCCCATCACGAGCGATTTGGTCTTGGCAATGAGCTTCTCGCGCAAGGCGTCATACAAACTGGCGTGGACGAGAATCCGCTGCACGCCGATGCAGCTCTGCCCCGACTGATAGAACGCGCCGAATGCGAGCCGGTCGACCACATAGTCGAGCTTTCCGCCCTGATCGCCGTCGACGATCGCAGCCGCGTTGCCGCCCAATTCCAGAATCACCTTTTTCTTGCCCGCCTTCTTCTTCAAATCCCAGCCCACCGCGGGCGAGCCGGTGAAGGACAGCAATTTGAAGCGCTCGTCGGTGGTGAAGAGATCGGCGCCGTCGCGATGCGCGGGCAGAATCGAGAATGCGCCTTTGGGCAGATCGGTTTCCGCCAGAATCTCGCCCATGATGAGCGCGCCGACCGGCGTGCGGCTCGCCGGCTTCAACACGAACGGCACACCTGCCGCGATAGCCGGCGCGACCTTGTGCGCGGTCAGGTTCAGCGGAAAGTTGAACGGCGAAATAAACGAGCAAGGGCCGATCGGCACCCGCTTCACATAGCCGTGGTAGCCCTTGGCGCGCGGCGAAATCTGCAGATTGACGATCTCGCCGTCGATGCGCACCGACTCCTCCGCGGCCACCTTGAACGTATCGATCAGGCGCGTGACCTCGCCTTTCGAGTCGTTGATCGGCTTGCCGGCCTCGATGCACAGCGCGAGCGCCAGTTCGTCGTAGCGCTCGCGAAAGCGCTTCACGCAATGTTCGAGCACCGCCTGGCGTTTGAACGGCGGAAAAGCGCGCAGCGCGGGCATGGCCTCGACGGCGTGGCCGATCGCTTTGTCGATCGCGGCGGCGTCGGCCATCGCCACGCGGGTGGCGACTTCGCCGCTGAATTTATCGGTGACTTCGAGATCGGTGTTGGCGGCCACCGCAACGTTGGCGAGATAGTAAGGGTAGGTCTTGTTCAACATGACGCGTCTCCTTGATCCGATACCTGTAGAAGCAAGACTGCCAGCAAGGGGCATGCCCCTTGGCTGCTCATTGGCTGCTCATTGGCTGCTCACTTGCCACTTGTGTGCCGTTCGCGTGCCGCGCACTAGCCGCGCCCATTTTCCGCTCGCCTGTCAGTCGCCGGTGAAGCCACCCGCCGTTCATAGTTGCGCCGACAGCCGCTTGATCTCGCGATTCAGCACGCGCTCGTTGTCGGAATAGTCGATCGGCAGATCGATCACATGTACGCCCGGCGTCACGAAACATTCGCGCAGCAGCGGCGCGAACTCCGCCGCCGATTCGATACGGTGACCCTTTGCCCCATAGCTCTGCGCATACGCGACGAAATCCGGGTTGCTCAGCGTCATGCCGTAATCGGGGAAGTTCATGTTTTCCTGCTTCCAGCGGATCATGCCGAACGCGTCGTCGCGCAAGATCAGAATCACCAGATCCAGCCTCAGACGCACCGCCGTTTCCAGTTCCTGCGAATTCATCATGAAACCGCCGTCGCCGCACACGGCCATGACCTTGCGGTCCGGATGCACGATCTTGGTGGCGATCGCGGACGGCAGCCCCGCGCCCATCGAAGCCAACGCGTTGTCGAGCAGCAGTGAATTCGGTTCGTGCGCGCGGTAGTAGCGGGCGAACCAGATCTTGTACATGCCGTTGTCCAGACACACGATGCCGTCCACCGGCGTGGTCTCGTACACGTCGTTGACGATCCGCACCGGATACATGGGAAAACGATCGTCGTGCTGGCCTTTGATCAGATGCGCCTCGAAGTGCTCCTTGATTTCCTTGAAGCGCGTGAAGTCCCAGTGCTCCTGGCGCTCCTTGAGACTTTCCTTGAGTTGCCACACGGCGTTGGCGATATCGCCGACCACTTCGATCTGCGGGAAGTACACCGTGTCGACCTCGGCGCCGAGGAAGTTGACGTGAATCACTGTCTTCTCGCCGGCCTCGCCGCTGCGCATGAAAAACGGCGGCTTTTCGATCACGTCGTGACCGACATTGATGATGCAGTCCGCGTGGTCGATCGCGCGGTGCACGAAGTCGCCGTCGGAGAGTGTCGCGTTGCCGAGCCACATGGGATGCGATTCGTCGATCACGCCCTTGCCCATCTGCGTGGTGAAGAACGGAATGCCGATCTGGTCGACGAACTCGCGCAGCATCTTGGTGGTCGTCTTGCGATTGCCGCCCGCGCCGATCATCAATAACGGATGCTTCGCGCGGGTGATCGCCTCGACCGCGTGCGCCACGGCTTTTTCCTCGGCGATGGGACGGCGGCTGTAGCTCTTCGGAATCGGCTTGCCGTCGCCTTCTTCATGCGCGACGTCTTCCGGCAATTCGAGGTGAGTGGCGCCGGGCCGCTCTTCTTCCGCCTGACGCACCGCCTCGCGCACCGCCGCCGGGATATTGCTCACCGACACGATCTGCCGCGTGTATTTGGTCAGCGGTTCCATCATGCGCACTACGTCGACGATCTGAAAATGCCCTTGCTTGCTCGCCTTGATCGGTTTTTGCCCGGTGACCATCAGCATCGGCATGCCGCCCAGTTGCGCGTACGCGGCGGCAGTCACGAGGTTGGTCGCGCCCGGGCCGAGGGTCGCCAGGCACACGCCGATGCGCCCCGTGAGACGCCCGTAAGTGGCGGCCATAAAACCGGCCGCCTGTTCATGACGCGTGAGGATCAGACGGATTTTCGAGCGGCGCAGCGATTCGAGCAGATCGAGGTTTTCTTCACCGGGAATACCGAACACATACTCGACACCTTCGGCTTCCAGCGATTTGACGAACAGGTCCGATGCTTTCATTGAGGGTCTCGCTTGATGATACGGACGCGGGCCGCGACCCCTTGCCGGGGTCCGGAAACGGACGATCGAAAGACGACGACGGCCATGCGGACACCGCCCGGCATGGCTTGATGGCATAACGTGAGCGCGCTGCAGATGCCACGCCAGACAGCTTACTACTCGAACGGGAATGATGTGCGGCCGGCGGCCAATGCCGCGCGGCAGGAGCATGATGAGGCCATCAGCGGCGCAGTTGGGATAACCCGCCGCCGCATGCCTAGCGATTGATGGTGACGCAGTCCGACAGCATGGGTGGCGCGTTTTCGCCGTCCATGGCGTCGTACAGGTCGGCGCGCGGGCCCTTGGTCCACCATGTATAGCTGCCGGCCTGATATTTCGCGCCGGAGGCCGACATGGTGTTGACGAACAGCAGCGCTTTGCCCTTCACCGGCACGAGCGCGAAGCTCTGGCCGTTCGCCGTGTTCCAGTAGGTGACCTGCAGGATCTTGCCGGTCGCACAGGTGTATTTGTGGGTCTGACGGTTTTTCGCCTGAATCTCCGAAAACTGCAACGGCGCGGCACATGCAATGCCATATGACGCCGCGAGTCCCGCTGCCGTGGTTAACGCAACCAGCCATCTCTTCATGGGAAGCCTCGATCGTTGCTGCCAGTCAAACACGGGCGATGCCAGGCAAGCCCCAGGTATGCCGCGCCTCGTGGCTGCGGCTCAGGACAGTCGACGCGAATCGATCATGGATCGATCACGTCGGCGCACGCATCGGTCGGCGCGGCGGCCACGTGCCCGACGACCGGCACGATCTTCAAGCCGGCCGAAGCGATCCGGCACGGCGCGGCCGCGAGACCGCACCCCGTCAATCCGGCACATAGCGCAAACAGCACGCCGAGTGCGCCGAGACGGCCGGCCACCCCGCGCCGCGTGTTGTTGCCGATTTCCAGCGCCATACGTACCTCAACGTCGATGAGCTCGACGAGCCCAATCATTTCAGATTGTGCGCAGCGATTATGCCGGCCGCGCGAAACCAGCGGCGCGTGGGGGTTCGTCACAACCATGCCCAGTGCGCCCGCCGGCACTTACTTTGCCGACACCGGCCGCACCGCCGCCGCAGCCTGCTTCGCACGCGAGCGTGCTTCGTCGGTCGTGTCGCCCGTGGCGAGCGCCACGCCCATGCGGCGCTTGACGAAACTCTCCGGCTTGCCGAACAGGCGCAGATCCGAATTCGGCACCGCCAACGCCGCGGCGACACCTTCGAAGGCAATCCCGGTCTCGTCGAGGCCGCCGTAAATCACCGCCGACGCACCCGGCGCCCGCAGCGACGTATCCACCGGCAAACCGAGGATCGCGCGCGCGTGCAATTCGAATTCCGAAAAGCGCTGCGAGCACAGCGTGACGAGACCGGTATCGTGCGGACGCGGACTCACTTCCGAAAACCATACGTCATCGCCGCGCACGAAAAGTTCCACGCCGAACAGACCTCGCCCGCCGAGCGCGGCCGTGACCTTGTGCGCCACTTCACGCGAACGTTCGAGCGCGAGCGGGCTCATGGGCTGCGGCTGCCACGATTCGACGTAATCGCCCGCCACCTGCACGTGGCCGATCGGGTCGCAGAAATACGTGCTGACTTCACCGCTCGCCGGGTCGATGGCGCGCACAGTCAACTGCGTGATTTCGTATTCGAAGTCGATAAAGCCTTCAACGATCACGCGGCCGTGGTTCACCCGGCCGCCGGCCATGGCGTATTGCCATGCGGGTTCGACGTCGGCGTCGCTGCGCAGCACCGACTGCCCCTTGCCCGACGACGACATGACCGGCTTCACCACGCACGGATAGCCGACCTTGGCGATGCCCGCGCGCAATTCGTCGAGCGAGTCGGCGAAGGCGTACGGCGAGGTCGGCAGGCCGAGTTCCTCGGCGGCCAGACGGCGGATGCCTTCGCGGTTCATGGTGAGCTGCGTGGCGCGCGCCGTTGGGATCACTTCGGCGAGCGCGTCGGCCTCGATAGCGGCGAGTTCGTCGGTCGCGATCGCCTCGATCTCGGGGACGATCAGATGCGGGCGCTCCTGTTCGACCAGCGCGCGCAACGCGGCGCGATCCGTCATGTCGATCACGTGCGCGCGGTGCGCGACCTGGTGCCCCGGCGCGTTCGGGTAACGGTCGACGGCGATCACTTCGACGCCCAGCCGTTGCAACGCGATGATCACTTCCTTGCCGAGCTCGCCGGCGCCGAGCAGCATGACACGCGTGGCGGATTCAGAAAGAGGCGTGCCGATCCGTTGGCCGATCTGCATGAGGTCTCCAGATAAAAGTCGGATGAGGGTGGGATTGGGTAGAGCACGATGTTAACATGCGGGCCCCTCGCCGCACCTTGCTCGCGGCGGCCACATCCTGATCCGCGCGTGACGGGCAACGACTGCGCACGACTTGCGCACAACGGCGGCGTACAAGGCCGCCACGACGCGCTGAATAAGCTCGTGGCACGCCAATGCTCTCGCGTGCGGCGAGCTTAGTGCGTTACCCTTACGCCTTCGCCAGTTTGAAGAGGAACGACGCAATGCTCCAAAGCTCCTCCGCGCGACGTGTTGCGCGCTTTACCCCGTATTTCAACCCGTATCTGCGCACCGCCATCGCCGCGTTGAGCGTCGCCGCGCTGTTGAGCGCCTGCGCGATCCCGAAACATCCCGACTCGGAGGCAGCCGCGCCCGACCCCTTCAACCCCGCCGCCGCGCAATTGCTCGACGACACCAGCTGGGTGCTGAGCGCCTGGAAACAGGCTGACGGCACCGCACGCGCGATTCCGTCCGCGAACCAGGGCGCGCCGATTACGCTCACGTTGTCCACCTCGACCGGTCAACGGCACGCCAGCGGCTTTTCCGGTTGCAACCGCTATATGGGCTCGTATGCGCTGAAAGACGGCAAGCTGAGCTTCGGCACGCTGGGCGGCACGCGCATGGCGTGCATGACGCCGGGCGGACAGATCGAGGGCGCGTATCTCAATGCGCTGACGCATATCGATCGCACCGGCGTGCAGATGCGCGCGCCGCAGCAGATGCAACTGGTGCTCGACAACGGCGACACGCTGACCTTCGACAGCAGCACGAAATGAGCGGGGCGCGGATCACCGGACGAGAGCAAGGCACGCTGACTGGCCAACCGGCCTGCGGCGCGCGCCACGGTCGGAACGGTCCGCATGAAGGGTGAAGGCTGTCCCGACAGCCGTTGTTTTTCACCGACGGCAGGCCGCGCGCCGGTCTGCTTTCCAATGGGACGCAAGCATACTTGCGTCTGCCTTCGAAGCGTCGGGCTTCGCCGGTTTAAACTCGACGGATTGCGTTTGCGCGCGTCCGTCATTCGTTGATGTCTAGTATGCAAACGGTAGTTTTCGGCTGGTTCGGCGGGTCAGCCGTCTGGTTCATTCCTCTTGTGTGGCGTCTCGTGAAGTCCGCGCTGCCGGGCGGCGCAGGCTTGCGCGGCCCCGGCACGATCCGGCTTTGGCTCGGCTTCGTCTGCGTGCTGGTGGCGAGCTGCACACTCGAGGCGTCGCTGATCGGCATGGCCGGTGTGAATGGCTTCGGCCATGCGCTGGCCGCGCGCTTCGGTCATCTGCTCGGGCATATCGGCACGCCCTTGGCGGCGCTCGCGCTGCTGCTGATCAGCCTGCCCTGGCTAATCGACTTCCGCTGGCGCGACTTCGCCGCATGGGCCGACGGCGCGTTCGGCCTCGGCCTGTCGCGCGGCCTCGCCAAACGCGACGAGGAAGCACGTCGTCATCGCAGTATCGACGACGGCTTGCCGTCGCACGTTTCGCCGGCCACCAATACGATGGCGCCGAAAACCAATGGACGTTACGCGCGTCCGACGGTGTGGCGGCCGCCGGCGCGCGGGCGCGACGCGGCCGCGGGCGCCGCTGCGGCTGCCGCGGGCAAGGATGCGTCGGCGCGTGGCGCCGGCGCGAGCTGGCGCAGCGGGGCGGCGGCGCCGCGCGGTCAGGCGCAGTCCGAGCCGGTGCTGCGCACGGGCGCAGCGACGACACCGCCGCGCCATGTACCGATGCAAACGCAATCACTCAACCCGGACAAAGCCGCGTGGATGCCGGCCGAGCCGGTCGCACCGACCGGTTGGTTGCGCGACTCCGGATCACGCATGGCTGCGCCGGCGGCGGATTCGGTCGCAGGATCGGGTGCATCCGGTGCCGCGGCTCGCGACGGCGCATCGCAGGTTGGACGTCGATCGGCTGGCGAGCAGCGGGCCGTCGGATCGTCAGGGTTCGGTGCCGGCCTCGCGGCAGGTGCGGCTGCGGCCGGTGCAGTGGGTACAGTGGGTGCAACTTCGGCAGCCGCGACAGGCACTGCGAGTGCGGCACGTACTGTGGGTGGTGCAGCTGCGGCGGGCGCGGCAGGTGCCGCGGGCCGCGCGGCTGTGCCAACCAGAGTGGCTCAGACAGCGACGCACGCGACGGCAACGGCGCGCGGCGTCCCCGGCGCGGCCTCGCACTCGACTGCGGGGTCCGTGGGCAACGCAACCACTGGCGCGGGTCGTCCGTCGGTGGCGGCCCAAGGCACGTCTGCCCCGGCGGCTTCGGTCAATCGCGCCGCGGCGCCCCGGCAGGCTTTCCCGGCCGCCCCGCGTTCGGGCGACGACATGCCGGCGTCGGCGACGCGCCGGGCGCCGCCCAGCTTCACGCGGCCTATGCCCACGACGCAGAAAGTCACGCCACCCCCGAGTGTGCAGGAGACGCTTCGCAGCATCGCTGAAAACGCCGCCCGCTGGACCGATCTTGCCGGGGTGAGCCTCGCGCGCAGCAGCAGCGCGGACTCCCCGAAAGTCATGAGCGCGCCGGACGCGTTGGAGTCGTTCGAGGTTCGGCCATCGGGCGGGGATGTGGCGCGAACGGAGGTACTCGAGGCGCCTTTGACGCCGGACGAGGCTGTGCCTTCGTTCGACGTTGTGGAAAGTGCATCGGCTGACGACTCGGTAAAAGCGCCGATCGAAACGACGCGCACGGAAACCGCGAACGAAATGCCGCTGGAGGTCAGCCACGAGCCCGTCGTGCAATGGCCGATCGAGCCACCGATCATTCAACCGCCGTTGACGGCGGCGCCCGTAGTCGAGCCTGTGTTTGCGCCTGCGCCTGCGCCTGCGCCTGCGTCGCAGTATGTGCCGTCGGTTGCTACACCTACGCCGTTTCAGATCTTCGCGGCGCAGTTGCAAGCCAGCGACGCTCACGCGGACGAACCGCCGCTCGAAGACGATTCAGCGCATCTGGCACCTCACGCCGACAGCCACGCGAGCCCGACAGCTGAAGTCGCGCAAACGCCTAGCCAGCCGGCGGATCGTTCAGAAGTCATCGCATCTGAGGTTGCCGGGCAGCCGACTACATCCGCGGCCACCGAACACGTTAAAGCAGCCGCACCGGCCATCGAGCCGCCATCCGCTGTGCCGGCGTATGCCCCGGTCGCTTCCGTCGTGTTCGATAAAACCCTCGCGCCTTGGGAAGCCGAACTCGATGCCGTCCTGGCGCAACACGCGGCTTCGTCGTCGAGCGGGCCGGCAGTCGCTAGCGTTGCCGCGTCGAGTGAAGCCGTGGCGACGCATGACGTCGTGCCGTCGCTGAGCGGAGCGCGCCTTGACGAATCCGCCGCGCCGGTCCAAATGGAGGCAGTGGACTCCCCTGCTCTGCCGGACGCGACCCAGGCATCGGACGCGTCAACCAGCACGCACGCTGCAAACATAACCGCAGCAATGCCGCCACTCAACGTAGCGTCGCATGCGTCGGAATCGCCGACCATCGAACACGTTGCAAACGCATCGGCCGCAAGGCTGCCGCAAAGCATCGTGCCGCATGCGTCGAACTCGCCAACCACCGAGCACGTTGCAAACGCTTCGGCCGCAGTGCCACCGCAAAGCATCGTGCCGCACGCGTCGGAATCGCCGGCCACCGCATACGCCGACAACACAGTAGCCGCAGAGCCGCCACCCACCATCGTGGCTCAGGCATCGAACGTGGTTCGCTTTCCGGGCTTCGCGGTTCACGCCGCGCCTGTGGCATCCGATGTCGTTGCCGACGAACCGGTCGCCGTGGAAGACCGCGTCAACGAGGCCACCTTGGCGCCGGCAGCATCCGCACCGCTCGCGGCAGCACCGCTCGACGTAATCCCACTCGACGCAACAACCCCCGCTGCACCGACCACAACCGCGCCCCCATCCACCGGGGCCGCCGAACCCGCCGTCCAACGCCCGCCGCTGCGCGGCCACAGCCCCACCAACGGCTTCGAGTTCCGCGCACCCGCGGCATCGAAGGTCGAACTGCCCACGCTCGACCTGCTCGCGCCCGCGGACATCGACGTCGAACCGGTCTCCGAAGAAAAGCTCATCGAAACCGGCCTGCTGATCGAACAGCGTCTGCAGGAATTCAAGGTGCCGGTGACCGTTGTCGGCGCGTCGGCCGGGCCGGTCATCACGCGCTTCGAAGTGGAACCGGCGCTTGGCGTGCGCGGCAGTCAGATCGTCGGCTTGATGAAGGATCTGTCACGTGGCCTCGGCCTCACATCCATCCGCGTGGTCGAGACGATTCCCGGCAAGACCTGCATGGGTCTGGAATTGCCGAACGCCAAGCGCCAGACCATCCGCCTGTCCGAAATTCTCGAAGCCAGCGTCTATCAGAACTCGCATTCGCAGTTGACGCTCGCCATGGGCAAGGACATCACCGGCCATCCGGTGGTCGCCGATCTGGCGAAGGCGCCGCACATGCTGGTCGCGGGCACGACCGGTTCGGGCAAGTCGGTGGCGATCAACGCGATGATCTGCTCGTTGCTCTTCAAGGCGACGCCCGAGGAAGTACGCCTCATCATGATCGATCCGAAGATGCTGGAGCTATCGGTCTACGAAGGCATTCCGCATCTGCTCGCGCCGGTCGTCACCGACATGAAGCTGGCCGCCAACGCGCTGAACTGGTGCGTCGGCGAAATGGAAAAGCGCTACCGCCTGATGTCCGCGGTCGGCGTGCGCAATCTGGCCGGTTTCAACCAGAAAATCCGCGACACCGAAGCCAAGGGCAAGAAGCTCGGCAACCCGTTCTCGCTGACACCGGAAGCGCCCGAACCGCTCGCGCCGCTGCCGCTGATCGTGGTCGTGATCGACGAGCTGGCCGACCTGATGATGGTGGCCGGCAAGAAGATTGAAGAGCTGATCGCGCGGCTCGCGCAGAAGGCGCGCGCCGCCGGCATCCACCTGATCCTGGCGACGCAGCGTCCTTCGGTCGACGTGATCACCGGCCTCATCAAGGCGAACATTCCGACGCGCGTGGCGTTCCAGGTATCGTCGAAGATCGACTCGCGCACGATTCTCGATCAGATGGGTGCCGAGTCGCTGCTGGGCCAGGGCGACATGCTGTTTCTGCCGCCCGGCACGGGCTACCCGCAACGGGTACACGGCGCGTTCGTCGCCGACGAGGAAGTGCATCGGATCGTCGAGTATCTGAAGCAGTTCGGCGAACCGCAGTACGAAGAAGGCATTCTCGACGGCCCGGCCACCGAGGGCGGCGCAGCGCAAGACCTGTTCGGCGAATCGCCGGACGCGGAGGCCGATCCCCTCTACGACGAGGCGGTCGCCTTCGTGGTGCGCACGCGGCGCGCGTCGATCTCCTCGGTGCAGCGCCAGTTGCGCATCGGTTATAACCGCGCGGCGCGTCTCGTCGAACAGATGGAAACGGCGGGCCTCGTGTCCGCCATGGGCATCAACGGTAGCCGTGAAGTGCTGGCGCCTGGGCCGGCGGAGTGAGCCACTATCGCGGGGCATCACTCGCACAAAGCCAACCGCAAAAAATGCGGCCGCTTGTTGTTCAAGCGGCCGCATTTTTCATTCAGCGCGCATAGTCAAATCACACGCTTCGTCATCGCTTACGACGGCGAGACCAGTTTGAAATCCACCGGCGATCCAAGCTCGAAGTGCTTCGGATTCGCTTCGAGCAAACCGCTCTGTTGATCGCGTTTGAACACATACACGGTATCGCTATTCTGATTGCCGACGATCAGCCAGTTGCCGGTCGGATCGATCGCGAATTCGCGCGGCGATTTGCCGAGGCTCGATTGATGCCCGATCTTCTTGAGATGCCCGTTGGTCGGGTCCACCGAAAAGATCACGATCTCGTTCGCGTCGCCGCGATTGGTGGCGTACAGAAAGCGCCCGTCCGGCGACAGATGAATCGCCGCCGCGCCTACCGCGCCCTTGAAGCCCGGCTCGGTCAGCGGCACGGTCTGCACCTGCGTGAGTTTGCCGCCGTCGTAATTGAACGTGCTGACCGTGGCGGCCAGTTCGCTGGTCAGATACGCGTGCTTGCCGTCCGCGCCGAACACCAGATGGCGCGGCCCCGTACCCGCTTTCTCCTGGGTGTAGCGCCAGTCGGTCGGGCCGAACAGGCCGCGGCTGCCATCAGGTGTGTAGCGGTACGAGTACAGCTTGTCCGCGCCGAGATCCTGCGCGAACAGATAGTGGCCGTCCGGCGAGAACACGGTGGAGTGAACGTGCGAATTGTCCTGGCGGCCCTTCACCGGACCACCGCCTTCGTGATGCACCGTGAGCACAGACGCGCCGACCTGGCCGTCGGCCTGCAACGGAAACACGGCGAAACTGCCGCCCGGATCGGCTGCCACTGAGTAGTTCGCGGTCAGCAGATATTTGCCGTCCGGCGAGAGGCTCAGATAGCACGGATCATTGCCGTCCGCCGACACCTTGTTGAGGAACGTCAGCTGGCCGCTCGCGGCGTCGAATCGAAACGCGCTGATGCCGCCGCGCTGGGAGGCCGGGCCATTGTCACCGGGCAGTTCGTTGACCGCGTAGACGAAACGGCGGTCGCGGCTCACCACGAGATACGACGGATTGACCGTCGGCGCGACCGAGACGCGCGTCGCTTCGCCCGTCTTCGTGTCGAAGCGATAGACGTACAAGCCTTCACTCCTGGCGCCGGTGTACGTGCCGACCAGCATGTCGTAGACACCGTCGGCGGGAACCGGGCCGGAATCTTGCGCAAACGCGTGCGAAGCAACAATCGAGACCATGAGCGCGAAACCTTTTATTATCGAGCGGGCGGAGCGCGACGGAGCAGCTTGCCCCGCGCGTTGTGAAATGCCATCAACAGCAGGCAGGTGAGAACCTGCAACGGCACGCGTCGCGGCCCGGTGACGACGAAGCATATGACCTCCTGTTCATTCGTTATTGGGTTGAACCGGTTGTAAGAGTGTCTCTGGTCTGCCGCGCCATCGGTCGAGCGTTGTTCTTATCGAAAGAAGTATAAAAGCGTTGTGTCGGATCATGCTGTTAATGCGGCTGGCGGTATCCAGTGGAACCGAGAGCCGCAGCATGGGTAACCATTGTCCCGCCTGACGGGGCATTTTTTCAATCGCGTCTCACTCTACGGAGTCTTCATGAACGTCACACTCAGTTTGGGCCCGCTGGTTTCGTTGATCGCCGGTATTCTGATTCTCGTCATGCCGCGCCTGTTGAACTACATCGTCGCGCTCTATCTGATCATCATCGGCATCATTGGGATCTTCGGCGTGGGGTCTTCGCACTTCTGAGGCCGGGCGGCACCCGCTGCGCATGCATGAGACGCACGACCGGGCGCAGTCACGGCCCGGTGCCGTTCCGCTTCGCGTGCGCACACAAGGCGTGACGCAACGCCACGTACGCGGGGGACGTGAAAACGAGGGAAGCGATAAAACGCGGCGGCGCGGCGAAGCGGTGTACCCTCGCCGCAAGCGCGATCAGATTGCGGTTACTGCGGCGCGCCGACCAAGAAGGCCTGCGGTCAGCCGTTCGAAAGCTGGTCGAGGCGCAGACGTCCCTGCAACGAAAGAGCGCCCACGGCATAATTGCCATCGCCTTCCTGATAACGCCGGAAGCAGGCCCGTTCGACCAGAAAGGCGGCGGCGGCCAGCATGCCGTTGCGGCTCAGGCCCAGCCGGCCGTGATCGAGCGGCAACAACGAATCGTCGGCAAGCTCGCTGGCGGCCGAGAGAATCGTAATGCAATCGGATTTCGACGGGTTCGGCATAGCTTTGGTCCTCGGAAACGGCGTCTGTATGCGCCATGGGCGGGGCCGGTCCATCATCCGGAATGCTCCGGGCGTCGGCATGAAATCTGATTGTAGGCATTCGTTTGACAGATTACCAACTCGCGTTTCGCGGCAATGTGCGGTGAACCAAAGCGCATCGCGCGAGTCGGGTAACAACAACGACACGCGCGGCGCTCCTTGCCGCGCGCCATACTGACTCCGCTCCTCATGCCCGCACACATCGAAGACTATGCGCTCGTCGGCGACGGCCACACGGCCGCGCTCATCTCCCGCGAAGGTTCCGTCGACTGGCTCTGCTGGCCGCGCTTCGATTCCGGCGCCTGCTTCGCCGCCCTGCTCGGCACGCCTGCCAACGGACGCTGGCTGATCTCGCCGGTCTCGGACACGCCGCCCACCGTCACCCGCCGCTATCGCGGCGAAACACTGATTCTCGAAACCCATTTCGAGACGCCCGAGGGCGCCGTCACGCTGGTCGATTTCATGCCGCCGGGCAATGGCTGGTCGGAACTGGTGCGGATCGTCGTCGGCCAACGCGGCACGGTGCGCATGAAGATGGAACTCGTGCTGCGCTTCGATTATGGTTTCTCGATTCCGTGGGTCGACCGCCTCAAGCACGACAGCGGCATCAAGGCGATCGTCGGGCCCGATACCGCCGTGTTGCGCACACCGGTCGCGTTGCGCGGCGAAGACATGAAGACGGTCGCCGAATTCACCGTCAGCGAAGGCGAGCGGGTGCCGTTCTCACTGGCTTATTCGCCCTCGCATCTACGCATTCCGCCGGCGCGCGACCCGCATACGTCGCTTGCGCGCACCGAGAACCACTGGCTCGAATGGTCGGCGCGCAGCACGGTCGAAGGACGCTGGGCCGAGCCGATCCGCCGCTCGCTGATCACGCTCAAGGCGCTCGCCTACGAGCCGACCGGCGGTATCGTCGCCGCGCCCACGACTTCGCTGCCGGAGCAGCTCGGCGGCACCCGCAACTGGGACTACCGCTATTGCTGGCTACGCGACGCCACGATCACGCTGCTCGCCATGATGCGCGGCGGCTACTTCGACGAAGCCCGCGCGTGGCGCTCCTGGCTTGGCCGCGTCATGGCCGGGGCGCCGGATCAGTTGCAGATCATGTATGGCATCGCGGGCGAGCGGCGTTTGCCCGAGTTCGAACTCGACTGGCTGCCGGGCTATCAGGACGCGAAGCCGGTGCGGGTCGGCAATAACGCGGTCGGCCAACGCCAGCTCGACGTCTATGGCGAAGTGATGAACGCGCTGCATCTCGCGCGGGTCGGCGGCCTGCAGGCGGACGACACGGCGTGGAACGTGCAGCGCGCGCTGCTCTCCCACCTAGACACGATCTGGCGGGAACCCGACGAAGGCATCTGGGAAACGCGCGGCGGCCGCCAGCATTTCACCTTCTCGAAGGTGATGGCATGGGTCGCCTACGACCGTGCCATCCGCTCGGCGGAAATGTTCAAGCTCGACGGCCCGCTCGACGAATGGCGCGCCACCCGCGAGCAAATCCATGCGGAAGTCTGCGAAAAGGCATGGAATCCCGCGCTTAACGCGTTTTCGCAGTCCTACGGCACCGACCAGCTCGATGCGAGCGTGCTGTTGATGCCGCTGGTGGGCTTTCTGCGGCCGCAAGATCCGCGCGTCAAAGGCACCGTGGCGGCCATCGAGAAGGACTTGATGCATGACGGTTTCGTGATGCGCTATCGCACCACCGAATACGACGACGGCCTGCCGCCGGGAGAAGGCACGTTTCTCGCGTGTTCGTTCTGGATGGTGGACAACCTCGCGCTGCAAGGCCGCCTCGACGAAGCGATCGCCATGTACGAACGGCTGCTCGCGCTCTGCAACGATGTGGGTTTGCTCGCGGAAGAGTACGATCCGGGTGCGCAGCGCCTGGTGGGCAACTTTCCGCAGGCGTTTTCGCATGTGGCCCTCGTGCATACCGGCCTGAACCTGATGAAGCACGAACAGGCGATGGCGCAGGCGACAGGGCAACCTCCCCATAACGGCACAGGAGAGACAGAACTTGATGTTGCGGCAAGCCCCGATAGCGGCACGGCAACATCGCCAGTAGCATGATTTAATGACAGTTTGCGTGGCAGCCGCACGCGAATTGCTGCATTGCACAATTGCGCTTAGTTCGATATGATCGATCAGACTGTCGGCCGAAAAACAATGTGCCCACAAACAAATTGGCCTGCCGCAACGCCATGCGCGTGTTTGCGAAGCCCCATGCGAACCGCTTAAAACGGAGCACCCATGCTCTACCAATTGCACGAATTCCAGCGGGCTATGTTGAGCCCCCTCACCGCCTGGGCTCAGGCCGCGTCCAAATCCTTCGCGAATCCCGCCAGCCCCTTGGCCTATGTGCCGGGCGCCACGCGCCTCTCCGCCGGGTATGAATTACTCTACCGGCTGGGTAAAGATTACGAAAAACCCGAGTTCAATCTTCATCAGATTGTGAAAGATGGTCACAACATCCCGATCATCGAGCAGACGATCATCGAGAAGCCGTTTTGCCGCCTGATGCGCTTCAAGCGTTTCGCGGATGACAGCGACGCTGTTATCCAATTGAAAGATGAGCCGGTCGTGCTGGTATGCGCACCGTTGTCAGGGCACCACGCCACGCTGCTGCGCGACACCGTGCGCACGTTGCTGCAAGACCACAAGGTTTACCTGACCGACTGGATCGACGCGCGCATGGTGCCGCTCGAGGCCGGCGAGTTTCATCTGGACGATTACGTCGCCTACATTCAGGAATTCATCCGCCACATCGGCGCGAAGAATCTGCATGTGATCTCGGTGTGTCAGCCGACCGTACCCGTGCTCGCCGCCATTTCGCTGCTGGCGAGCCGCGGCGAGGATACGCCGCGCACCATGACCATGATGGGTGGCCCGATCGACGCGCGCAAGAGCCCGACGTCGGTCAACTCGCTTGCCACGCAGCATTCGTATGAATGGTTCGAGAACAACGTGATCTTCACGGTCCCGCCGAATTATCCGGGCGTGGGCCGCAAGGTTTACCCGGGCTTTCTGCAGCACACCGGTTTTGTGGCAATGAATCCGGAACGTCACGCGGCGTCGCACTGGGACTTCTATCAAAGCCTGCTGCGCGGCGACGAAGACGACGCGGAAGCACACCGCCGCTTCTACGACGAGTACAACGCGGTGCTCGACATGGACGCGGACTACTATCTCGACACGATACGCGTGGTGTTCCAGGAGTTCAGCCTCGCCGAGGGCACGTGGGACGTCTCCGGCGAACGGGTGAAACCGCAGGACATCACGAAGACCGCGCTCTTCACGATTGAAGGCGAGCTCGACGATATTTCCGGCGACGGCCAGACCTATGCCGCGCACGAACTGTGTACGGGCATTCCGGAAGCAAACAAGCGTCACTTCACCGCGGAAAAGTGCGGCCACTACGGCATTTTCTCGGGACGCCGCTGGCGCACCATCATTTATCCGCAGTTGCGCGACTTCATCCTCGAGCACAACAAGGTGACGAAGGTCGCGAAGGAAAGAGTCGAAGCCTGAGCGGCGCACGCACAGCACGCGCATCACGCACAGTCAGTCGGCAACAACGGCCTCTTCGGAGGCCGTTGTCGTTTATGAGGATCCCGAAGCCTCCACCAGCGATTGGGGCTGCAGCCTACTTGCGCAACAGATACGCGAGCAGCAACTCGGTGTTCATCTGAATCACTTCACTGCGCTCGCTTGCGCTGCTGAAATCGCGGCCGAGCGTGGCTTCGAGCGTGAAGCGATTCGACACGATGTAGTAGCCCATCCCGGACAGCGTGACATAGAAACGCAGCGGGTCGACATTGGTCCGAAACAGCCCCGCGCGTTGGCCACGCTCGAGAATGCCGCCAAGCGTGGCGACGATCGGCGAGATCATTTCGCGGATGCGCGTGGACTTCTGCATGTAGCGTGCTTCGTGCAGATTCTCGTTGTTGATGAGACGCAGTAACTCGGGATGATCGCGGTAGTAATCCCAAACAAAATGCGCAAGACGCGTAATGGCCTCCACCGGCGCGATGCCGTTGAGTTCGAGCGTGCGCTCCGCTTCATTGAGCGCGCTGAACGCGTGCTCGAGTACGGCAGTGAAAAGCTGCTCCTTGCTACCGAAGTAGTAATAGAGCATGCGTTCATTCGTTTCCGCGCGGCGGGCGATCTGATCGACGCGCGCGCCGAATAGCCCACCATTTGCAAACTCTTCGGCCGCCGCGAGCAGAATGCGGCGCCGTGTGCCTTCAGGATCTCTTTTGATTTTCGGCTGATTCATGGTGGCATCGTCTTCGTGAGCCGCGTTATCCGGATCGCGCCGCCGGCCTCTCCTCGGGCCTTGCACCGACAGCACTGAACGGGCTGGTTGGGGGAACACCCTTCTGCGGTCTTTCGAAAAAGCGCTTCGATTATGGCACATGGATTGCGGATGGCAATTGGGGAAATCGGCGATAATGTGCTATTTAGTTCAAGCTGTGCGGCCGCAAGCCAAAGCCCCACGTCGTGACCGTGACAGAAATCAAAACACTCGCAGATCGCATTGAAGATCTGCTCCCCCAGACGCAATGCACCAAGTGCGGTTACCCCGCATGCCGCCCCTATGCCGAAGCCGTGGCGAGCGGCGAGGCCAATTACAACCAGTGTCCGCCGGGTGGCGCCGAAGGCATCGCCCGGCTCGCCGCGTTGCTCGGCAAACCGGTGATTCCGCTCAATTCCGCCAATGGCGTCGAACGGCCGCGTCCGTTGGCGGTTATCGACGAACAAGTTTGCATCGGCTGCACGTTGTGCATGCAGGCGTGTCCAGTCGATGCAATAGTTGGCGCACCGAAACAGATGCATACGGTCATCGCAGAGCTTTGCACCGGCTGTGATCTGTGCGTGCCGCCCTGCCCGGTCGACTGTATCGCGCTGCCGCCCGTGACCGGCAACGCAACCGGTTGGGACGCGTGGAGCCAGGCCCAGGCCGACGCCGCGCGCGAACGCCATGACCGGCGTGAAGCGCGTCTCACCCGCGAACGCGAGGCGGCCGAGGCACGTGCTGCAGCGCGGCGCACAGGCAGCAGCGCCGCTCCTCAGGTTAGCGAAGCAACGCAAGCCGGCGCTGCGGTGACATCCTCCGCGCCTGCGGCGGAAGATGCCGATGCAAAGAAACGCGCGATCATCCAGGCCGCGCTCGAACGTGCCCGCAAGAAAAAGGAAGAATTGGCAGCCAAGGGCCAGGGTCCGCTGAACACCGAACAGGTGAGCGCCGACGTTCAGGCCCAGATCGACGCCGCCGAAGCACGCCGCCGCCGTCTCGGACTCGCCGGCGACGACACTGGCACACCGCCCGACAAGCGCTAACCGCACCTTCACGCCGAGCATGAACGCGAACAAACGCCGCGCCATCTACGAGACGCTTCAGAGTCTCAATCCGCATCCCACAACCGAACTCGAGTACACCACTCCGTTCGAACTGCTGATTGCCGTGCTGCTGTCCGCGCAGGCCACCGACGTGTCGGTCAACAAAGCCATGCGCAAGATGTTTCCGGTCGCGAACACGCCGCAGCAGGTTTTCGATCTCGGCGAAGAAGGCGTGGCCGGCTACATCAAGACCATTGGCCTCTATCGCACCAAGGCGAAGAACGTCATTGCCACCTGCCGTATTCTGCTCGACCAGTATGGCGGCGAAGTGCCCGAGGATCGCGAAGCGCTCGAAAGTCTGCCGGGCGTAGGCCGGAAAACGGCCAATGTGATTCTGAACACGGCGTTCGGTCATCCGACCATAGCCGTCGACACGCACATCTTTCGGGTTGCGAATCGAACCGGTCTTGCACCGGGCAAAGACGTTCGCGCAGTCGAGGCGGCATTGGAGAAATTCACCCCCGCCGAATTCAGGCAGGATGCGCACCACTGGCTGATCCTGCACGGCCGTTATGTCTGCAAGGCGCGCCGGCCGGAATGCTGGCATTGCGTGATCGAACCGCTGTGCGAGTTCCGTCCGAAAACACCGGCGCCGGACCTGTGAGCGTCGCCCTCCCGGTATGGCGGCACGGCGGCACGGGGCGCCCCAGCAGCCCGCGGCGCCGCGGCGTAAAATGACGGCCTGCCTCGTTGGCTTCATAGGCTGACGCTTCAACGACTTACGCTACACGCCCCAACTCCACGCACCGGTCCCACGATGTTCAATCCTAGCCGCGACGAAGTCCGTCTCTTCTTCACCGACACCTGGCGCAAGCAGCGTCAAGGCGAAATTCTCACGCCGCTGGAGGCAATCGCCGCCGACTGGATCGTCGAGCATCCCGAATATCACGCCGACCTGACCGACGGCGACGCCGCCCAGGCGCAGGACTACTCGCCCGAACGCGGCCAGACCAACCCGTTCCTGCATCTGTCGATGCATCTGGCCATCACCGAACAGTTGTCGATCGATCAGCCGCCCGGCATTCGCGCAGCGCACGAGCGGCTCGCCGCGCGCCTCGGCTCGACCCACGAGGCACAGCACGCCATCATGGACTGCCTCGGCGAAACCATCTGGGAAGCGCAGCGCACCGGCACGCCGCCGGACACGGACGCGTATCTTCAACGCATCGAGCGGCGCGCCACGCGCGACTGAGACCGGCGCCGAACGCGCAATACCGGACGCGCAACACCGCGCACACGAATCCCCCCTCCAAAAGCACAACACCCCGCCGAGGCGGGGTGTTGTTCAATCTAAAAGCCGCGCGCAAACCACGCGACTCGCTTACTTCTTCTGCACCAGATCGCCGTTCAGCGATTCGACATAGGCTGCGATGTCTTTCATGTCGCTTTGCGACAGGCTTTGCACCTGCGCCTGCATGATCGCGTTGTTGCGACCGAAGTGCGGGTTGCCGTTGCCCATCTGGTATTGGCGCAACGACCAGTACACGTAATCGGAATGTTGACCGGCGAGCTTCGGATATTCCGGGCTCACCGGCTTGTTCAGGTTCACGCCGTGGCAAGCCGCGCAGTTGTGGCTGTCCGCCAGCACCTTGCCGTTGCCGGCGTCCGCGGCGTGCGCGAGGTTCGCTGCAACCAGACCGATCACTGCCGCCGACGCGCATGCAGCCTTGAACACCGTGTGGAGTGCCTGTTGGGGCTTATTCATGAATTCTCCTATCCCGCGAATTTAATAGCTGAGTGACTGGATGGATGACCGCAGCCGATCACTTGTCGGGATTGCTTTTCGAAGAGGAATTTTGCGCTGCGTAGTAAGCAGCGATGTCGGCGATGTCCTGGTCCGACAGCGACGCGGTAATGGCGCGCATCGTTTCGAAATGGCGGTCGCCCTTCTTGTAGCCATGCAGGGCGTTTTCGAGGTACGCCTGATTCTGGCCGCCGAGCATCGGCACGCGGTAGACCTCAGGGTACGCCGTGCGGTATTCAGGGATGCCGTGGCAGCCGATACACATCGCGACCTTGCCTTGGCCCGCCTTAGCGTTGCCGACGACATCCGCTGCCTGCGCACTGGCCGCATAGCCCGCGAGCACCGACAGCGCTGCGATCACGACGTGTTTGCCAACGAATTTATTCATAGCATGTAACCTGGCTTGAGGGGAAACGGGCGACCAAAAGGCAACGGCCCGCGCCGTTATTCTTATAGGGTAGCCACGCAGGCCAAAAAAATCGGGCTAATTGTACCGCGACGCCGCGCCAAACGTCCACCGCGCGGGGCCGGCGGCCCATCCGGCAGGCGCAAAACCACGCCTAGCGCCGCTTTGCTCCGCCGCGCCTGATCGGCGCCGCGTGGCGGCCGCCTTCGCATGCCGAACCGGCGCACCAATTCGACACGGCATTCGCCGCCGCACCCACCCGATCCGCCCGGCGCGCCCGCCCACCGGGCCCGCCGGGCGAGCATCCGGGGCGCTCGCACGCGCCGCGCGCACCCTTGCTTCACGCTGCGACACCGCGGGTGACACCTTACGCGAGCCGGTTTCAAGCCAACAGGTCTTCTGACTTATACTGGGCTTTTTCCCCGAAAAAGAGCATCTCGCCATGCGTTTCGAAGGCTCATCGCAGTACGTCGCCACCGACGACCTCAAGCTCGCGGTCAACGCCGCGATGACGCTCAAGCGCCCGTTGCTGATCAAAGGCGAACCCGGCACGGGCAAAACCATGCTCGCCGAAGAGGTCGCCGCGGCGCTCGGCATGCCGCTGCTACAGTGGCACATCAAGTCCACCACCAAGGCACAGCAGGGTCTGTACGAGTACGACGCGGTCTCGCGCCTGCGCGATTCGCAGCTCGGCGACGAACGCGTCAAGGACATTCGCAACTACATCGTCAAGGGCGTGCTGTGGCAGTCGTTCGAATCGGAGGCGCAAACGGTGCTGCTGATCGACGAGATCGACAAGGCCGACATCGAATTCCCGAACGACCTGCTGCGTGAACTCGATCGCATGGAGTTCTATGTGTACGAGACGCACGAGCTGATCCGCGCGAAACAGCGCCCGCTCGTGATCATCACCTCGAACAACGAGAAGGAATTGCCCGACGCGTTCTTGCGCCGCTGCTTCTTCCACTACATCAAGTTCCCCGACCCGGTCACCATGCAGCAGATCGTCGAGGTCCACTATCCCGGCATCAAGAAGGAACTGCTCGCGGCCGCCATGCAGAGCTTTTTCGAGTTGCGCAACGTCGCCGGATTGAAGAAGAAGCCGTCCACGTCGGAACTGCTCGACTGGCTCAAGCTGCTGCTCGCCGAAGACATTCCGCCCGAAGCGCTGCGCTCGTCCGACCAGAAGCAGATCATTCCGCCGCTGCACGGCGCGCTCCTGAAGAACGAGCAGGACGTGAGCCTGTTCGAGCGGCTGATCTTCATGAACCGAAATAACCGTTGAAAGATCGTCGACTGAGCGTCGGTTGATCATTGATCGAGCGCCGGGCAGTCGCCGCGAGGCCGCCATTGAAACGACCGCCGCCCCGACCACCCGCGCCCGCAGAGGACCCAGCATGCTGATCGATTTTTTCTACTCGCTGCGCGCCGCCAAGCTGCCGGTGTCGGTGAAGGAATACCTGACGCTGCTCGAGGCGCTCAAAGCCAACGTGATTGCCCCGTCGCTCGACGAGTTCTACTACCTCGCGCGCATGACGCTGGTTAAGGACGAGCAATATTTCGACAAGTTCGACCAGGCGTTCGGCGCGTATTTCAACGGCGTCGCACAGGCCTCGGAGCTCGCTTTCGACGTGCCGCTCGACTGGCTGAAGAAGAAGCTGCAACGCGATCTGTCGCCGGAAGAGAAAGCGCAGATCGAAGCCATGGGCGGCCTCGACAAGCTCATGGAGCGCCTGAAGGAACTATTCGACGAACAGAAGGAGCGCCACGAAGGCGGCAGCAAATGGATCGGCACCGGCGGCACGTCGCCGTTCGGCAATGGCGGCTATAACCCGGAAGGCGTGCGCATCGGCGGCGACGCGGCGGGCAACCGCACCGCCGTCAAGGTCTGGGAAGCCCGCGCCTATCGCGATTACGACGATCAGGTCGAAATCGGCACGCGCAACATCAAGGTCGCGCTGCGCCGCCTGCGCCGTTTCGCCCGCGAAGGCGCCGCCGAAGAACTCGACCTGCCCGACACGATCCGCAGCACCGCCGCGAATGCCGGCTGGCTCGACCTGAAGATGGTGCCCGAGCGCCACAACAAGGTAAAAGTGCTGATGCTGCTCGACGTGGGCGGCTCGATGGACGATCACATCAAGCGCACCGAAGAACTGTTCTCCGCCGCAAAAGCCGAGTTCAAGCATCTCGAGTTCTACTATTTCCACAACTGCGTGTACGACTTCCTGTGGAAGAACAACCGCCGCCGTCACGCCGAGCGCATGCCGACGTGGGACGTGCTGCATAAATTCACGCCCGACTACAAGCTGATTTTCGTCGGCGACGCGACGATGAGCCCGTACGAAGTGTTGCAGCCGGGCGGCTCGGTGGAGTACAACAACGCCGAAGCCGGCGCGGTCTGGCTGCGCCGTCTCGCCGATCATTTCCCGCATCACGCGTGGCTCAATCCCGAACCGGAAGGCCTGTGGGCGTACCGGCAGTCGGTCAGTGCGATCCGCGAAGTGCTCGGGCACCGCATGTACCCGCTCACGCTGGCCGGCCTAGAGACCGCCATGCGCACGCTGAGTAAATAGTCCGGTCACATTTTTACGCTTTACCCTCCACGATAAGAAAGTATCTGCATGAGTCCGCTGTCATCGCCCGATTTGTCCCCTGCCGCGACACCGCCTGGGCGCCTCAATCCCTTCGCCGACACCTCGCTGTCCGCCATCGTCGCCGGTTTCGTCGCGATGATGACGGGCTACACCAGCTCGCTCGTGCTGATGTTCCAGGCGGGCCAGGCCGCGCATCTGACCGATGCGCAGATTTCGTCATGGATCTGGGCGCTTTCGATCGGCATGGCCGTGTGCACGATCGGCCTCTCGCTGCGTTATCGCGCGCCGATCGTGATTGCCTGGTCGACGCCCGGTGCGGCGCTGCTGGTGTCCTCGCTGCCGCATGTGCCGTACGCGGTGGCCATCGGCGCGTTTATCGTGTGCGCGCTGCTGCTCACCCTGGTCGGCCTGACCGGTTGGTTCGATACGCTGATGAGGAAAATTCCGGCGGGCATCGCCTCGGCCTTGCTGGCGGGCATCCTGTTCGAGATCGGCATCGAGATTTTCCGCGCCGCGCAGTTCCAGACCGCGCTCGTGCTGACCATGTTCCTCACCTATCTGGTCGTCAAACGGCTCGCGCCGCGCTATGCGATCGTGACGACGCTAATTGTCGGCACGGCGGCCGCCGGCGCACTCGGGCTGCTCGACTTCAGTCACTTTCACGTCGCGCTGGCGCATCCCGTGTTCACGATGCCGGCGTTTTCGGTGGCGGCCAGCGTCAGCATCGGGATTCCGCTCTTTGTCGTGGCGATGGCGTCGCAGAACGTGCCAGGTATCGCCGTGCTGCGCGCGGACGGCTACAGCACGCCCTCCGCGCCGCTGATTTCGACCACCGGCATCGCTTCGCTGCTGCTCGCGCCGTTCGGCTCGCACGGCATCAATCTTGCGGCGATCACCGCTGCGATCTGCACGGGCCCTGAAGCGCACGAAAACCGTGACAAGCGTTACACCGCCGCGGTCTGGTGCGGCATCTTCTACCTGATCGCCGGCATTTTCGGCGCGACCATCGCCGCGCTGTTCGCGGCCTTGCCCAAGGCGCTGGTGGTCTCCGTCGCGGCGCTGGCGCTGTTCGGCTCGATCATGGGCGGCCTCACCAACGCCATGCAGGACGCGAAGCAACGCGAGGCGGCGCTGGTCACGTTCATGGTGACCGCCTCGGGGCTCACGCTGCTGTCCATCGGCTCAGCATTCTGGGGGCTGGTGGCGGGCGTGGTGACGCAACTGGTATTGAACGCGCGGCGCGCCTGAGGGCCCATGGTGCGCTGCGGCGGCATAATGGGCGGCAATGCCCTGCACGTCGTCACATCAACGGTGGCGGGCAACTGCCGTTCGAAATCCGTTTGAACGGATTGCCGTGGCCAAGTGTCAACACTGCATCAGGCGATCGCCATAGAATAGAAGCATCCGGCAGCGTTTCCCGGCAACATGGCGGGCAATGCTGCAGCGTGACCCGCGGCCGCCGGAACTGATCTGTCTTTCAGACCGGCGGCGATCTCATTTCTCCTGAACCACGGCGCACGAGCGCCCTGAAGGCTCGAACATGACAACCGCACTCGACCAACTCAAGCAATACACCACCGTCGTGGCCGATACCGGCGACTTCCAGCAGCTTGCCCAATACAAGCCTCAAGACGCCACCACCAATCCGTCGCTGATTCTGAAAGCGGTGCAGAAAGACGACTACAAGCCGTTGCTCGAAAAGACCGTCAAGGCGCACGCGTCGAAGCCGGTCGGCGCGATCATCGACCAGTTGCTGATCGCATTCGGCACCGAAATTCTCAAGATCATTCCGGGCCGTGTGTCGACCGAAGTCGACGCGCGCCTGTCGTTCGACACGGAAGGCTCGATCGCCAAGGGCCGCGAACTGATCGCGCTGTATAAGGAACACGGCATCGGCCGCGAACGCGTGCTGATCAAGCTCGCCTCCACGTGGGAAGGCATCCGCGCGGCGGAAGTGCTGCAGAAGGAAGGCATCCACTGCAACATGACGCTGCTGTTCTCGCTCGCCCAGGCCGCGGCCTGTGCCGAAGCGGGCGCGCAGTTGATCTCGCCGTTCGTCGGCCGGATTTACGACTGGTACAAGAAGAACGCCGGCAGCGCGTGGGACGAAGCCAAAGACGGCGGCGCCAATGACCCGGGCGTCAAATCCGTGCGCCGCATCTACGCGTACTACAAGAAGTTCGGCTACAAGACCGAGGTGATGGGCGCGAGCTTCCGCACGCCGGGCCAGATTCTGGAACTGGCTGGCTGCGATCTGCTGACCATCAGTCCGGATCTGCTGCAAAAGCTACAGGACAGCACCGAAAAAGTGGAGCGCAAGCTGTCGCCCGACCTCGCCAAGGATACGGACATTGAACGCGTGCCGGTCGACGAATCGTCGTTCCGTTTCCTCGTCAACGACGAAGCCATGGCCACTGAAAAGCTCGCCGAAGGTATCCGTGCCTTCGCCGCGGACGCGGTCAAGCTGGAAAAGCTGATCGACGCGCTGCGTTAAGCCTCGCTCGCGCCGCGCTCAACGCCGGCGCTCGGAACTCGCGGCCCTGGATCTCACGATTCAGGGCCGCGCGCCGTTTACCGGCGGGTTTGCGAGGACCGCGTGTGGCAGTGGCGTGCGGCGCCCCACCCTACGACATATAGTCACAATTGCCGTTTGAGCGGCGACTACAATCGTCTTCACAGGTGCTTTCCCGCCAGTCCTGGCGGGCGATATCGGCGCCGCTGACCTCGATTCCGGGAGACGATCATGCAGGTTCAACCCTACGTATTCTTCAACGGGCGTTGCGAAGAAGCGCTCGACTACTACTGCGCGAAGCTCGGCGCCCAGGTGACCTTCAAGATGCGTTACAAGGAGGCGCCGCCCGATCCGCAAAACCAGCCGCGCCCCGGTCTCGAAGAGAAAATCATGCACGCCAACGTGCGGATGGGTTCGACCGACTGGATGGCCTCCGACGGCCATTGCGATCCCGCTGCCGGCTCGATGAACGGTTTCAGCCTCTCGCTGACAGCCGACGACACGGCCTCCGCCGAACAGTACTTCACGGCCCTCGCCGACGGCGGCCAGGTCATGATGCCGTTCCAGCCGACCTTCTGGAGCAAGGGCTTCGGAATGGTAGTGGACCGCTTCGGTCTGATGTGGATGGTGACGCTGCCGGAAGGTTGAGCGCGGCGTCACGGCGGGCGCTCTCGTGGAGCGCGTCTTATCGTGCCTGGTGCGGATTATCGCGCGCAGTACGGTTCATCGCACCCGGCGCGGCCGCCTCGTCAGTTCCACCAGCCTAACCCCTCGCCGGCATCCGCGAATTCCGTTCGATGTTCCAGTTCGCCTCGGTTTCCAGCAACTGCTCGCGCAGCCGGTCAACCTGCTCGGCAAGCCGTTGCCCGAGCCAATACGGCCCCTGAAGTTCGGCCGGCAGTTTGAGCGCCGCGTCGCCGTGCCGCTGCGCGAGCGGCGACGCGGCCGGAATGCCGAAATGCGTCGCCCGCCCAAAGCGCAGACCACGCGCCATGGCCAGCAGTATCGCGCGCACGGCGCTCACCTCCGCGCCGCATTGCCTGGCATAGGCGGCGCGCGCTACGGCGTCGGCGTGCATCAGCGGGCCGGTGGCCAGCAACTCCAGTGAACTGAGCACCGAGCGGTGCAGCCGCTGAATCTCTTCGAGTTTCGCTTGCGGCACATCGATTTCCTTCGCCACCGAAGGCATCAACGAACGCAATTGCACGAGCCGCTTGTTGATGGCAAGAAAGCGCTTGACCTGCTCTTCCTCGCTGATCGTCTCGCCTTCCAGCAGGCGCGTGTAGATACGCGCGCATTCGCGCAGATTGGCCGCGATGCCGTAGCGCCACGAATAGGTGGCATGCAACGGCAGCGCAAACGAAAACGCCAACGCGATCACAATGCCGATCAGCACATTGAGCGTGCGCCACAGGCCGACGTCGATCAGGTTGTCGCCGTGACCCGCGACGATACACATGGTGATGGCCGTCAAGAGCCCAATATACCCGGACGAGCCGATCGCAAACCACGCGCAAATGCCCGCAACGATCGACATCAGCACATAGGTGAGCGGCAGCGAGCCGGTCAGGTTTTGCAGGAGGATCAGGCCGAGCCCGATCGTCGCCCCGAGCAGCGTGCCCGCCGCCCGTTCGGTCGCCTTCTTGCGGATGTTGCCGTGGTGCTGCAAGCCGCCGATCACCACCAGCAGTGTCACCGAAGACCAGATGCCGTGCGGAATATCGATACCGGTGGTCGCCAGAATCGAAACCAGCATGGCCACGCCGACGCGCAGACTGTGCAGCACTTTGGCGTGGCGATAACGGTAGTACGGCGACGTCACCGCTCGAACCATCCGGCTGAGCGCCGAGCGGCGAGGAATCAAAGTGTGGGAATCGGCAGAAGCCATAGCGGCGCGCTCGATGCGGTAAAGGATGGTTCCGCTATCCTGCCCTGGAGTGCCCTATCAAGACAAACATCGGCAACACAATGCCATCAAGACAAACGCCCGCAAACTTTCGTCTGCGGGCGCTGCGCTTTTCAGGCTCTCGAACCCGTCACGCGGAACAAGGCAAGCTAGTCGTGCTTAGCTTTCGACCACGTCCAGATAGTCTTCCGGACGGGTGCGGTCTTCGGCGCGCTGCATGCCGGTCGCGCGCACCAGTAGGCTCACCACCACCGACACCACCAGGTTCACGATCAGCGACCACACCGCCGCGTAGCCCGGAATCGCCATGCCGAACAGGTGGATCGTGAAGATCGAACCGGCCAGCTTCAGCGAAATCGCCATCCACGTACCGGTTGCGATACCGACCGCCCAGCCGGCCAGCAAGCCGCGATAGTCGAGCACGCGCGTGTACAGACCCAGCACGATCGCCGGCAGCGTCTGGATGATCCAGATACCGCCGAGCAGCTGCAACTGGATCGCGTACGTGAGCGGCAGACCGAGAATGAACGCCACCGCGCCGACCTTGACGATCAGCGAGACCAGCTTGGCGACATTGGTCTCCTGCTCATGCGTCATGTTGCGGTTGACGAACTCCTTGTGGATGTTGCGCGTGTACAGGTTCGCTGCCGCGATCGACATGATCGCCGCCGGCACCAGCGCGCCGATGCCGATTGCCGCGAAAGCCACGCCGACGAACCACGACGGGAAGTAATGCAGGAACAGCGCCGGCACCGCGAAGTTCGGGCCGAACGCCTTGAAGTACGGCGCGAACTCCGGCATGTCCTTCACACCCGAGGCGAGCGCCATGAAACCGAGCAGCGCGAGCAGGCCGAGCACCAGCGAGTAGGCCGGCAGCATGGCCATATTGCGGCGGATGGTGTTACCCGACTTCGACGACAGCACCGCCGTGATCGAGTGCGGGTACAGGAACAGCGCGAGCGCCGAACCCACCGCGAGCGTCGCGTACGCGCTGTAGCCGTTCAGGCTGGAGACGTCCGGCGCCTTCAGCAACAGCTTGGCCGGCGGCACGATGCTGAAGATGTGGCCGAAGCCGCCCAGTTGCGGCGGAATCACAATGATCGCGGCAAAGATCGTGATGTAGATCAGGATGTCCTTGACCACCGCGATCATGGCCGGCGCGCGCAGGCCCGAGGTGTACGTGTAGGCCGCGAGAATCGCGAACGCAATGATCAGCGGCAGATCGCCGACAAAGCCCTTGGTGTCGAAACCGAGCGCGCCGATCACCACTTCGATACCCACCAGTTGCAGCGCGATATACGGCATGGTGGCGACAATACCGGTCACGGCGACCGCCAGCGCGAGCATCCGGCTACCATAGCGCGCCGACACGAAGTCCGCCGATGTCACGTAGCCCTGACGTTTGGCGATGCTCCACAGTTTCGGGAACACGACGAACGCGAACGGATAGATCAGGATCGTGTACGGCAGCGCGAAGAAACCGGTTGCGCCCGCACCGAACACCAGCGCCGGCACGGCGATGAAGGTGTACGCCGTGTACAGGTCGCCGCCCAGCAGGAACCAGGTGACGATGGTCCCGAAGCGCCGGCCGCCAAGGCCCCACTCTTCCAGATGCGCGAGGTCGCCACGCCGCCAATGGGCCGCAATAAAGCCGAGAATCGTGACGCCGATGAAAAACAGAACGAAGACGAAAGTTGCTGTGGCGTTCATTATCGTGCGCCCCCTTGCGGACGGCCATTCGAGCGCGTCTTGGTCTTGAAGTACACGAGCGCCGTGATGACGGCGCTGATCAGCACCCACAGGAGCTGATACCAGTAGAAGAACGGAAAATCGAACAGCACCGGTTCGACCTTGTTATATGACGGCACCCAGATCATTGCGATCCAGGGCAACAGCAGCAACCAGAGCCAGTGCTTGCTGGCTTTGTTCGCGTCGGCGTCGTGAGCCATGACGTCTCCTCTTCCCTATTATTGAAATGTTGGCCCGTGTTTGACGGGTGGTGGATCCCGCAGCGAGGGGTCGCCTCGCGAATGCCAACGGGCGCCCCGAAAGCTTCGAAAGAGTATAGGAGCCGCGAACGCCCGGTCAAGCAGGGACGACCCGAGCACGACCGTGCTTTCGGGATCGGTGGCGGGGTGTCCGAATGGACGTGTCGATGCGAAGAGGCGGGGCGCGGGAGAGTCCGTGCGGCCTGGCTCTGACAGGCCGCCGGTCCGCGTCACGGAGACGCGGACCGGCTACTCAATGCGTAATGGATGGTGCTGCAGGCAACCGTCGCGTGGGCGCAACGGCGAAGGGAGCGGCAACGGGGCAATTGCGCCTCTGTGCTGCTTCGGGCCGGACCCGGCTCGTGCGAGTCCGACCGCTTCGGCACACCAGATCAGATCGAGAACGCGGCGCCGGTCTGTCCGGTCGATTCCTGCAAGCCCTTGATCCACTTGCGTGCGGGCAAACCAAGTTCGGTTTCGATCAGCTTGGCGCGCGTTTGCAGCGCCGTGAACGGGACCTCGAGCGGCGGCCCCGAAAACGCGATCGCGATGCGGTTGCCGTCGTGCACTTCCGGCAGCGCGACCACGCGGCCGTCGAAGGCTTCGTTCAGACGCTTCATGTTGCGCACGAAGCTCGGATGATCGCCGAACAGGTTCACCGTCACCACGCCCGCTTCGGTCAGACACGCGCGCACCGCACGATAGAAGCCGACGCTGTCGAGCACCGGACCGCGCGCGGTCGCGTCGTAGACGTCGGCCTGCAGCGCGCCGATCGTGCCGTGGTTGGCGCGGTCGTTGACGAAGTCCCATGCATCCATTTCGTGCACGCTCAGACGCGCGTCGTCGTGCGGCAGTTCGAACATGGTTCGCGCGGCCACCACGACTGCCGGGTTCACTTCCACCGCCTCGACCTTCGCGTGCTTCAGGAAGCGGTGCGCGAACTTGGTCAGCGCCGCGGCGCCCAAACCGAGCTGGACGATGCGCCTGGGCGTTTCGATGAACAGCAGCCAGGCCATCATCTGCTGCGCGTATTCGAGTTCGATGTGATCCGGCTTGCGCAGACGCATCGCGCCTTGAACCCACTCCGTGCCGAAATGCAGGAAGCGCACGCCGCCCTCTTCCGAGAACGTCACCGGCGCGAAACGGGGTTTGCGCGGCGCTTCGATTTGCGGCGCGTCCTGCAGATCTTCGTCGTGCGAAGCGCGCTTCTTGCCGCGCGGGAGCTTCTGCTCGTTCTGCTTTTGAGGACGACCGCCGGCGGCGTCAGCGTCACGGTTGCGGAAGGCACGCGCTTCAGCGGAAGCGCGCTTGATCAATTTCGTCATGTAAGGATGTCGCGCCAAAGACGCAATTTTTGGTCGAACGAGAGCATAGCATTCGCCGGACTCGACGAAGGCAATACCAGGGTGGCGTAGCCCGCGGCGCCGATCACCGGCGCGAAGCGGCCCGCCGTCTTGCCGTTGAAGCAGACTTTCGCGAGCTTCGGCGCGTGCTCGCGCAACGAAGCGAAATCGTTCGGACTGGCATTGCGGATCGCCGCGTCGAGACTGCCTTCGCGCGTACAGGCGGCGAGCACGTCCCACACACCGATGCCGTGAGCCAGCACGCGCCGCAAACGCTCTTCGTAGGCGAGTTCGGCGAGCGGTTCGTCGAGCACGGTGCCGAGAAGCCGCCAGAACTGGTTGCGCGGATGCGCGTAATACTGTGTCGCGGCGAGCGACGCCTCGCCGGGAAAGCTGCCGAGAATCAGCGTATGCGTATCCGCCGCTGCGACGGGAGGAAAGCCGCGCAGCATCAGCGGCGCCGCTCGTCGGTCGCGCGCGAGGCGGGATGCGCGCGCGAGGCGGTGTGCTCGAGCGGACGGCCGTGTTCGCGCACGCGCGGATGCGCGAGCCACTCGTCCGACCGGCTCGCGTGAGACAAGCCCGCCAGATGCGCCCATAGCGCCGGCAGCATGCATTCGGTCACCATCAACGGCGTGCCGTGGCGCTCGAACACCGAGCGGCGCGCGACCAGCGCGTGCGGCGGCAAGCCTTCGACCGCGCGCGCCGCGAGGCGATAGAGCGGATGCCGCGCAGTCAATCTGCGGCTCACCAGCGACGAACGCGCCACGCTGCTGTCGCTATACAGCAACTCGGCCAGCGGCCGCGTGCGCAAGCGCCGCATGGCTTGCCAGACGCCGGCGCTCGCGGCGAGCGGCGCGATGCTGTGTGCCGCCACGAACGGCACGCCGTCGACCGCGAGGACGACTTCGCGTACCCACACCGGCGCGCGCGGCGCGAGACCGAGCGCGGCGCTCTCGTCGGCCCACGGAAGCGCGACACCCTCATGCGTCACGCGTACCTCGACAGCGCCAAGCGCACGCAGATGCGCGGTCAGTGAACCACCACGGGTCAACCAGTCTTTCTGCGCGGCGCTCAAGCCGGGCAAGGGAGCGACGCGCCAGTGGGCGTCGGTGGCAACGAAACGGATAGACATGGTGTCGGATTATAACGGCGCGGCCGTCGGATCCTTCCCCGCCGCGCACGCCCTTTCCTTCAGCGGATTTCATCTGTTACGACGCGGGTCGCGAAGCACCTCGGCTGGATTGCCGATTTCGGATCATTCCACTTTTTCGCCGCCCTGCTCGCGCCAGAACGCGCCGCGCTCTCAGCTAGCGACAAAATCGCGCAATGCTCGCGCGACTTCATCGAGCACCGTATCCCACCGTCCCAACTCGCGCTGCCTGAACAGACGCGCCGACGGATACCACGGACTATCGTCACGCTCCGTCATCCAGCGCCAGTCCGTGAAGGTCGGCACCAGCACCCAGACCGGCGTGCCGCACGCGCCGGCCAGATGGGCAACCGCGGTGTCCACCGTGATGACCAGATCGAGCAACTGCACGATCGCGAGCGTATCGGCGAACGTGCCGATCTCGGGCCCAAGCCTGTGCATGCCGAGATCCGTGCGCCACGTCACCGCCTCGTTTTGCGCCTCGCCCTTTTGCAGCGAAAACCAGCTCACGCCGGTTTGCTCCAGAGCCGGCAGCCATTGCGGCAACGGAATGGACCGGTAGCGATCGAGCCCGTACGCCGGATTGCCGGCCCAGACAATGCCGACGCGCTTTGCAGACGGGCCGCACGCACCGACCGACGCAAGGGCGTCGAGGCGGTTCCGCCAACGCTGCGTTTGGGCTGGCGATGCACGCAGATAAGATGTGGTGAGCGGCAACATCGGCAGATCGAGATTCATGGGCTCCGGCATTCTGAGCATGCGGCACCAGTAGTCGTACGGTCCGGGCGGCGCGGTGGTCCACGCGGCATGCACACCCGCCGCGAGGCGCGCGACTTCGCCCAGCGGTACCTCGACCCAGACATCCACTTGCGCGCCAAGACGATGCAACCAGTCGGCCATGCGCAAGAACTGCAATTGATCGCCAAGCCCCTGCTCGCCAACGAGCAGAAAGCGGCGACCCGCCACCGGCTCACCTCGCCACTCTGGAAAATTCGGGCGCGCCAGATTGCGATTTTCCGGCAACGCCTCATGCCAACGGTATTGCTTCCAGCCGTTTTTAAAGTCGCCCGCGCGCAATTGCGCGGCAGCCAGATTGAATTGCATCAGCGGATGGTCGGGCATCAGCCGCGCGGCTTCGACAGCATGCGCGTGCATGGCCGGGAATTCGCCCAGCATGTTGAACGCAAACGACGCGTTGTGATGCAGCCAGCCGTTATACGGATCGACGCCGATGCCTTGAATGGCGACGCTGATCGCGTCTCTGAAACGCTCCACGCCATTCAGCGTGTAAGCCACCTGTTGCAGCGCGAATGCGTCCGCCGCGAAACGCGTGCGCAACTCGGCGAGCACGCCGTCGATCGCGTCGCCGCGCTGCGCTTGCCACAGAGCCGCAATCAATTCGAGCGCGTCGGGCAGATGAGTCGAATCGAGCCGCCAGGCACGCAGCCAGTAGTCCGCTGCGTGCTGATGACCTTCGAGCTGCGTGCTGATTCGCGCCAGCGCGCGCACCGCATGATGCAATGCCGGCTCGAGTTCGAGCGCTTCGAGGTAGTGCCCGCGTGCCTCGGCGAGACGCATCGAAAGCTTCAGGCAGTCGGCCAGATTGCGATGCAGGCTCGCGGTGCCGCCACCCAGGCTCATGGCGCGATGGTAGAACGCTTCGGCCACGATCAGCTCGCCGCCCAGCGCGGCGATCAAGCCGCGGTGCTCCCAGATATCCGCGCGCTCAGGCGCGAGGTTCAATGCCAGATCGAGATATTCGCGCGACCGCTCAGTTTGATCGACACGGAAAGATGCGAGGCCGAGACGGTGGAGCGCATGGACGTTTTGCGGTTGTTCGGCGAGGACCCGCTGGTAGTCGGCTATCGCTTCGAGATGACGCCCCGCGGCGAAGCAGGCGTCGGCATGTGCTGTGATTGCGGCGACATCGTCGGAGAAGGAGGTGCTGAGTAGTAAGTCTGTTTCGTGCATCTACATCGATCAATCAGTTGCGTGAATTGCTTTATCTGCAATGGTCTGCGCCGCTTAGGCTTTCTGGTCCTGTGACATCATGGCCGCAAGATGCGCCGCCACCCGCTCGACCACCGGCGCCCACTGTGCAGGCTGCGGCTGCCGGAACAGATCGACGGAGTCGTACCAGAACTGCGACTCCTGCGTGCCCCACGACCAGTGCGAGACGTGATCCAGCATCGCCACTACGCGATGCCCTAATGCGCCGCCGAGATGCAATGGCGCGCTGTCGATCGTTACCACCGCGTCCAGCGCGGCAAGATGGGCGGCCACGTCATCAAAACCGTGCTCGTAGCCATCGGTCAGGTCGCACAGGCGATAACCCTGCGCGGCGAGCGCCGCCACATCGGCATGGCGTGCGGGCGTGAGCGGATGGAATACGACATCGGGCAGCGCCAGCAGCGGTGCCAGTGCCGCAAGCGGAATCGACCGTTTGGCGTCGCGCCGATGCGTCGGGCTGCCCGACCAGACGAGGCCGATTTGCCACTTCGCCTCGGGCGCGCGTGCGCCGACCCGTTCGCGCCACGCCGTCACCTTCGCTGCATCGGCCCGCAGGTACGGCGTGCCGCGGATCTGCTCCGGATGGAGGCCAAGCACGAGCGGCAGGCTCATCATCGGCAACGCGTAGTCTGGCGAGCCGAGCGGTCCGTCTTCGATCGACACGCAATCGGCGTAGAAACGCGCAAACAGCGGTTGCAACGCACGACGCACGGCGAGCACCAGCCGGCCGCCTTCGTCGCGAACGCGAGCGGCCATGAACGGAATGAAGCGGACCATCTGGATGTCGTCGCCGCTGCCCTGCTCGCTGTGGACCACCAGCGTCTTGCCGCCGAGCGCTTCACCACGCCAGCGCGGGCACAAACGCGCCATCAGGCTGACGACGTTGTTCTGTTCGCGGTCTTCGCGCGCAAGACGCGCCTCGAAACGCGGCCACGCGCTCGACCAGGCGCCGCGCCGCAGTTCGAGATCGGCGAGATCGACCGCGGCCTGCACCCCCGACGGATCGAGCGCGAGCGCGGCATGCAGCGCCGCTTCGCTCTCCTCAAAGCGCGCCTGCTCGCCGAGATACATGCCGATTGCCGCCAGCACGTCCGCATTGCCAGGCGCGGCGGCGTCCACGGCGCGCATGGTGGCCTCCGCCGCTGCCAGGTCGTCGCACTGCCATTGAGCGTGACTGAGTTGCCACGCCATTTCCGCATCGCCGGGATGACGCGCAAGACTCTCGCGGCAGACGCGCTCGACCATCGGCCAGTCGCGAATCTCGCGAAACGCCAACGCGAGTTGCAACGGCAACGCCGGATCGATCGCGGGGTCGAGCGCATAGGCCCGCAGCAGCGCCGCGCGACGCTCGGCTCGCGCGTCCGCCCCGGGCAGTGCGGCCAACGCGATCGACAAACACCACGGCGCGCGCGCGTCCCGCGGCGCTCGACGCTCATAGACTCGCAGCATGGGTACAGCCGCCGACGGCGCGCCGCAGTCATCGATCAGCCAGGCCACCCAGTCGAGCGTCGCCTCGAGCGGCTGTGCGGCCACCGCCAACTCGCTGTGACGCTGCGCAGCCTCGGCCTGACCGAGCGCGTCGGCAAACAGCGCGAGCCGGGCATGGCGCGCCCCGTTCGCGCACGCTTGCGCCTGCGACGCGCTGTGATACGCCGCTTCGAAATGCGCCGCAATTGCACACAGGTCCGCATGCAATTGCGGCGTGACGCCTGCCGCGGCTAATTCGGCCGCGCGCCGCGCGGCGGCATCGAAACCTTGCTCGCGCAGGATCGACCACAGGAGATGAACGGAATCGAGAGGAACGGCCAAGGCGGAATCGGGCATGGGAATGAGGAGCGTGGTTGTCGCGGGCGAGTGCGTAGTCGCAAAAATAAGATCTAGTGCTAGCGGCGCTTAAAGATCGCCAAATAATCCTTTAAGCCTCCGAATAAAAATCGCGCGATCATAAGATAAAGCCGAGCATTGGCATCTCACAAACCAATCTCAATTTAATGCCATTGCTTCTGTTTAGTTAGTTAACCATAATTAATTTCGACCGATGCCCGGGCGCAGCCCCACCGGCCGATCAGATCAACCCATCACAACTTGGAGCAACACTTGAACACTGCGAAATCGAAGGAAACGTCCGACCGCATCGCTCATCTAGCCGCTGTCGTATTGCGGCGCGCGGGTGTCGCGCAACTGGAAAAGGAACTGGCGGGATCGGCACTGGCGCAGCATCACACGTCGAAACAGACCAGCAAGGCGATCGGCAGTCTCGCGGCGAAAGTGCTGGCCGATCATGCCGCGTGTCACGAGGCAAAGGAATTGGCCGGCTGCGTGCTCTCGCAAGTACGCCATGTGGAGGCCGCGGCTCCCGCGCGTTAAGCCCCTGGCTTGAGAGCACCGAAGCGGTCCTGACATTGCCGCGCCGGATAAAAAAAATGCGCTGCCGAAGCAGCGCATTTTTCAACCACAAGCGTTATTGCAACGCCGCGGAATCAGGCTCGTCTCACGCCTGGTTCGCGCGCGCCAGCAACAGCGCATTGGTACGTTTCACGAAGCTCGCCGGGTCTTCCAGCGCGCCGCCTTCGGCGAGCAAGGCCTGATCGAACAGCAGATGGCACCAGTCGTCGAAATTCGCGCTGTCCGCATGCAGCCCCTTCACTAGCGCGTGTTCCGGATTCACTTCGAGAATCGGATGGAACGACGGCGCTTGCTGGCCCGCGGCCTTCAGCATGCGTTGCAGGTAGCCGCTCATTTCGCCGTCGTCGGCAACGAGGCAAGACGGCGAGTCGGTCAGGCGGAACGTGAGGCGCACGTCCTTGGCCTTGTCCTTCAGCGCTTCCTTCATCTTCTCGACGAGCGGCTTGAACTCTTCGCCAACCTTTTCCTGCGCCTCTTTTTCCTCGTCGTTCAACGCGCCCAGATCGAGGTCGCCACGCGCCACGCTTTGCAGCGGCTTGCCTTCGAACTCGTTCAGGAACGACAGGATCCATTCATCCACGCGATCGGTCAGCAGCAGCACTTCCACGCCCTTCTTGCGGAACACTTCGAGGTGCGGGCTGTGGGTCGCGGCTTGCCAGGTGTCGGCGGTGACGTAGTAGATCTTGGTCTGCTCGGGCTTCATGCGCGCGACGTAGTCGGCGAGCGACACGGTCTGCTCCGGCGTGTCCGTATGCGTCGACGCAAAGCGCACGAGCTTCGCGATCCGCTCGCGATTGGCGAAGTCTTCGCCGATGCCTTCCTTCAGCACCTGGCCGAACTCCTTCCAGAAACCAGCGTACTTTTCCTTGTCCGCCTCGTTATCCGAATTGGCCAGCTCTTCGAGCATGGACAGCGCGCGCTTGGTCACGCCTTCGCGGATCGCTTTCACGTCGCGGCTTTCCTGCAGGATTTCGCGCGACACGTTCAGCGGCAGATCCGCCGAATCGACCACGCCCTTCACGAACCGCAGATAGGCCGGCAGCAGTTGCTCGGCGTCGTCCATGATAAACACGCGCTTCACGTACAGCTTGAGGCCGCCACGATAATCGCGATTGAACATGTCGAACGGCGCGTGGGTCGGCACGTACAGCAATTGCGTGTACTCGCTGCGGCCTTCGACGCGGTTATGCGTCCACGTGAGCGGATCCTGATGGTCGTGCGAGAGGTGCTGATAGAACTGCTTGTACTGCTCGTCGGTGATCTCGTTCTTCGCACGTGTCCACAGTGCGCTGGCCTGATTGACGGTCTCGTCTTCGTCCTTCGTGACCATCTCGCTCTTTTCCGCGTCCCACTCTTCCTTCTGCATGAGGATCGGCAACGCGACGTGGTCCGAGTACTTCTGAATGATCGATTTCAGACGATGCGACGACAGCAGTTCGTCTTCATCGGCACGCAGATGCAGCGTGATGGTCGTGCCGCGCGCGCTGCGTTCGATCTGCTCGACCGCGAAATCGCCCTCGCCCGCGCTTTCCCAGCGCACGCCTTCCGAGGCCGGCAAACCGGCGCGGCGCGTTTCGACCGTGATCTTGTCCGCGACGATAAAGCCCGAATAGAAGCCCACGCCGAACTGGCCGATCAGCGCCGCGTCTTTCTGCTGGTCGCCGGAGAGCTTGCCGAAGAATTCCTTGGTGCCCGAGCGCGCGATCGTGCCGAGGTTGGCGATCGCTTCGTCGCGGCTCATGCCAATGCCGTTGTCGTCGAGCGTGATGGTGCGTGCGGCCTTGTCGTACGACACGCGAATCCGCAAATTCGGATCGTTCTCGTACAACGCGCTGTTTTCGATTGCTTCGAAGCGCAGCTTGTCGGCCGCGTCGGACGCGTTCGAAATCAGCTCGCGCAGAAAGATTTCCTTGTTGCTGTACAGCGAATGGATCATCAGGTGCAGAAGCTGTTTCACTTCTGCCTGAAAGCTCATGGTTTCTTGTGCCATGGTCGGACTTCCTCTCTGTTGCGAATGGGGTTCAAGTCGGGCGCGGCGCCGTTCGTTGCGGGCTGCCCGCCGGCGTGCCGCCGGCCGCCGGTGAGCCGGCCGCCGGAGCCGCGAGCCGCGGTACGCCGGATCGTCCGCCTAATTGGGGGCGAGCCGGCGCGGTTTCAAGAGGCGCGCCGCGCCACGCTGTCGAGATAGCGGCACAGAAACGTCGCCAGCTCCGGGTCGCCGCAGTTGGCGATATTGAAGCGCATCCAGGTGGTCGGCGACTGCTGCGGTGAGAACAGGCTGCCGGGCGTGAGCAGAAAGCCGGCTTCGTGGCCGGCGGCCGCCAGCGCGCCGGCATCGACGCCTGTGTCGGCCCACAGGAACATGCCGGCCATCGGCGTCAGGAACAGCTTCAGCCCGGTCTTCTCCAGCATCCGCACGGACTTCTCGCGCACGCCGTCGAGCCGCACGCGCAGGCGCTCGACATGCCGCCGGTAGTGGCCCTCGGTCAGGATCTTGTACAGGACACGCTCGTTCAGTTCCGGGCTCGTCATGCCGACCAGCATCTTCTGGTCGCTGACCGCGATTGCCACCTCGGGCGAGCAGGCAATGAAGCCGACTCGCAGATTCGGTGCAAGCGTTTTCGAGAAACTGCCGAGGTAGATCACGCGCTTCAACTGGTCGAGGCTCGCGAGCCGCGTGCCGGGATAGCTCGGCGGACACAGATCGCCGTAAATATCGTCCTCGACGACGATGAAGTCGTACGCTTCGGCAAGACGCAGAATACGGAACGCCTGGGCCGCCGTGAGCGACGTGCCGGTGGGGTTCTGCAGCACCGAATTGATCACCAGCATTTTCGGCCGCCAGGTCTGCACGAGCGACTCGAGCGCATCGAGATCGGGGCCGTCCGGCGTGTACGGCATGCCGACCAGCCGCGCGCCCTGCGAGGCGAAGCGCCCGAACATCTGGAACCACGCCGGATCGCCGACGATCACCGCATCGCCGGGTTTCACGTAGATGCGCGAGATCAGGTCGATGGCCTGGGTAATGCCGGACACCATCACGATCTGATCCGGCGAAGCGCCGATCTCCAACTCTTCCAGCCGCGTCTGCAACTGCTGGCGCAGCGGCAGGAAGCCCTGCGGCGTACCGATACCGAGCATTTGCGCGCCGCTTTGCCGGCCGAGAGTGCGCAGCGCGTTGGTGATCAGATCGCCGTCGAGCCAGCGCGCCGGCAGATAACCGAGGCCGGGACTGCGCTCCGGACGTGCGCCCGTGTGCAGCATGTTGCGCAGCAGCCAGACCACGTCGATGGTGGCGGGCGCGGGGGCTGCCTCGGCGAGCCGATGAATCTCGGCGGAGGCCGCGGCGGCCAGCCGCTCGCGCACATAGAACCCGGAACCGCGCCGCGACTCCAGAAAACCCTGCGCCACCAGCCGTTCGTACGCCTCGACCACGGTGAAACGCGACACGCCCTTGTCGAGCGCGAGCTTGCGGATCGACGGCATGCGCATACCGGGGCGGAACACGCGTTCCTCGATACGGCGGCGCGCCCACTGGACGAGCTGCTCCACCAGCGTCAGCGACGCGGTGTTGTGCGGGGCGGGAATCTGGGCAAGCGGGACGGACATAACGGGCTCCAACTGTACCGAACAGTATCGAATCGATTGTACCGTTACTGTGCCGGTGGGCGCCGCTACATTTGAGATAAGCAAAGGATGGGACGCAGTCCGGCGGGGCGTTGGAGAGTCATGCCGGAATCCTCGCGTGATCCGGCAAAACCCTGCCGAAACGCCATCCGCATGGCCCGCCGATCCGGCAAACGGTTATGCTTACGGCCCCGGCAACGCTGCCGCCACACCCGGCACGTACCGGTTTACCGCAGAAACCGTTTCCTCGATCCGTCATGACTGCTCACCCGCTCCGCCTCGATCACCTCGTGATTTCCGCCCGCACCCTCGACGAGGGCACGCAGTACGTCGCCGACACGCTTGGCGTCGCCCCGGCCGGCGGCGGCGCGCATCCGTTGATGCGCACGCACAACCGCCTGCTGAACCTGTGGGGCGGCGTGTATCTGGAAGTGATCGCGATCGATCCGCTGGCCGCGTCACCGAACAATGGGCCTGCAGGCGGCGACGCGCCGCGCGCCCGCCTGTTCGCCCTCGACGACCCGGCCACGCACGCGCGGCTCGAAAACGGGCCGTATCTGTCGCACTGGGTCGCCCGGGTCGAGCGGCCGAAACACCTCCCGACGTGGCAAGCGCAGTATCCGCAGCGCATTGCTCCGGTGATTCCGATGACGCGCGGCGATTTCACCTGGGGCCTGACCGTGCCCGACGACGGCGCCTTCCCCGCCTGGCAAGGCGTCGGCGACAGTGTGCTGCCGTCGCTGATTCAGTGGGACACGGTGCGGCATCCGTCGGCGGTGCTGCCGGAAACGGGCATCACGCTAAAGTCCCTGAAGGGCGTGCATCCGCAAGCCGAGGCGGTGGCGGCGCAACTGCGGTGGCTGGGTGCGGCGCATCTGATCGAGTTGCAGCCCACGGAAGGCGCGCCGGCGCTCGTCGCCGAGTTTGAAACACCCGACGGTCTACGGACCCTTAAATAAGCAGCGCGCGCGGGTCGCCGACTCGCGCGATAATCGAAGTTTTGACCGGTTCCAGTACCAGCAGAGGAGACCATGGACCAAAGCGACTTGAAAGCCCCCACGTGGCAACTGTCCGAACGCGCACGCAAGCTCACGAGCTCGGCGATCCGCGAGATTCTGAAGGTCACGGAGCGGCCTGAAGTCATTTCGTTCGCGGGTGGCTTGCCCTCGCCGGCTACCTTCCCGGCCGAACGCATGCGCGCGGCAGCCGACCGCATTCTGCGCGACGAGCCGGCCGCGGCGCTGCAATACAGCGCGACTGAAGGCTTCCTGCCGCTGCGCGAATGGATCGCGAAGCGCTATTCGGTCAACGGCGCACAGATTCGCCCGAGCCAGGTGCTGATCACCACCGGCTCCCAGCAGGCGTTGGACCTGCTCGGCAAAGTGCTGGTGTGCCCGGACAGCCCGGTCCTGGTGGAAACGCCGACCTACCTCGGCGCGCTGCAATCGTTCTCGATGTACGAGCCGCGTTACGTGCAAGTGCCGACCGACGACCAGGGCCTCATCCCCGAAGCGCTCACGCCCGAACTGACCGCCGGCGCGCGCCTGTTGTACGCCCAGCCCAATTTCCAGAATCCGACGGGCCGCCGCCTGCCGGTCGAGCGCCGCCGCGCGCTCGCCGAGTTCGCGAAGACCGCGCCGTTCCCGGTCATTGAAGACGATCCGTACGGCGCGCTCGACTACGCGGGCGAACCGCTGCCCACCATGCTGTCGATGGCGCCGGACCATATCGTCCACCTCGGTTCGTTCTCGAAGGTGCTGGCGCCGGGTCTGCGGGTCGGCTACATCATCGCGCCCGAAGAGCTGATCTTCAAACTCGTGCAAGCCAAGCAAGCCACCGACCTGCACACGCCGAGCTTCACCCAGCGCATCGTGTACGAAGTGATCAAGGACGGCTTTCTCGACACGCACGTGCCGACCATTCGCGAGCTGTATCGCGATCAATGCGCGGCGATGCTCGCCTCGCTCGAACGCTACATGCCGGAAGGTGTCAGCTGGAACCGCCCGGAAGGCGGCATGTTCGTGTGGGTGAATCTGCCCGCGCAGATCGACAGCATGAAGCTGCTCGAAGAAGCGGTCGCTCAGAACGTCGCGTTCGTGCCAGGCGGCCCCTTCTTCGCGAACGAGGCGCAACACAACACGCTGCGTCTGTCGTTCGTCACGGTGCCGCCGGCCAAGATCGACGAAGGCGTGTCGCGTCTCGCCGCGCTGATTCGCGCGAAGATCTGAGCGTTTTTAGCGCGGTCTTCGCCCGCCTCGCGTCAACCGAACTTCACTACTGATCAAGGACTCAACATGGCTCAAACGAATGTGTACGACAAGCTCGAGCAACTGGGCATCGAATTGCCGAGCGCAGGCGCGCCGGCAGCCGCCTATGTGATGAGCGCGCAAAGCGGCAACACGGTGTATCTGTCCGGGCATATCGCCAAGAAGGACGGCAAGGTATGGGTCGGCAAGCTCGGCGCCACCCTCACCACCGAGGAAGGCAAAGCCGCCGCGCGCTCCATCGCTATCGACCTGCTCGCCACGCTGCACGCGCATGTGGGCGACCTGAACCGTGTCACGCGCATCGTCAAGCTGATGAGTCTCGTCAACTCGACGCTCGAATTCACCGAACAGCATCTGGTCACCAACGGCGCGTCCGAACTGATCGCCGATGTGTTCGGCGAACGTGGCAAGCATGCGCGCTCGGCATTCGGCGTCGCGCAGATCCCGCTCGGCGCGTGCGTCGAGATCGAGCTGATCGCCGAAGTGGAGTAACCCGCTCGAACCCGCGAGCCGCATGGCAGGAGCGGCCCGCAACGGCTGCCGGTTCGCCCGGCGCAGTGCGCAACGAAACGCGTCGCGAGGTGTCAGCCACCCGCGGCGCGTTTTGCATTTGTGGTGAGGTAGATCGTTCCGCCGTCAGCGGATAGAATCCGCCAACCCTATTCATTCGTTTGATTCGCCGGACCGCGCCCCATGCCCGCTCACACTGTCCGTTTCAAACAGGTCGACGTATTCACGTCGGTGCCATTCAAAGGCAATCCGCTTGCCGTCGTGTTCGACGCCGACACACTCGACGCGAATCAGATGCAGGCCATCGCCCACTGGACCAATCTGTCGGAAACAACGTTCCTGTTGAAGCCCACCGACCCGGCCGCCGACTATCGTGTGCGCATCTTCACCACGCATGGCGAATTGCCGTTCGCCGGTCATCCGACGCTCGGCACCGCGCACGCGTTGCTCGAAAGCGGCTATCAGCCGAAGCAGGCCGGCAAGCTCGTGCAGCAGTGCGGCGTAGGGCTCGTCGAACTGGAGGCGCTGTCCGAGCCGCTCGGCGCGTGGGCCTTCGCTGCGCCGCCCGCGCGCGTCACGCCGCTTGCTAAGGATCGCTACGCGGCGCTGTCTGCGGCTTTGCGTAGCGATGCGATCGATTTCAGCGCGGCACCCTGCGCGGTCGACAACGGTGCGCCGTGGCTCGTGGTGCGCGTCAATTCGGCGCGCGAGTGCCTCGCGCTGGAACCCGATGCCGCCGCACTCGCCGAGATCGTGCATTCCGTGAATACCCACGGGCTCGCCGTCTATGGCCCGCACGAGGCCGATGGCCCGGCCACCTTCGAGGTGCGCTGCCTGATGTCCGGAGGCAGCTTCGGCATGGGTGAAGACCCTGTGACCGGCAGCGCCAATGCGGCGCTCGCAGGCCTCCTGAGCGCCCAGCAGTTGCGCCCCGGCGCGCATTATTCGGTGCGTCAAGGCACCGCGCTCGGCCGTGCCGGCCAGGTGTGCGTGCACTACGACGATGCACGCCCCGAGGCAAGCCCCCTTCGACAACGCGGCAAGACATGGGTTGGCGGTTCGTCGGTGACGATCGTCGACGGTACCTTCCGCCTGCCCTGACCGGCGCGCTACTTGCGTAGCGCGAACGTGGACACCGGCTCGCAACCGTAACGAGGCCGGGGTTCATCCCGCCTTGCCACGCTCGACCACAGAATGCCGCATCGTGTGCGATTGAATGCGCGGTGCATGGGGAAAGGCCTGGCACACCTGAATGCCGAAGCACCGAAGCGCCGGAGCGCCGATTGCCGATGAAATACTCGAGTACGACCGCCACACCGCGCCTTCAAGGCGGGCCAAGCCGGTTGCCAGATTCGCCCCATGGGGCGGCTTGCCGCGCCCGCGTATACCCGATGCCCGGACCCTTCCTTAATCCAGTGGCATTAAGTAATATCGAAACGTACCCGATGACCCGCGGATGGTCAGGCACGGCGCCACGCTCCTTTATTCTGCGCAGCAGTCCCGGCACCTTGGTCACCATGCAGCCACCCATGAATCTAGCGCAGTCAATTCTCGCGCGTTTGTTACCGGCCGGCACCCAGGCACGGGCCGCCCGATGAGCCAATCCCGCTTCTCAGACCAGCGCGAAGCCAAATCCCGCCGCGACCCCGCGGTGTCGCGCCGTCGCGCGTTTCTCGCCATTCCCGCGCTCGGCATATTGGTCCTGATCCTGCTTTGGACAGTGATCTTCGCGCGTCTGTCGGTCGAGAAGGAAGCCACTTATCGTGAAGCCATGGCCTCTGCCGCGATTCTCTCCGCGGCACTGGAACAGCACACGGTCAAGGCGATTCACCAGGTCGACCAGATCACCCGCTTCGTCAAGTTCGAGTTCGAGAAAACGCCGAATCATTTCGATCTCGCGAGCACGGTGGAAAAAGGTGTGGTGCAAAGCGAAACGCTCGTGCAAGTTTCGTTGATCGACGAACACGGCACGCTGATCGCCAACACGGCCGAACTCAATCCCAAGCGCATCGACCTGTCCGACCGCGAACACTTCAAGGTCCACGAACACGAGAACGACGATCAGTTGTATATCAGCAAGCCCGTGCTCGGCCGCGTGTCCGGCCACTGGACTTTGCAGATGACACGGCGTTTGAATCATCCGGACGGCTCGTTCGCGGGCGTCGTGGTGGTCTCCGAAGACCCCAGCTATTTCACGAGCGATTTTTATAACAACGCGGCGATTGGCCGTGAAGGCGTGATCGCGGTGATCTCCGACAACGGCGCCGTGCTCGCGCGGCGCACCGGTACCGCCGACACCGCGAGCGGCGCCTTCTCCGCAAGCGGCTCCTATCCGACCTCGGAGCATGTGTCGGGCACCTACGTCGATTCGATCGACAACGTCACGCGCATCGTGTCGTACCGGCATATCGACGGCTATCCGCTCGGTGTACTGGTGGGCTTGTCGCAAGCGGAAGAATTCGCCGACTACAACCACACGCGCAACGTCTATCTGCTGATGGCAGGCTTCATCTCGCTCGCCATGCTGAGCTTCTTTGCCGTGGCGACCGGCCTGATCGGCAAGCTGCTCGGCCGCGAGCGCGAGATGACTCACCTCGTCGAATACGATCTGCTCACCGGCTTGCGCAATCGCTACGCGACGCTGCAAAGCCTGCGGCACGACGTCGCGCAGCCGGCCAACCTCGGCCACCTCGCGATTCTCTTTATCGACCTCGACAACTTCAAGACCGTGAACGACACGCTCGGCCACAACGCCGGCGACATCGTGCTGCAAATGACAGCCTCGCGGCTCGCCGCCGCGGTGGCCGACGGCGGCGCGTTGAGCCGCATCGGCGGCGACGAGTTCGTCGTCGTGATCAAGGGCGAGGACGTCGAGAAGCGCGCCGTCAAGCTGGCCGAAGCCGCGGCCGAAGCGTTCGACAAACCGTTCGAAGTTCGCGGCAGTTCGTTCGTGCTGCATGCGAGCATCGGCATCGCGCTCTACTCGGTGGCCAACGAAAGCGAGATCGACCTGCTGAAAAAAGCGGACCTCGCCATGTACAGCGCGAAAGACGCGGGCAAGAACTGCTATCAGTTCTACTCACCGCAACTGTCGCATCGCGCCGATCATCTGATGAAGTGGGAGCAGCAATTGCGCGTGGCGCTCGCTGAAGGGCAACTGTTCCTCGCCTATCAGCCGAAGATCGATCTGGCGCGCCGCTGCATCACCGGCTTCGAGGCGCTGGTGCGCTGGAACCATCCGCAGCACGGCTTGATTCCGGCCAACGAGTTCATTCCGGTTGCCGAATCGACCGGCCTCATCGTGCCGATCGGCGACTTCGTGATCGAAACCGCCTGCCGTCAACTTGCGCTGTGGCAGCAACAGGGCTACGACACGCTGTCGCTCGCGGTGAACATTTCGGCGGTGCAATTCTGGCGCGGCGACCTGTACGAAACCATCTCGCACGCCATCGAGGAAAGCGGCATTTCCGCGCGCCGCCTCGAACTTGAAATCACCGAAACGGCGATGATGGAATATCCCGAACTCGTCTCGGAGAAAATCTTCGCGTTGAAGCGCCTCGGCGTGCGCATCGCGCTCGACGATTTCGGCACCGGCTACTCGTCGCTGTCGTACCTGAACCGTTTCTCGGTGGACACGCTGAAAGTGGACCGTTCGTTCATCCAGGCAATTCCAGGCGACCGCAGCGTCTGCGTGATGGTCACCGCGATCGTCAACCTGGCACGCTCGCTCGGGCTCACGGTGGTGGTCGAAGGTACGGAGACCGAAGAGCAGATTGCCTGGCTCGCCGCGCTCGGCCATATCGAGGCGCAGGGCTTCCTGTTCTCGCGTCCCGTGCCGGTGGACGCGATTCCGGCGCTGCTCGAGCGCTTCGGCGTCTGCGGCTTAACCGTCCCTGCCCGGCGCGCCGGGAACGAGACCGACAGCACCACCAGCGTGTCCAGCACCGGCACCTGAACGCCACGGGCCACACGGGTCGTCGCGGATGATCTACCCGCGACGCCGCAAACCCGCTACATTCTCGCTGTACTGGTCACAGCGCGATGCCGCTACCGGCCGCGTCGAATCACCAAGAAGATCTCACAGGACGGCGCCCGCCTGCCGGGCGCTTGCGGCGCCATGCAGACGACCACGAGCCAGGATGCTGCCAGACGAGGGGAACGGGAACCGCTATGGACGCTGTTCCGGGTCGTGTTCGGCCTGTCGGCGTTGTCATGGGGCGGCCTCGCCCTCATGGCGCAACTCGAAAACCATTACGTCGAGCGCAAAGGCCGCCTCTCGCGCGTCGCCTTCTCCGATCTGATCGCTCTCGCCTGGATGGTGCCCGGCCCGGTGGGCTGCAATGTCGCCGTGCAATTGGGGCATGCGCTGCGTGGACGCGCCGGCGCTTGGATCGCGGGCATTGCCAGCGTGCTGCCCTTCTTCATGCTGATGACGCTGTTCGCGATCTTCTACCGCACGCCGCTCGTGCGCGCCGCCGCCTCGCAAACCTTGCTCAATCACTTCAGCGTCGTGCTGGCCACGCTGATCGCGATCACCTGGTACAAGCAGACGCGCGCGCTGGTGCGCGGCAAGCTCGAATGGCTCGCGACGGTGCTCGGTTGCGTCGCGCTCTTCTATGCGCACAGTCCGGCGGCGTATGTCCTCATGCTGGGCGCGGCCTTCGGCACCGGCTGGCTGGTGAGCCCGGTTCGCAACGCGCCTCTTGTCGTCTCGTTGGCGCGTGGCGACTGGCAGATGCTGACCGCCCTGTGCGGATTCCTCGTGCTGTTCGCGCTGCCGCTGCCCCATCGCTATGACCTGGCGCTGTTGTGGCCGCGGCTCGCCGGCGCCGGCATGACCCTGTTCGGCGGTGGCTTCTCGGCGTTGCCGGTGCTCAAGACGCTGTTCGTCACGCCGGCGATCGGCGTCTCCGATAACGACTTCACACTGGCGTTCTCGTTGTCGCCGTTATCGCCCGGGCCGCTGCTAAACGTGGTGCCGTTCTTTGGCTATCTGGTGGATGGCTGGGTGGGTGCGCTGATTGCCACGCTCGCGCTATTCGTGCCGTCGGGTTGCCTCGTCGTGCTTGCGCAACGGCATCTGCATCAGTTGAAGGCCAATCCGCGATTCGAGCACGGCATGCGGATGCTGCGCGCGGTCACTACCGCGTTTCTCGCTGTGGCCGTGCTTCGCATTGCCGGGCATGTGCCGTTCAGCCCGGTTTATCTGATGACCGCGCTGTTCTCCGGCATGTGCTTCGCGAAGCTGAAGGTGCCGGTGTACGTGGTGTACGGGACGGTGGCGGCGGTGTGCGGGTTGTGGCTCGCGTACGGCGCGCTGATTTAGACGGCGGTGTGCGCCGGTGTACAGGACCGTAGCTGCGGTGTGCGGGTTGTGGCTCGCGTATGGCGAGCTGATATAGACGGCGGCGTGCGTGGAGAAGGCCGCGCTTGGTGCCCGCTAGCCGCGCGGCGGTGTCGCTGCGCACCTAGCGGATTTCAATTAGCGTAGCGGGTTCAGAAGCCGCGCGAGAGCACCGCAACGCCGATCGTCACCACGCCGAGCACGATATTGATCAGCACCAGACGACGGATCGTGCCGACTGCCCGCGCGCCATCCGGCCATTTTTGCGCCTGCACCGCGCGACGGATGCGCGGGAACACGGCAAACCGGATGTGCCCAAAGATCAGCATCATCACGATGCCGAGACCGGCCATGGCATGCAGCGGCCAGGTGGCATGGCCGCCGCCGAATTGCATGAGCAGAAATCCGCCGGTGAGGAGAATCACCAGCACTGACGCGGCGACCCAATTGAAGAAGCGGCCGAACACCGATTCCCACAACGGCAAGCGTAATTGAGGCGAGAGATCGGCAATCGCCGGACGCAGACAGAAATGGGCGAACACCATTCCACCTACCCACACCGCAACCGCGAGCAGATGTAGAAAGAGCGCGAGTTCGATAGCCTTGTTCATGTTGTTTTCCTCTCCCGACGACGCCACACCGCTTGTGCAGAGTGCTATTAGCAGCGGCTATTGAATGAAATGCGCTCAAACGCGGCGCCTCGCGCCAGGCCCCCGGCGAAGGCAATCCCCCAAGGGGACTTTCTACGGGGCGGAAAACGCGCGACGACCCGGCGTTTTCTTGAGAGCCCATTCGACCACGCAGTCCGCACGCAGTTCCGCTGCACTCGTGGCTTTCACGTCGTGTTGTAGTTGTTATCGCAGCATGCCCACCGCAATGGCCAGGCTGCGCCCCGATTTGATACCGCGCACGACAAGCGCCTCGCATGCTAGCAGACGCTCGCCGTGTTCCTTCGTCAAGCTTTGTTAAACGGCCAGCACCGGACGCATGCCTTCGAGCTTCATCTTGCTCTCGGGCGTGCGGCCCTTGCGCGCCCGCTTGCCGATATGCGGCGCGAGCGCCGCGCCGCTCACCTTTTCTTCATCCACGCGGCCGCCACGGCGCGTGCCGATCAACACGACACCCGCGTTGTTGATGGCGAGCGCCTGCGCGAGCGTTTCATTGTCGTCGAGCGCCATCAAGGTGACGCCGCGACCGCCGCCGGAGAGCGTCTTCATCTCGTCGAGGCCGAACACCAGCAGGCGCCCGCCCGAGGAAAGACACGCAATGTGCGTCGCATCCGGCAGCATCGGCATCGGCGCGAGCGGTGCGGCGCCCGCGTCGATCGTCATGAACGACTTGCCGGCCTTCACGCGGCTCACCATGTCGCCGACCTTGGCGATAAAGCCGAAGCCGTTGCTCGAAGCGAGCAGCAACGCCTGATCCGCGGACGCCGCGTAGTAATGCATCAGATGGCTGCCCGACTCCAGTTCGATCAGCGACGTGACCGGCACGCCGTCACCACGGCCGCCCGGCAACGTGGCGACCGCAACCGAATAGACGCGGCCGTTGCTGCCCCACGCGACCAGCGTGTCCGGCGTGCGGCACTGGAAGGCCGCGTACAGCCCGTCGCCGGCCTTGAAGGTAAAGCCCGCCGCGTCGAGCCCGTGGCCCTTCAGCGCGCGCACCCAGCCCTTCTGCGACACCACCACCGTGACCGGTTCGTCGACCACGCGTGCTTCAAACGTTGCGCGCTTTTCCTGCTGGATGAGCGTGCGGCGCTCGTCGCCGTATTGCTTGGCGTCGCCCTCGATTTCCTTGATGAGCAGGCGCTTCATTGCCGATTCGCTGCCGAGCAGTTCTTCCAGCTTGGCCTTCTCGTCGCGCAGTTCTGCCAGTTCCTTCTCGATCTTGATCTTCTCGAGCCGCGCCAACTGACGCAGGCGGATTTCAAGAATGTCTTCGGCCTGGCGATCGGACAAGCCGAACGCGGCCATCAACGCGACCTTCGGCTCGTCCGACTCGCGAATGATGCGGATGACTTCGTCGATATTCAAAAAGACGATCATCCGGCCTTCGAGGATGTGAATCCGGTCGTCGACCTTCGTCAAACGATGACGCGTGCGGCGCGTCACCGTAGCGAAACGGAACGCGATCCACTCGTGCAGGATTTCGCTCAAGCCCTTCTGACGCGGCCGGCCGTCGCCGCCGACCATGACCATATTGAGCGACGCGTTCGATTCGAGGCTCGTATGCGCGAGCAGCGTGTTGACGAAATCCGTCTGGTCGATGCGGCTCGACTTCGGTTCGAACACGAGGCGCACGGGTGCGTCCCGGCCGGACTCGTCACGCACGGCATCGAGCAGCGCCAGCATGGTCTGCTTGGTTTGCAGCTGTTCGGGGGTGAGCGCCTTCTTGCCGAGCTTGATCTTCGGGTTGGTCTGCTCTTCGATTTCTTCGAGCACTTTCTGCGCCGCGGTATTCGGCGGCAATTCGGTGATCACCAGTTGCCACTGGCCGCGCGCGAGTTCTTCGATCTTCCAGCGCGCCCGCACCTTCAGGCTGCCGCGGCCGCTTTCGTACGCGGCGGAAATTTCGGTGTCGCTCGAAATGATCTGACCGCCGCCCGGGAAGTCCGGCCCGGCGATGTGCTGCATCAATTCCGCGTGCGAAATCTTCGGATTGCGGATCATCGCAACCGTTGCAGCCGCCACCTCGCGCAGATTGTGCGACGGAATTTCCGTGGCCAAACCCACCGCGATGCCCGACGCGCCGTTCAGCAACACGAACGGCAAGCGGGCCGGCAACAGCCTCGGCTCCTCGGACGAGCCGTCGTAGTTAGGCATGAAATCGACCGTGCCCTGATTGATCTCATCGAGCAGCAGTTTCGAGATCGGCGTGAGGCGCGCTTCGGTGTACCGCATGGCCGCCGCGCCGTCGCCGTCGCGCGAACCGAAATTGCCCTGACCGTCGATCAGCGGATAGCGCATCGAGAAGTCTTGCGCGAGGCGCACCAGCGCGTCGTACGCGGACTGGTCGCCGTGCGGGTGATACTTGCCGAGCACGTCGCCGACCACGCGCGCCGACTTGACCGGCTTCGCGTTGTCGGAGAGGCCCATGTCGTTCATCGCGAACAGGATGCGGCGCTGAACCGGCTTTTGCCCGTCGCACACGTCCGGCAGCGCGCGGCCCTTGACCACGCTCACCGCATAGTCGAGGTACGCGCGTTCCGCGTAATTGCCGAGCGTGAGAAAGTCGCCTTCCGGGGGCGGCGGCTCGGTGAAAAGGTCGAGAGTGTTATCGTCGTCCATCTAGATTCCGTATCCGTGTTTGGCGTGAAGTTTTCGTGCGGAGTGAGTGCACCTTAAAAGGCGCTCAGATATCCGCTTCCACTTCGTTGCCCTTTTCTTCCAGCCAGCTGCGCCGCGACGCCGCTTCGCCCTTGCCCATCAACATGGTCATGCGTGCGACCGTGGCGTCGTAGTCGAGTTCGCCGAGCGCGACAGGAGTTAGGCGCCGCGTATCGGGGTTCATGGTGGTGTCCCACAACTGCTCCGCGCTCATTTCGCCGAGACCCTTGAAGCGGCTGATCGACCACTGCGTGTCGCGCACGCCGTCCTTGCGCAGCTTGTCGAGAATCGCTTCGAGTTCGCCTTCGTCGAGCGCATACAGCTTTTGCGCGGGCTTCTTGCCGCGCGCGGGAGCGTCGACCCGGAACAGCGGCGGGCGCGCCACGCACACGTGACCACGCTCGATCAGCTGCGGGAAATGCTTGAAGAACAGCGTGAGCAGCAGCACCTGAATGTGCGAACCGTCGACGTCAGCGTCCGACAGAATGCAGATCTTGCCGTAGCGCAGATTCGACAGATCGACCTTGTCGTCCGGGCTATGCGGATCGACGCCGATCGCCACCGAAATGTCGTGCACTTCGTTATTGGCGAACAGCCGGTCGCGCTCGGTTTCCCACGTATTCAGCACCTTGCCGCGCAGCGGCAGGATGGCCTGATATTCCTTGTCGCGGCCCATCTTCGCGGAACCGCCCGCCGAGTCGCCTTCGACGAGAAACAGTTCGTTGCGGCCGATTTCCGTCGATTCGCAATCGGTCAGCTTGCCCGGCAACACGGCGACGCCCGAGCTCTTGCGCTTCTCGACCTTCTGCCCGGCACGTGTGCGCGCCTGCGCCTGCTTGATGACGAGGTCCGCGAGTTTCTTGCCGTGCTCGACGTGCTGGTTCAGCCACAACTCCAGCGCCGGCCGCGCGAACGACGACACCAGCTTGACCGCGTCGCGGCTATTCAGGCGCTCTTTGATCTGCCCTTGGAATTGCGGATCGAGCACCTTCGCCGACAGCACGAACGACACGCGCGCGAACACGTCTTCAGCGAGCAGCTTGACGCCCTTCGGCTGCAGGTTATGCAACTCGACGAAGCTCTTCACCGCCTGGAACAGACCGTCGCGCAAGCCGGATTCATGCGTGCCGCCCGCGGGCGTCGGAATCAGGTTGACGTACGACTCGCGCATGAGCGGGCCTTCTTCGCTCCACGCGACGACCCACGAGGCGCCCTCGCCCTCCGCGAAAGTCTCCTCGCTCGCACGCGAGTTTTCGACATAACGCTCGCCCTCGAACAGCGGAATCAGCAGATCGCTGCCGTTCATGCCTTCGAGCAGATAGCCGCGCAGACCGTCTTCGTATTTCCAGCTTTGCTGTTCGCCGGTTTTCTCGTTGATCAGCGTGACTTCCACGCCCGGCAACAGCACCGCTTTCGAGCGCAGCAGACGCTGCAATTCGCCGAGTGGCAGGTTCGGCGAATCGAAGTATTTCGGATTGGCCCACGCGGTGACGCGCGTGCCGGATTTCTTGTCGCCTTTTGCCGCGGCGCGCACTTCGAGTTCCTTGGCGACGTCGCCATTGGCGAAACTCAGTTCGGCGATCTTGCCTTCGCGCCACACGGTCACGTCGAGGCGCGTGGAAAGCGCATTGGTGACGGACACGCCGACGCCGTGCAAGCCGCCCGAGAACGTGTATGCGCCGCCGGCGGCCTTGTCGAACTTGCCGCCCGCATGCAGGCGCGTGAACACGATTTCGACGACCGGCACGCCTTCTTCCGGATGCAGGCCGAATGGAATGCCGCGACCGTCGTCTTCGACCGAGACCGAATGGTCGGCGTGCAGCGTGACCGTGATTTGCCGGCCGTAGCCGCCGAGGGCCTCGTCCGACGCGTTGTCGATAACTTCCTGGATGATGTGCAGCGGATTCTCGGTGCGGGTGTACATGCCGGGCCGTTGCTTGACCGGCTCCAGACCCTTCAACACCTTGATCGACGCTTCGCTATACGCGGCGTTTGGCTTTTTCGTAGACATGGTTGACTCGGATGCGTCGGTTCATCGTTGTCCACAGGAGCTGTGGACAGGTCCGTGGACAATGCGTTGAGTTTTCAAAAAAAGCGAAACGAAACAATGAGGTTAGGTGGGGTGCCCGTGGTGCGGGCAAGCTGTTTTGTCGCCTGGCTTCCGGTTGACGCGCTCGACGGCCGCTCGAAGCCGGCCCTTAGGCCGGGCAACGTCGACGCGGGTGCGAACGCCGGGGAAGCCTGTTCGCGGGGTATTTTACTGATTTCGATCCGGGCGGCAATTCGCGACACGCGGGAATAGCCGTCTGGATAAGGGGTGGCGGTGACGCCGCGCAGTCCCGCCTCGCCCCCACACGTCACTTGCGCCGGTTCTCCAGCTCGTCCCAGCGCTCGAGCGCGATCAGCAGTTCTTCGTCGATCGCGGCGTAGCGTTCGGTCAGCCGCGTGCCTTCCTGCGCATCTTTGGCGAATACGGAACCGTCTTCGAGTTGCGCGCCGATCGTTTTCTGCTCCGCTTCAAGCGCGGCGATCTTCTGCGGCAGCGCCTCCAGTTCGCGCTGCTCCTTGAACGACAGCTTCGCGGCACGTTGCGTATTGCGGCCCGCGGAACTGTCTTTGGCCGGCGCCGCGTCTTTACCCGCTTCCTTGCCGGCTTCTTTCTGCGCCTCCAGCGCCATCTGCTGCGAGCGATCGCGCTGGATCTGCCAGTCGGTAAAGCCGCCGACGTACTCGCGCCACTTGCCGCCGCCTTCCGAGGCGATCACCGAGGTCGCGACGTTGTCGAGGAACGCGCGATCGTGGCTGACGAGCAGCACCGTGCCGTCGTATTCCGTGAGCAGTTCTTCGAGCAGTTCGAGCGTGGGAATATCGAGGTCGTTGGTCGGTTCGTCCAGCACCAGCACGTTGGCCGGGCGCGCGAACAGACGCGCGAGCAGCAGGCGATTACGCTCGCCGCCCGACAGCGATTTGACCGGCGAACGCGCGCGCTCCGGCGCGAACAGGAAGTCGCCGAGATAGCTCATGACGTGCTTCTTCTGGCCGTTGACTTCGACCCACTCGCTGCCCGGGCTGATGGTATCGGCGAGGCTCTTTTCCAGATCGAGCTGCGCGCGCATCTGGTCGAAATACGCAACCTGCAGATTCGTGCCGATGCGCACCGTGCCTTCGTCCGGCGCCAGTTCACCGAGGATTATCTTGAGCAGCGTGGTCTTGCCCGCGCCGTTCGGGCCGACAAAGCCGATCTTGTCGCCGCGCATGACCGTGGCGGTGAAGTTGTCGACCACCGTGCGCGAACCGTAGCGTTTGGTCACGTCGGTCAATTCGGCGACGATCTTGCCGGACTTCTCGCCCTGACCGACGTCGAGCTTGACGTTGCCCTGCACGTTGCGGCGTTCCGCGCGCTGGTTGCGCATCTCCACGAGCCGCGCGATCCGGCCGACACTGCGCGTGCGGCGCGCTTCGACGCCCTTGCGAATCCACACCTCTTCCTGCGCGAGCAGCTTGTCGAACTTGGCCGCTTCCACCTGTTCGACTTCGAGCTGCTGCGCCTTCCTGGTCTGGTAAGCGCTGAAATTGCCCGGATACGACAGCAAACGCCCGCGGTCCAGTTCGACGATGCGCGTGGCGACGCGGTCGAGGAACGCACGGTCGTGGGTAATGAAGAGCAGGCCCGCGCGCAGCGAGACCAGCAGGTCTTCGAGCCAGCGGATGCCGTCGAAATCGAGGTGGTTGGTCGGCTCGTCGAGCAGCAGCACGTCGGGCTGCACAACCAGCGCGCGCGCCAGCGCGACGCGCTTTTGCATGCCGCCCGACAGCGAACCCACCCGCGCCTCGCCGTTCAGGCCGATCTGCTGCAACGTGGTCGAAACCCGCGTGCTCCAGTTCCAGGCGTCCGAATGGTCCAGCGACGACTGCAGCGTGTTCATGCGCGCCATGAGCGCGTCGTGCTCGGCGCCCTCCGGCTCGTCGGCGAGCTGATTGGCGACCGCGTCGTATTCGTCCAGCAGCGCGCGTGCGTGCGTGAGGCCCGCGGCGACCGCGTCGAATACCGTGTCGTCCGTGTCGAACTCCGGCTCCTGCGGCACATAAACCGTGGTCAGATTCTGCTGGCGCGTGACGAGCCCGTCGTCAGGCTTGGTCAGATCGGCGACGATCTTCAGCAGCGACGACTTGCCCGCGCCGTTGCGGCCGATCAGCCCGACGCGCTCGCCCGCTTCGAGAGAGAAATCCGCGTGATCGAGCAACGCGACGTGACCGAAGGCCAGTTGGGCTCCGGTAATGGTGTAAAGCGACATGGAGAATTGGAGAAGACAGCGATGAGTCGGAACTGCTCATTGTACCGGGCGCGCGGGCGGCTGCCTGTCTGCCGGAAGAGATAGGCCGAATGGCCGGCTTGCCAGACGCGAAAAAACCGCTGCATAGGGCGAAAAAGCCGGCTGGCATGGCCGGAGCGCGTTGGCGCGCGCCCGGCCGTCTCGTGCGGCGTCTTATTTCACGTGCACGGTGATGGTCTTGCTCAATTCCGGACCATACGAACGATGCGCGCCGTCGCCGAATTGCAACGTCAACGTGTGGTCGCCCGGCGGCAGCGTCAGATCGGTCTCGGTCTGGCCCTTGCCGAAGTGCAGCGACTTGTCGTTTGCCGGGATGACCTCGCCCTTGGGCAGCGGCTTGCCGTCCACCAGCAGATGATGGTGCCCCGTGCCTTCCGTCATCGTGCCGGCCGGCGCGACCTTCATGCCGTCGACACCGAACACCACGTGGACGGGATTACTGACCGTCGCGCCGTCCGCCGGTTGGACGAACGACACGCTTGCGGCCTGCGCCACGCCGGATACCGCGAGCAATCCGGCCAATGCCGCTCCAGCCAACCATGTGTTTTTGAGCATCGTTTTTTCTCCTTTTTTGGGAAACGAGAGTCGTGTGCGGGCCATGTCGGCGACGACGGCACGCTCAGTAACCTGAGGCCGATCGTCGCAATTCATGCCGGGCACCCCGGCGCGCCGGTCTAAAAGACTAGCTGCGGATCAGAGCATACACGGAGTGTGTGACGCGGTTCGTCCCGCGGTTCACCCTACGGGGTCCGGGTTGTCCCGGGCATTGTCGAGCGCTTTGCGGCGCTGCCGCATCGCTAGTTTTCTGCCGGATTGACAAATTCCGGTAATATTGCGGGTCGCCACCATGCCCAAAAAAGGGGCAGACTGCGTGGATCATTGCATTGAATTGGAAAAGAGTACGTCGTGAGCGAAGTAATTGAAGTGACTGAATATAAGAGCTGGGTCTGCCTCATTTGCGGCTGGATCTACAACGAGGAAGAAGGCTTGCCCGAAGAAGGTATTGCGCCGGGCACGCGCTTCGCCGCGATTCCCGAAGACTGGCGCTGCCCGCTGTGCGACGTGGGCAAGGCCGAGTTCGCGGTGGTGGAGTTCTGAAGCGGGTTGACCGGATTGTTCGCTCGCGGCGGTAGTCCGCTGCGCAAGGAAGCCGGCGGTTCGCGCGGCCCAGCAGGTTAAACCTGCTGGGCCGCTTGCTTTATGGGACGGCGCCGTAGCGCTGTTCCTGCTCTCCTCGCTCCCGGACGGGTTTGATATACTCTGCGCTCGCTGGCGAACCTGAACTCGTCCGATCCTCGCGGACCTTGTCCGGTAGCGGGATTGCGGTGATCATTCCGGTTTGGTCCTCTCCCTGTAGTTCAATGGATAGAACAAGTGCCTCCTAAGCGCTAGATACAGGTTCGATTCCTGTCAGGGGGACCAGATAGCTTCCCAGCGTCACCCAAGTTTGCCCAAAAAAGCCCCGTAAGCCTTGCGCTGCGGGGCTTTTTGCTGCCATCATTGCCCACGTTTTCCCAACACAAGCCAGATTCGTTGGGGGTATCGGTGGGGATATCGCCGAATACCCCCAAATTCGATACCCCCACATCATGCCCAAGCAAATCGCGCCTCTGAGCGAGCTTCAAGTCCGTAAGGCCAAGCCGGCCGAACAGCCCTATCGTCTCGCTGACGGCAAGGGCCTCTACCTCCAGGTGATGCCGAACGGCTCGCGCTATTGGCGCATGAAGTACCGCTTCGACGGAAAAGAGAAGCTCGCGTCATTCGGCGTCTACCCGGAAGTGTCCTTGGCCGACGCGCGCAAGGCTTGTCTCGCCGCACGCCAGCTCTTGAAGGCCGGAACCGACCCATCCGAACAAAAAAAGGAAGTGAAGCGCGCCCGCGCGCTCGAAGCCGTTTCCTCGTTCGAAGCTGTCGCACGCGAATGGTTCGAGTCGCAGAAAGCTGGCTGGACGGAGGTCTACGCCGGCAAGGTGATCAATTCGCTCGAAGTCGACGCCTTCCCGAAGATCGGTGCCAAGCCGATTGCCGACATCGAAGCGCCGCATATGCTGGAAATCGTGCGCGCAATCGAGACCCGCGGCGTACGCGAGACGGCCAAGCGTGTCCTGCAGCGATCCCGCGCCGTTTTCCAGTACGGGATCATGACCGGCCGCTGCTCACGCAACCCGGCCGCTGACATCGATCCTGAAACCGTGCTGAAGAAAGGCGCCGGCGTCAAACATATGGCGCGCGTCAAGGCGGTCGAGATCCCACAACTCATGAATGACATTGCCACCTACTCCGGCGATCGGGTGACGCAACTCGCGCTTCAATTCATGGCGCTGACATTTGTGCGGACGACCGAAATGATCAACGCCGAGTGGACCGAAATCGACGAGAAGGCTTGCGAATGGCGGATTCCAGCCGAGCGCATGAAGATGCGCGATCCGCACATCGTGCCTCTCTCAAAACAAGCACTCGAAGTACTCGTGGAGTTGAGGAAGCTGAACGGCGCCGAGAAGCACGTGTTCTACAGCGTTCAAGGCAGGAGCCGTGGCCCCATTTCCAACAACACCATGCTCTTCGCCTTGTATCGTATGGGCTACAAGTCACGCATGACTGGCCACGGATTTCGGGGCCTGGCCGCGACCGTCTTGCGCGAATTGGGATATAGCCGCGACGTGGTGGATCGGCAACTCGCGCATGCTGAGCGCAATCAGGTAACGGCAGCCTACGTGCATGCGGAATATCTGCCAGAGCGCAGGAAGATGATGCAACACTGGGCCGATCATTTGGGCCAACTGGTCTTTGGCAAATACTAGAAACGGAAAATCACTTACGCAGTGTTTTGAACAGCATGGCGCCTCCCACATGCCGGCCCAAACACTGAGCATAATCAAGGGTAAACGACTAAATCCTTATCGCCTGCGCATTTTGGAAATCCGGGTAACATCTCTCGCACAAACAGAAATAAAATGAGAGAGATAGACATGAAATCCCGAGAGTTCCCAACGGAAGCGCTTATGCGCGCTGACTTCCCGGAAGAGTTTGATGCGACGTTCTACCGACAGGCATATGAATACCTGCGCCAGATGAGCAGCGCGCAGGCGCAAGCTCACTATGCGCAGTACGGCGTGCACGAAGGTCGTCAGCCGAATTCGATTGGCAGCCGTCAGGATTTTGTTGGGCTGATTCCAAAAACTGCATCGACGCTTGAAATCGGACCGTTCTTCTCGCCCGTTCTTCGAGGCGAGCGAGTCAAGTATTTCGACGTTCTATCTCAAGCCGATCTTCTTAAGCGTGCCAGATCGCTCGGATATGCTGACGCCGAACCGCCGCATATCCACTTCGTCTCACCAAACGGTGATCTGAGCATTGTCGACGAGCAGTTTGATTTCGCTATCAGCAGCTACTGTCTGGAACACCAGCCAGATCTTGTGAAGCATTTGAGGGACGTGTCGACTGCCTTGAAACCAGGTGGCTGTTACCTAGCCCTCGTGCCAGACAAGCGCTACTGTCATGACCACTTCACGGCCGAAAGCACGATAGCAGGAGTGCTGGATGCGCATCATTCTGGCCGTACCACGCACTCCCTTCGGTCAGTAATAGAACACCTGGCGCTATCTGCGCACAATGATCACTTCCGGCATTGGAGCGGTGATCACGGCGAGCAGTTCGACGATCTTGATGGCCGCATAAAAACGGCCATCGACGTATTCGAACGTGCCAAGGGTGGATATGTCGATGTCCATTCGTGGTACTTCACGCCTGCTTCGACGCTTCAGATCCTGGGTACATTGTGGCGCATGAACTATATCGATTTTCAGTGCATACGCTGCTATGAAACCAGGAGGAACCATAACGATTTCTGGGTCGTGCTTCAGAAGCCTGTTTAAGGAACTCGCTGGATTGACAGATATGAGAATCCGGCTGCCGTTGAAAGTGTCAGGGCTACTCCCGTACTCTGGAATGCCTGTATGCCTATCGTCTGCCCTGCCGTAAGCGACGCCACAGTGTGAACCTGTATTGATCGGAAAATCGATGAGGTCGATTCCGCGCGACTGTCGCCGATCGCGATCGTGACACCGTTCGCCAAGACCGAAAGCGAATAGTCATTGCCGACGGCCGTCGTCGAGCTGTTGAACATCACCTGGGCATCGACGCGATAGAATCCGGTTGCCGGTGCCGTAAAGATGCCCGTCGATGCGTTGAAGTTCGTATTGACGCGATCGAAGGTCTTTGTCCACGTGGTGACTGTCGTGTTCGCATTGTTCGGGATCGATTGGCCGCTCGTGTTTGTGTATAGAAGCGCATCGTTACCGCTTGCGCTCAGCGTCGTGAAGGCGCCGGACGAGGCCGACGAACCGCCAATAGCTGTATTGTTGATCGTGCCGCCTCCGATAGTCGCAGATGGCGTGCTAACCGACGAGAATGCCCCGCTGCTGGTCGACGTCGAGCCGATAGGACCAGGCGATGCAAAGGTGGCGCCTCCCAAAGTCAGTGCATTGATGGTGGCATTACAGCTGAAACCTGATCCTCCTGTATAGGTCAATGCAGACGAAGTGCCTGAACAATTGGGAACTGCTGCTGCGGTTGGGCTGGCAGACGAGCCTGTGACGTTAGCCACAACCGTGTTCGCTGCCTGCGCGGCCAATGAGGTTGCGGTGACGTTGCCCCACGCCGGCGCGCTTGATGCGCCAGTCGAGACGATCGCCTGACCCGAAGTAGAGCCGGCAGGATTGAGCAACTGAATCGGGTTGAGAGTTGCCCCGAAGGTGGTGGCCGCGGCGCATGCGAGCGCCAGAAGGGTAAGCAGTCGTTTCATGGTTATTTCCCGTCAGGAATGATGGCGTCGCCGCCGATGGTTGACGTAAGCGCGTTATCACAGTGCCCAGGATTAACCTGGTCAAGCAGCCCACAAAGCAAACAACCCCACTTGCGCCCAGCATTGCGGGCCTTGGCCGATCTCTCGCTGATGGTTTCGTTGCTCGCGCCAAACAGGAAGATGACGTTCACGCCGATGTCGATCCATTTCAGGATGTTCAGCAGATAGTTTTTGATGAGGTTCATTGCGGCGCCCCCGGCGTGGATTGAGCAAGCAACTCCGTTTTCCTATCGCTACCCGCTGAGCTGCCAAAGTAGTAAGCGATGACGCCCGTCCACGCTGTGCCGAGCGAACCGAGCATCAACATCAACGCGTCATGCGTGGCTTGCGGCAGCGTGCAGAACATCATGATTCCCAGCACGCCGAAGAAGCCAAACGTGACGAACATCGCGAGGAACGGTGCGGTCAGGCTCTTGGTGCTGATCTGCATCGCACGCGCACTGGCCCGATCCTGCACGGCAAGCGATGCGAGCGTCTCGGTATCCTTGAAACCGGCCTGAGCCATCGCAAGTGCGTAGTCCTGGTCTTTGGCGCGCATCGCGGCCAATTGCTCAGGCGTGGCGCCGCTGATGGCCGCGGCGAGCGTCGATTGACGGTCATCCGTCGAAGCGTCAGGCTTAGGCGTAATGCCAAATACGCTTTCCAAGGCCATCACAGCCCCGCCAGCGAGCGGTCCACCTAAAGCTGTGGCTAAGGTTGGCGCGAGTGTCTTGACGACGTTCAATGCTGATATCCATGCACTCATGCCACGGCCCTCCGAAGGTTGCTGGCGATTCGATTCGACCAGCCACGGCCGAAGTTTTCCCATGTGCCAAGGCTCGTGTAATAGGCAATGCGCGAGGCGTTGAATAGGATGACGATCTTCAGTGGATCGGCCGCGCGCACCGCCGCCGCCGTGATCGCGCCAATCACACCATCAGCAGTGACGCCGGCTGCTTGCTGCAACCACTGAGCCGGATGACCGCCGTTGTAGGCCGCATCAAACACCTGAAAGCCGATGCGTGGGTCGAACTGGTCGCATTGGTACGGATCCCAATAGAATTTCTTCGCTATGGCTTTTGCGGTATCGAGCGGCAGGTCTTTCATGTCGCCGGTATAGCCCCAGCCGCGCGCGACGCGAGCAGTGATCCCCCACATGGTTTCACCGCCCGGATCAGCGGGGTTATTTGAATAGCCGCCCTCATTGCCAATCAAGGCTGTGAAAGCGTCATCGAAATTGCTCATTTCCCCTCCGATAACGCTGGATCGAGATATAGGTCTGCACGACGCTATAGATGGTTGCTGCAACAGCCGCGACGCCTGAAATCGTGATGCTATCCGCTGCATGCGTGATGTAGACACCCAGCCACGCGGGCGATGCTTTAGCTGCTGCAACAGCGGCTTCCTTGTAATGTTCCATTTGCACAAACCCCCGTAGTGAATTTCTTATTTGCCGACCCATGACCAGGCCGGAAGAGACGTATACGTGATCGTAATTGACTCTCCTGGCTGGACTTCGCCAAACCAGGACCCTATAGCAGTCATTGAAACGCCAGCAAGACTTATGGCTGTGAATGCACCGCCGCTGATGAACACCCGGCAACTGAACGCAGTCGTATTGGTGAATGGAGTACCGGACGCAGGGAATGTCGGAACCGGCGTAACAAATGAACTCGGAGACAAACCGTTCTGACTAGGTCCTATACGGTTATTGGAACCAGTAAAACTCCCAGCTATAGGATTCGGCGTATTTGTAAATTGATTATCCTTTAACGATATTCCGGTCGGTGTATTGGCATATCCAACGCCGATGTGACACTGGTCAAATGCGTTGTTATGAACAATCGCATTCTTGGATGCTGAGAGTTGAATACCTGTACCACTCGGAGAGGAAGACCAACCGAAGAATTGGCAACCGTTTACAATCGTATTGAGATCGTTCTCCATGAACAACGCGGGGATATTGGTAAACGATGCGCTTGGAGTAAACATAACGTCCGTAAGAGTCGTATATGTTGCGCCGTTAATGTGCATACCGAATGCAGTCGGCTGGTCAATACCGCTCGCTGAGACACTCGTAAACGATGGGAATACTGCAACCCCGGCGCCCTGCTGCAGTGTAATTCCAGCGGCGATGCCAGCCACATTAAGGCCTTTAATCTTGACCCCTTGGCTATCGTTCTCAATCAATAGAACCGTACACGTGGTAGCGCCAAATGCCTGCACGTTGTCGACTTCGAAGTCGATGGCTCGGCGCATATAAAGTCCCGTCGAATTCGTTCCGCTGCTGTTGTTAACAAGTTTGTAGTCGCTGATATTTGCATGGAAAACGTAGTCTGTGTCGACAGTACTGGTGAGCGTTGCAGATCCAGCTGGAAGACCCGGAACGCCGTTCGAAACAATCTTGGTGATAGTGTGGAAATAACCGCGATCAATGACGAAGTTTTGAACGCAGCCTATGAAATCGATGTTCTCTATTGCAGTAAAGTTGCAGAGCGTTAGTGCGATACCGGTAACGCCTGAGGCGGTCGGTGCGATCGACAGATTACGGAAAGCGACATACGTCTGTGTGACTACCGAATTCACAAGAGAAAACAACGTCATATTGCTCGTAGTCGGCACGATGAACGTCGCGAACTGCCCGGCCCCCACAAACTCAACGTTGGGGTATGTAGTAATCGTCGAGGCGATTTTCCATGTGCCGGCAGGAACAAATACCGTTCCGCCACCTAATGCATTGCAGGCGTTTGCGGCAAGCTGGAAAGCGGTCGCGTTGTCAGTGGCAGTCTGGATCGCGCCGAAGTCAGCCACGCTCAGCCAGTCCCGAAGCTTGCTCCGCACGGTGCGCGCGACGGCGCCGGAACCCTCCTGAAGGAACGAAAGCTTCGAGCTATCGATATTCGCGCCCGACGCGACCGTTGCATCAGTGACCGTTCCTGAGCCTGGAGTTCCGACCGCGATAGTCGTACCGATCTTGATGTTCACTTCTTGCACGCCAATCGGGATCGGCGAGACAAAGGTAAGCGCCGTTCCTACCAGCGATAGAATCTGGTCATCGGCCTGATACGCTGCATCGAAGAAGGTCCACATGTTGGTAGACGCACCAGGAGCTACCGGCAATGTCAGGCTTACCGTGGTTCCTGGCGTGAAATCGACGCCAGCAACAAACTTCGCATCCGTGATGTTGCCCGTGAGCCCTGCGTTCGAATCTTCCGTAACCTGATCCCAGATCGTGACGCCCGATGCATCCTTGACGATCTGACGATAGACCGTGTACGAAACCGATCCGTTCGCCTGATGCGCAGTGTCGATCAGGTGATAGACGCTCAGACGCTCTGCGGCCCATTGCCCGAGCATCATATTCAGCGTCGCCAGCGCATCGGCGGTGTCCTCAGCAGAGATAGACTGGCCGATACCGAGCGCGCCGATGTCCTTCAGCGCGAGCGTGATCAGATCGGTTCCGGTCGTCACGCTGCCTCCAGTGCCGCGCGGATCTTCTCAGCCGACCAGCGCTTGTCGATCTTGACGCCCTTTTCTTCGGCGATCTGGATCAGCATGGTGCGCTCGTCGCTTTCCGGTTCGACCGGAGCAAGCGCGGCTTCTTCCTCGGCGCTGTTCACCAGCTTGTCTCCGACCCACTTCGGGTAATGCTGAAACGTTTCGGAGTCGATATGCACCTTCGGCGGATTGTGCTTTTCATCGGACCAGCCTTCGCCCAATGCCTCCAGTTCCTCGCGCGAATGCACGATCTGTTCTTTCCCTGATGTGTGCTTAGTCCATTTCGGGAACTCAGTGTAGGTATAAGGCATCAGCAGGAACTCCAACGGAATATATGGGCCGCAAACTCCAAACATTTCGGCTCCAGAAATGAAAAAGGCCCACCGAAGTGGGCCCGCTTGTTTGTCTTGCGTCTCAGGTGACGTGTTTCCATGTCTGCCGTCGCCGCGCTGCGTAAATGCTTGCGCGCGATATTCCTAGGCGCTTGGATAACTGCACATCCGTTTCACTGCTTGCCCTAATCTCCCGAACCAGATCTTCGGTAAGACGAGCATTCCCATGTTTCTCGCCGACAGAAATTCCGTATCCATGTCGGCCTTTCGACATCTTGTCGTCCATGTTCCCTTGCTGAGAACCAAGGAACAAATGCTCAGGATTTACGCATAAAGGATTGTCACATCTGTGGCAAATATAGTGCGTGTTATAGGCGCTATCCGGATTCGCCGGTATTTCACCTTTATAAATGAACCACGATGCACGATGAGCGGGGATAACGCGGTCACCGTTTAGATTGAATTGCCCGTAACCCTTGCTATTCAACGATGCCTGCCAAATCCAGCACCCAGACTCATCGATCTTGAATCGTTTCTCGAATCTCTCTTGCTTCGAGAGTCCATGATATTGCTGCTGAACTGGAGCGTTTAGAGGCCGACCATCACGCAATCTCTTCAGATGCATGGAACACATCTGTCGAGACTTGGCCGGCTTGCTGCAATCCTGAATGCAACACGTGTCCATATAGACCTCACACAAGAGAATTAACCTCTAGTATACGGTCTATATGGATTCCTACACAATACCACTAGCCTGCGATTCTGCACGCAAGCTCTTGGTATATGGGTCGCCAACCATAAAGCACATCAATTCTACAAGGGAACGTGTCGGTGCCGATCGCGTACTGGCGAACGATCCGCATGGAGATGCCCTTGTGATTGCGGCGGCCGGCGAAGTCCACGCCTTCCGGCATCTGCAGGTCAGCCGTGGCGAGCGTGAAGGCGTTTTTGTGATACGCCAGATTCACGGTGTACTGCGTGTTCGCAGCCACATCCCACGTAACCACAGCAGCGTTTGCCGGGCCGGCCGAGACCGTCTGGTACTGCTGGTTCGACGCAGCGGTGTTGATCGCCGGGAAGATCGACAGCGTTGCATTGCCCGAGCCGTCAGCGGTCGCAGCCGCAGTGACGGTGAACTGGCGCAGCACGCGAGTCGATTGGCGCGATTGCGGGTTGACCGCGAACACACCAGCGATCGTGAACGTATCGCCAGCGGCAACCGTTCCAGCAGCGCCCAAGCCGGTCACGAGCAGCGTGCTACCCGTCTGACCTGCGCCCGAGACGGTGCCGTTGGTACGCGTGCCTGCGGTCGCCTGACGGATGTTCTGATCCATGCCGATGTCGAAGCCCAGCGCCGGCACGAAGATGCCGCTTTCGTACTGATCGCTGATCGGGCGCGGAGCGTTGAACAGGCCGGCAGCAGCCTTCACCATCGAACCGTTTGCAGCCGGATCCCACACGACCGTACGCTGTCCATCGCGCGGCGTCGCTTCCTGATCCAGACGCGTGCCGGCTGCCAAGAGCGTTGCGATGTCGTTCGGCGTGGTGCCTGCAGTGCCAACCTGATTGGCGACAGTCGTGTACAGACCGAGACCGTCGAAGTCGATCTTATTCGCGATGGTCGCCATTGCCGGCTTCAGGTAGCGATCGGCGAACTCATCGACGTTCAGCGTCAGTTCCTGCGACGAGAACGTGAAGTCAACGTGAAACTGCGTGTCGAGCGTGACGGGCACGACGGTTTCAACCACGTTTTCCACCGCAAGCGCGGGGCCGGTCGTACCGACGAAGCGAACCGGCTTGCGCACGTTCACCGTCGAACCGATCTTCGCGCCCTTGACGGCGAATTCGTCGCTATATTCCTTGTTCACCCGGCCCGAGAAGGCCAGATTGTTTTCAAGGATCATCAGAGACTTGTCGAGAATCTTGCTGGTATTAAGAAGGGTATTAGCCATTTTTCAGCCTCATTTGGAGCCGTGTTTCTTCCACCACGCGATCTGCTCTGCTGCGGTCGCGAACTCTTCGGGCTCGACAGCCGCAGACCGTCCGCCGATCGGGTTGATCGGTGCGGGGGCGTTGGAAACGGGTTTGGGTTTCGCCTGACCGACGCTCGTCTCAAGACGGGCCAGTTCAAGCGCCATGCGCAACGGAGGAAGGGACAGCAGGCGTTCAGCGACTTCCGGGTTCTGCCCAAGGTGATGCAAGACCTTGTGACCGGCATCCATCGCAGTGACGGCTTCCAGAAACTCAGGTGATGCGCCGCCTAGCATCTGGAACGTGCGCAGCGACGAATCCCACTCGTTGCCGAACTCGCCCTTGCCGGCGTCAAACACCTTGTTGCAGGCGTCGTCGAACTTCTCCTGCTGGATGAGGCGCTTCGCTTCAGCCCGGATTTCGTCGGCGCTCATCTGCCGCGGTTGGGACTGCTGCGAGTTCTCCGCCGGCTGCTGGTACTGCCGCAACTGGGCTTCGAGTGCTTCACGCTGCCGCTTTTCCTCGTGTTTCTCCCGCGTGAGCTGGTCGATGCGGCGTTGGACCCAATCGTTCTTGGGCTTTTCCTGCTGCGTCTGCTCGACCTGCTCTGCGGATTTCCCGGCGCCCGGTTCCGTGCTGACTTCTGATGCGGGCTGTTGCGCCTGTTCCGTGGAGGCCGTAGGCGTGACGTTCTCTACTTCGGTTGAAGCGTTCTCTTCGATTTGCATGGACGTATCCAAGGATTTAAGCGCGGTGAAGGCGCACCGCTACGCGTTCTTCAAAAAGCGACCCTTTTCATCACGCTCAGGCAACACACCTGGCACATTCGGCTTTACGCCGAGCACCTGATATGCGTGCTTCACGTTTTCTGATCGGGTGACAACCTCCAGATTCACAACTCGGTTGTCGTCCTTGATTCCATTGATGTGATTGATCTCAAGGCCATCTTTAAGGCCGAGACCAAACGCGTCTGCGACGAGCCGATGAACTCGCTTCAGTCTCGTTTTCCGGTTGCCAGATGAGAGACCGACACGGCAATAGCCTCCCTTGTCGATAACCTGCGATTTGATGCGCCCGCTTCGGGTGGCCTGTCCCGGAGCATCCCTGCGAACTCGGCCCATATCACTCACCTCATACAAGCCCTAAAATCCGACGACCTGACGCCATGTTTCTTGGTTCAACTTCCTCTCCTGAATGAAAAAAGGCCCGCTCCATTGCTGGAAACGGGCCTTCGGGAAAGCTGTGTTGCTGGGTCTTAGCGCTGACCGCCGATGATGTATTGCTCGGTCGTTGGCACGATTGGGCTGCCGGTCGTATTCACGAACTGGATTGCCAGCGTGTTTGCCGCGGAGACGCGCACATTTCCGATCGACAGACCGACTTGATGCGATGCCTTATTCACGTCGATCGAATCACCGACTGCCAGGCCGGTGACGGTGAACGTTTGCTCGGCGCTTGTGTTTGCTGCCACTGAGACTGGCGCGAGCGTCTGCAGGATGCGGTACATACCGATGATCGGCGTCGTGCTGCCGATGTCTTGGAGAATTCCTGTGTAACCGGCCATTTCGAGCACCTATTGAGGTTGAGCGGGCGTTAAAAAGCCCGCGCTCGGCGGGCTGGAGGGTTGCTGCTGTTGCTGGGTTGGATCAGGTGGCGCACTACCTTCCGGCGCTCCGGTCTGCATCATGTCCATCACTACACCTGTCGCCACGTGAGCGACGAGGTTTGGATCGAGCGGTTGTCCAAGTGCCTGCAAGCGCTTCGTTTCCGCGTCGTAACTCTTGATGTTTACTTCCTGCTGATCGCGGCCGGCGCGCGCGTTTTGAAGCTCAGCAGTCAGATGCTCGATCATCTGGCCCATCTGCTGCATCTTCTGCTCCATGTCCTGCTCTTGCGGGCTCGGACCTTCGCCCAGAATTGCAGCCGGGATCGTGCGATGCAGACGCTCGGCGACTTCATCAGCCATCGGGAAGTCCGCGGCCTTGAACAGCAGATCGCCAGCCACCTTCATCAGGTCCTGATCCTGCGACATGATCTGTGTGAGCGCGTGGAACGCTTCCTGGCGGCGCGTTTCGTAGTTCGGTCCGACCTCGACAGTCACGTCATAGCGACCAATGCCGGGGTTGTAGATCAGTTGGGCGGCCTGCTCCGGCGTCATGTCGCTGGAGGGCTGAGCAGGCGAACCATCGGGCGTGCCCACTGCGTGCGACTGCTCCGGGTTCAGTTGCGCGAAGTCCTCGCTGCCATCCTCACCGACGATCCGCACCACGCGCTGCGTGTCGTAGATCTTCGGGATCAGGTCAACCATAATGCGGCCGGTGTATCGAATGGCGCGGGCAACGTTGTCGATGAAGTGATACGTCGCCTTGTCGCCCTGGCGTTGACGTGCAGCGATGGCAACCCCAGCATCGGCATTCGACGGCGCGCCGAACTGCTCCTGATACTGGCCGCTGGTCATCATCAACTCTTGCTGCGCCGTCTGCATAGCTTGTAGATACGCAGATGCGCCTACAGGTGGCTGCTCGCGCTGCGGGCGGGGAATTTCACGGCCGTCCTCTGTGACCCCGTTGTAAGGCAGATACGCCTTGTTGTCCTTGTTCGCGTTCGCCCACTCGTCCTCGTAGCCTTCGATGGCTTCGGCCGGCGCGACGTAAGGCGTCTTGGTCTGCAGCGCGATGTATTCGACGTTGGCCGATGTCATGTAGTTGTACATGCGCTGGCCGTCTTTCATGTTGCGCGTGTGGCCCTTGCGCTCGACCTTGCCGTTGATCGTGATTTCCTCTCCGACCACGCGCACGATCGGCAGATAACGGCCTGGCCATTCCTTGCGGTCGATGATCTTGTCACCGGCAATCTTGCACCACTTGAAATGCGGCTCGGAGATCTCGCGCTTCTTCACGCTGTCGTCGTCAAGCAGCGACTTGCGCTCCTCCTCGTCCTCGACTTCGGACAGCTTCATCGGTCCTTTGACCGGATGATTGACCAGCATGTCTTTTTTCTCAGCGCGATAGAAGTACTCGCACACGCGCACGTGATCTTTCTCCAGCCACGGATCGCCAGTCGATTCCATCGGAAACGTGACGCTCGCCGGATCGTCGTCCGGATACTGAGCCTCGTATTCCTCTTTCGGCACGTCTTCAAACACGAAGCCGAACTTCGCATCAGCACCGTCCGCGGACTGAATGTCCGGATCGATATAGACGCTGAGCGGGTCTTTCACGCGACGGATGAAGATTTCCTGCTCGAATGAGCCGTCATGCGCATAGTCAGTGATCACGCGCCAGTAGCCCAAGCCAGCCTGAACCGCAAACTCAGTCGCCGTGTCATACGCGATCTCAGCGTGCGAGTTGTACTCGACGTGACGCATGATGCCGTCAAGAATCTTGGCGATCTGCACATCAGCCTGTCCGTCGATCGGCAAAGTCTTGATGCTCGGCTTGTTCTGCTTCGCGTCGTTGATGATCTGCAGATTGTGCTGGCGCACCTTATTGATCGTCAGGCACGGCCGCTGATCACCGTCGCGCGACTGGCGGATCTGATCAGGCCATTGCCAGTTGTTATCCGGGTCGCCGTTTGCGAACTTCATATCCTCGACGAACAGCTTGCGGAACGATGACTCAGCGTCCTCGCAACGGGCGAAACGCTCCTTTGCTTCCTTGACGATCGGGTCCAGCCCGCTCGATTCAGCGTCGTCGGTTTTGCGTTTGCGCGCCATGTTCAGTATTCCAGCGGCATCGGTTCGCCGTGACGCTCAGCGAGCCACGTTGCAACTTCGCGGAGATTGGAAAACACGAACTCGCCGAACGGTGCGGCACTATCACTGAGATTGGGCGCCACAGACAGAATCCAGCCGTTGTTCACGGCACGCAATGTGTATTCCATCGTTATCCCATCCATCCCGTGCCGGACGTGCCGGCGTGTCTGATTCTCGGTTTAGCTTTCGCTTCTTTCTTCGGAGCCCGCACGAGGCCCGGGAACAGTTCGGTCAGTACCCAGATCCATGCATCAGCGCGGTTCGGCGACTGTTCGCCCATATAGCCAACCGTCGAGAACGCCGTTAGCTCGTCCTCAAGCGAGCGGAACTCGCCGACATGGCGCACCTTGCCCTGCTCGTAGAGAGCGGAGAACGGCTCGGCCCGTACTGCTTTGCCGCGCGTCGCGGTGACCTGCTTGTAATGGGTTCGCGGCCGCGCCGTCTGGATCACGTGCTGGACCATTGCGCCGCCGTAATTGGTCTCGCCAACGACAACATCAGCGGCATGCCGGTCGTATGCATCCGCGGCGATCTTTCCCCACGTCGCCGGGCCAGCCTTGACCGTGCAGTCTTCCAGAAGATAGGCATTGCCATCGATGCCAAGACCGCCAACACAGATGCCGATGGCGTCGTTGTCCGCGTTGTCCGCATCACCGGAACCGCTCGGGTCCACGCCAACCACCACGCGCACCATGTCAGGCAGTGCACCTTCCATATGACGCCACTTGTCGATCGTCTCGTCGGCAAATAGCTGGTTTGGCGTCGCATCCGCAAACTCGCCCTTAAGAAAGCGCTTCTGGAGGCGCGCACTCAACGATTTCAGCGTGTCGAGATAGCCCTCAGAAAGGTTTTCAGCGTTGTCCTGCGGATTGATCTGGAAATACGCGTAGTCCTCACCGCGTGGCAGAGGCAATCGCGTGTCAGGATCGCGCTTCTGCACGAATATCTGATACGCCCAATGCGCCTTGCTCGGCGGATTGCAGTCGTAATACATACGCGGTTTCATGAGACCGCTGACGCCGCCCTTGATAACCTGCTCGACCTTCTGAGCGAGACGCGTGATAGCGATGCCGACCGACCCGAACGGAATCTGCGAGCACTCGTTCAGGTAGATCGTCACGTATTCCTGCCCGAGAATCTTCTCGGTGCGCTCCTTGTCGTCCAGGCCGCCGAACCAGATCTGCGCGCCGTTCTCGAACTCGGCATACCAGTCCGTCTTGGACAGCGTGTACTTGACGCCAGGAAACGCGAGCCGCATCACCTTCGGGAAGGTGTCCAGCACAATCGAATTCTTTACGTGGTTGAAGCGGAAACGAACGATCAGATGCCGGCTGGCCGGCGCCTTGAGTGCGCGCATGATGACGTTGCGCACCAGCAGGAACGTCTTGCCAGACCGCGAGCCACCAAAGAGCATGATGTGCGTCGCGTCGCCAGCAAGCACGTGCTGGGCGGCTTCCTGCTTCGGGTTTAGCTTCACAGGCGCTCGTCTAGCGGCGATGCAGCAACCACGATCGGGCCACCATCCTTGCCCGTATGCTCATGATCAAGCTTGTCGCGCCATTCTTCCTTTTTCCGGTTCTTCAGCCAGAAGATTGCGGCAGCGGTGTCAGGCGGATATACCTTGCGGATTGGCGTCTCGACGATTTCACCGCCGACAACGCGAATATCCACCTCATCATGCTCATACCCAACCGCACGCCGGAACAGGCTTTGCTCAACGCGCTCGTCAGCCTCTGCCTTCGGAACCTTTATGGCGTCCGAAAATTCTGGGTGCTGGACCTTCCACAGAGCAACCGTGGAGATTGCCACTTCGAAGAAATCGGCCAATTGAGCATCAGTCGCGCCGAGCGAACACAGCTTCGCCGCCTGCTTGGCGTACTCAGCCTTGTACTTGCTCGGGCGACCGGCCATTACAGCACCGCTTTCACATGCACGATGATCGCCTCAAACTCATCGAGCGCGACACGTTCAGCATTGGCGAGCTTCGAGCGGAAGCCGGCGATCTTCGCCTCAAGCAGCATCAGGTGCGATTCGCGCGGGAGTTCTTCACCACCACCGACAGGAGCAGCGCCAGCCTCGGGCGCGCCAGCGTCGGCAGCGGGAGCAACGTTTGGGGCGTCAACTGTCGGCGCCTCGTTCACCAGAACATTGCCGGTACTGGCAGGCGTAGCAGCACCAGCGGGCGCAATGCTGACATCGACGTTTGGGACTTCAGCAGCTTGGACGACCTGCGGCTCAGTGCTACTCGGCGCGGCGCTCAATGCTTCTGCTGCTTGTGCAATCGGATCGCTCATCATTCACTCCAAGGGTTAAAGGTGCCGCGGCCCGCGTCGTGCAGAGTTCCGGCATGCCGGCGGAGACCCACGACTTCCAGAACGTCCGAGACTGCCGCGGTTACCGCACTCACGGCTTGCGGAAGAATTGCCAGCCCGTCTCACACTGCGCAGCCGACCTGCGCTGACTGGCGGTAAACGAAAAAGCCACCTCGATCGAGGAGATGTGATTCCGCCCTCAAGTTCTAAATGAAGGATGCCGATAAAACATATCGGTAAAACAGGAGGAATTTTCCATGGCAGACGACGGCGCAACCGCCCAAAGGGCGTCACCCACAGTTGGCAACGACAAAGGCGGGCTCTTCTCAACATGGCAACGCGCCGTGGCTGCGCTTACGATCGCCTTCGGCCTCGCTACAGTCGCGTATCAATTTGGTCGCACTACCGGAATCGACGCAGGAGGCGAGAAATACCAAGCCCAAATAAACGAGTTGCGGGACAATTTTTCAAAGCAAACGTCCGCTGCGACCATCAGTGAGGCGCGGCTGAAAGACGCCCAAGATCAAATAGGAAAATGGCGCGAATCATATGCCTCACTGAACGCAAGCGCACAGCAAATCGCTGCCGACAACGTTACTCTAAAGGAACAATTGAAACAGTTGGACCCATGCGCCTTCATGGAACGTCAGATCGAGTCGATCGAACTTACGATGAACGGGTCGTGGCCAGGACAGCGTGAGGCCCTTGCTGAGCGTCGAGACAAAATTCAAGATCAACTGTCCACGTGCAAACACTAAACAAAAAAGTCCGCTCGACTTTCGCTTTGCGGGCTTTGTAGGCAATAAGGGAGACTGACTAATAACTGCGGATTTTAAGATGAAGTGTTCAATCGATGCACGAACTATTTTGATCAATTAAATTTGAACACTTCTCGGCCGTCATTGATTCGTGAACTCGCCGTATGGTGCGCGAGAGTAGCTCGGCACGTTTCGCAAACGCACGCGCACGGTTGTAGACGGTGCCGCGCGCGCATGCCTGCTCCCGGGCTAGCTCCTTGATGTTGACGTTGTACCAATGCACGCCGACGAAACAGGCGGCCTCGACCTTATGCTCAGGCTGCTCGCACAGGGCGTGTACCGCCATATTGAAGTACGGCATCTCCGCATCCATGAAGGCATCCGGTTCGCAACTGCGCAACCGACGAGGTTGCAGACGAGCAAGGATATTGGACTTTACGGCTGGCGCAAAATAGCGCCGTGTGTTACACCACCACACCCACCGCTCCGCCTGCTCATCGATTGTCTGTTTGTCGAACTTTTCCATTTTGTGTTCCCCGATCAATGTCCAAAGCGCCGCAGCATGCGCGTTGATGACTTAAGGCTCGCGCGCACGCGCGCGTAGTGGTGGTGAGAACCAATAAACTTAGCGCGCCGTGGCAGAATCTCCCGCGACAAGACATAACGGGGAAATTTATGAAACGTGGTTTCGCATGGGACGCGCTGCTTGCATGCGCGGCACTGTTGGCATTGGAGGCGATCTTCCAGATTGGTTGGAATACCACGCGCAAAGAAGGTGGCCCCGATCTCTGGACGGTGCTCAGTGCGCTTGGCACGGTCGCGGCCACCATGGTCGCGCTCTTCGTTGCCTTTAAGACATCCCGTGAAAAGACGCGCGATCAGAACATTCGAGCAAGACTTGCAGCCGCTCAACTTGCACCGCTTCTGGCATTTCAAATAAATAAAATTCGAAATGTTTGCACGACGCTTGATACTTTTCTCGAAGCGGATCCCAAGGCTCATGAATACCTCATGCTTGTTGACGTTATGCGTGAGATTGTTCAGAGCGAACCATCCTTTGAAACGATTCGGTCGGTCGCACCCCTTCCCGATGATTGCGCTGAGCGGATTGCGTCGGGATTTGCTCAGATAAAGTTGGCGCTGCAATTGCTCGAACATGCTGGCGCGATTTTCACGCAGAGGCCGGATCTTGCCGACGAGCGTCGAACGCGCAGCAGCGCGGTGGCCGGGCTGAGCAAAGGCGTGCTCGACACACTTCAACCTGCCGTCAACGTATGCAACGCGGCGTCGAAAATTAAAATCGGTGGCCCAGGCGTGAAGTAGTGAGGCGTTCACAACTGCACTCCCGCGGCGATCAATGCATGGCGCAGATCCTGAACCGTCCCAGCGAGCGTCTGGGCCAGGTAACGGGCCCGGTAAGCATCGCTGACATTGCCGGTTCGCTCGCGAACGTCGGCGGGCGTCTCCATGACCCGGGTGCACTGCGCCGCAGTCGCCCGGAACACGCGCCATCCGGTTTGCGATAGCCAATGAGCGACGCGCGCCGACTCTTCATCGTCACCACATTGCAGCGCGACCTTCAGCGCCGGATTTCCGAAACTCACGACCATGTCGCCAACGGGCAACCGCGGCCATAGCGGCAGACCTTCCGAACGTATGTCCTGCCATGCGCCGAATTCGACGGGAGTCAGAACCGAGGCCCAATCCGCTATGTCGTATGGATCAATGCACCGCCATTCGCAAAGCCCGTCATCAATCTGTCGTTGCAGCGTCGCGTAATTCCTCGCGATGGCCGCGGTCTGGTCCTCCACTGGCATGCACCCACCAACGCGCTCGAACTGATAGTCGAAAAGCTTCATCACGATGTTCCAGTCCACCGACACAACACCTTCTATACGGTTCATTGCAAGACTCCTTCAGCGCCGCGCGCTCAGTGGGTAATAGTTGGGTTCACACGAGTACTGGCCGACGACCTTGTTGTATCGGAGTTCAACCATGCCGATGCGGCCGTTCTGCTTCTTCCGAATCTTCTGGACGTGAACCTGAACGGTTTCGCCGCCCTTGACCTGGTCCCAGTGCACCGTGATGCAGTTGTCCGCCTTGTTGCGCCAATGGGCTGAGCCGGCTACGTCATAAGGCGTGGGGACCGGGTACTTCCCATCCTCCTTACGCAAGATCCGCGGGTGCGCAACTACCCACACGTGCATGCCGTTGTTACGTGCGAACTGTCGAATCTTCGAGAGGCATTGCGAGATATGCTCGGTCTCGCTGATGGCAGCAGCTCGGGAATGATCGATCTCGTTCCATGGGTCGATGACGAGACCTCGGATACCACGGCTGAGCACTAGGGCCTGTGCCGTCTCAAGCAACCCGTCGACAGTTGGCAATTCGGGAAGGATGAATGTGTAGTGGTCTCGAACCCAATCCATAGCGTCTTCATGCTCTTGCACCGTCATGCGCTCGGTCGCACCTTGCTCGACCGGTTTGCCGACGTACTTCTCGACGATCTTGTCGACGTGGTATTCGAGCGGTTGGTTTTCCGGCGAGAAGATGCCAAACGTCCAGCCATGCTCCTTTGCAAGATTCACGGTTAGCGCATCGAGCCATTCGCTCTTGCCAGAGCCAGGTATCCCAGTGACGAGCGTCCATTCGCCGGTCATGACGTTGTAGAACGGGTCCATGGACTTCCAGCCTGTCGAAGCGCCTTTGGGTGCGCCGTATGCGAAACGCTCGCGCAACGACGCGCGGAAGTCATCGACCTGGTACGTCCCTTCGATTGGCAGCCAACGGGCACTTTCAATGCATCCACCCAGAACGTCGGCACCGTGCTTGAGCAGAACATCGTTTGCGTCTTTGCAGTCCTCCGGCCAGACCACCACTTGGCACTTGTGGCGGCCAAGGCGCCGCACCAATTCGTCCTGCAACCGTGCGCCGGGCGCGTCCGCATCGACTGCGATGACGTGCAGCTTGACCGGCGTCAATGCGGAGTCGTTGAGAAAATCAAACTTGTTGCTGTAGGACTTCGAATCGGGCGCCGGCGCGCCGTCCGGCACCGAGACGCAACTGAGAATGCCGGTCATCTCCACCGACAACTTGTCGATTTCGCCCTCGACCCAAACAAGGATTTCCGGGTTAATGTCGTTCACGCCGTAGAGAATTCGTTCGGCGCCGGCTGCCATGCGGAAAAGTTTGTCACGCGTGCGGTACTTGATGTTCACGACGTCCGTGCTGCGGTAGTACGGGAACATCATGCAATTCCGCTCTTCCTCGACTTGCGGAAAATACTCGGTGCCGCTTGAGATCCGGTTGCGCTTGAGTACTTCAGCGCCGATGCCGCGCTTCGCAAACCACGATTCAAGTCCGTCGCTAGGCACAGCTGCCGGCACGAATGCCGGTTTCGAGTAGACCTTGCGCAGTTCGGGCTTTTGCCATTCGCCTCCCTGAAGCGTGCCCGACCATCCGCAATGCCAGCAATTCCAGACGCCCTTTTCGGTGTTCACGTTCAGGCACGGATAGTTTTTCTTTTTTCGCGATGACGAGCATTGCGGACACGTGGTCTTGACTTCCTCGCCGTGCTTGCCAGTCACGTCGATGCCATAGTCAATGAGAGTTTTCAAAATGCCAGCTCCTGCTTCTCGGGCGCCATCGCCTTTGCGATGTACGCCTTGGGCTCAATCTTCGGATTCGCTGCCAGATAACCGATCACCTCAGCCAACTTTGATTCGCCAGCTTTCGCGTGCTGTCCGAGGAACGATCGGGCGCTGCTTTCGCTGCTGCCCGCTGTCGTCAGCAACCGCACGCCGATTTTCCAGATCATCGATTTCGGATCGGGCGACGCGTCAGCGGCAAGAGCGTTAGCTCTTGTAGGGTTTGTAGTTAACTGTCCCTCTCCACTGTCCCTCTCCCTCTCTACTGTCTCTTTCAGAGCCTTTTCCGCTGGACGTTCTTCGGACGTCCGCTGGACATAATCATGTTGTCCACTGGACAAGCTAGAGTTGTCCGACGGATTTTGCGAGGACAGGTAAGCTTCGTCCTGCGCCTTCTGTGCTGCACGTGCGGCGGCTTTCCGCAGACGGTCCGCCTCTTTCTTCTCTCGGTAAGCGACGCGCCCAGACCACGCTTCCTTTGCCTTCTCTGCGACGACCGGGTGATACAAACGCCCATCGACGCACTTAATCCAGCCACGCAACGCACCGTCGCGGACCTTCTTCCATTCACGAATTACTCGACCGAAGCCTGCCAACTGAGCGAGAACGACATCGTCGTCAGGAACCGAGGCCGCTGGGACCTGATGCCACGACGCACACCAGAGCAAAACCGCACAACGGAATTCGTCGCCTTCAGACACGACCGCAATTTCGCTGTCACGCAGGCGCACGACGTCGAGGGGCATAAATGTGAAGTCGCGCAGATCGCAGTCCGTCGGCGTCAGCGGTTGGGGTAAATCGGCCATCACGAAAGCCGCCGCACGCTTTCCAGAAGGCTAATCTGCGCCTCGCTGCGAGCAAGGATCTCAGCACGCATCAGGCGCCAGCAAACGGCCCGAAATGGCTTCGTCTTCGCCGCACACATCAGATCGCCGAGCGCGTGGATGCGCAGCTCACGGGCGTGGTCGACGAGCGGGCGGCCGATCAAAGGCGCTTCAGCGAGAGAGGCCCGGACCGACCATGAGTGAAGTCGGATTGAGCCGATATTGCGCTGCCGATGAGCAGCGTGGCGCGAACGGATGGCGCGTCCCTGGGCGGTCGTCATGGCGCGCCTCAGGAAGCGTTCGAGGTATAGCCGAGTGGATCAGCGAGCCACCGATGGATCTGGGTGTTGTCCCAGACAGTGCAGCGTTCGCTCAGGCGAATCGGGGCCGGCGCGCGGCCTTCCCGACACATCGTGCGCCAAGTCTCGCGACAGACAGGCAGGAACGGTTCGAGCTGCGCCCAACGGGACTGCCCGACCAGCGGAAGCGTTTGTGCCGCGGTAGCGGCTTGGGAGGGACTAGCCATACTGTTCTCCGAATTTGGGAAACGTTGTGTATGGCTAGAGGTTATTGAAGATTATTAGGAGCAATCCCGAAATTCTGACTCACTACCCGATTTCTACATATCTAAGGCCGAAATCGGGTATCGGACCACAATTTCGGCACGTGATTATCTAGAATTCGGCTTGCCGATGACGCTGGCTGCGTCCTTGAGATAGTCCCGCAACGTGTCGTCAGTCACGTTGACGCCCTTCAGAGAAAGATCGCGGAGAACGTCAGTAATGCCTTCAATCTTACCGCTATGAATATCGAGTTCAGCGCCGACCATCGCAAGGCCGCCGATCAGCTTCAGCGCTGTTGTTCGAGCTTTTCCTTTCAGCGCTTCCGATTGCAGCGATGCGGCTTTTGCGTTCGCTTCGTCCAATTCCGCTTTGAGCCGATCAATTTCGCCGGTGAGAGCCGTCGTGTCAGCTGTATTTTTTGTCGGTGAGCCGACGCCGTCCTGCAACCCCAACCTGCTACGCAGAGCGCTTCGGCGAAGATCGCGCTCACCGTCCGAGAGTTCTCCGCTTCCCGAGAAGAACGCTTCGTGAAGCGCCCAGTCACTGTCTTTAAAGTACAACCCATCGACCCAGTCCGGCACGTGCACCGTCGGGCCTGACTCAAAATATTCGCCCTTTTTATACACATACATGAAAATCGGGTCATCAAACGCGAGCTGCTCGAATCCTTCTTCTACTTCTTGCTTTCGGTATAAAGGCAAACCTTCAAAGACGAAGCGGCTGGCGGAGTCGATGGCTGAAGCCAGAGGATCGGCATACTCATTGAAGAAGTCATGTTGAACCGACACTAGAGCGTGTTAGGCACTTTGAAGTACTGGCACTGCGTGAACGAGCATGAGCATTGCGAAGACCACGAAATGAAGTCCTGCAAGGGTTTCGGGCAGCCGTTCATAATCACGTGCGAGACGG
>NZ_JCAQOY010000002.1:0-49130 GCF_059567925.1 Paraburkholderia sp. BGA-UO-ETr-F21 | reverse complement strand
GCGTCAGCGCGACGCTCGGCGCACCGGTGTGGATCGACGATGAAACGGCGGTGTCCGCGGGAACCGAGCTGATCAAGACGCGCGGGCCGTTTCGCCGGGTCTGGGCACTGGTCGAAGCCGAAGACGAACAGCACTCAGCCAACGTTGGCGAAACCGGCCGGGCTTGACACATAACGGGCGATGCCCGACAGGCGCAGTGGCGACGCTTGGACGCCAGACTCCTCCTTAAGACATCCGGAGACGCAGCATGCATTTGCGCAGTATTGAATTTCAGATGCCGGATCGCGGCGCAGCAGTCGATTTTCTCACCGAGCCCTGGGGCATGACCGAAGTGGCTACGCGCGGCTCGACCACGTGGCTGCGTTGTAGCGCCGCGCAACACTATTCGGTCGCGATTACCAAAGGCCCCGAACGTGCGTTGTTGTCCGCGACGCTGACAGGCAGCCGCGAGGAACTCGACGGCGTCTATCGGCGCGTGCGCGAAGCGGGCTTGCGGCACAGCGAGTGGATCGACCGTTTCGACGAACCGGGTCAAGGCAGCGGCTTTTACGTGTCGGGTCTCGAAGGCGAGCCGTACCGCTTCGTCGTGGAAGCCGAGCCGGCTCCGCCGGCGTTGCCGACCGACCGTGCGCACCCCTTGCGCATCGCCCACGTCGTTTTCAACACGTCGGATCGTGAAGCCGCGTCGCGCGTGCTGACCGATGTTTTCGGATTCCGGCTCAGCGATCGCACGGGCTTCATGAGCTTTCTGCGTTGCGACGAGCTGCATCACGTGATCGCGTATGCCGACTCGAAACAGCCCACGCTCAACCACGTGGCGTTCGAGATGCAGGATACCGATGCGGTGCTGCGCGGCATGGGGCGTCTGAAGGACGCGGGTTGGGGCACGGTGTGGGGCCCCGGGCGGCATGGTCCGGGCGACAACGTCTTTGCGTACTTCGTCGGCCCGTTCGGTGCGTGCATCGAGTACACCGCCGAAATCCAGCGCGTGGACGACAGCTACGTGACCGGTACGCCGGAGTTCTGGAAATTCCCGAATGGGCGGAACGACCAGTGGGGCATTTTCAGTCGCGACATGGATGCGATGTCGGCGTCGAGCGCGACTTTTCCTTTTCAGCCGTTGACAGCCCGTTGATCGGCCCGCGCGCTCACCTCATCTCGTCATAGAACTCGCATGCGTCCTCAAGCACCCCAAATCAGTATCCCTGCCACCTATATGCGTGGTGGCACCAGCAAAGGCGTTTTTTTCCGCCTCGATGATCTGCCGGCCTCGTGTCAGCAACCCGGCGACGCGCGCGACCGTCTGATGATGCGCGTCGTCGGCAGTCCGGATCCGTACGGCAAGCAGATCGATGGCATGGGCGGCGCCAGCTCCAGCACGAGCAAATGCGTGATCCTGGCCCGAAGCAGGCGGCCGGAGCACGACGTCGACTATCTGTTCGGTCAGGTATCGATCGATCCGGCCTTCGTGGACTGGTCGGGCAACTGCGGCAATCTGTCGGCCGCGGTCGGCGCGTTCGCGATGCATGCGGGCCTGGTCGACCCGCGTCGGATTCCGGATAACGGCGTGTGCGTCGTGCGAATCTGGCAAGCCAACATCGGCAAAACGATCATCGCGCACGTGCCCGTGACGAACGGCGAAGTGCAGGAAACCGGTGATTTCGAACTCGACGGGGTGACCTTCCCCGCCGCTGAAATCGTGCTGGAGTTCATGGAGCCGGCCGACGAGGGAGAGGAGGGCGGAGCGATGCTGCCCACCGGCAACGTCGTCGATGAATTGCAGGTGCCCGGTGTGGGTACGTTGAAGGCCTCGATGATCAACTCGGGTATTCCGGCCATCTTCGTCGACGCGTGCGCACTCGGTCTGACTGGGACCGAGTTGCAGGAGGCGCTCAATGGCGACCCCAGGCGCCTCGCGACCTTCGAATCGATCCGCGTGGCCGGTGCATTGCGGATGGGATTGATTCGTGATCCAGAGGAAGCCAAGCAGCGCCAGCACACACCGAAGATTGCTTTTGTTGCGCCGCCGGCCGACTACACGGCGTCGAGCGGCAAGCCGGTCCGCGCCAGCGACGTCGATCTGCTGGTGCGCGCGATCTCGATGGGCAAGCTGCATCACGCGATGATGGGTACCGCCTCGGTCGCGATCGCGACCGCCGCGGCGATACCAGGCACGCTCGTCAATCTGGCCGCGGGTGGCGGTGCGCGCGAGGCGGTCCGCTTCGGGCATCCCTCGGGCACGCTGCGGGTCGGCGCGGTGGCGCAGGAAGCAGATGGGCAATGGACGGTGACGAAGGCCGTCATGAGTCGCAGTGCGCGCATCCTGATGGAAGGCTTCGTGCGTGTGCCGGACGACGGCTATTAAAGCGCGAGCGCGTCAGCCGCGCGACGCAGGAGGGCGTCGCTAGCGCGAAGTAGTTTGAATGACCTACATCAAGACAATCCGGGCGCACGACATGTGACGAAAACCGGAAGGAGACAGAGATGGCAGAGCTGGTGCAAGGCCGGAGGGACTTCACGGATGCCTCCGCGCAGGCAGCGCAGGCAGCGGCGGTGCCGCTAGCGGGTGCGGGGAAGATGAGCTATACGGACTTCCTCGATCAGTGCCCGATGAACGGTTTTCTATGGATGCTGCTGCTGGGCTGCATCGTCGCGCAGGTGCTCGACGGGTTCGACTTCCAGTCGACCTCGTTCGCGCTGCCGNCGGGCGCAAGCGTCGAAGAAGCGGTGGCGAGCGCGTTTCTGTTCGAAGAGAACGCGCATCGTGCATGCGTCAGCGCGACGCTCGGCGCACCGGTGTGGATCGACGATGAAACGGCGGTGTCCGCGGGAACCGAGCTGATCAAGACGCGCGGGCCGTTTCGCCGGGTCTGGGCACTGGTCGAAGCCGAGGACGCGCAGACCGAACTGATCGACGTCCGCACGCCTTCGCTGGCTGCACCGGCTGCAAGATCGGCAGCGGCGCAGTCCTCCGAAACCGACGACGCAGACACGTTCCGTGTCATGACCTCGGGCGTGTTCACCGCAGCATACCTGGCACTGGTGCCGGCGCTCGAAGCGCTGACGGGCAAGAAAGTCGTGACCGTCACGACCTCGATCGGCACCGGCGCGGAGTCGATTCCCAACCGGCTCGAACGCTTCGAACCCGTCGATCTCGTGATCGTTGCCGAGCCGAACATGCAACAGTTTCTGGATGCCGGATACGTGCTGTCCGACAGCAGCAGACTGATTGCCCAGTCCACGGTCGCTGTGGCCGTGCGAGACGGCGCGCCGGCGCCCGACGTCAGTTGCGCCGAAGCGTTGAGACGTACGTTTCTCGCGGCCCGCACGATCGCTTACTCGGCGAGTGCGAGCGGCAGATACCTCACGACGCAGCTCTATCAGAAGCTCGGAATCGCCGAGCAGTGTCTGCCGAAGAGCCGCTTCGTGGGCGGTGGTGAGCGTACCGGCGCGATTGTCGCTCGCGGCGAAGCCGATCTCGCCTTTCAGCAGGTCAGTGAGTTGCGGCCTGTTGCGGGCATCGCTCATATCACACCTCTTCCCGCCGATCTTCAACTGGCCACGCGGGTCGCGGTCGGCATTCCGGCCTGGAGCCGCAACGAGGGGCTCGCGCGTTGCGTGATCCGCTATCTCGAATCGGCGGCATCGGCCGATGCGATCGTCGAAAGCGGACTCGAGCCGCTCGGCAGCGGTGCACAGACGGTGCAGCCCGTGCTTGCCGCCGTGATGGACACGGGCGCGGCGATGCCGGTTCAACGGCCGGCGTCGAGCTTCGAGTCGCGCTCGGGTCAGGCGGCAAGGTAAGTCTCATACGGCGGGCAACCGGCCGCCGCAACACATAAATAAACAACGGAACAACAGTAATCCGTTGCATCACGTCCGCACGACGCGGACCGGAAGGAGACAGAGATGGCAGAGCTGGTGCAAGGTCGGAGCGACTTGACGGATGCCTCCGCGCAGGCAGCGCAGGCAGCGGCGGTGCCGCTAGCGGGTGCGGGGAAGATGAGCTATACGGACTTCCTCGATCAGTGCCCGATGAACGGTTTTCTATGGATGCTGCTGCTGGGCTGCATCGTCGCGCAGGTGCTCGACGGGTTCGACTNCATGTGACGAAAACCGGAAGGAGACAGAGATGGCAGAGCTGGTGCAAGGCCGGAGGGACTTCACGGATGCCTCCGCGCAGGCAGCGCAGGCAGCGGCGGTGCCGCTAGCGGGTGCGGGGAAGATGAGCTATACGGACTTCCTCGATCAGTGCCCGATGAACGGTTTTCTATGGATGCTGCTGCTGGGCTGCATCGTCGCGCAGGTGCTCGACGGGTTCGACTTCCAGTCGACCTCGTTCGCGCTGCCGCTGATCATCAAGGAATTCCACATCAGCGCGACCCAGGCCGGCGCGATCGGCTCGGTGACCAACTTCGGCCTGCTGCTCGGCGCGCTGCTGTTCGCGCCGCTTGCCGACCGGATCGGGCGCCGGCCGATCTTCCAACTGGCGCTGTTCGCTTATGCGTTCGGTACTTTTCTCAGTGCGATCGCACCGGACTACAAGGTCCTGCTGATCGCGCGTTTCATCACGGGGATGGGCATTGCCGCGGAGTTTCCGGTGGCGTTCTCGCTGCTCGCGGAGTATTCGCCGAAACGGCTGCGGCACATCTTCATCGGCTCGGGCGCGATCGGTTACTCGGCCGGCTGGTTCGTCTGCGCGGTGGTGGCCACGCTGATCGTGCCGCGACTGGGCTGGCGAGCGCTGTTCTGGGTCGGCGTGAGCCCAGCGCTGATGATCATCTACGTGCGCCGCTTCATGCCGGAGTCGGTGCGCTTCCTGTTGCAGCAGGGCCGGGTCGAAGAGGCGGGCCGGGTGGTGCGACGGATCGCCGATCGCGCGGGCTTCGCCACGCTCGAACTGGTGCCGCCGGCGTCGCATGGCGAGGCGAAGGTCACGGCCCGTCCGCGGCTTCGCGAGCAGTTCTCCGTGCTGCGTTTCTCGGCGCTGGTCATCGCGGTGCTGGGGCTGTTCCAGCTGGCCAACAACATCCAGGTGGTGGGCTTCGGGACGTGGCTGCCGTCGATCTTCATCCGCCAGGGCTTCACGCTCACGCGCAGCTTCACCTTCACGATGATCGTGCTGGCAACCACGCCGCTCGGTCAGATCTTCGGCATGTGGCTGCAGGACCGCATGCCGCGCAAGTGGGCGATGCTGCTGCTCTCGGGCCTGAGCGCACTGTGCTTCTTCGGCTTCGGTCTGTCGTTCGAATACAAGCTGCCGATCGAGATCATCGTGGCGTGTAACGTGGGTTACCAGTTCTTCTCCGGTGGCGTGGTGCCGATCTTCTATACGCTGAGCAGCGAGTTGTTTCCGACACGGGTGCGCTCGCTCGCCTCGGGGCTGGTGGTGGCGTGCGCGCGGGTGGGCTCGATCGCGGGGCCATTCGTGCTGGGCTGGCTGCTCACGCTGGGCACGATGATCCATCAGATCATCTACTACTTCACGATGCCACTCGTGATTGCCGCGGTGATTCTGGTGCTGACCATCAAGGTCGATTCGCGGCAGAAGACACTGGAAGAAGTCACGGGCTAGCGAGCCGCGTCGCCGCTACGTCGANTCGGGGCTGGTGGTGGCGTGCGCGCGGGTGGGCTCGATCGCGGGGCCATTCGTGCTGGGCTGGCTGCTCACGCTGGGCACGATGATCCATCAGATCATCTACTACTTCACGATGCCACTCGTGATTGCCGCGGTGATTCTGGTGCTGACCATCAAGGTCGATTCGCGGCAGAAGACACTGGAAGAAGTCACCGGGGAGCCAGTCGAATGACATCGCTCCAGCCATATCCGCAGAGCTGACGCAGACTTTGAACAGGGTGGTCCGGTCGCGTTGTTATCGATCGATGCGCCGGCTCCACGCATCGTGAACGCTGAAGAGCCGCTTGTGATGTCGAGCAGTTTTGCCGGCATACGCGCTAGCAACCCAGGCTCGCGTGATGCGAAAGCAGCCTGGACGAGCGGAAAAAGGCGATCTCCTCTGAGTGCGCTGCCCGGAGATTGGCTGCTGCCGCTATTGCTGGTCTGTTCAGCGGAAACGGGGTTGGGTTAGGACTCACCCGATCCCAGTGGCGTATACGCGCCATGACGACCGAAGTGCCAGCCGTTTCGTTCTATTGCGTGGTTCCGCTAGAAGCCGGGTTAGAGCCCGGTTTGGAGTCGCGGTTTTCGGAGAGCAGTCGCTGCGCGCGTAGCAGCGTTTTCGGGTAATCGTCGCGATTGGGCTGGTAGCCGTACTTCTCCAGCGCGACGAGTTCGGCGCGGACCTGTGCACGCGTGCTGGGTTGATTCGTCTGAGCATGCGAGGCGGCCGATGTGCCGATCGTAAGTGCGACCAAAGTCGCCAGGGTGGATGATTTCATAGTTGCCCCAACTGGATCGTAAGGGATGGGCGGAGATACTGGCGCTGCTCAACGATTATAGGGCTTTCCCGCATTGTCAGTGCCCGTCGGTATCCGTGGAACGACTACGCTACGCGGTTGCAGGGGCGCGGCGTCTAAATTCGTACCGCGCCCAGAGAATCGAATAACCGACGCGCGGCCGGGTTGGGTGACGAGCCGAGATAGAGGTTGTAGGTGACATCGGGAAGCCGTGGCAGTCCATCGGTTTCGCCGAGCACGCGGAAATCCGGGCCCATCACCTCGACCGAGCGCGCGGTCACGCCGAGCCCCGCGCGCAGTGCCGCTCGTATGCCCGGCAGCGTCGGCGCGACGTACCTGATGCGCCAGGAGACGCCGGAGCGCTCGAGATGATCGAGCGCCATCGTACGGAACAGGCTCGGCTCATCCGATGTGATGAGTTCGAGCGGTTGATGCCGGTCGTAGTGGTAGTCGGCCGCGCAGATCCAGACGGTTGGGGAGGTGCGCAGCGTCACGTGCCGGAACTCCGGATGCGCGCGCGCCGAGATCGTCATGTCTATCTCGCCTCGCTTCATGGCCTGAATCAGAAAAGCCGTGCGTCCGGTGTCGATGGTCATGCGCAGACTCGGGAAAGCCTTCGAGAACCGTTGCAACAGGTTCGGCAACATGGAGTCTGCAACGTCAGCGGGCGCGCCCAATCTCACTTCGCCCGTCAAGGTCGCGCCGGCGATCGCGGAACACGCTTCGTCATTGAGGGCGAGCAGGCGGCGCGAATATTCGAGCAATTTCAGTCCATGTTCCGTGAGCCGCTTTTCCCGTCCGCGCTTCAGGAACAGCGGCTTGTCCAACTGCGACTCGAGGCGTTGCATCTGTTGGGTGACAGCGGATTGAGTGCGATGGACGGAGTCCGCAGCCGCGCCGAAAGATTCCCGTTCGACGATGGCAACGAAAGTACGCAACAAATCCAGGTCGAGATTTACAACGCTCATCGGCGCGGTCTCCGCATATTGATTGATTTGAACCGGTCAGTCTGACTTCAACGTGCGTCGTAACGATCGTCGCGTGCCGGTTGGATGCATTAAGCATGCTAATGCATTTGCGCCGGATGCTGTGTCTTTTGCAAATTGAGTGTGGTCGGATCGCCGCCCCGGGGAATTGATTGTGCGGATGACTTTGGGGAGCAGCGTGATTAGGCCGCGGCGCTGCGTTGCTGCTGATTGGTGGCGTTAGCAGGTCGCGTCGAGTGGAGGGTTCGTGCGCAAAGCGGGCGTGTGATCCATCGTCGTGAGGTCCGGATTTTGCCGCGACTCACGCGATGCCGACAGACGTGGAGACTGCTCATGCCAGGCTCGACGGCCCTCGCTCGAACGGTCGCGATACTTTACCTGCAGCGGCATTTCGCACGAACCGGGCCTTCGACTAGCCTACGTTGCCACTCCGGATTTCCCGGTGCGTCACGTGCTCCACCAGTAGACGGTGCATCGTGGCGAGCAGCACCTTCGCGTCTACGGGCTTGCGAAGAAATCCGTCGTAGCTGACGAAGGCGGGTGGGGTCGGCTCTCCTGAGATCAGGATAAAAGCAACATCGGCCAGACCGGGGAGGGCTGTTAGCGGCGGTGCAAACCCGGCACTAAACGGCGGCGCAAGGTTGAGTAAAAGCGTCAACAACAGGGGCGGTTATGGCCCGCTGTTGTTGGGCGATGGTCATCAGAATGGATCGTCGATGTCGCGAGGGTGAGGATTGTCGGGAGGCGCGCGCTGTTCGTGCAGCAGTTCATTGAGCGGAATCTGGTAGTGCGCGGCGATACGCTCGCGTAGATCGTCGAGGAGTTCAACGACGGCAAGTGCCTGGTCGGCCGACCAGTTGTCTGAGATCAGGAAGTCCAGCCCTTGCGTGGTTCCGGAAGGTAGGTGACTGCGCGTCATGACGTCTTCTTTTCGGCTTTAGCTGCGCTACGTTTCTTCGTGCGTTGCTCAGCACGTTCACGCGCCTCCTTCACACGGTAGGACTCGCCCTCGATCACGACGACCTCGGCGCGATGCACCAGTCGGTCAACAAGCGAGACGACGCAGGCGGCGTTGGGAAACACCTCATGCCATTCTCCAAATGGTCTGTTTGTCGTCACCACTGTCGACGCGACCCCGTACCTCCGGCTGACGAGTTCGAACAGCAGATCAGCGTGGCGGTTCGAGTACGAGAGGTAGCCGACTTCATCGACCACCAGGACGTCGGGTGAGGCATAGCGGTTCAGCCGGCGGCGCAAGGCCGAATCGCTGTCGAGCGCGGCCAGTTCGCCGAGCATCTGGCCGGCGGTAGTGAACAAGGCCGTGTGGCCATGTACGATTGCCTGATAGGCGAGATTAAGCGCCAGTGTCGATTTGCCGACGCCGTTCGGACCGATCAGCACGACGTTCGCAGTGTCCTTGACGAACTCAAGCGACATCAACTCTTCGACGACAGCGCGATCGCACCGCCGGGGCCAGGCCCAGTCGAAGTCGCACAGCGGTTTGAAGTTGCCCAGATGGGCTTCGCGGATACGTCGCTCCAGAGAACGGCGTCCGCGCTCGTCCTCTTCCCATTGCAGCAATGGCGCGAGCCACGGCTGGGCTACCACATCGGGCCAATGTGCGAGCAGTCCGTACAGGCGCAACGCGTGCGCGCGGTTTTGCAGATCGTCAGGCGCGCTCATCGGTGTCTCCCGCGATCTGGTCGTAAATGTCGAGGCGGTGGGGTGTTACCAGCGTGTCCTTCTTGCGCACGTGTTCGGGCATTGGGACGGCCAGCGGCGGAGGCAGCTTGCGCGCCTCGCGCCGGCGCTCCAGTGCCAGACGGACCGGATTCGGATGAGGCGCCGCGCCACTGGCGAGGGTCTCCTCGATGGCCGCCTGCAGTTCGGCGGCGCCATAGCGGTCCAGCAGGCGCAGCAGATTGGCTGTGATGTTGCCGAGATTGCCGCCGAGTTCAGCGGCGCGCAGCATCAACGCCTGGCTGGCCGGCGCCGCGCGGGCCAGATGGTCGAGGCCGCGATGGTGACGGGCTTCGCGTTTGTGCTCGACGAGGGCGTCGATGTGCGCGGCAATCTCGATCTGTGCGCCGCGGTCGTAACTGCGCACATGGGTGGCGAGCAGATCGGCACCATCGAGAATGCGCACCTGGTGCGGATCGGCCCGCACCGTGAGCATGCGCCGCACGTGCGTATGCGGGATCGTGTAGTCGTTCAGGTCGAAACGCACGTACGGCTGCTTGCCAACCTTCACGGCCAGCTGCAGTTCGCACGGGTACGGATTCTCTGGCAAGGCGAGCAGGCTGGGCTGTTCACGGGCGAAGGCTTCGCGCACGGTGATCGTGGGCTCTTCCCGGCAGGGACGATCGGCGGCGGAACCCGCGCACCAGAGTGCGGCCTGAGCATTAAGGTCGTCGAGGTCAGCGAATTTGCGCGCGGCAAAGAAGTTCTCGCGTACAAACCTGATTGCTCTTTCGACACGACCCTTCTCGTTCCCCCTGCACACGGCCACAGGACGGGGTTCGTAACGATGATGCGCGGCGAACGCGAGCAGCGTCGGGTTGAAGCGGATCGCGTCGCCCTGACGTTCGAGCACTGCACTTTTAAGATTGTCGTACAGGACGATACGTGGCAACCCGGACCATGCCGCCCAGGCACCGGCGTGACCGGCCAGAAAGCTGTCCATGCGCGCATCGAGGAAGAAGCGCAGATAGATCTGCCTGGACCACGATAGCACCATCACGAAGGCCATCAGTGGCCGGCGCGCACGTCCGATCTGGAGATGATCGAAGTGCGCCCAGTCACATTGGCCTTCTTCTCCAGGCAAGGTGCGAAGTCGTAGGTACGCCTCGGCCGCCGGACGCGGACGATGGAGCGAGACCAGGTGCCTGAAGTGATGATGACTGCCCCGGTAGCCACGCTCATAGACCATCGCATACAGACGGCTGGCTGTGAGTGACGGAAACTTCTTCAGCGTCTCATGGATGAACGGCAGGTAGGCATCGATCTGCGAGGGCCGCAGCACCGCGCCGACTCTGGGCAGTCCGGCCTGCGCCAGTACGCGCTGGACGGTGCCGCGGTGTACGTGTAACTGGCGCGCGATGGTGCCGCAGCGCCACTTCTCGACATGGTAGTAGCGCAGGATCTGCGCTTCGAGTTCAACTCCGATGGTCATGGGTCGTGTCCTGTGCAGTGAGTAACAGTACGAACATCACGGAAGACCCGACGGCGCAGTGGCCCGAGGCGCACGAAGCCCGAACAGACGCGGTGGCAGAAGTGGCAATGCTCAGGCACAAACGGGGCGGTGGCGGGTACCGCCACTCTGGCCGCCGACGTCGTCGAAGTCGGTGCCAGTAGAGCATCGGCGGCAGGCACGGCGGAACCCTGATGCGTCACTTTATTCTGGCGACTACGATAGCGGCGCATTCGTTCGGCATGTGCAAAGCGGCCGTGGCGACTGCGCTGATAGCGCTGGCCGGCCACGCGCATGCTGGCCTGACGTGAGGCCATCGAGCAGTCGCCGTCGCAGTAAATCTGGCCGCGGTCGCAACGGCGGCAAACGAAGACCTGCGCCCGGCAGCGGGCGCACACAAAGAGGCGGCCTGTGGCCGGCATCGGCAATCCCCGTCAATGCCGATGCGATATCGACAGGGCTGACGGGGGGTGCCATACTTGGCGGGCACCCGTACCCTGTCGTGCGCGTGTTGGGCTCGACACCGGAGTGAACTTGGCGGTTTGTGCCGGTGTCGGGCCTGTTTCTTCGGCGGTAGGTAAACCTTCTTCTACCGCATCCAGACTCCTGCGTCACCCCTTCCTGAAGCGAGCCGCGCCGGGTGCGCCTGCACTCGCCCTTCGGGCTCCTTCCGACGCACCCGGTACCGCCCATCGGGGCCCGCACTAGTCATCACGAAGCAGCTCCGAACATCAGACCCGCTTCCCGTTTCTGATCGACGCCGCCATCTGGTGTCGGATTCTGACCGCCGTTCACAAGGGCGCGCAAACGGTGACAGAGTTCGCTGCCCGACATTTCGGGCATGCGCCAGTCGGCGACCACCACGTCGACCGGAGATTCGATAAATGAGTCGAGCGCGGACTGGCCGTTGCTTGCGCTCCGCACCTCAAAGCCGTCAGCGGCGCAAATGGCCCTCCTCGCTGCCAGCACCTCCGCATCATCGTCTACCAACAGTACGCTTGCCATACAACGAATGCTCGATGTCCACCATTTCTCATTCGTCTGGCGGATGCGGGGCAAAGTTCACGATTGGCGATCGTTCTGCGCTGTCAGTCTCGGGCTGGACGAGTCTGCGGTCGTGAGGGAGGTAAGAAAAGGAGGTGCTATGCGGTATGCCGTTGAGTAGCGACGGAGTATCGGAAAATTGTACTTGTCTGCGTGGGAGTTGAATACATCGCCGAACGGCCTGCGTCGCTCAAATCAGGAGACACCAGACAGCGAGGAAGGGGGCTGCCCCGGACCTCATTGCATGCGGGCTTCCCGGCGGATTATGTATGCCGCCGCCGATGCCGGGGTCAAACCAGTCCCCGCCTCTCTGACGGAACTCGCCGGCCGTAAAAAGCATGTACGCGTCTTCGGGAGGATGACTATGGGCCGGGTACCGAACATGGGGCGCCATGACGGAAAAACCCAACTGCACGTCATGCCGGCTTTCGGTGCCGCCTGGTCCGCAAATCATGCGTCTCGACGTGTTCGGGGCGCTTCGTCACGTTGCGCTCGATCGGGAGATTGGATTTTTGGCAATCTTCACCGCAGCGCATTTTCTGGCCTATTCCGCCCGCATCGCACGGGCTTTCCTTTGCATAGGATTATTCTTCGATCTGCGGCTCGTGCGTCGATTGTGCGAATTCTCTGCCCTTCCTGCGATCAAGGCGCCTAAAAGAAAGCAACGCGACGAGCGTGAATGCACCCATGATGAAGAAGGTAGGCGGGAAGTCGGCGGTCGCCAGATGCTGCGGCGAGTGGCCGTGAAACCGTGCCGTGAACGTCATGCACAGTGACGCGAAGGCCACGCCGAAACTCATCGACACTTGTTGCAGCATGGTCGAGAGCGCCGTGGCCTTGCTGGAGAAATGCTTGGGAACGTCCGTAAACGTGAGCGTATTGATCGAGATCATCGTCATGGACTGAAATATGCCGCTGATGCAGAAGATGACGAACGTGATCCAATGCGACGTCTGCCCCGTGAACAGGCCGTAACCGGCAAACATGGCCGCCATCAGCACGGTTGAAGTCAGCATGATCGAGCGGAATCCAATCGCCTTGGCAGATCGTTCCATCACCATCCGGACGCCGAACAACCCAACCGAAAGCCCGGCACCCATCAATCCCGACTCGACCGGTGACATTCCACATCCAATCTGCATCCACAACGGAATCAGAATCGGCGTCGAGCCTACCGCGATCCGGACCGGCATACCGCCCAACGTCATTAGGGAAAACGTTTTGATCTTGAAGATGCCGAGCGGAATAATCGCATTGGTTGCATCGCGGCGGTTGTGTATCACATAAGCCGTGAACGAAAGAAAGCCCACGCCAATCATTGCCCATGTAACGGATACGGAAACGAAATTTCGGCCGACCGTTTCGAGGCCGCATATGATTCCGGCCAGGGACAAGCCCATCAACAGGAACCCCGATATGTCGAATCTTTCTTCGACATCTTCCTTGATTGGCGGAACATATTTGAGCGACAGAAAAATACCCAATAAGCCAAACGGGATGTTGAGATAGAAAATCCATCGCCAGGAGGTGAAGGTGGCGAGGATGCCGCCGATCAGCGGTCCTGAGACGCGGCCAGCAGCGCCGGGAATCGTGAACCAGGCCATGGCCGCGACCATCTGGGCCGGAGGGACACTTCGAAGGAGAATCAAACGTCCCACGGGCATCATCATGGCGCCACCCAGGCCTTGCAAGATCCGGAACGCGACGATCTGCTCGAGCGACGTTGCCAGTCCGCACAAGGCGCTGGCCAGAGAAAAGATGCCGATCGCCCAACAGAACATACGCCGGGCGCCCCATCGATCCGCCATCCACCCGCTGGCGGGCAGGAAAACGGCCAGGCTCAACAGGTAGGAGGTGACGGCCATGTTGAGGTGGAGAATCTCCGTGCGCAGAGATATGGCCATCGAGGGCAGTGCCGTGCCTAATACCGAGGTGTCGACCGCCTGAAGGAACATCGGTATGGCGATGATCATCGGAATTAATTGTATTTTGCTCCCGATCGAATCTGACGTGACGGCACTCATATACGTCCTGGTAATCCAATGTAGTGAAAACTGCAGCGATGCGTCTCGCCAGATGCGTGCATGGACGGCGCCGGTCCGGTCGGCCTCTCCACGACGGGTCTCGTCGATCTTAGGTTGCGGCTCGGGTGAAAGACTAATTAAAAAAAGCCCACGAAACTGCGGGCTTTCTTAATGTATCGATCCCGTTTCGGCGGTGATAGGGAGGCCGTGTCAGTCTATGAAGGACATAGTCGCCGTCGCCGCGCGCGTTCTGGCGTCGTCTCCGAGCGTGATCTCGAATCGGCCGCTGCGTTCGGGTTCGAATGCATTGTCGCCACAGACCTTTTCAACGAGCGCAGTCGTGAAACCCGGCATCTCGTCGCCACGCCAGCAGATGTGCAAGTCCGGCCGAATCAGATAGAAATCGCGGTCATAGACGGCGACGTTGTCCATGGCATCACCCAACTCGAGTACCGAGAACGTCGCGCCACGGTCACCGAAAGCCTTGGCAAACGCATCCGGCCCCGCCGTCGGGGTTTTGCGGCACAACAGCGTGAAGTCACCCTGAATCAGATTCTGCAAGGCGCGGCCGTCGTTCAGGCGAATATTGGGAATGCGGGCGCCCGGCAGTGTCGTCGGCACGTAGCCGAATTCGGCCTGGTCCGATTCGTCGTCCACCGGATCTTGCCAAAGAATCGTCGAATTGAGGTATCGGTAGCCCTGTGAGATGCCAAGCAGATTCAAACTGCCTTTGCGATGCTCGGCCTTCCAGTATTCGCCCAAGGCCTGATAATCCTCCGGGGAGATGGCTCCGTTGGAAAGCACTTCGCGGCAGTGTTCGCTCCAGCCACGCCGGACCACATAACCGCGTTCTGAAGTCTTCACATTGCGCCAGCCGATTGGGCGACGCTCAGCTTCATAGGTTTCGAGAAGATGCTTTCCGCCCCATCCCTTCAGCACGGCGGCCAATTTCCAGCTGATGTCGATAGCATCGCCAATGCCCGTGTTCATGCCAAGGCCGCCGATCGGCGTTACCAGATGTGCGGAATCGCCGGCAAGGAAAGTTCGACGGGAAGCGTAACGCTCGGCCAACATAAGACGCATCGTCCAGGGGCCGGCATAAAGCATTTCGTATTTGACGGGGAATCCAACCAGCTCCTCGAAAAGCCTAGGCATCTCACTCACGTCCTCGGCTTCTGCGTGGAGCGTGAATTGCGTGCAGTCGCCCTGCGTGATGAGAAAACCCCATCGGCCATCGGCGCGATAGTAGTGGGCGCCCTTCGGAATGCGTTCGAAGAGTCCTTCGCAGCGGAACTGCGCTTGAATGAAGCGATGAACGTTGGGCTCGCCCCGGAGTTCAATGCCGAGTGCTTGACGAACCGTACTGGCACCCCCATCCGTGCCGACCATATAGGTTGCCGGGACGATTTCCTGTTCGCCTGACGCGTGGCGCAGTTCAGCCGTAACGGCGTTCTCGCCTTCGGTGAAGGATATCAGCTCGCAACCGAATGCAACGCGAACGCCGGGCGTCGATTCGGCGACTTCCCTCAGCAGTGGTTCGATCGCGTATTGCGACACGATCTGGTAGGGCTCGGCCGCCGCCGAGCCATCGTTCGCCATGGCCGTTTGCCGACGTACCTGATTGACAGAAGGCCGGGGGATGCTGGCGATCGGAGGCTCTGCGAGCGTTTTGACGAAGAACGCATCGAGGGGGTCATCGGGGCGATAGCCGATGGCCCTCACACGATCGGCAATCCCGAGCCGGGAGCATATCTCCATGGTTCGCGGATGGCAGCGTTCCATCTTCGGCAGCCCGGAGGCGCGAAGCTGCTTCTCGACGATCAGAACGTGTATGCCGCGTTGTCCCAGATCGATTGCCAGCGTCAGGCCGACCGGCCCGGCGCCGACAATGAGTACTTGCACATCACGCTTCCTGGATGTTTCGGAAATCCTCATCAATGAGCTCCTTTATTCCTTTCGGAAAGAGTCGTGACTCACCCGAACGGCAGGCGATCCTGTCTTTCCAGTGTGACCAGACGGTCGAACAGAACATCCGAACGTCGTTCACCGAGTGAGCGCGTCAGGTTCTTGAACTTGATCGTGATATCGTCGAGCGAGACGGGATTGGTCGGCATGCCCTTGTATTCTGCGCAATCGTTGATCAATACGGATCCGTCGAGAAGCTGGACCGTCATGCGCGTATGGCGAACCGATTTGGTCGGCATGGTCGTGACCCGGACCTTACGGGCCAGCGCACGGATTTCCTGATCATTGACTGATTCGCTGCTGAACGACCGCGGATCGTTCGGATCGCGATACAGCGCCAGTGCGACACAGAAGGGCACGCTGTACTGCCCCTGCATGATATCGAGCGGTTCCGTATTGTCATGCCGCCCGATCAGGCGTTCATTGCCTTCGATGGTGATGTGATGAACTTCGCGCGGATCGAATTTGTGCCGTCCTTGAAGATCGCACGCCGACTGAGTCGCGGTCTGGGCATTCGCGTGACAGGCGTATCGCTTAAGACCCGTACGCAACGTTTCCCAATCCTCGCCCAGATCGGCGGTCAATGCACTCATTTCCTGCGGTAGGTCGCGGCAGTAGGCGTCGAGAAATCCGAACTTTCCATCGAGAATACTCTCGGGCCCTTCGAACCCGGAAGCGGCCAGACGTGCAGCGAGGACACCGGATTCTGCAGCACGACCCGGATGCAGACGTTTGACCATCGAACCGTGCCTGGCCTTGCTGAACGTCATCAGGCCGGAGGTCAGCGAGCCCGCGATGCCCAACGCGTTGGTGAGTCCTTCGGCATCGAGTCCCATCAACAGACCGGCGGCAATCGCTGAACCGAAGGGACCGGTCATGCCAGGTGCGTGGAAACCGATCTTCTCGGGGCTGTGATGGCTGGCCACACCAATGCGCGATGCGACTTCCGTACCCAGGATGAACGCCTTCAAGACCGAAAGACCGTCCGCCTCGGATTCTTCGCCAACGGCTAACGCTGCGGGCGCAATCGTGGCACCCGCATGAACGCCGGCGCTCGGCTCGCGAATGCCGTCCATTTCGAACGCGTGCGCCAGTGCGCCGTTGGCCAATGCAGCCATGGGAGCATGCACACGCATCGAGGCGTTTCCAAGCACCGTGCTCGTGCCGCCAACGCCATAGCGTGCAGCGTATGCCATCACGGCCTTGCTCCACGGGAATTCCGCCCCATAGGTGGCGGCGGCGACGGTATCGATCAGACAGTATTTCGCGTAGGTCAGTACATGATCGCGAATCGGTCGATCACGAAAGTCGACCGCGAAAGACGCCAATGTCTGTGAAGCGGTGAGTGCCATGGCGATTCCAGTTCAGGATACTTGGGTCAGGCGAGTAAGAATGACGTCCTGACCTTCGATTTCGAGGCCTGCGCCAAGCTTTGCGCTTCGGGCGCGCAATTCTTCGAGGACTTCCGTTTCAGCCTTCGGATCGCACAGGTAGGTTTCGTTGTCGTCGTTATGGCGAACAAACCGGAAACTCGTACGCGGACCGGCTTTTTTATCGACGGTGAAATTGGCCATCATGCCGACCCAATCGCCATGCCTCTTGCCGGCGTGGCCCGTGTGGAACGAAAAACTTCCGAGCCCGTAGAAAATCGGCCGTTCCTGGTAGATTTCCACCGGTAGCGAATAGTGAGGCCCGTGGCCAATCACGAGATCGGCACCCGCATCGATCGATACATGAGCCAATTCGGTCATGTATTCGAGGATTTCCTTGTCCAGACCCCAGTGAAGCGAAACGATCGCGATATCGACTTGCTTGCGCAGCTCGGCGACCTGGTCTTTGAGGATTTGTAGATATTTCGGATCGACATACGTATGGATGACCGGAGGCACTCCGGGGCGATTGGGCGTCGGTTGATCCGGTCCAAGACGATGGAAGGCGATCTGATAAGACGTATGACCTTTCAGGGCCGCGACGCCGGGCGTCACCGCCGAGGCTTCGTGGTTCGTCGGCCAATAGACGGCAGTGCGTTGAATGACACCAATGCGTTGGCCGTTACGTTCGACGATCACAGGCGCGCATGCGTCATCGGCATTCCGGCCCGCACCTGTGCGAGGGATGCCGAGTTTTGCGAGGTTGTCGATCGAGGAGAGTATCGCTGTGGCGCCGTAGTTGACGTTGTTCGCGATACCCACAGCCTGGATACCGCCGTCGCGCAGAGCCACACCGGCTGCCGGGTCCGCGAAGAAACCTTCATTGGTACGATTGAGGTCGACGGCTACGCCGTGATCGGGCGCGTACAGGCAGCATTCGAGATTGCTGAAAACGAAATCGGCTGCCTTGAGATCTGCAGTGACCTGACGAAAGGGAACCGAGGGATCGGCGACATTCATGAGATTGATGTCGCCAGTCAATAGAATTTTTACGGCCATGTCCGGATATCCGATTCATTGAGCTATGGGAAAAGTGACCGTCGCATGATGCCCTTCGCGGCTACGAGATGTCGATTGACGAATAGCGAGCTTGCGGTACACGCTTTGGTTAACGATGGGCGCGAGGACCGGCCATCGGCAGGACGCCGGTTCATGAGGACATTAACAAGGTGTTTTAGTGTGGGTACCGCATTACTCAATCGCTTTGCGCAAGCGTTGCTGGCACGATGTCACGGTCTCAGTTTCAATAGCCCCGTGCTCCAGCGCACTTCAAGGATTCGATACTAGAATGACCGATACCACCCACGACAATCCGCAAACGCGCCGAATCGCAGAATTCGTCTCTTCGCTTCAGTATGAGCAGATTCCCCAGGAAGTCATCCGGCGAATCAAGCTCCTGATTCTGGATTCCGCGGGTTGCGCACTCTATGCTGCGTCGCTGCCGTGGAGCCGCATTCTTCAAGAGAGTCTGGCGGCCGTCGATACATCGAAGGGAAGTCGCGTATGGGGTACGAATCAGCGGTTGTCGGCACCGCATGCTGCTCTTGTCAACGGTTCGCAAGTGCAAGGCTTCGAATTGGACGACGTGCATCGCCAGGGCGTGTTGCACGTGGGTGCCGTCGTTCTGCCCGCATTGATCGCGGTCGCCGAAGGCAAGCGCGGCATTACCGGCCGTGACTTCCTGGCTGCCGCTGTCGCCGGTTACGAAATCGGCCCGCGCGTTGGCATTTGTATGGGTCCGGAGCACATCGCCCAAGGCTGGCACTCGGGTGCGACCGTCGGCGTGTTCTCGTCCGCTTCAGGCGCCGCCCGTGCGCTCGGTCTGAGCGCCGAGCAGACCGTCCACGCACTCGGCATCGCCGGTACCCAGGCATCCGGCCTGATGGCGGCCCAGTACGGTGCGATGGTCAAGCGGATGCACGCCGGTCGTGCTTCGCAAAGCGGTCTCTACGGCGCGTTGTTTGCCGCGAAGGGCTTTACCGGGATCATCAACGTTCTCGAAAGCGAATATGGCGGCTTCTGCACGACGCTCTCCCGCTCGACCGATCGTTTCGACAAGGAACAATTGACCGCGGGCCTCGGCCAGGTGTGGCAAACGATGGGCATCGCACTGAAGTTCTATTCGTGCGTGGCCAGCAACCACACGACGCTCGATGCAATCCGGCTGATGCAGGCGGAACGTCCGTTCGATGCGGAAGACGTCGAGAAGGTCATCGTGCGCGGTTCGCAAGTCACGATGGATCACGTCGGCTGGAAATACGTGCCGCAAGGCCTGACGTCGGCGCAGCTCAACCTGCCGTACTGCGTTGCGACGCTGCTTCTCGATGGCGACGTTTTCGTTGCGCAGTTCACCGAAGACAAGGTGGCCGACCCCGATCGTATGCGTATTGCCGAAAAGGTCGAAGTGCGCCACGACGCGGACATCACGGCGCGCGGTTCGAAGTCCCGTCATATGGTGCATGTCGAAGTCTTGCTCAAGGACGGCACGACTCTCAAGCGCACGGTCGAAGCGGGCCGGGGCAACGAAAAGGACTTCGCGAGCGAAGAAGAAGTCATCGCCAAGTTCATGAAGCTTTCGAAGCAGGCGATCCCGGAAGAGCAGGCAAAGCGTCTCGTAGAGTTCATTCTGAACGTCGATCAACAGGCCAGCGTGGCCGAGCTGCCGGATCTGCTCGCGGCCAGGTAAGTGCCCGTAGCTTTCGGCCACACCATGCCAGCTAGATCATCTCTAGCTGGCTTTTTCAGATTGAGAACTACACTGTCGGCGGACAACGCGTCGCCGAAATTGAATCAAGGAGGGAAATACAATGCTGCTCCCGCTTGTCGATCGCACCATCAGCTACGATTTCGTCGGTCCAGAAGATGGACCGGTTGTGATGTTCATGCATTCACTGGCCGCAGACATGGGTCTGTGGGCAGAACAGGTGCCGGCTTTGTTGGCCGCGGGTTATCGGGTGCTTCGTACGGATTTGCGGGGTCATGGTGGCAGCCGTGCAGCCGATGGGCCCTATACCATGGACGCACTCGCGGATGATGTGATCGCAGTCACAGACGCCTTGGGCGTCGAGCGGTTTCACTTCGTTGGTCTGTCGATCGGCGGCGCGATCGGCCAGTCATTGGCACTGCGCTATCCGAATCGTCTGTATTCGGCATTTCTCTGTGATACGCAAAGCGAAAGCTTCCCAGATGCGGCGACGCATTGGGGCAATCGAATCGAGAAGCTCAAGCAGGCCGGCGACGTAGAAGGGCTTGCCGATGACACGATGGGCCGTTGGCTGACGTCGGAGTATCGTGGCAAGCACCAGCTGCGCTGGAATCAGATCCGCGCGACCGTCGCGGGCTGCACGGTGGCGGGCTATATCGGCTGCGCGCAAGCGCTCGCCAACTTCAACTACACCCCGCGTCTCGGCGAAGTGAAGTTGCCGGTGCTCGTCGGTTGTGGCAGCGAAGATCTTAGCGCGACACCCAAAGCAAGTCGCAAGATCGCGTCTCTGTTCGTCAACGGCCGTTTCGAAGAATTTACCGGTGCCAAGCACATTCCGAACGTCGAACAGGGCGATGCATTCAATCAAGTGCTTCTGAACTGGCTAGAGGACGCGCGGAAAGCCGCTTAACGGTCCAAGGCTGAAGTGCACACGGTACTGCGCTTCGGCACTATTGATCATTTCAGAAAGACCCGGGGAAACCCGCGGTGAACCCTTCGCGTGTCGCCGCCGAAGATGCGACTCCTCGCTTTGACGTCCATGGCCGAAGCACCGATATATCGCCGGGTATCGTCAATAAAGTCCGGTTTCCGGATCAATTGATCTCGCCACGCTCACGGTTGAAGCATTGGACACCCGGTTAACAGCATCTCCTAACCTTGGAGGGGGTATTACTCAATCGTGGGGCCCGTGTTTGGCGGCATCATATCGGGCATGAAATATTTCGTTCACGAAGTCATGCGACGCGAGCGATGGGCGATCCCCAACGGAAGTTATAACCGGGTTTAGAGTATGCAATTAACAATGCGCACAAATATGGTGGACTATCCGAATACGTTTGCACTGAAGCAAGGGCGTGGCTGGCGAGAAGTCGAGGCGGACTATCCAGACCTGTTCCCGAACGCTGCCGAACTCGAAGCCGACTACTACGCGTGCACCGGCATTTATCCGATGCATGGCACGATCGTGCTTAAGGATTCGGTGCTGGCCGAGCATCCGTGGATTGCCATGTCGCTCTACGATGCGTTCGCGCAAGCCAAAAAAGAATGGCTTGAACGTCTGGACGCAGATCCGGCACAAGACGCAACCGATAAGCGGTATTCCGAATTGCGCAAAGTCGTCGGGCACGACCCGCTGCCGTACGGTATCAGGGAAAACATCAGGACCATCGAAGCGCTCGAAGCCACGACGTTCAAGCAAGGTCTTACGCCGCGTCGTTTGTCGATCGCGGAGATGTTTGTCGACCCTGACCGTTCCTGATGCGCTCGAGCTTCCCGCCCAGTTAACCGATCTCGCAAGCGTTAGAAAGTTTTTCTCAATAGTCGGACGCCGTTGCAGTTGACATACTATCTATTGATAGATGGACAACTCGCGGCGTCAAGTAAAGCAGTGATGTGATGGGAGAGGCAGGATGGCCGCCGAAACACCGGGGCCGACTCCCGACTTTTACAATGGAGGTAAGACAATGCCGACGAGAACAGGCATCAACGGCGTTCGTAGTGTCCACTTCGGATTGCCGAATCTCGAAGAAGCCGCGCGCTTTTACGAACAGGATTGGGGTCTCAAGGTAGTATCGGCTTCGCCCGATAGCGTTTATCTGCGGGGCACGGGGCGGGACTTCTATACGCTGGCGCTTCATCGGTTTCCGGCGCCCCAATTGCTGCGCATCGATCTCACGATCGAATCGAAGGAACAGGCCGATGCGCTCTTCGCATCACTCCGGGATTCGGGCGTGGAAACGACGGACACGGTCGGTCCCCTCGATGACATCGGCGGCGGCTATGGGTTTTCGTTCCGTGACCCGGACGAAGGCCGCGTTTTTCGGGTCGTTGCGCAACCGAAGCAACATGCTGACTACGCAACCCAGGCCGATCGTCCGGGCAAGGTGTCGCACATTGTGCTGAATAGTCCTGATCGTGAGGCAAAATTCTTTGTCGAGAAACTCGGCTTCCGCGTCATCGACCAAAGCAAAACCATTACATTCCTGAACTGCAATTCGGACCATCACAGTCTCGCGCTGTTCATTTCGAAGTCGAGCTCGTACAACCACCTGGCATTCGAAATGCAGGATATCAATTCGGTGATGTCCGCCGCCGGAAGCATGACGGAAGCCGGTCACGCAATCGGCTGGGGCGTCGGCCGCCATGGTCCTTGCGATAACGTCTTCTGTTATTTCGTCGGACCGGGCGGCTTTATCGTCGAATACACGGCTGAAGTCGAGCAGGTTGACGAGACCTACAAGTTCAAGGGTCCGGACGAGTGGGGTTTTCCGAAAGGGCGTCGCGATCAATGGGGCCTGGCACGCCCCACGCCGGCGTTCCATGCCCCTGAAACGAGCGTGCCTTTCTCAACGGCGCTGTTCCTGAAATAGAACGGACGAGCACCTGCTGGGCTCCGCCCGGTGCCATGAATACGTGGGACCGAATCTGATGCCAGGTTCGGCCTGTTGAAGTTTCCGCAGACCGGCGTTCAACGCCGAGCCACTTAAAACACCGGATTGGCTTGCGAACGCTCCGCCTCACTTATCTGTTTGGCTGCGCCTTCAAGGCAGTCCATCATCAATTCTGTTGCCGCGCTAAAAGGACGATTCCGGTTCCACATCATGCCGGTCGCTCGCAACATCGGAGGAAGCGTCAGGGGCAGGACAGCGAGCGGCTGAAATTTATCTCGCGCAGCTGTAATCGCGAGTACCGAAACCGCATCGCTGCAATAGAGATACGAACGTGCAACCTGAACCGACATCGTCTCAATGTAGTTCTTCGGGAATTCGAGTCCTTGCATCTCAAGGATGCGCTCAAAGGGTTCACGCATTTGCGAGGCATAGGAAGGCAATACCCATGGATACGGCTGCAAATCGGACCATTGAAGATGTTTGCGTTTCGCCAGAGGATGATGAGGGCCCGTGACGATTACCAGTCGTTCTTCCAGCAGGGGCTTCTCATCGAAGCCACTCGACGGGGGAACGGCTGGCAAGCGGCCGACTATCAGGTCGATTTTCCCCTCCCACAATTGTGGCAGCAGAAGCGGGCGAGTGCCTTCGATAACCTGGGCGTTCGTGTTCGGCGAGCGTTGCTTCAACAGGCGTAATGCCCTGGGGACGAGCACAGAACTCGATGCCGGATACACGCCGATATTAATTTTTCCGCCCGAGCCGTTGTACAGCGAATTGAGTTCGTCGCGCACCTGCTGTACGTCGGTCAGTATGTTGCGTGCGTGTCGAATCAGACACTCACCATACGCGGTTGCGCGTATGCCTTGAGAGGTACGGACGAAAAGATCGAGACCCAATCCCCTTTCAAGCTCGGCTAGCGATCTCGACACCGCCGGCAATGTTACGTGGGTTGCCTCGGCGACTCTTTTCAAGCTTCCGAGATCGTCCAGCATGACCAATAACCTGAGATGGCGAGTCTTCAGATTGAGGTGAAGATACCAGTCGAGCTGTGTCGGCATAACGGTTCACGAGATAGTTAATCGCGCTTGAGTTTAACTTGCGCCACTCGAAGGTCGCAACATCAACAATTTTCTCTCCGTGGAAGACGTTTTGGACAAGGTAGGGACTTGTACTTATATCGGGTATGCCCGAATGTAAATCGACAAATAACGCCGCACGGTCAATCTCCCCTCAGTTTTGGCGCTATTCCGGTGCGGGAAAACCCGAGGAAATCCGGGCTTTTACGGCGAATTTTCTCGACGCACTGGCGTGCGGAAAATGGCGTCGCACGTGCTATGGACGCGGTACGCGCACCATTTTCTTTCGGCTCTCGATTTCTTATATGAATGTATCAGCGCGGCTAAAGTTTTCGGCTGAATTGTTGAATTGTTGCGTTGTCGTTGGCGCCATATAGTCATCTCACATTTTTAACGACGTCTCTGGAAGGAAAAGCCATGCTAACGAAATGCCGCATCGCAATTGTCGGTGGCGGACTTGCGGGAACTGCAACTGCAAATGCACTGAAGACCTTCGGCATCGATGCCGATCTTTTCGAAGCAGCGCCCGCATTGGGAGAAATTGGCGCAGCGGTGAGCTGCAGCCCGCAAGCGGTCAAGGCACTGTGGGGTCTGGGCGCCAAGGAGGCAGTGGATGCAGTGGGTCACCGTTCGCCTGGCGAATATATGCTTCAGATGCAAACGGGTGAGTTCATTCAATCGCGTGACCGCTTCAAGCTCGCCGAAAAGTGGGGCGCGCCTTATTACTCGTTCCACCGTGCCGATCTGCTCGACGCACTCGCATCGACCGTGGACAAATCACACATCCATCTCGGTCATCGTCTGGTGAGCGCTGAAGTGCGCGAAGACTGCGTCGTACTCAAGTTCGAGAACGGCAACGTGGTGGAAGCGGAATATGTGATCGGTGCAGACGGCGTGAAATCGGTGCTTCGCCAGACGCTCTACGGCGACGACAAACCGACCTATACCGGCCAGATGGCATGGCGTGCGCTGCTCAACGCGAGCATCGTGCCGGAAGACATCCTGGCGCCGAACGGCCACGTCGAATGGGTCGGGCCGGGCGCTCATATTCGCGCGTACTACATCCGCAACAAGACGATGGTCAACATCGTCACGCAGCAGGATACCGGCGATTGGGTTGAAGAAACGTGGAACGGCAAGGGCAATCCGGACGATATGCGTGCCAGCTTCCCGAATCCGGAGCCGCGCCTGAAGCGGCTGCTCGACCTCGTGACCGACTGCATGAAGTGGGGCCTGTTCGCACGCCCGATCAACGACAACTGGGGCTTCGGCCGTGTCCAGCTGATCGGCGATTCCGCGCACGCCATGGTGCCGAACGCGGGCCAGGGCGCCTGCCAGGCATTCGAAGATGCCTACATTCTCGGTCGCTGGCTGTCGTCGGGTTGCTCGGTCGAGGAAGCATTTGAGAACTTCCGTCGCGTTCGCATTCCGCGTGTGCACGGCGTGCAACGTTTCTCGCTGACCAACCTGCGATTCAAGCACATGAAGGACACGCAAGCGCAGAAAGCTCAAGTCGATCAACACGGCTCCTCGCACCAATACGCCAAGAACGACTGGCTGTACGGCTTCGATCCGGTGACGCAATGGGATCAAACGCCTTACGTCAACGAGTTGTACGCCGATGGCCCGAATGCCGAGACCGAATGGAAAGTCTGAGCCTAATCCGAACCTGACTACCCGATATGAAAATCTGCCGTTATAACGATGGCCAAGCAGGCCTGATCGAAGGTGGCGTCGTTTATCCGCTGAGCGAAGCCCTCGCGACTGCGGGTGTCACGCGCCGAGGCGCATCGATGAGCGAGATCATCGAGGCACTTGCAAACAATCCGGAAGCAGAGGTTGCACTCGGCATCGCGCGTCGAGGTGAATCCGTGCCGTTGTCGGAGGTGAAGCTGCTGGCGCCTACGGACAATCCACCGGCGATCTGGGCGGCAGCGGCGAACTACCGCTCGCACCAAACTGAAATGACCGGCCGCGTGCAGGCCTATGACCGGTCGAAGCTGACGGCCGATGAATTGATGGCCGAAGTGTTTCTGAAGCCGGCGTCGTCGCTCGTCGGCCCCGGGGGCACGGTGGTCCTGCCGAAAGTCGCCAGGCATGTCGACTACGAATGCGAGCTCGCTCTCATCATCGGCCGCGATGCGAAGAATGTCAGTGCCGAATGCGCACTCGACTACGTGTATGCCTACACGATGTGCTGGGACATCAGCACGCGTGATCCGTGGGGTCATGGCGTTCACAACACACGCAACATCCGCAAGGGCTTCGATACGTTCTGCGGCCTCGGGCCGTGGTTTGTGACCAAGGATGAAGTGGGCGAGCCGCAGGATCTGTTGATCGACGTGGATCAGAACGGCAAGCAGGTGATGCATGCGCACACGGCCGACATGATCAACGGCGTTCGCGACCTGATCCGCTTCCTGACCATGGACCGTACGCTGAAGGCAGGCACAGTGATCACGACCGGGACGTCCGCAGGCGTGTCGCAGTTGTTCCACGGCGACAAGCTGAAGGGCACGATTTCCAAGGTCGGAACGATGGAACTCGACGTCGTCGACGCCAGCTAACACGCTTTTCAAGGTTAAACGCCATGCTACTTCGTTCGCGTGACCGCGTTACCAGCTATGACCTTGTCGGTCCGGAAGACCGACCGGTGGCCATGCTATGTCACCCGCTTGCGGCCGATATGGGGCTCTGGGCGGAACAAGTCCCGGCACTGCTGGCCGCGGGTTATCGCGTCTTGCGTACGGATCTGCGTGGACACGGTGGTAGTTCTGCGACGCCGGCCCCTTATTCGATCGACTTGTTGGCGGATGACATCATTGAAGTCCTCGACGCAACGAAAATCGAGCGCATTCATTTCGTCGGCCTGTCGATCGGCGGGATGATCGGACAGTCGCTGGGCCTGCGACATGGGGATCGCTTGCATTCGCTGTTGCTCTCCGATACCCAGTCGGAGTCTCCGGCGGATGCAGCCACGTTCTGGGACCCGATGATCGAGGCGATCAATGCGGCCGGGTCACTGGAGCCGATCGCCGACAAGACGATGGCGCGATGGCTCACCGCTGGTTATCAGGCGGCAAATCCGGGCCGCTGGAAGCAGATTCGCGACACCGTGGCGTGTTGTACGCCGATGGGCTACATCGGTTGTGTTCGGGCCATCGGCAATTTCACCTTCACCGATCGTTTGCATACCGTGCAGACGCCAGTTCTCGTTGCATGTGGAACCGAAGACCCGAGGGCGACCCCGGAAGAAAGTCGTTACATGGCAAGCCTGTTTCCCACCGGGTGTTACGAGGGATTCGAGGGCGCCAGGCACATTCCTAACGTGGAGCAATCCGAAGCATTTAATCGGGTGCTCGTGGCGTGGCTCGCCCATGTCAAGCGATAAGACATCTCCATGGCATTACAGCCATTGAGCGAACTGCTGCCGGTGCCGGGCTTCGCACACATCGCGTATGAGGAATTGAGGATAGCCGTTGCAAAAACCCGCCTCAAGTGCCTCGTCGATACATCCTTTCGCGAACGGGTCATTAGCACATAGGGCGAAGCCATTCTTGCGGGGGAGATATCGCAAGGAAACACGTGGATCGGATTCCATTCACTACATAAAGGTTTACTAAGAATAGACCACCAGGAGACATAGATGGCAAGTCTGTCGATAGAGAAGGACAAAAGCGTGACGCGGCTCTCTGCGGCGACACGCATGAACTACATCGAATTCATCGACGAATCGCCGATGAACCCGATGCTGTGGGTTTTGCTCATTGGCTGTATGGTCGCGCAGATACTGGATGGCTTCGAGAATCAAACGATCTCGTTTGCGCTTCCGCTGCTCTCCAAAGAGTTCGCCATCGATCATTTGCAGGCTGGCGTGATTGGCTCGGTGACGAATCTCGGACTGTTCTTCGGTGCATTGCTGGTCGCGCCGTGGGCGGACAAGATCGGCCGCAAACCGATCCTGCAATGGGCAATCTTTTTCTATGCGTTCGGCACTATGCTTGCCGCGCTTGCTCCAACCTATAACACGCTGCTTTGCGCACGTTTCATCGCCGGTCTGGGCATGGCCGCGGAATTTCCGGCTGCATTCGCACTGTTGTCTGAAATGGCCCCGCGGCGACTTCGCCATATTTTCGTCGGTTGCGGATCGATCGCGTATGCGTCGGGCTGGACCGTGTGCGCAATCGTCGCGACACTCGTCATTCCGGCATCTGGCTGGCGTGCGCTTCTGTGGGTCGGCGTCCTTCCCGCGTTGATGATCTTTTTCGTTCGTCGATATATCCCGGAATCGGTGCGCTTTCTGCTCTCGCAAGGCCGCACGGAGGAGGCCGGTCAGATCGTTCGGCGACTTGCCGACATATCCGGCTATCGAGATATCGAACTCGTGGCGCCGCCTGCCACGGCCAAGGCAGAAAGAATCACCTGGCGTCGGCAATTTTCGCTGCTGCGTCTTTCGGCCGTCACCATCGCGGTGTTCGCACTGTTCCAGCTTGCAAACAACGTTCAGGTGACCGGCGTGGGTCATTGGCTGCCGTCGATTTTCGTGAAGCAGGGTTTCACGCTGACGAAGAGCTTCAGATTCACCATGATCGTGCTGGTCGCTACGCCGATCGGTCAGGTGCTAGGCATGTGGCTTCAGGACAGAATGCCACGTAAGTGGGCAATCCTGCTGTTCTCGGCGCTGAGCGCGGTCTGCTTCGTCGGCTTTGGCCTGTCGTTCGAATATAAGGCTCCGGTCCCGGTGATCCTCGGCTTCAACATCGGCTACTCGTTCTTCTCGGGCGCTGTAATGCCGGTCTTCTTTACGATGAGCAATGAGCTGTACGACACACGGATTCGTGCGCTGTCGGCAGCACTCATTCTCGCAGGCGCCCGTTGCGGATCGATTACGGGCCCGCTCGTTCTGGGTTGGTTGCTGATGCTTGGAACCGAGATCCACCAGATCATCTACTACTTCTCGATGCCGTTGCTGGCTGCGGCAATCATCCTCCTGTTCGTGATCCGGGGTGATAGTCGCCAGAAGTCGCTTGATGATGTGCCCCTCGGACACTAAAAGAACGGTGTCCAGGAGGTGTTGCAGTGTATTCGCGGCACTTCCCGGTATTTCTTATAAACAGAAGTTTGGAGACAGAAAATGAAAAAGACCCTGATCGCCATCGCGGCGGCGTCGTTGGTGAGCACCGCCGCGATGGCACAGAGCAGCGTGACGCTGTATGGCATCGTCGATGCGGGTGTTCAATGGACGAATCACAATCTGACGAGTAAGGGCGGCGGTGCATCGACGTTTGCGGTCGAATCGGGCGGCGCTTCGACGTCGCGTTGGGGCCTTCTGATTCGCGAGGATCTCGGCGGTGGTATGGCGGCAGTTGCGAACCTCGAAAACGGGTTCGACGCCACGAAAGGCACGATCAATAATGGGGGGCGTCTTTTCGGTCGTTCTGCATACGTCGGCCTGAAGTCCAAGACATACGGTCAATTGACATTCGGTCGTATCAAGACGGCGGTATACGAGTTCGGTGTTCTGTATGACGCCGTGGGGCCTGCTACCTGGTCGGCTTCCGTTCTCGATTCGGCAATCGTAGGTCGTGCAGACAACGCTGTGAACTACGAGGGTAGCTTCAAGATTGGTGGCGGCAAGCTCGGCATCAAGAACCTGTACAGCTTCGGATACGATACGGTCGCGGGTGCGGGCCCAGTTGCCGGCGACTACAAGATCGGCAAGGAAGAAAGCCTGATGCTGACCTACGATTACGGCGCGGCGAACATCGGTCTGCTTTACGACGCGCAGAACGGCAATACGGTGGCGGCACGGAATAACCGAGTCTCGCGTTATGGCGTGGGTCTCTCGTATGACTTCAAGCCGATTCAACTGATCGCCGCATATCGTCTCTATACGCAGCGCGCCGCGGTCAATACGTCGGAAGCGCTCTACTGGCTGGCTGCACGTTATCTCGTAACGCCATTCGCGAACGTCGATGCGGCCGTGTACTACGTGGACGATCGCAACACGGGTCATGGGAAGCCGGTGATGGTGTCTATCATCGGAAGCTATCTGCTGTCCAAGCAAACGGACATCTATCTGAACGTCGCGATGGTCGCGAACAAGTCGAATAGCAGCCTCGGCCTTGCCGGGTATAACACCGCTACGGAAGGCGCATTGCAGACGGGTGTGATGATGGGTGTGAGACACCGCTTCTAATATCGGTTAGCTCCGGTAACACGTCCGGTGAGCAACGACCGGACGTGTGAATTGAAATGCAGATAAGGAGACGATAAATGATTCGTGTATGGAAATTCGCGTCGCTAATACTTTTCGGTATTGTCGGAGTCGCCTACGCACAGCAACCGGCTGACCCCGACGATGCGCTGAAGGACCAGCTCGTTCTGGCGTACAAGATTCTGGTTCACGAACATGTGCTCGACGGTTTCGGCCATGTCAGTGTGCGTTCAGCGAAAGACCCGAACATATTTTTGATGCCGCGTGCAATGCCGCCTTCGCTAGTCACCAAGGACGACATTCTTGAAGTGCGCGTGTCCGACAGCCAGCCGGTCGATCCGCGTGGCCGCAAGCTCAATGGCGAGCGCTATATCCACGGTGAGATCTACAAGGCACACCCGAACATCAACGCGGTGATTCACTCGCACTCGCAAGCGGTCATCCCGCTCAGCCTGACCGATATCCCGCTCAAGCCGGTGATCGCGCAAGCCGGCTTCCTGCCGCTGGAAACCAAAACATTTGAAATTCGTGATGTCCAAGGTAAGGATGGCACGGGTATGCAAGTCACGGACATGAAACGCGGTGCCGCACTGGCGAATGAACTCGGCAACGATCCCGTGATCTTGATGCGTGGTCACGGCGACACGGTGGTTGGCCGGTCGCTCAAGCAGGCCGTCGTGTTTGCCACCTACGTCGATGTCGATGCCCGCATGCAGATGCAAGCGATGCTTCTGTCGAAGAACATCGTGACGATGGACAAGGCGGAACTCTTCTCCGAAAAGGACTTCGACATCAACCGTCCGTGGCAGTACATGCTGTCCAAAACCATGACGCCCGATGAAATTGCGAAGATCGACCATTCGCAATTCGGCCTCGAACAGACGCAGAAGAAGCAGTAATCTTCGAACACCTCTGTCACCGGAACGGGAGATCGGTATGTCTTTGTTCGGGCGTTGTCAGGTTGCGTGACTCGTCGGATAAGATGGCGCGATGAAGAAATCGAAATCGCTATATCACGGTCACCGTTTCCCGGCTGGTGTCATCAGCTGCGCTGTTCGATGGTATTTCCGCTTCCAGTTGAGCCTGCGCGACATCGAGGAACTGCTTTTCGAGCGCGGCGTGATCGTGACATACGAGACGATCCGATGCTGGTGTGACAAGTTTGGTAAGGGCTTTGCTCATCGGGTGAAAGCGGTGCGACGCAAGCCGGGTAGCACGTGGCACCTCGACGAGATGTTCGTCACGCTTCGTGGCGACCCGTGCCTGCTGTGGCGTGCGGTCGACGAGCATGGCGCCGAACTCGACATCCTGCTGCAAAAGCGGCGCGACAAAGCCGCTGCCAAACGCTTCTTCAAGCGTGTGCTGCGTTCGAGCCCGGTACCGCGCAGGATCGTCACCGATCAGTTGCGCAGCTATCCGGCGGCAAAAGCCGAGATCCCGGAACTTGCAAACGTGAAGCACGTGTTTGTCAAAGCGGCAGCTCGGCTGAACAACCGCGCAGAGAATAGCCACCAACCGACACGTGAGCGCGAGCGTCGCATGCGCGGCTTTCGCGACCCGAAACGCACCCAGAAATTTCTCTCGTGCTTCGGACCGATCAGGCAACATTTCGCGCTCAAGCGGCATTTGCTGCGCGCTTCACTCTATCGCACACAACTCGCAGCCCGGTTCGTTGAATGGCGCGAATTCGCCGAACTCGCCCAAAATCCGTCGACCGCTTTCTGATACTCGTCACACCTGCCGTCGCGCCGTCTCACTCTCGGTAACTTGACAATGCCGTGGACAGGAAAGCTGGCGTTACTGCGACTTCCCGGACGGCACGGGTGCGCGGTGGCCACCTCGAGCGGCACCTGCGCCCGCCGACAAGCGGCTCGTGCCCACTGGCGCATGCGCCGGGTGCCGCGCGAAGTCAGCACGCGCCCGTGCGAACGGTGTCCGGCAACGGAGGCCGGACAGCCACAATCTGCTGAACCACCATTTGCGCCGCCCACGGCACGGCGGGCCTGAAAAATTCCGGCCGCGCACCCGCGCCGCGACTATCCTGTAGAGGTGGTCCGTGCCAGCGACACGGTGACCGCAAACGGAGCAAGGGCGGGGCTGGCGGGTGACTGGCCGCCCGTCCTTGCTCCGCCATCACCGGGTCCGCGACGTGCGGGCCGTTTTTTTGCGCCCTTCCAATCCTGATAATTGCTATTTATCAGGATTGGGTGATGAAAAGAGGGCGCCACCGGAATCGCGCCGACGAACATCGAGGCGCGGAAGTAGCGGAATGAATGTCCGGCCGAAATTGGTAGCTAATTGGTAGCCTTTTGTTATCTATTAGCTACCTTATTGCACGAGGAAATTCCAGAGGCAAAATCCATCGGCTGGACATGCAGTCGACGGTTTGCATAGATTTGTTGGTGTCCGATCCGGTCAGGAGACCCCTATATTTAGACGGGAAGTTTGGCTGCGCAAGCGATCGCCGATCGTCACGGTCTTGGGTACGGGGGAAACGATTCTGCAAAACGCGGGAACAGTTTTATGCAGATCAACGGCGCGCTGGCGTGATAGACCATTAGGACTACTGAATTTGACATAAAAGAAATTATCAACATATGTGGTCAGTTTGAAAGTGTTGCATGAAAGCGCACCGAGTCAGCAACCTGACACACAGCGAATGGTAAATTTGGCCGTTGCGTATTCGTCGCGAGCGGCCCGTGTTTCGTCAACTCAACAGCAACCTTGTGCCTGCAGCACTTCGTGGCCCGGTGTTGGTCGATCAATATGGCCTGCCGCGGTACTGGGCTGCGATCTGGTCGGCGACGTCGATAGCACAGCTGGCCGGTTCAACGCTCACGCAGAAGCTTCGGTACGTTGAAAACCTGTATCAGCATGCGGACAACCTGATTGGCACCGGCGCACTTGATGATGCGCTGAGTGGATTTGACGACGAAGCACTGGCGGCGATTCTCGAATCGTGGTTCATCTCGATCCGCAATCAGCCGGCGGTAACCAGTGCGGACGAAAATCGCTGGCAGACTGGCCTCGGGTTTGTAACCGACGTCATCACCTGGCTTTCCAGCGCCGGGAGCGCCGATGATCGGCTCAGACACATAGAACAGCGATTGCACCGGCTGTCGTCGCTTTACAGCCAATTGCACGTTCGCAGGCGCGCTGCAGTGGACGCGGTCCGATCGCTTCCAGCGAGTACCGTCGAAGCGCTGTACGCCGTACTTGATCCGGAATGCCCGCAAAATCCATTTCTACGCATGAAAACGCGCTGGCGTGTCTACGTCGCATTTGTGCTGATGTTGCATCAGGGGCTGCGGCGCGGCGAGGTTCTGCTGCTTCCTGCGGACGCAGTGAAAAGCGCCTACGACCAGAAGCAGAAAAGGACTCGATACTGGCTCAACGTTCAGGAAAACGAGTATGAAGATGACGATGGTGACCCTCGGTATTCGAAACCTTCGATCAAAACCGTACACTCCGTCCGTCAGGTGCCCGTCAGTCAGCTAACGGCCACCATAGTAGAGACCTATGTAGGAAACTATCGCGGGTGGCCCGATCACCCGTTCCTGCTGAATGCTCAATCCAATATGCCGCTCGCCACCGAAACGCTGACAAAGGCGTTTGCCCAGGTGTCGCGTTGCCTGCCGTCTCACGTATTAAATGAGCTGCAGGATCGGACGGGTAAGGAATCCATAACACCGCACAGTCTACGCCACACGTGTGTGGTCGTTCGACTTCATCAGTTGCTCGAGCAAGGCGATTCAATGGACGAGGCACTGCAGAAAATGCGGACCTTCTTCGGCTGGTCAAGTAAATCGGTCATGCCTTCGCGCTACGCCCGTGCCGTATTCGAGGATCGGCTTGCGAATGTCTGGAACGACGCCTTTGATGATCGGGTTGCGGTCCTGCGCGCCCTTCCAAAGGGGCGTTGACATGAGCGGATCGCAGATGCCGAGCGACCTGTTTCGCTCTCTGGACGCGGCGCAGGACGACCCTATTGAGAAGGTACTGGCTGCCCTGCCCATTCTGCCTCCTGTCATCCGCTACTACGATGATTTCGATGACTGTGTGAGATCAATATCCGATCCCGAAGACTCCGGTTCCTTCGAATACGTGTACGACGGCGCGAAAGGGGCATTTGACTTTGCCCGGTTTGGAACGACCTACGGGTTACTTCTGAAACACGTCTTCGCATTTGTGCTCGGCGAGGACTTCAGCATATCCACGGGTCTTCATACTGTAACCGGTGGCTTGCATATCAGTCGCGATGAGATGGCGTCGGTGCTGAGCGCAACGCCAACCGGAATTCTCCGGCAGTGGATGATCCTGCGCTCGCGGGACCTGCCTATGACGGCCTATTCGTGTGTCAAGACGGTTCTCCGCATGCTATGTCGCCATCGGTTGAACGGCTGGTCCGAATCGTATCTGGAGTTCCTGAGCGGGCTCCCGTGGCCTGCACGGGACGCCCATGCAGGCGTTCGATCCGGAGACGTGTTTCTCTCGGTCGAAGAGGAAGCGTGCATTGTTCGCTACCTGGACAGCATTGCCGATCAGGTTGCCACGGAATCCGGAAACGCAGCGGGAGCGTTACCTTCTGCATTGGACGAGGCAGCCATGGTGCTGTGTGCCTACCAGTTTGGCATGCGCCCCGTTCAGATCGCGAAACTGCAAATGCGCAATGTCCGTATCTGGCACGACGGCTTTGTCACGTTACCGAGGTGGTCGCGTAGAATTCTTGGGATGAAAAATTCTAGATCGCTCTATCACGGACATCGCTTTCCAGCGGCGGTCATCAGTTGTGCCGTTCGCTGGTACTTTCGGTTTCAGTTGAGCTTGCGAGACATCGAAGAGTTGCTGTTCGAGCGCGGCATCGTGGTGAGTTATGAAACCGTGCGCCGCTGGTGCGATAAATTCGGCGCCGGGTTCGCGCATCGGGTCAAGGCTGTCCGGCGAAAGCCGGGCAATACGTGGCATCTCGATGAGTTGTTCGTGACGCTGCGCGGTGACCCTTATGTGCTGTGGCGAGCCGTCGACGAGCACGGCGCCGAACTCGATATCCTACTGCAGAAGCGGCGCGACACGGCCGCAGCCGAGCGATTCTTCAGGCGCGTGCTTCGTTCGTGCCCGGTGCCGCGCAAGATCGTCACCGACCAGTTGCGCAGTTACCCGGCCGCGAAGTCCAGGATCCCCGCGCTGGCAAACGTCAAACACGTGTTCGTCAAGGCTGCAGCCCGCGTGAACAATAGGGCCGAAAATAGCCATCAACCAACGCGTGAACGTGAGCGGCGCTTGCGCGGATTTCGCGACCCAAAGCGCACCCAGGCGTTTCTCTCGAGCTTCGGACCGATCCGGCAGCACTTCGCGCTCAAGCGACATTTGCTGCGCGCTTCTCTCTACCGCAAACAGCTCGCTCAACGTTTTGACGCGTGGTGTCGTTTCACCGAGCTTACCCAAAATCCGTCCAGCTTTTAAGGAAAGCTCCGTTCGTGACACTACCGCGACGCGAACAATTTAACGTGACAAAGCCTTATGTAGAGCTATTTCAGCTCTCCCCTGTCCTTGATATGCGCTTCGTGCATCCGCCAGCTCCTGCCGACTGCTCGGATGCGGCAACAGAACAGCTTGTCAGGTATGGGCAGCCTTTTGATCACCCAGCGGCGCATTATCGAACGATCGACCGACACACCGCGCTCGGCCATCCTCTCCCAGAGGGTGCAGCAAACTCAGCGGGTAAGCGACATATCGGCGCATGCAGGTCAATGTCACCTCGTGCGGATAGCGCGAGCGTCACAATAGCGTGACCAGCGCCGGTTCAGTGTCCTCAACATATCATTTGTAACGATTTTTTCTTCGGAATTCTACCGCCCACTCCTGCGACGCAACGGCCCCGCTCGCTTCGATCCGCTCAGGCAGAGCCAATTGACGCGAGCGGGGCCTGACTTCAGTCCGATGGCATTCAGTCGGCGAGCGGCCCGCGCGATGTCTCACGACTCGCGAGCATGGCTATCAGAGCGACGCCTGCCGCGCCGACCATATACCAAGCCGGGGCCAACTTGCTGCCGGTCGCATGGATCAACCAGGTCGCAATAAACGGCGCCGTACCGCCGAACAGCGCATTCGCCGCGTTGAAGCTGAATGCAAAGCCGCTATAGCGCACGCGCGTCGGAAAAATCTCTGACAGGAAGCACGGCAGCGTGCCGTCGTTCATCGTCAGCAGCGCGCCGAACGCGATCTGGATCAGCACAATCGTCATGAAGCTGGCACCGACGAGCGCCTTGAAAAGCGGTACCGTCAACACGGCGAACAGGACCGATGCACCGATCAGCATCGTCTTGCGACCAACGCGGTCCGACAGCGCCCCCATGATGAAGATGAAGCCAATATAGGCGGCAAGAGAGATGGTGGCCGCAATAAAGGATTGTGTTTCACCCATCCCCATCTCGGTCGACAGGTAGGTGGGCATGTAACTCAGCACCAGATAGAACGCCACCGCGTTCAGGCACGTTACCCCAAAGGCGATCAACATCTTGCCGCGATGCACGGTCAGCAGTTCCGTGACCGGCGCGCGTGCGACATGGTGAGACATCTCAAGTGCCTTGAACTTTGGCGTATCTTCCAGGCGCACCCGGATGTATCGGCCAATCAGCCCGAACGGCGCAGCCAGCAGGAACGGCAACCGCCACCCGAACGACTGGATCTGCTCGGTGGTGAGCACGGCATGCAGCACCGCGACGAAGATCGAACCAAACAGCAGACCCGCAGCCGTGCTGGCCGGCACAATGCTGGTATAGACACCCCGCTTGCCCTCCGGGGCATATTCGGCGAGGAATGCCGATGCCCCGGCATACTCACCGGAGGCCGAGAACCCCTGGATAAGTCGAACCAGTAGCAAAAGAATCGGTGCCATGACGCCAACCTGCGCGTAGGTTGGCAGGAAAGCGATCACGAAGGTCGACGCCGACATGATCAGGATCGACAACGACAGCGCTGTCCGGCGCCCGATCTTGTCGCCGAAGTGGCCCCAGACGATGCCGCCGATGGGCCGAACGATAAACGAGATCGCAAATACGGCGTAAGCGGCGAGCAGTCCCGTCGCAGCGTCCGTCTTGGGGAAGAAGACAACCGCAATGATGGTCGCGAGATAGCCATAGGACGCGTAATCGAACCATTCGACAAAATTGCCGATGAAACTGGCCATCGCAGCGCGCTTAAGCAGACGCCCGTCTGGCACCGGGGCGGCCTGACGGTTATCTGAAGCGTACGGAGATGGCACGCCGACCTGTGAGATGACGCCAGCTGCCGCCTGCCGCCCTGAAACCGCTTTCCTGCTACTCATTTGTTGTCTCCAAACATGAATCATAAGATTGCTGCGTTTTCGGCTGCGGCTCTTGAGTCCGCTTCACCTGCGAGTTGCTACTGAAGTACGACGGTTCGGTTACCGTTGATAAAAATTCGATGCTCGATAAAAAGCTTGACGGCGCGCGCCAGCGCGAGGCACTCCATATCACGCCCGGTCGCAAGTAGACGGTCGGGTCCGTACGCGTGAGTGACGCGTTCTACGACCTGTTCGATGATCGGCCCTTCGTCGAGATCATCGGTCACGAAATGGGCTGTTGCACCGATCAGCTTCACCCCGCGCGCATGCGCCTGGTGATAAGGTTTTGCGCCCTTGAAGCCGGGCAGGAACGAGTGATGAATGTTGATTGCGCGCCCCGCGAGCGATGCGCTCAGTCCGGCGGACAACACCTGCATGTAACGCGCGAGGACGACAAGTTCAGCACCGGTCCGCTCTACCAGTGCCAGTACCTGCGCCTCCTGTTGCGGCTTCGTGTCGCCTGTCAGCGGTAGATGGTGGAAAGGGATGCCGTTCGCAGCCGCAACAGGTTCGAGATCGGGATGATTCGAGGCCACCCCCACGATGTCCATCTTCAGTTCGTCCATGCGCCAGCGGAACAGCAGGTCGGCCAGGCAATGATCGAGCTTCGACACCATGATCAGTACCTTCAGTTTCACTGACATGTCGTGGATCGTCCACGCCATATCGAACCGCTTGGCGACATTCGCAAATTCCTCACGCAACGACGAAACGTCCAGCCGCTGTATCGATGCCGCATGAAAGATGCATCGCACGAAGAAACGGGCAGTGAACTCATCATCAAATACATCGAACTCGTCGATATAGCATCCGCGCTCATCGAGAAATCGGACCAGCGCAGCGACCTGCCCCGGCGCGCTGGGACAGGTGACGGTCAGCGCGAACTGGTGCGCCCGATCCGTGCGCTTCGTCGTGGTTTCAGTCATGGCGACTCCATAGTTTCGGCAAGGCGTGCGGCAGCCAGGTGGGCACACCGGCGCACAAAATCGTGGCGGCTCCAGCGCAGGCGCACGCCCACCTGCGCTGCCGAGCGCACCGCATGCGGCTTGTAGAGCGTGAGCGTGGCGTCGTCGAGCATCGCGAAACGGTCGAACGCCAGCGCCAGCAGATCGGCGGCGAGTTGCTCGACCAGGTCTGTGTGTGTCTGCGCATCGAGGTAGGCGCACAGCATCCGGCAGAACGCATCGTAATCAAGGCATTCGCTGATCTCCTCCGGGAGCGCCTGACTTCGACAATGCAGTACCGCATCAATCAACACCGGCTGGGCTACGCGTTCATGATTGTGGATCCCGATTCGCGTCTGAGCCCGTAACTGGTCAATCACGACATCCCATTCGACCGGTGGTCCCGCTTCCGGATGTTTCATCGAAGGATCTCCTCTGTACGACGTGGAACAGCCGCCGCGTGCGTTATGCAAGATACGGCTGTGCCGCGTCGAGCAGCATCAGGCAGAAATATTCGGCAAAGCTGCGCCGCACGATGATCTGGAACCGGTCATCCCCGTCACGACACAGCGTGATGCCCGCCTTGAAGAAGTGCGAACTGGCGCATTGCCCGTCTGCGAAAGCGCGGCGATGCAGATCGAGCGGGCAGCCGCTCGCCAGCACGTCTCGCACGTGGCTCCCCGAAATGTCGATGACGGTGTAACCGCTACTCACGTCGACCACCGCGCAGTGTTGTCCGTCGAGCGTTTCGCGCAAGGCGTGTTCGAGTTCAGCCGCCATATCCTGGGTGGACTGGATCAGCCACTCGTCCGGCCCCATCCACCACAATGCGCGCTCACCTGCCGTCACGCGGCCACCGGATTGCTGCGGCAACGCGAAGCCCAGCACACGCTGCACGGCGACATCAAACGCCGTACCGGTGCCGCGCAACGTGAGAAGCGTCATGAACGGCCTCTCGGTGAACCGAAAGCGCTTCGTTGAGCCACCCGATGCTGCGGCAATTCGAGCTTCGATGCCGACCAGCGGTGACTCCTGAATCAGATCATTCAACATGCTGACGTACTCCTTCCGGATCGTAAAAAACAGGACTGCACACCTCGGCCTCGACACAGCGTGTAGCAGACATCGACACAAAGACGCGTTGCCCCATCCTGTCGAGGCCGCCGCTGACGACCGCCAGCGCAATCGACCGCTTCAGGATCGGACTCATATAGCTCGACGTTACATGGCCGAGCATTGGCGTGATGCCCTGTGCCACAGGTGTAGTTACGATCTGTGCGCCTTCGGTCAGCGTGACGCGGGGGTCCACCGGCTTCAGGCCAACGAGCTGTTTGCGTCCCGCACTCTGTGTATCCGAGCGCGACAGCGAGCGCTTGCCGAGGCAGTCCTTCTTCGCGACCATGCCACCCATGCCAAGATCAAACGGCGTGACCGATCCGTCCGTGTCCTGGCCGACGATGATGTAGCCCTTCTCCGCACGCAGAACGTGCATGGTTTCGGTGCCATAAGGCGTGATCTCGAACTCCCGTCCTGCGCTCATCAACGCCTCCCACACACCACGCCCGAAGTTCGCTGGCACGTTGACTTCGTACGCCAGCTCGCCAGAGAAGCTGATTCGCATGATCCGTGCAGATGCGCGGGCAACGGTGCCGTTGCGATACGTCATGAACGGGAATGCTGCATTCGCGAAGTCGATGTCCTTACACACCTTCTGCAGCACCTTGCGGCTGTTCGGCCCGACCACCGCGAAGGTCGCCCAGTGATCTGTCACAGAGCTCAGGTGCACGTTCAGATGCGGCCATTCCGTCTGCAGCCAGCGCTCCATCCAGTTCAGCACGCGCGCGGCGCCACCCGTGGTCGTGGTCATCATGTAGTGCTGTTCGCCAAGGCGCACCGTCACACCATCATCGAAGACCATGCCGTTCTCGTCGAGCATTAGTCCATAGCGGCACTTACCGACTTCCAGTTTGCTCCATGGATTCGTGTAGAGCCAGTTGAGCAGCGTCGCTGCATCCGGGCCCTGAATGTCGATCTTGCCGAGCGTCGACGCATCCAGAATGCCGACGCTGTTGCGTACCGCAAGGCATTCGCGCGCGACCGCCGCGTGCAGGTCCTCGCCGTTTTTCGGGTAGTACCACGGCCGCTTCCAGTTACCGACGTCTTCGAATTGCGCACCATGTGCTTCGTGCCATGGATGGACACAGGTCTTGCGGATCGGATCGAGGAAATCCCCGAGTTCGCGCCCGGCAATGGTGCCGAACGTCACCGGCGTGTAGTTCGGCCGGAACGTTGTGGTACCCGTCTCGGGAATCGTCTTGCCCAGTGCCTGGGCCAGGATCGCCATCCCGTTGATGTTGCCAAGCTTGCCCTGATCGGTGCCGAAACCCATCGCCGTGTAGCGTTTGACGTGCTCGACGGAGTGATAGCCCTCGCGTGCGGCGAGCAGGATGTCAGATGCCGACACGTCGTTCTGAAAATCAACGAACCGCTTGGGACCGCGCGATGCTTCACCAAGGTTCGCAACAAGCCAAAGCGGCATCAGCGGTTGTTCATTCGAGACGTTGGCCTGCCACTGCTGCACGGCGGGATCAGGCAAGCCCGCGAACTGGGCAGCCCGTCGGCCAGCCTTGACGCCATCATCGAGTGTCTCCGGCAACTGGAATGCACCGCGCGCGGCACCGATGCTGCATTCTTCCTGGACCCCCGCGCCCGGAATGAAGCACGCCTTGTCGTCGTTCCAGAGCGCCTTGCCGCCCGACTGCGCAAAAAGGTGCAGCACGGGATTCCAGCCGCCCGACATGCCCACCAGGTCACAGCCAAGGGTCGCGATGCGTTGACCCACGCGCCCCTGTGCATAGCGGGCAACGGTGACGTTGCGTACGCGTTCCTTGCCGACTGCGTCGATCACAACGGCGTTGTTGACGATGGCAACCCCGCTGCGCGCTGCCTGTTGCGGCAGCGCCCCCACGCTAGCGCCGCGAGGATCCACAACCGTCACGTCTGCCGCGTGCATCTTGAGATCGAGTGCGGCGCGATAACCTTCGTCGTTGTTTGTGAAGATCACCGCACGCCGGCCCGGCAGCAGACCATACCGATTGATATACGTCGAGATCGCCGACGCCAGCATAATGCCGGGCAGGTCGTTGTTGCCAAAGACCAGCGGCCGCTCGTGCGCGCCGGTTGCGAGAATCACCTTCTTCGCGCGGATCTTCCACAACCGCTCGCGCGTGCCGCTGCGCGTTGAAACGGGCAAATGGTCAGTCAGACGTTGTGTGACTGTGACGAGGTTGTGGTCCTGATAGCCAAACGCAGTACTACGGCTCAGGACTGTCACGTCCGGCATAGACGAAAGCTCGGCCTCGATCGCGCGTACCCAGTCGCCCGCAGGCTTGCCGTCAATCTTTTCTGTGCCCGACAGCAGACTTCCGCCCAGTTCGGGCTGGTCGTCAACCAAAATGACCCGCGCCCCGCTCGCGCCTGCCGTTCGTGCCGCAGCCAGCCCCGCTGGACCCGCACCGACGATCAGCACGTCACAGTGGGCAAAGCGCTTGTCGTAGCGGCTCGGATCGTTCACCTCCGGCGACTTGCCCAGACCCGCGGCGTGGCGAATGTGTTCCTCATACTTCGGCCAGAAGCTGCGCGGCCACATGAAAGTCTTGTAATAGAAGCCAGCCGGCATGAAGCGGGCAAACTTCTGGTTGATCGCCATGCGATCGTGTTCGAGACTCGGCTCCGTGTTCACGCTTGTCGCGTCGAGCCCCTGGTAAAGCTCGACCTCCGTTGCACGCGCATTCGGAATCGTGTGGGCGCCGCGCTCCAGTTGCACCAGCGCATTCGGCTCCTCAACGCCTGCGGTGACGATGCCACGCGGACGGTGATACTTGAAACTGCGTGCAACGAAATGTACGTCGTTGGCAAGCAGCGCAGACGCCAGCGTGTCGCCCTGGAAGCCCTGATAGATCCGCCCGTTGAAGGCAAACGTCAGCGGAATAGCGCGATTGATGCGCCCGCCCGATGGCAAACGGTTCTGCTGGGTCATGCTGATTCTCCTTCTTTCGCACCGCCGATCTTGCTGACTGACTTGAATGCGTACGTCACGGTATCGCGCTCGGCATTGAACCAGCGACGGCATCCCTGCGCATGGTTCCACTGTTCACGGTGCAGGCCACGCGTGTTTTTGCGCATGAACAGGTACTCGCCCCATTCCCTGTCGGTAAGCTTCTCGGTGTCGAGCGGACGCACGATCTCGGCTTCGCCGCCGTACGAGAATTCGGACTCGGCGCGCGGCCCGCACCAGGGGCATTGAATGAGCAACATGGATCTCTCCCTGGTTAGTGCGCGACCGCTGCCGCGCCGTGTTCGTCGATCAGATGGCCGGTGTAGAACCGGTCCAGCGAGAACGGTGCGTTCAGCGGATGCGGCGCATCGTTGGCGATGGTGTGTGCGAAGGCCCACCCGGAACCCGGCGTGGCCTTGAAGCCACCCGTGCCCCAGCCGCAGTTGAAATACAACCCTTTTATGTCCGTCTTGCTCACAATCGGGCATGCATCCGGGGACACATCGACGATCCCGCCCCACTGCCGGTTCATCCGCACGCGGGAAAACACCGGGAACATTTCGACAATCGCCTGGAGCGTGCCTTCGATGGTGTGAAAACTACCGCGTTGGCCATAGCCGGTGTACTGGTCCACACCGGCTCCGATCACAAGGTCACCCTTGTCGGACTGACTGATATACGCATGCACTGCGTTGGACATGATCACCGTATTGACGATCGGTTTGATCGGCTCCGAGACGAGTGCCTGCAACGGATGGCTTTCAAGCGGCAGGCGGATTCCCGCCATCTCCGCGAGTACGCTACTGTTGCCGGCCGCGACCACCGCGACCTTCTTCGCCTTGATGAATCCTTTGACGGTATCGACACCGACCACTGCGCCATTGGCGCGGCGAATGCCGGTCACGCCACAGTTCTGCAGAATGTCGACGCCATGCTGGTCCGCACCGCGCGCATAGCCCCAGGCGACCGCATCGTGCCGGGCCACACCGGCGCGGCGCTGGAATGAGGCACCCAGCACCGGATAGCGGCTATGCAGGTTGATCACCGGCACGATCTCCTTGATCTGCTCGGGTGTCAGGAATTCAGCATCGACGCCATTGAGCCGGTTCGCATTCACGCGACGCTCGGTGTCGCGCACGTCCTGCAGCGTGTGCGCAAGATTCATCACACCTCGCTGGCTGAACATCACGTTGTAGTTGATGTCCTGCGACAGGCCTTCCCACAGTTGCAGAGCCTTTTCGTAGAGCGCAGCCGACTCGTCCCACAGATAGTTCGACCGTACGATCGTTGTATTGCGCGCGGTATTGCCGCCGCCAATCCAGCCCTTTTCAAGGACCGCAATGTTGCGCACGCCAAGTTCTTTCGCGAGGTAGTACGCGGTGGCGAGACCATGGCCTCCGCCGCCGACGATCACCACGTCGTATTCCTTCTTCGGCTCGGGGCTCTTCCATGCGCGCTCCCAGTTCTCGTGATACGACAATCCGTTGCGCAACAAACTGAATATCGAATACCGGTTCATCATCTGTCTCCTCAACACTCGATCACGTTGACCGCGAGGCCCCCGCGCGACGTTTCCTTGTACTTGGTCTTCATATCGGCGCCCGTCTCACGCATCGTCTTGATGACCTTATCCAGCGACACGTAGTGTTTTCCATTGCCGCGCAGTGCCATGCGTGCGGCGTTCACAGCCTTGACTGCGCCCATCGCGTTACGCTCGATGCAGGGAATCTGAACGAGGCCGCCCACCGGATCGCAGGTCATTCCCAGGTTGTGTTCCATGCCAATTTCAGCGGCGTTTTCGACCTGTTCGGGCGAGCCACCCATCACGGCTGCAAGCGCCGCCGCGGCCATCGAGCACGCCACACCAACTTCGCCCTGACAACCGACTTCCGCGCCGGAGATCGATGCGTTTTCCTTGTAGAGCAGGCCGATCGCAGCCGCAGTCAGCAGGAAGGTGACGACGCCATCGTCGCTCGACCCTGGGACGAACTTCATGTAGTACTGCAATACCGCAGGGATGATCCCCGCAGCGCCGTTGGTCGGCGCGGTCACGATGCGCCCACCGGCGGCGTTCTCCTCGTTCACCGCCATCGCGTACAGATTGATCCAGTCGATCATCGACAGAGGGTCGCGCAGGCTTTCTTCCGACTGCGCTTTCAGCTGTTGAAAGAGTTCGGCTGCTCGTCGCCTGACCTTCATGGGCCCCGGCAGGTGCCCTTCCATCGAGCAGCCGCGTGCGATCGCGGCCGACATCACGTCCATGATTCTCAGCAATCCTTGCCGCACTGCTTCGGGCGTGCGCCAGGTTGCTTCGTTGGCAAGCATCAATCCCGCGATAGACAGACCGCTTTCCCCGCACATGCGCAATAGGTCAACGCCCGTCCTGAAGGGATAAGGAACCTGCGTGGCACCTTCCTGACCGTTGAGGCGTTCCCCTGCATCGTCAACAACAAAGCCGCCCCCAACTGAAAAATAGGCCTGCTCGTCGACCATCTCACCGTTTGCGTCCAACGCGGTGAACCGCATCCCATTGGAGTGGAACGGCAGCACCTCGCGGCGCAGGAACGCCATCTGCGTCTTCTCGTCGAAGGCAATCTGATGGACTCCAGCGACTTCGATCGATTTCGTTGAGCGAATATGAGCCAACCGGGTTTCCACGTAGTCGGGATCGATCGCATCGGGGAGATTCCCTTCGAGCCCCAGTAGCACAGCCTTGTCGGTGCCGTGTCCCTTGCCGGTGGCGCCGAGTGAGCCGTACAGGTCCGCCCGGATCGCGCTCACGTCGCCCAGCTTTCCGGCGTCGCGCATGCGGGTAGCGAACCGGCAAGCCGCGATCATCGGCCCGACGGTGTGAGAACTCGAGGGCCCAATGCCGATCTTGAAGAGATCGAAGGTGCTGACGTTCATGGCTTTCTCGTTAAAGTCCAGCGTATACCGGCAGGCGCGCACACAACTTCGCCACCTGTTCGCGCGCACGTTCCTCGACCTGGACATCACCGAGGTTGTCCAGCACGTCGCAGATGAGCGCGGCGGTCAGCACGGCATCAGCCTCCCTGAATCCACGTGTCGTGATGGCCGGTGTGCCGATGCGGATCCCGCTCGTCACGAACGGTGATTGCGGATCATTCGGCACCGCATTTTTGTTCACCGTGATGTGCGCACGACCCAATGCAGCGTCCGCGTCCTTACCGGTAATCCCCTTCGCTACCAGGTCGACAAGAAACAGGTGGTCGTCCGTGCCGCCGGACACTACGTCGTAGCCACGCTCAACGAATACCGAGACCATTGCGCGCGCATTCGCCAGCGTCTGTTTCTGGTACTCGACAAAGTCGGAGCCGAGCGCTTCTCTGAACGCGACTGCCTTCGCCGCGATGACGTGCATCAACGGGCCGCCCTGCGTACCTGGAAAGACCATCGAATTAAGCTTCTTTTCGATCTCGGTGTTGGCTTTGGCGAGAATCAGCCCTCCACGTGGGCCACGCAGCGTCTTGTGGGTGGTCGTCGTGACGATGTCGGCAACGGGCACCGGGTTCGGATAGAGGCCTGCCGCAACGAGTCCCGCCACGTGCGCCATGTCGACAAACAGATAAGCGCTGACGCAGTCCGCAATCTGCCGGAAGCGTGCAAAATCAAGCACGCGCGAATAGGCTGAGAAACCCGCCACAATCATTTTTGGCTTGTGCTCGACGGCGAGGCGCTCGACTTCGTCGTAATCGATCAGGCCGGTTTGCGTATCGACGCCATACTGAACCGCGTTATAGAGCTTGCCGGAAAATGACACCTTCGCGCCATGCGTCAGGTGGCCACCGTGCGCGAGGCTCATGCCGAGAATCGTATCGCCAGGCGTCAGCAACGCCAGATAGACCGCGGCGTTCGCCTGAGAGCCACTATGCGGCTGGACGTTCGCAAAGTCCGCCCCGAAGAGCTCCTTCGCACGCGCAATCGCCAGCGACTCCACCACGTCGACATGTTCGCAGCCACCGTAGTAGCGCTTGCCTGGATAACCTTCGGCGTATTTGTTAGTGAGGACCGAGCCCTGTGCCTCAAGCACGCGGGGACTGGTATAGTTTTCCGACGCGATCAGCTCGATGTGATCTTCCTGACGCTGGCGCTCAAGGCGCATCGCGTCGGACAGTTCCGGATCGAACCCGGCAATGGTTTGTTCCTTTGAAAACATTGAAACGTCTCCTGCAACATCCTGGGGTGCCTGCGGCCGTAGCCGCAGGGTGATTCGAACGAGGGCGGCTCAGGCCTTGATGATGTTGTGCTCCGGGCCGTACCTGAATCCGGTGATGTTGGTGGCATCTTTCTCGCCCACCACCAGGATGTCGTGCTCACGATAACCGCCCGCGCCAGGCAAACCTTGCGGCAGCATGATCATCGGTTCCATCGAGATCACCATGTTCGGCTCAAGCACCGTGTCGATGTCTTCGCGCAGTTCAAGCCCCGCTTCGCGGCCGTAGTAATGCGAGAGCACGCCGAACGAGTGGCCGTAGCCAAACGTGCGGTATTGCAGCAGGCCGTACTCCGCGTAGATCCTGTTGAGCTCGTGCGCGATATCACTGCAGCGCGCGCCCGGCTTGATCAGTTTCAGTCCAGCCTCATGCACTTCGACGTTGACCTTCCACAGACGCAGGTGCTCGTCGGAGCAGTGGTCGAAGAACATCGTGCGCTCGAGCGCTGTGTAGTAGCCCGCAATCATCGAGAAGCAGTTCAGGCTCAGGATGTCGCCCTTCTGCACCTTGCGCGTGGTGACCGGATTGTGAGCACCGTCGGTGTTGATCCCTGACTGGAACCACGTCCACGTGTCCATCAGTTCGGAGTCGGGAAAGCGACGTGCGATCTCGCGTACCATCGCCTGGGTCGATGCGAGCGCGACCTCGTGTTCGGGCACACCTTCATGAACGGCGGCGGCGAGCGNTTCTCCGGTGGCGTGGTGCCGATCTTCTATACGCTGAGCAGCGAGTTGTTTCCGACACGGGTGCGCTCGCTCGCCTCGGGGCTGGTGGTGGCGTGCGCGCGGGTGGGCTCGATCGCGGGGCCATTCGTGCTGGGCTGGCTGCTCACGCTGGGCACGATGATCCATCAGATCATCTACTACTTCACGATGCCACTCGTGATTGCCGCGGTGATTCTGGTGCTGACCATCAAGGTCGATTCGCGGCAGAAGACACTGGAAGAAGTCACGGGCTAGCGAGCCGCGTCGCCGCTACGTCGAAGCGACTGCCGCCTTGCGGTCACGCGCTCCACAAGTACAGATGAAGCGCATGGCTGCACGCGCCGCTAGATTCGCAAAGAGCCGAGTGAGTCGAACAGCTGCCGCGCCGGCAAGTTAGGTGCCGAGCCGAGATAAAGGTGGTACTGGACGTCAGGCAGGCGTGGCAGCCCGTCCGATTCGCCGAGCACCCGGAAGTCCGGACCCATCATCTCGATCGACCGTGCCGTGACGCCGAGCCCGGCGCGCACCGCCGCGCGAATACCCGGCAACGTCGGCGCCACGTACGTCACGCGCCATGCAATCCCCGCACGCTCCAGATGCTCGAGCGCCATCCGGCGAAACATGCTCGGCTCGTCCGCGATGATCAGATCGAGCGGCTGCGAGCGGTCGTAACGGTAGTCGGCCGCGCAAATCCACACGGTCGGCGACGTGCGCAGCGTCACGCGACGCAGCTCCGGCTGCTCGCGCGGAGAGAGGGTCATGTCGAGCTCTCCGGCTTTCATCGCCTCGATCAGAAACGGACTGCGGCCGACATCGATCGTCATGCGCAGGCTCGGAAAAGATTTCGAGAAGCGCTGCAACAGATTCGGCAGGATCGTGTCGGCCACGTCGACGGGCGCGCCCAATCTCACTTCACCGGTCAGCGACGACCCCGCAATCGCCGAGCACGCTTCGTCATTGAGCGTGAGCATTCGCCGCGCGTATTCGAGCAGCTTCAGGCCGTCGTCGGTGAGTCTCTTCTCCCTGCCGTGCTTGCGAAACAGCGTGCGGCCGGTCTGCGTTTCCAGTCTTTGCATTTGCTGCGTCACGGCCGATTGCGTCCGGTGTACCGACTCCGCCGCGGCCGCGAACGATTCGCGCTCGACGATCGCGACGAAGGTCCGCAGCAATTCCATATCCAGATTGACGATGCTCATTTGCACTATTTCAGGTGTGGTGCGGCGGGACCTCCACGCGTCGCTTCAGCCACGCACTGATTCGCGAAAAGGAACCCGGCCGCGCGTGTCATTGCGCTTTCGGTATGGCATTGCATCGGGGTAGCGATGTCCTACCTGGGGTCTATCCCAATGTCAGAAGGTTAGCGCGAATCGCGTTGCCGTACTTGCTAAGCGGGACCTGAAAAACATAAACGTCCCTAATGGATTTCTCCGAATTGTTGGATTGTTTGCGATGTGACTCGGAAACTATAGTTTCCCTGCGCTGAGAAGTCATCCACGCCGTGAAGAATCGATCGAGGACCGATGAAGCGCCTTGATTGGCACTGCTTGGGGCAGACAGAAATACGTAGCGTTACTAATGGAGACATGCATGAGCACGAAATGCCGCATAGCGATCGTTGGCGGCGGGCTGGCGGGCACGGCGACCGGCTGACGCATCGGTCGACACATCGGTCAACGCATACCACGGACAACACCATGCTGCTTCCATTGCATTGACGCAGCGAGGACAACCTATGTCGGATCTGATCACAAACACACTGAAGGCATGGCGGTTCCTGTACCGCCGCGGCTTCATCGAAGGCTTCGGCCATATCAGCGTGCGCCTGCCGGGTGAACGCTTCATGATCACGCGTCACTCGCTGGGTATGAATGCCACCGCGG
>NZ_JCAQOY010000001.1:0-92526 GCF_059567925.1 Paraburkholderia sp. BGA-UO-ETr-F21 | reverse complement strand
GTTAATTTTTAAAGATCGAGTCCGCATTCACTACCGAACCAGCACCGTATCGCCAACCTCGCAACACCCGGCACCGCTTCGTTCTGCGTCGCTGCATCAGCAGCAGAGAAACGAGATTATGGAGAGCGAGAGACATGTCGTCAACCCCCTTCACGCAATATTTTTCAAAAAGTTGAGAAGCACCGAAACAGACCCGCACAGCAACACCGCCAATTTAGTTAGTCATCCGACCTAATTGGTCGCTCGCGGAACAATCCTGCTCGCGGCAGCCAAACAGTGACCCGCGACCGCACCTCTACCAAACCCACCTGGCAATGACCAACCTCGCTATATATAGAGCACTCGCCGCCCAACATAAAGCAGCGCCGGAAGAAACCAAAGCCGAGTCAGCCGAGAAAACTAAAGTTTCCGCCTTGCCGGCCGTCAACCAAGATATCCCGTCACTCCAATAACCGCCGACCATGGACAATCCAGTCGAGGAACACGTCGACGAACGCTCACCCGCCGTGCAAACGCCAGCACTCAATCTGGATAACGTCCCGGTGGGCAGCGCTCTCGACTGGCCGATCGTCGACGCCGACGGCACGCTCCTTTTCACGAGCGGCACCATCCTCGCGACCACGGACGAACGCACCTTCCTGTTCAACCACTTCCGCCCTCAACGGGGCGACCTGCTGGATGCAGGCACGCAAGCGCCACATCAGCCAGACACTCAGGCAGACCCTGGCGGCCCATTGACGCTAAAGGACATGCACCTGGAAATCGGTGCATTGATCGGTGTGCGTCCGCAGCTCGGCAGCGGCGCTCCGATGCATCCATGCCGCATCATTGGCTTCGCGCCGAATCACGCGCTCTTCGTCACGCCGCCAATGCACGACGGTCGCATGCTCCCGCTGGGCCTCGGCGAAAACATCGAAATCGTCGCGATAGCCAGTCATGCCGTGTTTCGTTTCGTCTGCACGATCGAGGCAATCTGCCGCTCGCCGTTCGACTACGTCGTGTTGTCGAAGCCCGGCGTGATCCGTCGCCTGCGCGAGCGCAAGTCGATCCGCGTCCGCACGCACCTCGCGGTGCGTTTCGGCATCGGTGAAAACGGGGACTCGTATGAGGGGCTTGGACTCGCGAAAGGCATTAGCGCACTGGGCATGTCGCTGGCCGCTTCCTGGACGCTGGGTGCTGTCGGCGACCGGTTGCGTCTGGCGTTCCGCCTGAAATCGAAAGATCTGGATACGGAGATCGAAACCACGGCCGTGATCCGCAATGTGCACAAAGGCAACGGGCCGGGCGAGCCTTCGACTCATGGGCTCGAACTCGATCAGCTCGACGCGACCCAGCAAATGGCGATGAAAGTCTTCGTATTCGACCGCCAGGACGACGTGGTGTATTGGTCGAACGGCTTGAAATAAATCAGCGCAGGACGGCGAGCGGCGCAACGCACCTGCCGCTCAGCCCATCAATTCTTCCGGCGTACAACGTCGCGCGCCCCACGCATCGGCGAGCACTTCGCAGCGGCCCAACCGTAACGCCTCACGCTCGAAATCGACGAACACGACTTCGTCCACGTCGAGCGGGCGCACGGGCGTGTCGCGCGTGCGCCCGTCGGTGAGGATCCACAGCCAGCGTTGCTGCGCGGGCTTGCGGCGCGCGCTGCGCTCCAGCAGCCGGCTCGCTCGCTGAATGCCGGCCGAAAGCGGTGTGCCGCCGCCGCCGCCCACCGGACTCAACCACCGCTCGTTCCACCAGCGCGGCACGGCCGGACCGAATCGCACATCCGCTCCCGCACCGCCGAAACAGATCAGGGCGGCCTCGGCACGCGCGGCGCTCGCGTGGTCGAACAAGGCGACCAACAGTCCCTTGGCGAGCGCGAGGCGCTGCCCGCCCAGCATGGAACCAGAACAATCGAGCACGAAACAATGCAGCACGCCGCCACGCGGCGCCTCGCGCATGAAACGCAGATGCCCGGCTCGTAAAGCGCCTTGGCCCTTCGCCGCGAGTGTGTGAGGCCACGCGATGCGCTTGCCCGGCGTCCCATGCAAGCGGCTGTGCGCACCCGCACCTTGCCGCCATCGAAAACCGCTGCGCGAGTCAGCGGCGGCGCCCTTCCGATGGCTCAGCGTTTTTTTGCGCTGAGCGGTATGACGCCTTTGACCTGCGTGGTGGCGGCCGGCTCGGGGGCAAGATAGCCCCACTCGCTGTCGCCCGCCGCGTCAGCCGGCGGCGCATTGCCTTTCGCAGACGCAGACGGCCGCCCCGCGCCGCCGCCCTCAGAAGCGTCACTCTCACGCGCGTCCCGATGCGCTTGGGAATCACGAGAATGCCGCCGATGAATCAGCACCGCCTCGGCAACCCGATCGACATGCTCCGCCGTCACCGCAGACGCCTGCTCGAACGCCGCCAACGCCCGCGCCGCGCGCAGCATCACGAGATCGGCGCGCAAACCGTCCACGGCGGCGGCGATACACAACGTGCTGACACGCGCGTGCACGGCGTCGTCTAACGCAAGTTGCGGCAGCGCGGCGCGCGCTGCTCGAATCTGCTGCACATAAGCCGCCTGCTGCTGCGCATAACCCGCACGAAACCCCTGTGGATCGAGATCGAACGCCAGTCGGGCTTTTACGATCGCCTGCCGCACATGCGGCTCGAAGCAGTTCTGCAACTCGACCATCAAGCCAAAACGGTCGATCAACTGCGGCCGCAGCTCGCCTTCTTCAGGATTCATCGTGCCGATCAGCACGAAGCTCGCGTCGTGGCTATGCGACACGCCATCGCGCTCGACGGTATTCACGCCGCTTGCCGCCGCATCGAGCAATGCGTCGACGAGCGCGTCGGGCAGCAGGTTGACTTCGTCCACATACAGCACGCCGAGATGCGCTTTCGCGAGCAGACCCGGCGAGAAGCGCACCGAACCGTCGCGCAGCACCGTTTCGATATCGAGCGTGCCGATCAAGCGGTCTTCACTCGCGCCAAGCGGCAAATTCACCAGTTGCCCCTCCGGCAACAACTCGGCGAGCGCCCGCGCCGCCGTCGACTTGGCCGTGCCGCGCGGCCCCGCCACCAGCACACCGCCCAGCGCCGGATCGATAGCGGCCAGCAAGAGCGCTTGCTGCAAGGGCGCCTGGCCGATCAGCGCGGCAAAAGGAAAAACAGGCCGCCGGGCTGCTGAGTTCATGTTTGCATTCCTTCAATCTGTTGCTCGCTCGCGAGCAGATGCTGTTCGACTTGCGCGCGATAGTCGCCGGGCGTCTGCCACAAACCGCGCTGCATCGCTTCGAGCAGGCGCTCGCAAATCGAATGCAACGCGTGCGGGTTATGCCGCTGCAAGAACGCGCGGGTGTCAGCGTCGTTCAGATAGGCATCGGTCACGAGCGCGTACTGATGATCCGCGATCACGCGCGCGGTCGCATCGTAGCCGTACAGATAATCGACGGTCGCGGCGATTTCCGCCGCGCCCTTGTAGCCGTGACGCTTCACGCCATCGAGCCATTTCGGATTGACCACCCGCGAGCGGATCACGCGGGCGATCTCCTCATGCAGCGTGCGCACGCGCGGCGCGGCCGGATTGCTATGATCCGCGTGATACACGCTCGGCTGATCGCCGCCCAGATGCCGTACCGCGGCGACCATGCCCCCCTGGAACTGGTAGTAGTCGTTCGAATCGAGCAGATCGTGCTCGCGGTTGTCCTGGTTCTGCAGCACCACGTCCAGCGCCGCGAGGCGCGTGCCGAACGCGTGACGCGCTTCTTCGCCCGCGCTCTTTTGCGTGTACGCGTAACCGCCCCACGCCTGATAGGCGTTCGCGAGATCGGCGTCGGTCTGCCATTGCCGCGAGTCGATCATGTCCTGCAGTCCCGCACCGTACGCGCCGGGCCGTGCGCTGAACACGCGCCAGCCGGCGCGCTTGCGCGCCTCGGCGGCGTCGATGCCGCGCGCAATGAGCGCATCGCGCTCACGCAGCACGCGCGCGCGAATCGGATTCAGGTCTTCGGGTTCGTCGAGTTCCGCGACCGCCTGAACGGCAGCATCGAACAGATGCATCACATTGGCGAAGGCATCGCGGAAGAAACCGGACACACGCAACGTGACGTCGATGCGCGGCCGGTCGAACACCTCGATCGGCATGATTTCGAAATCGGTCACGCGGTGGCTGCCCGGCGCCCACTTCGGCCGCACGCCCAGCAACGCGAGCGCCTGGGCGATATCGTCGCCGCCGGTGCGCATGGTCGCGGTGCCCCACACGGAGAGGCCGATGGCGCGCGGATAGTCGCCCTTCTCCTGCAAATGCCGTTCGATCAGTTGCTGAGCGGACTTCAATCCCAGCGACCAGGCCGCTTGCGTGGGAACCGCGCGCGTGTCGACCGAATAAAAGTTGCGACCGGTGGGCAGCACATCGGGCCGTCCACGCGATGGCGAACCGCTCGGTCCCGGCGGGACAAAGCGCCCTTCGAGACCGCGCTTCAGGTGAAGCATTTCCTGCGGGCCGCAGGCGTCGAGCCGCGGCAGCACGTCGGCACGCAGTCGCCCGATTACGCGCGCCGCTTGCGGTAAGTCGGCAGCAAGCGACGCCGAAGAGGCCGCATCTTGATCGCCGCACACGCCGCGCAACAGCTCGGCCGCCAGCAACTCCAGCCGTTCACGCGTGTCGCCGCAGTGCCGCCACGGCGCATCGCTGACATTGCGCAGCACGTCGGGGCGCGGCCCGTCCCACACCGCCGACCAGTCCACCGACAAAGGATCGAACAAATGGTCCATCTGCAGATCGCGCGCCAACGCATCGATCAGGCCGGCCTTCGCGCCTTGCCCGTCGCCGACAGGAAAACGCCCAAGCGCCAGCAATGTATCGCGCCGTTGCACACCGTCCGGCGATTGCCCGAACGTATGCAAGCCATCGCGAATCTGCGCTTCCTTCAACTCGCACAGCCATGCATCGACGCGCGTGAGGAGCGCGTCCTCATCGTCCTGCCCGGTCGGCGCCGCGAGGCTCAACTCCTCATGCAGCTTATGTTCGGCGATGGTCGCCAGAATCGTGCGCCGTAACAGCTTCGAGCGGCGCGGGTCGACCATCAGCGCTTCATAGTATTCGTCCACCTGCCGCTCGAGGTCCTGCAACGGCCCATAGGTCTCGGCGCGCGTGAGCGGCGGCATCAGGTGATCGATGATCACGGCCTGCGCGCGGCGTTTCGCCTGGCTACCCTCGCCCGGATCGTTGACGATGAACGGATACAGATGCGGCATCGGCCCGAGAATCAGATCAGGCCAGCAGGCAGCGCTCAACGCGACGCTCTTGCCAGGCAGCCACTCCAGATTACCGTGCTTGCCGACATGCACGATCGCGTCGATGCCGAACTGGTGGCGCAGCCAGAAATAGAACGCCAGATAGGCATGCGGCGGCACGAGGTCGGCGTCGTGATAGCTGGCGTAATCGCCCTGTTCGCGCGAACGCGCGGGCTGAATGCCGACGAACACCTGCCCGCAACGCCAGCCCGCGATCATGAAACGGCCGCGCCGCAGCGTCGGATCCTGCTCCGGTGCGCCCCAACGCGCGTTCAACGCCTGCCGCGCCTCGAGGGGCAACGCATTGAAGTGCGCGAGGTAATCAGCGAGCGCGAGGCTTTGCAGTGCGGGACGCAGATCGCGCACCACCGGATCGTTGGTCACGCCCTCGGTGAGCTTCTTCAGCAGCGCGTCGCCGTCCGCGGGCAAGTCGGCGAGACGGTAGCCTTCGTCGCGCAGCATCGACAGAATGCGGACCACCGAGGCCGGCGTATCGAGTCCCACGCCGTTGCCGATGCGCCCTTCGCTCATCGGATAGTTGGCGAGAATCAACGCGACTGTCTTGTCCGCGTTATCGAGTGAACGCAGACGGCACCAGCGTCGGCTCAATTCCGCGAGAAACGCCACGCGCTCGGCGTCCGGCTGATACCGCACCACGTCGACCTGAGTGTGCGGACAACGGTACGCCAGCCCCTTGAAGCTGATGGCGCGCGTGATGATGCGGCCGTCCACTTCCGGCAGCGCGATATGCATGGCGATATCGCGCGAATTGAGGCCGTGATTGTCCTTCTGCCAGTCTTCACGATTGCCGCCGCTCAGAATCACCTGGAACACCGGCGCGTCGCCGGCGAGCGCGAGCGGCTCCGGGCCGTCGATCGCGGACGCGGCGAAGGCGGTCGTATTCAGCACCAGCGCGGCATTGTGCTCTGCGCACAGCGATTGCACGACTTCGCGGCTGAATGCGTCTTTGAGCGAGGTAATCGCGATCGGCAACGGATTCAGGCCTTGCGATTCGAGCGCGTCGATCAGCGCGTCGAACACAGCCGTATTGGCCGCCTGCAGATGCGCCTTGTAGAACAGGATCGCCGCGACCGGCGCGTCCGGTTGCCAGCGCGCCTGCCAGTCGGCGATAGTCGGCGTGTCACGCCCGGGATGATAGAGCGTCGCGGCAGGCCACGCGCGCGGCGGCGCAGGCTCGCGTCCCCAGCCGAAGGTCCGGTGCGCGATACAGCGCAGGAACGCCTCGGCATTCTGCGCACCGCCCTCGCGCAGATAACGCCACAGTTGATGGCACAGCTCGGCGCTTGCAGTACTGCGCGCGAGCAGGTTCGGATCTTCCTGCAAATCGCCGGAGAACATCGCGAGCGTCTGCTGCTTGCGCTCGGCGAGCGCCACCACCTGCTCGATACCGTAAGGCCAATACGCTTCGCCGCCGAGGTGATCGACCACCACCACACGCGCGTGCTGCAAGACGTCTTCGACGTAGAAATCGACCGAGGCCGGTTGCCGCAAATACGTGACGTTTGCGAGCCGCACGCTTGGGAAACCTTCACCCATGCGCGCAATCACGCTCGCGAGCAACGACAGCGTGGTATCGGCGGAGCTGAGCACGACGATGTCGGCGGGCTGCTGATCGATACGGATCACGCCTTGTGTATCGTCGACGAAACCGCCCGGCGTGGTGCGCAGCAGATGCATGAGCGCTTACGCCTGTTGCGTTTCGACGCTCGACGGCACGCCTAGCGCCTCGTCGAACGCACGCTGCAACGAGGCCTGATCGAGATCCTCGCCAATCAGCACGAAGCGGCTCGGGCCGCTTTCGCCGGCCTGCCAGCGTCGATCGAAATAGCTGTCGAAGCGGCGGCCCACGCCCTGAATCACGAGGCGCATCGCCGCGCCCGGCAGCGCCGCGAACCCTTTGACGCGGTAGATCGTATTCGTTTCGACGAGCCCTTGCAGCGCAGCGATCACTGCTTCGCGCGAGAGCGCATTCGCCTGCACGACCACCGAATCGAATTCGTCGTGATGGTGGTCGGCGTCTTCGGCGGAACCGTGGTGATCGTGGCGCAGGTGGATCGTCTCTTCCGAGGCGGCTTCGAGCCCCAGTAACGTATGCAGATCGAGCCGGCCCATCTGCGCGCGCACGATCTTCACTTGCAGCGGAATCTCTTCGCGAATCACCAGCTCGACCGCGTTTTGCTGCGCGTCGTCGAGCAAATCGGTCTTGTTCAGAATCACCAGATCGGCGGCGGACAACTGATCTTCGAACAGTTCGTGCAACGGCGATTCGTGGTCGAGATTCGGATCGGCCTTGCGTTGTGCATCCACGGCGACGGGGTTGTCGGCGAACTGACCGCTCGCCGCAGCCGGGCCGTCCACCACGGTGACCACGGCATCCACGGTAAAGCTGTTCTTGATCTGCGGCCAGTTGAAAGCCTGCACCAGCGGCTTGGGCAACGCGAGCCCCGACGTCTCGATCAGCACGTGATCGATCTGATCGCGGCGCTCGACGAGTTTTTCCATCACAGGAAAGAACTCTTCCTGCACGGTGCAGCACAGGCACCCGTTGGCGAGTTCATACAATTGGCCTTCGGTTTCGACGCCGTTTTCATCGCAACCGATTCCGCAACCCTTGAGAATTTCCCCGTCGATACCGAGTTCGCCGAACTCGTTGACGATCACCGCGATGCGCTTGCCGCCCGCATGCTGAAGAATGTGCCGCAGCAGCGTGGTCTTGCCGCTGCCGAGAAAGCCCGTGACGATGGTGACGGGGATCTTGCGCATTTGAGTTTGCATCGTGAGGTCCATCCGTAGGAGTTGCACGTGCACGCCGGCGTGTTTTTGTGTGTCTGTCTGCGCGTCTGCGTGCATCGGCCGGGTAGCCGGGTAAGCGGCGCGTAAGCCCAGCGAGCCAGAACGACAACACAACACGGGGACGAACGACGGGTTGCCGCGACAACAGAAAAACAGGAAGCGGGAATGAGATCATGAACGCACCGCCGCATCCCCGCGGCGTTCGCCCTTCGTATTCTGGCCGGTATCCGGGCTGGCGAAAGCGCCGCTTCCCCTTCCCGGGCGAGTGATTTCTCGCCCAGTGGTGATATGCCGACGCGGCCTTGCGCGTGGACATCGAAGCCGGCTCCGTGGCGCTAAGGAACTTACCGTAGCATCACATTTCGCTTACCGTTGCGGGGGCAGCACAGGTTGACCCGATCCATGGCAGGCGGGCACCCTGTTTCCCGTTTAACTGCATGCGCACGAGCGCGCACACGAGCACCAAAGTGCGTGCGAGTGTAGGCCCGCGGCCCGGTGCCGTCAAGGAAACGCAAGCCGCAAGCGCTTATCGGGCGGGACGCCATGTGCTATCGTATGCGCGCGTTTGGTGCCCGCACATGCATTCGCGTGTGCAGTTAAACGGGAAACAGGCCGCGCTTTATGCGCTCAACCTGTGCTGTCCCCGCAACGGTAAGCGACCTGCGGCGCGATGTCTTTCAGCTCGCGCCGCGCATGCGTTTTTTCGATGCCACTGTCCATGACATTCCAACGAATGCGGACGGGAAGGCAAAGCGCATGAGGCCGCCAGCCCGGATACCGGCCAGACGCGGAGGCGGCGAACCTCAGGGCAACATCACGCCGCCGGCCGCCGGAATCCGCGAGGGACGGATGTGAAGGCGCTGAAGCACGACGTGGCGCATCCGTTCGTCGATCCGTTCCCAAAGGGACCGTGACGAGCCGCGCGTTTCGCCGTGCCTGAATCCGTAGCACTGCATGCCCCCAAAGTCCGTCATCCGGCGCGCCTGCGCGCTTCGCCCCTTTCCGCCCGTCACGACATGGCGCTCGCCATGCACGTCGCGATGACCCGCGCCTGGCTGATCGGCGCCGGCCCCGGCGACGTCGAACTCATGACCCTCAAGGCGACCCGCGCATTGGCCCAAGCCGATGTTGTGCTGGTCGACGACCTGGTGAATCCCGACGTGCTGCAGTTCGCGCGCGCCGACGCGCAGGTCGTCTACGTCGGCAAACGCGGCGGCCATCCGTCCACGCCGCAGGCCGGCATCGTCGCGCAGTTGCTCGAACACGTGCGGGCCGGGCGCAGCGTCGCGCGCCTGAAAGGCGGCGATCCGTTCGTGTTCGGCCGGGGCGGCGAAGAACAGCAGGCGCTGCATGCGGCGGGCGTCGAGGTGGAGGTCATCAACGGCATTACGGCGGGCATCGCCGCACCCGCGGCCATCGGCATTCCCGTCACGCACCGCGATCACGCGCAAGGCGTGGTATTCGTCACCGGGCACGGCGCGGGCAGCGGCGAACCCGACTGGGCCGCGCTCGTCGCCACGCGCATGACCCTCGTGATCTATATGGGCATGCGGCGGCTGCACGATATCGTCGACGCGTTGCTCGCGGCCGGCATGAGCGCCGACACGCCATGCGCGGCGATCGAATCGGCCACCCGTCCGGAGCAACGCCATGCGCTCGCGCGGCTCGGCGAGTTCGCCGACACCGTCGCGCGTGCCGGACTCGGCTCGCCGGCGATCGTGGTGATCGGCGGTGTGGCGTCGCTCGCGCTGGCGCGCGCAGCGGCGCGGGCCGATGACGAAGCGCCTTGCGCAGACGGCGCGGCTACACAATGAAGACGCTGAGCGTGGGCATTGGTTGCCGTGCGCACAGCTCGGCCGAACAGATCGACGCGGCGGTGCGCGCCGCGCTCGGCGCGCATGCGTTCGATGAAATCGGCACCGTAGCGTCCATCGATACCAAAGCCCACGAAGCCGGCCTGCTCGAATTCTGCGCGCGTCATGTGCTGCGGCTGACATTCTTCAGCCGTGAACGGATCGCTGCGATGCCCGTGGCGGAGCCTTCGGCGGCAGCGCGTGAGCACCTCGGCGTGGATGGCGTGTGCGAGCCGTGCGCGCTGCTTGCCGCGACGGACGGACTCGGTGAATCCACCACGTCCGCAGCGCCTCGAGCACGGCTCCTCGTGCGCAAGACCTTCCATGCCGGCGTCACCGTGGCGATCGCCTCGACCACGGCCTAAGCCCAACGCGAACACCCAAACAACGACACTCAGGAACAGAACCTGCCATGAAGACCGATCCCGAATCGCATCAACGCATGACCGAGCGCCGACGCGAAGGCCACGAGAAGAAACAGGCCAACGCCACCGTCGAAAAAGGCCTGCTGATCGTCAACACCGGCACCGGCAAGGGCAAAACCACCGCCGCGTTCGGCATGGCCGTGCGGGTGTTGGGCCACGGCATGCGCCTTGGCGTCGTGCAGTTCATCAAGGGCGCGCTGCACACGTCGGAGCGCGACTTTCTCGGCGCGATCGCGAACTGCGATTTCGTCACGATGGGCGACGGCTACACCTGGAACACGCAGAACCGCGACGCCGATATCGCGACCGCGCGCAAGGGCTGGGACGAAGCGCGCCGCATGATCGAAAGCGGCGAGTATCAGATGGTGATCCTCGACGAGCTGAACACGGTGCTCAAGTACGAATACTTGCCGCTCGACGAAGTGCTCGCGGTGCTGAACGCGCGCGCGCCGATGCTGCACGTGGTGGTGACCGGCCGCCACGCGCCGGACGCGTTGATCGAAGCCGCCGACCTCGTCACCGAAATGCGCATCGTCAAGCATCCGTATCGCGAGCAGGGTGTGAAAGCGCAGCGCGGCGTGGAGTTCTGAGCGATGTCCGCGTCCCCCGAGGGCACCTCGGCCGGCGCGTCTTCAAAAGAGACGTCCTCCAGCGCATGCCCCGCCCTCTTCATCAGCGCGCCCGCGTCGGGTCAAGGCAAGACCACGATCACCGCGGGTCTGGCGCGCTACCATCGGCGGCTAGGGCGACGCGTGCGCGTCTTCAAGACCGGACCGGATTTTCTCGATCCGATGATTCTGGCGCGCGCAAGCGGCGCGCCCGTCCTCTCGCTCGATCTGTGGATGGTGGGCGAAGCCGCCTGCCGCAGCCTGCTCGCGCAAGCGGCCGCCGAAGCCGACCTGATCCTGATCGAAGGCGTGATGGGTTTGTTCGACGGCACGCCGAGCAGCGCCGATCTCGCCACCACGTTCGGCGTGCCCGTGCTCGCGGTGATTTCGGCGAAGGCAATGGCGCAGACCTTCGGCGCGGTCGCCTTCGGTCTTGCGCAATTCCGGCCGCAAGTACCGTTTTACGGCGTGCTCGCCAATCGCGTCGGCTCCGAGCGGCACGCGCAGATGCTCGAAGAAGCCTTGCCGCCGGGCCTGCGCTGGTGCGGGCATATTGCCGCCAGCGATGAAATCGCCTTACCCGACCGTCATCTCGGCTTGCACCAGGCGGACGAAATCGACGATCTCAACGCGCGCCTGGATCTCGCCGCCGATACGCTCGGCCGCACCGCGCTGTGCGAACTGCCGCCGCCGGTCGAGTTCGGCGCGCCCGTGCCGCACGTGCTGCCACGTCTGCTGGAGGGCAAGGCGATTGCCATCGCGCGCGACGCCGCATTCTCGTTCATCTATCCGGCCAACGTCGCGCTGCTGGAAGCGCTCGGCGCGCGGATCGACTACTTCTCGCCGCTCGCCGACCAGCCACTGCCCGAACACGCGGACGCGCTGTACCTGCCCGGCGGCTACCCGGAACTGCACGCGGCAACGCTGGCGGCCAACACGCGCAGCGCCGCGAGCATTCGCGCGCACGCGGCCGCGGGCAAGCCGCTCGTTGCCGAATGCGGCGGCATGCTCTATCTGCTTGACCGCCTCACCGACACGCAAGGCGTCAGCACGCCGATGCTCGGCCTGCTGCCAGGCCACGCCACGATGCAAACGCGCTTCACCGCGCTCGGCATGCAACGGATCGACAGCCTGCACGGGCCGATGACCGGCCACACGTTTCACTACTCGAAGCTCGACACCTCGCTCACGCCTCTGCGTTCGGCCATCCGGCCGCAAGGCGACGCGCCCGGTGAGGCCGTCTACCGCACAGGTTCGATCGTGGCGAGCTACATGCACGCTTATTGGCCCTCCAACCCGGCCTTCACGGCCGCCCTGTTCCATGGCGAAGCCTTTTGACGATTTCGAGCGCGACGCTGTCTACCGCGCCATTTACGAACGCCGCGACATGCGCCATTTCGTGCGCGATCCGGTCGACCCCGCCGTGCTGCAGCGCCTGCTCGACGCGGCGCATCACGCGCCGAGCGTCGGCTTCATGCAGCCGTGGCGGATCGCGCGAATCACCGATCCGGCGCTGCGCACGGCCTTGCATGACACGGTGGAAACCGAACGCCTCGCCACCGCCGACGCGCTCGGCCAACGCCGCGAAGCCTTCATGAAGCTGAAAGTGGAAGGCATGCTGGATTGCGGCGAACTACTGGTGATGGCGCTGATGGACGGGCGCGAGCGCCATATCTTCGGCCGCCGCACCTTGCCGGAAATGGACCTCGCGTCGGTGGCGTGTGCGATCCAGAACATGTGGCTCGCGGCCCGCGCGGAAGGTCTGGGAATGGGCTGGGTGTCGCTGTTCGATGTCGACGCGGTTCGCCAGCTACTGCACATGCCGGAGGGCGCGCGGCCCGTGGCGATTCTGTGCCTGGGTCACGTCGACGAGTTCTACAACGAGCCGATGCTGGAAACCGAACGCTGGGCGAGCCGCCTGCCGCTCGCCGACTGTGTCTTCGAAAACCGCTGGCCGCAAGACCGCGACGCGCCGGAGTGATCGTGGCGCACTACGGTTGCAGCGGCTTCACCGACATCACCGTCGGCACGCCGCTGGTCTCGTCAGCACGCAGTTTCACGCGCCAGTCGCGCGGCGCGTCGAAGGGGAACCTGGCCAGCGCGCTTTTGACGAGCGCCGGCATGGCATGCAGCGGATCCGCATCGCGATCGCTGCTCGACGCGCTGACTTTATAGACCTCCCGCCCGCTCGCGCGCTCGAAAAACCGCAGCGTCAGCGCGTGCCGATAGACAGGGCCGCCGAACAGCGAGAACGGTGCATCGGGCGCTCGTTCGCAGGCGCCCGGCGCGCAGCCTTTTTCACTGACGCCGATCGTCGCCGGCCGCGTGTCGTAAGCAATCGAGAGCAGATAACGCGCGGACCGATCCGCCGTTTCAACGAAGCCCTGCTTTGCCAGTTCATCCGCCAGCAAGCTTTCGAAGCGCGGATGATCCGCGCCGGCCTCTTGCGACGGCATGCGCGTGATCGCATAGGTCCGCTCGCCTTGCAGCGCGGCGGCGGCGTTCGAGGTGGCGGCGGTATGCACGTCGGCGCTCAGGCCGGTGCAACCGGTCAGACTCGCCGCGGCCAGCGCGGCACAGAACAGGATGGCTTTCACGATCTTCTCGCTTCGATAAGGTGCATAGTCATACGTCACGTGCGCGGCGTGAGGAAAGCGCCGGATTGCGCGTCTTCGAGCACCGGCAGACGGATCGTGAACGCCGTGCCCTGACCGGGTTCGCTCGCCACCTCGACATCGCCGCCGTGGCGCGTGACGACCGTCTTGACGAAGGCCATGCCGAGCCCCGCGCCGCCCACTTCCGGCCGCTCGGCTTCGTGGAAGCGCCGGAAGCGCTCGAACAGGCCCGCCTGCTGTTCCTTCGGAATGCCGTAGCCCTGGTCGCGAATCGTGCACGACACGCGCCTCGCTGCACCCGGCACCGCCTTCGGTGTCGGGCTCGCCACGCTGCATACGATCCGCGTATCCGGCGGACTGTATTTGACCGCGTTGTTCAGAATGTTGACGAGCGCGCGCGTCATCAGCGAACGGTCGGCGCAGATCCAGTGGTCGTCGTCATCGGCGCCGGTCCCGTCGGCCGCGGCGGTTTCGGTGAGCAACGTAATGCGCTTGGCGTGCGCCTGCGGCCAGACTTCGTCGCTGGCGTCGATCAGCAACTCGTTTAGATTCACCGGTTCCAGCACATAGGTTTGCGATTCGGCGCGCGCCAGTTGCACGAAGTCGTCGGCCAGCGTGAGCGCGCGCTGCGCGTAGCGCTCGATGCGTTCCAGCAAACCGCGCGCGAGCACCGGCTCGCTACGGGCGCGTTCGATCTCCACCAGCGCGAGAATCGACGCCTGCGGCGAGCGCATGTCGTGCGACAGGAGCCGCAGCGCGTCTTCCCGTTGACGCTCGGCCGCATGCAGGGCCGACACGTCGACGAGACCCGCAATCCAGCCGGTGGTCTCGCCCTGCTCGTTGGTGCAGTTCGCGTAACGCAGCAAATGGTCGCGCTCGCGCGCGTCGCGCACTTCCACGCCGTGCGCCATCAGCGCGGCGAATTCATGGCGCGCCGGATCGAGCGGCGCCGGCCAGTGCGCGCGGGCGAACAGGTTGTTTTCGGCATCCGACGCCGCGTCGCTGTCGATCGTCTTCACGAGCGTCAGGCCGCCCAGCACGGCCTGCATCGGCCGGCCTTCGGGCAGCGGCGCGGCGAGACGCGCGAAATGCGCCTTGGCGGCATGGTTCGCGATCAGCACGACGCCGCGCACGTCGCTGACGAGGATCGGCTCCGGCATGCTGTCGAGGCTGTCCCACACGAAGCGCTTCATGTCCTGCACACGCTGCGCGGCCTGCGCCATCAGCGCCATGTGCTGCTCCAGCACGTCGCCGCCGAACTCGCGGCGGCGCTGCGGCGTTTCCGGCAGCAAATGGGGTTCGTCGGCGAGACGTTGCAGTTCTTCGCGCAGATAGGCCATGGTCATTTCAAGGCGCCGCCAGTTCCAGATCGGATAGACGACCACCACGCCGACGATCGCCGGCACCGGCGACATCCAGAGCCGCGCGCCGTAGAGCAAGGCGGCGCTGCCGGACGCCGCGAGCAGGCACAGCGCGCCGGTCAACAGCAGCGAACGGCGCGGCGACAATACGAGAAAACCGGCCAGCAGCGCGGCGAGCGGCACGAGCGACACCGCGAATAGCGCCCACCGCGCGGCCGGCTCGATCTCGCGGCCGGTCAGCAGCGTGTCGAGCACGTTGGCATGGATATACACGCCGGGCAGCGGCCCGAGCTCGCCGGACACCGGCGTCGCAAAGCGGTCATACAAACCGGACGCGGTCACGCCGATCAGCACGATGCGGCCGCGCAACTGCTCCGGCGACACGTCGCCGGCGAGCACGCGGGCAAAACTCAGCTTCGGATAGTTCTGGGCGTTCGGACCGAACGGGATGAGGAAACGGCCGTCGTCGCCGTTGTCGGGTGAGGCCGCGGCCGAAACACGAGCGGGCTGTCCGCCATTCACATGCAGCACGCCATGCTCGACGGCCTGGGCGACCGGCAGCATCAATTGCGGCCAGCGCGAATCGGCGTCGCCCTCATATTGCGCGACGCTGCGCACAATGCCGTCGCTGTCGACTTCGAGATTGATATGACCGAGCCCCGCCGCCGCATGCGCGAGCGGCGCCACCGGCTCGACCACGGTGCGGCGCCCGGCGCTGTCGGGCGCGCCGAGCAGCACCGGCAAATACGTCGGACTCAGCGCGATAGCGCGGGCCAGTTCGGCGTCTTGCGCATTGGGCTCGGTGAACAGCACGTCGTAGATCACCGCGGCGGGATTCGCTTTCGCGATCTGTTCGAGCAGCTTTGCATGGACACTGCGCGGCCACGGCCAGCGGCCCAGTTGCGCGATGCTCGCGTTGTCGATTTCGAGCACCACGATATCGCGCAGCACAGGCTGTGCGCGCAGGCTCAGAAAGCGGTCATAGACCAGATGATCGACGCTCGCGCTCAGACGGCCGAGCGAACTGAGCAGAATCACCACGACGCCGAGGCAGCCGATGCCCGCCCATTCGATCAGGAAGCGGCGGCCGGCGCGCCGTCCGAGACGGGCGCGCGGATCGAGGCTCAGGCGCGTAGGAGTGGTCGGCAAAGCGTTGTTCGGTTCGAAGCCAGGAAGCGGGCTGATGAATCGCTCAGCCCCGTGAATCTATCAGCGTCAGCGCGCAAGCGTAAACGAGCGCACGGCGCTGCTCTTTTCGTAGAGGCGGCCGTTCTCGAACTGCTCGGCGACGATCGTCCAATAGTAATCGCCAGCCGGCAGATCGCTCACGACCAGTTGGCCGCCGGACAAATCAGTGCGGTCCACGAGCGGATGCCGCAGATCGGCCGTCGTCGCCAGCACGAAACGGAAGCGCGTCTCGACCGTGGCGCGGCTCACGAACCAGCGGAACTCATAGTCGCGGCTGCCGGCGCGCTGGCCGGCCGAGGCGGCCAGCCCGAGCTGACGGCGCTCGAACGCATACACCTGCGGCAGTCCTTCGAGTCCGTTGCCGTCGATCGCGGCAATGCGCACGAAATAGGTGCCGTCGGGCAGGTCGCCGAAATCCGCGTGCGGCCCGCTCGCGCGCAGATCGCGGATCAAGTCGAGCTGGTCGGCGTCGCGTGCGATCTGCACGCGATACGCCACGGCGTGCTCGGCCGGAACGAGGTCGAACGCGACCGTCTTGCCGTCCTGCACCTTGCCCGGCTGCGCGAGCGCGGGCGCGGGCAGCAGTTCGACCGGCCCGCCGATCGTCTCGCCTGCCCGCGTCACGCTGCCGAAGCGCGCCTTCACGAGCTGCGCGGAAGCCTGCAGCGGCACGCCCGGCGGCGGCGGAACGCGCCCGCCGAGCGCGGCAGGGTCGACGCCGACCGCTCCGTCCAGCACTTCCACTGCGGTGATTCGCGCGTCGCCGTCGTAGGCGACCTTGAAGCGCGTTCCGCGCACGCCGGCCACGACGGAGGGCGAGCGGATCTGGAAGCGGTCGTCTTTTTTCGTCGCATGCGTGACCTGGCTCTCGACTTCGCCGCTGCGCAATTCGAGCACGCGATCGCTGGCGCCGGTCAGCGTGGTGCGCCGTAGCGTGCTGACATCCAGCAGGCCGTTCTGCGCTACCGTGACATGCGAGCCGTCGGGCAATTCCAGCGACACAAAACCGTTTTCGCCGGTGCGGATGCGATCGCCTTCGCCCAGCGTCGCGCCTTGCGTGAGCGGCACGTAGGGATTCTTGCCGAACGCATGCTCGACCGGGCCGCTCGTCGCGATCACGCGGGCCGATTCCTGTTCCTGTTTGAGCTTGTCGGCGGGCAGGCGCAACACGACGCCGGCCGGCATGCGACGCGGCGCGGGCACATGATTCACGCGGCTCAACACAGCCCAATCGTTCGGATCGCGCAGATAGTGGCCCGCGATGTCGTACAGCGTGTCGCCCTCGTGCGTCACATACGACACGTACACGGGCGCCGCGGCTTTCGCACGCGGCTTCGGCGCACGCATCGACTGCGCAACCGATGATGCCGGCGCGAAGCAGGCCATCGCGAGCACGCCGGCGGCCGCGAGCAAGGCGCCACCGCGGCGGCCCGGCGAAACCGCGCTGCCGCGCGGCGCCACACCGGCGGACAACGTCACGCGTCCCCCGCTTCAGGGCGTTGGCCGAGCGCCGCCGACGGCGCGGCGGATTCGATCCGCTCCAGCCGGTAGCCATAGCCGTAAATCGGCGTCAGACGGTAACCGTGCTCCGGGCGCAAACCGAGCTTGCTGCGCAGCATCGATACGTGCGTGTCCATGGTGCGCGACGGAATGTCGGTCGCCTGCTTCCAGATCACGTCGAGAATGTGCGCGCGCGAGAGCGGCCGGCTCAGATGCTGGAACAGCAACAACGCGAGGTCGAATTCCTTCTGCGTGACGGCGACCGCCGTGCCGCGCACCACCACGTGCTTCGCGCCCAGATCGAATTCGAATTCGCCGAAAACTTCCTTCACCGCGGCCGGCTTGAGGTGATAAGCGCGGCGCAGCAAGGAGCCGACTCGCGCCAGCAAGACCGCGGCGGAAACCGGTTTGACGACGTAGTCGTCCGCACCCGTGTTGAGAATCGACGTGATGTCGGTTTCACGGCCGCGGCTCGTCATGAACAGCACCGGCAGGCGCTCGGAAAGACTTTCCCGCACCCAGCGCAGCACCTCTTCACCCGACATGTCGGGCACGTTCCAGTCGAGCACCAGCAGATCGAACGTCTGACGGCGCAGCTGCCGCACCAGTTCGCGACCCGCACCGTATGCGTGACAGATATGCCCCGCCGCCGACAGCGTTTGGCAAACAAGGTCGGCCTGAGCCGAATCGTCATCCAGGACAGCAATTCTCATAAAACCCCGCAACGCGACATCGTCGTTCGTAACTGGTGGCCGGCTGACCGGCAGATGACCGGGATGACGGCACAGGCACCGACGATCCGGCTTCCAATTTCATCTTCGGCGGCACATTTTTTTGACTTGTGGTCCTTTGCCTTGCGCCCTGTTCGATCCCGCCTGCGTCTCAAAATTAGCGCGCAGTGTTCGATTTATCGCGCCGCGTATCCAGGGGCAGGTCATCATAATCGAAAAAACGGCTGTTCTTTTCCCGGATAAGATCACGCGAATCTCCGGTCAGGCGATGCGGTTGTTCAACCATCCCAGCATTTTCAGCGGCACAGTCGCCCGCTGCGCCGTGTGTGTGCATCGACCGCAAGGGTCGTCGTTTTCAGCGGCTGGTCTCGCCCGCACGGTAGTTGGCCCCGTTCGCCGTTGTCTTTTTCAGGCTGCGTCCCCCACTTGGGAAACCGCGATTTGACAATTTGCGAGTCAGTATAGAAACAGTCTCAAAATAAATCGTTTAAAGATTGTTAAGCCTAAGGTGTGAGTTAGGGAAAAAATGCGGTGCCCCTTCTTTCGAAGGCCGACGCCGCTCAAAACACTACACGCTCGCGGGGTCTAACCGCACGAGTGACCTAAAAATAGCCGCTCCGAAATTGCAGCTCAAGATGAAAAAACTGCCTTTGTAACCTGGTATCAGGTAGCTATTACGCAAACGATAATGCGCGATGCATAGAAGCGTTGTGTCGTCTCACTCCGAAAATGGTATGAATTGAAGCGGCGGCGGCAGCGCATTTACAGACGAAGAGGGTTTGTTACAGATGCTGTCGTTTGCCGGAAACACCGCCGCAGCGTCCGTTCATGTCTCTAGCGCTCGGGGAGGTATCTGAGCGGGTCGACGGGTTTGCCGTCCACGCGCACTTCGAAGCGCAACGACGCTTGCGCTCGATCGTCCGCGCCCATTTCGGCGATCGCATCGCCCGCCCTGACGGCCGTGCCTTCCTTGACGCGCAGCGCGCGGTTGTTGCCGTACGCCGTCAACAGATGCGTATCGTGCTTGATGATGATCAGCTTGCCGTACGCTGCGATCCGGTCGCCCGCGTACACGACACGGCCGCCCGAGGCCGCCCTCACCGGTTCGCCGGGCTGCCCGCCGATCACGATCCCCTTCGTGCTGCCCGCAACAAAATGCTCGAGCACGGCGCCGCCGGCCGGCCACGCGAGTCGCGCCCTGGCGGGCGGAGCTTCGTCCGAGCCTTCCGCGAAAATCGCGCGCGCTTGCATAAGCGAGTCCGATCGCGCGGTCGATGCCGGTGAGCCATCATCGACTATTGGCGGAGCGACGCGCAGCACCTGACCGGCTTGCAGGCCGTCGTCGGGCGCCAGATGGTTCCATTGCGCGAGCGCGGCGGCCTCGCGGCCGAACGCCTTGGCAACACCGGTCTGCGTGTCGCCGGAATTGACGCGGTAGAAACCGGCGGGCACCGTTGCAGCGGATTCAGATGCGCGTGAAGCGGTGGGCGTCGACGAGCCGGCCACATTGGCAGAAGCAACAGGCATTTTGCCCAATCTGGATGGCGCGCAGCCCGTCAACGATCCGGCCAGCGACAACGCGAACAACATGGAAAAGCCCGATCTGACGCATCGGAAAAAACAGGATTTCATCGAAAGGAATTCGTTAAGGTGCGCGGGTAAATCGTGTGGGTCGCTAGCCGAGGTTGTCGGCACAACCGCTATGGGGCGTGACGTAGACGTGCATTGCCATTGCATGCTGCAATTCATTCGGCAGCGGGCGTGACGGCGGTGGCAAAAATCGGCTTCTTCATTGATGGCATGTCCTTGACGTACTGCGTTGTCCTGACCTTCACGGTCGCGTGTTCAACGAGTGCCAGGCGAAAGCGTTGACGGCATCGCCGCGAACGCAGCGCGCGTTGACTATTTGTCACGCTTCTGGACTAAGCAACGGCAAAACTGGGGATATTTGAACGCGGCGAACGGGCGCGAGGTCGCGTAGCGCGGCATGCGCCCCGGACGTTCTGAGATGTAGCCTGGCGTTATATGCGCCGTCGCACCGAGCGCGGATTCCTGCCCGCACAACCGGGCGCAATCGCGATCACTGCGCGCGTTATCTGCCGCCTTCGATTTCCGGCATCGGCGCGAACAGCGCGTCGAGGTCGTCGTCCGAGAACTTGGCGGCGCCGGCGGCGTCTTCGGAAAGAATGCTGTCGGCCAGTCCCGCCTTCTGCTCCTGCAACTCCACGATCTTTTCTTCGATGCTGCCCGCCGCAATCAGCTTGTACACGAACACGGGCTTGTCCTGCCCCAACCGATGCGCGCGGTCCGTTGCCTGATTCTCGGCAGCCGGGTTCCACCACGGATCGTAGTGGATCACCGTGTCGGCAGCGGTCAGGTTCAGGCCCACGCCGCCGGCCTTCAGGCTGATCAGGAACAACGGCACCTCGCCTTGCTGGAAACGCTCGACAGGCGTCACGCGATCCGCCGTGTCGCCGGTGAGCACGACGTACGGAATGGCGGCTTCTTCGAGCGCTTCGGCGATCAGCGACAACATGCCGGTGAACTGCGAGAACAACAGCACGCGGCGCCCTTCCTCGATCAGTTCCGGCAGCATCGACAGGAGCAGGTCGAGCTTGGCGGAACGCATGGCGCGCGCGCCCTTCTCGACCTTGTCCACTCTGTCGCGCGAGTCCGGCCCCTCGCCCGCCTCGCCGGTGGTCTTGAGCGTGCGAACAAGGCGCGGATCGCAGCACACCTGGCGCAGCTTCAGCAACGCATCGAGCACGATGATGTGGCTGCGCGCGAGACCCTGCGCGCTGACCGCCGCGCGCACTTTCTCCTGCATTGCCGTGCGCACGGTTTCGTAGAGGTCGCGCTGCGCGCCTTCCAGGTCCACGGAGCACACAATCGTGGTCTTGGCCGGCAACTCTTTGGCGACCTCGTCCTTGCGACGGCGCAGCATGAACGGCCGGATGCGCCGCGCCAGCAAAGCGCGGCGCACGCCGTCGCCGTTCTTCTCGATCGGATTGCGCCAGCGTTTGGTGAAGTCTTTCTGGCTGCCGAGAAACCCCGGCAACAGAAAATCGAACTGCGACCACAGCTCGCCGAGATGATTCTCGAGCGGCGTGCCCGTCAAACACAGCCGATGCCGCGCACGCAAACCGCGAATGGCCTGCGCGGCTTTGGTGGTGGCGTTCTTCACGTACTGCGCTTCGTCGAGGATCAGCAGGTGATACTCATGCTCGGCGAGCACCTTCTGATCGCGCCACAGCAGCGCGTAGGTGGTCAGAATCAGTTCGTGTTCGCCGATCTGCTCGAAACGCTCCTTGCGCTGCGGGCCGTTCAACACCAGCACCTTCAGTTCGGGCGCGAAGCGTCGCGCTTCCTCGCGCCAGTTGTGCACAAGCGTGGTCGGCACGACGATCAGCACGGGCCGGTTCAGACGCCCCGCTTCTTTCTCCGCGAGGATATGGGCAAGCGTCTGCACCGTCTTGCCCAGACCCATGTCGTCGGCGAGTACGCCGGCAAGATCGTGTTCGCGCAGAAACTGCATCCAGTTCAAGCCCTGTTGCTGATAGACGCGCAGTTCGGCCTTCAGGCCGCGCGGCACCGGCACCTCGCGCAGCCCCGGACCGGCTTGCAGACGCTGCGCCAGTTGCCGGATCGAACCTTCGCCGCGAAATTGCCAGCGGCCGGTGCCGTTCAACGCTTCCAGCCGGCCCGCGTCGACGGACGCCACACGCAGCGGCGCACCGTCGGCGAGCGAGCCACCGAGCGCGTCGAACAGATCGACGAGCACGCGCACCACCGGCTTCAGACGGTCGGCGCGCAAGCGCAAACGCTTGTTCTCCTCGGTCTTCAACTCGATCGGCTCGTCGTCGGCAATGGCTTCGAGCGCGCCGCTCAGCCAGCGCCGGTCGCGCCGGAACAGGTCGGCAAGCAGCGGTTCGAGCCGCACGTTGCGCTCGCCGATGCGGATACCCATCTCCAGATCGAACCAGCCGTCGCCGGCCTGATGCGCGGTGCCTTCGATCGCATCGATTTCGATGACGTTGTAGCGAAACTCGGGCGCCATCGTCACGCGCCAACCCTTGCTCACGAGCTCCGGCACGGCGTCGTTGACGAACGCGGTCCACGCCTCGGCATCGGGCAGGCCGAGCATGGTGTCGGGCAGCAGGCGCGACGCGTAGACGCGGCTGGTCGGCACCTTCTGCAAGCCCGTCTTGCGCAGTTCGAGCAGACGCTTTTTCTCGGCCTCGTAGCGGCGGCGGATATGAATCACGTCGCCGCCCGGCATTGGCACGAGCGTCACGCTGCTGTCGACATTGATGCTCACGCCGTCGTAATCAAAACTGACGCCCGCCAGTTCGACCGCAGCGGATTGACGCAAACCCGCCTTGCTCGTCGCCGACGGCAGCGCGTGGCTGTTGAGCGTGAGCACCGGCACGGGATCGACGTCGATCACGCGAATCGCGGACGCGTCGTGCGTGGGCGGCAGCGGCAACTCGGGCGCGATCTCGCGCAGCACCGAGGCGACCAGCGGCGCTTCGGCGAGCGAGATAGGCGGCATGGCGAGGTAATCCGGCAACTGCTGGAACGGCAGCGACGATTGAACGATGCCAGCTTCATTCGCGACGCCATCCACATACCAGACCGGTTCGGTGGGCAGCACCATGCTCGCGCGCGGCTCGGTGCGCAGCACGGGCCGCAGGCGCTCGTCGGCGAGCGGCTCCCATTCGATCCGGCCGGGCCGGTCGGCGCCGCGCGCGAGCGGCGCGGGTCCGTCGTGACCGGAGCCGGGCGTGAAATCGAAGAACAGCCGGCCGGTCGCGATCAGCTTCTGCAGCATCTCCGCGCCGCTCGTGCCACGCAGGATGAACTGTCCGAAGTCCTCGCGTGAGCGGCCGAGCCACAGGCCGCGCAGGATCGACAGGTCTTCGTCGGAGACGAACTTCGGCTGTTTGAGGAGCGCCGCTTCCACATTGCCCCAAGGTTCGTCGACCGCGATGATCGCGCCGTGCGCATCGCAGCGCGCGCGGTACAGCACGACCTCGTGGCGCATGTGAAAGCTGGACCAGTTCAGCCGATAAGCCAGGGTCTGCGAGCGCGGAGCACTCGCCTTCTGGGCGTCCGCATCCGCAGCCCCGGCGTGGGCACGAAAACGTTCGAGCCAACTGACCAGTTCCGGCCGCACGCCTGACGGCGGCCCGACGTTAGCCATCGGTTCGCGCGGCAGGTCGCGCGCGGTGTCGCCCTCGTCCGACTCGACGTGGGTGATATGGTCCATCTCGTCGTGATAGTTCAACTCGGCGAGCAGCAACGCGGCAACGTGCTTGCAGTTGCGGCCGACCGGACAACTGCAATCGCCCTGTGCCCAGGGTGAACCGCCATCGGTACGAAAGCGCACGCGCGTTTGATAGGGAAGCCGCTGCGTGCCCTGCACGTCGCCGCTCAGCGTGGCGCCATGCCATTTCACGTGGGTGACTGGGCCGACCGAGCGCGCCTTGGCGACGGTGTGGTCCCCGAGCCATTCCGCAATGCGTTCCCGATCAAAGAAAACTGACGACATCGGCGTCCATTCCTATTCAAGCCGGCAAAGGCAAGCGCGCGCGGGCAGGATCACCCCGGCGGAGCGTGGGCGGCGCCGGCCGGCGAATTTTCGTGCGGCATCGATTGCCTGTGGTAACCGGCCATTTTACGCGTTGGACGCACCTGGCTGTGTGGCCACCTCCACATCCAGCCCGGCCGCAGCGAACACCTGAGCCAGCGCGGGTGCCGGCGCTTCATCCGTTACCAGCAGGTCGACGGCATCCGCGCCGAAAGCGTGCACCAGCGCGCTGTGGCCGAACTTCGCGTGGTCCGCGGCGACCACCCGCCGCTCGGCCTGAGCGAAGGCCGCCAGCGAAAAGGCCACGTCGGCGGGCAGCGCGTCCATGAAACGCCCCTGCATGTCGATTGCCGTGACCGAGGCGATCGCGTAGCGCACGTGGAACTGGCGCAGAAAGGCCAGCATGCTGTCTCCGAACGCGGCGCAGTCGTCCGGGCGCAACTCGCCGCCCGCGATGAATACACGGTTGCCATTGCGCGGCGCGAGCACGCGCGCGACTTCAATGGAATTGGTCACGACCGTGAGCCGCGATCGGACGACCAGCGCCTGCGCGATATGCAGACACGTCGTGCCGCCCTCGAGGATCAGCGAATCGCCGTCCCGCACCAGTTCGCCGATGCGCGCGCCGATCGCCCGCTTGCCCTCGAGGCTGGCCGCCATGCGCCGCTGGAACGGCGGTTCATCCAGCCGTTCGGGCAGCATGATGCCGCCGTGAACCTTGATCAGCAGGCCGTCGGCGATCAACGGCTTGATATTGCGGCGGATGGTTTCGTCGGACACGTCGAAGCGGCCGGCCAGTTCGGTGATCGTGCAGGTGCGCTGCTCGCGGACGAGTCGCAGGATTTCGGCTTGGCGCTGGTTGGAGAACATGGAAATTGAGCGGTGACTGTCAGGTGAAGTCTAGCAAAAGTCACGCTTCTTCGGGGTTGATAGCCACGCGTTTCCAAGCAAACCCACACTGTAGCGCCATCGGGCAGCGGGTGCGCGCCGAGCCGCGGCGCAGGTACGCCTGACCGCGACAAACGACGAGACGCAGGGCTGAGCAGCATGACGGTCGTATGACACGAGCGGATTTCCAACAATGACAGAGGTCGTTGCATTTCGTGTCTTTTTGGGGCAATCTACGCCAATTCAATCCACGCACTTCCACACATGTCCACATCCATTCCCAACCACGCTCGCGTCGTTATCGTCGGCGGCGGGATCATCGGCTGTTCGGTCGCCTACCATCTGACCAAACTGGGTTGGACCGATGTGGTGCTGCTCGAACAGGGCCAACTGTCGTGCGGCACGACGTGGCATGCGGCCGGCCTCGTCGGTCAGTTGCGCGCCCAGGAGAGCATGACGAAGCTGATCCGCTATTCGACCGCGCTCTACGCCGAACTCGAAGCCGATACCGGACTCGCCACCGGCTGGAAGCAATGCGGCTCGCTCTCGGTGGCCCGCACCGCCGAGCGGATGACGCAACTCAAACGCACCGCGGCCGTCGCGCGCGCCTACGGCGTGGCCTGCGATGTCATCAGCCCGCAGGAAGCCGGCGACCTGTGGCCGGTCATGCGTACCGACGACCTGCTCGGCGCGGTCTGGCTGCCCGGCGACGGCAAGGCGAATCCCACCGACCTGACCCAGGCCCTCGCCCGCGGCGCCCGCATGCGCGGCGCGCGCATCGTCGAAAACACTCGCGTCACGGCGATCCACACGCGCAGCGCGCGAGACGGCAAGGCAAGCGGCGCGCGCGAGGTCAGCGGACTCGCGTGGCGCAACAAGGACGGCGAAGAAGGCACGATCAGCGCGGACATCGTCGTGAATTGCGCAGGGCAATGGGCCAAGGCGGTTGGCCGCCTGTGCGGCGTGACCGTGCCGCTGCATTCGGCGGAGCACTACTACATCGTCACGGAACGCATTGCCGGCGTGCATCCAGATCTGCCGGTCATGCGCGATCCGGACGGCTTCATCTACTTCAAGGAAGAAGTGGGCGGCCTCGTCATGGGCGGCTTCGAGCCAGATGCGAAACCATGGGGCATGAACGGCATTCCCGAGAATTTCGAGTTCCAGTTGCTGCCGGACGATTGGGATCAGTTCGAAATCCTGATGAAAAATGCGCTGCAGCGCGTGCCCGCGCTCGAAACGGCCCAGGTGCGGCAGTTCTATAACGGCCCCGAGTCGTTCACGCCGGACAACAACTTCATGCTGGGCGAAGCGCCTGAGTTGCGGCGCTTTTTCGTCGGCGCGGGTTTCAATTCCATGGGAATCGCCTCGGCGGGCGGCGCCGGCATGGCGCTCGCGGAATGGATCGTGGCGGGCGAGCCGACCATGGACTTGTGGCCGGTGGATATTCGCCGCTTCGCGCGCTTCAACGGCAACGACACGTGGCTGCACGATCGCGTGAAGGAAACGCTCGGCCTGCATTACGCGATGCCGTGGCCGAATCGCGAACTCGACAGCGCGCGGCCGTTTCGCCGCTCACCGCTGTATTCGCTGTTGCGTGACGAGGGCGCCTGCTTCGGCAGCAAGATGGGCTGGGAGCGCGCCAACTTTTTCGCGCCCTCGCCTGAAGAAGCGAAAATCGACTACGCCTTCGGCCAGCAGAACTGGCTGCCCTGGAGCGGCGCAGAACACCGCGCGTGCCGTGAAGGCGTCGCGCTGTTCGACATGACGTCGTTCTCCAAATTTCTCGTGAAGGGCCGCGACGCGCAAAGCGTGCTGCAAGGCATCGTCGCCAACGACGTAGACGTGCCGACCGGCACTACGGTATACACCGGCATGCTCAACGAGCGCGGCGGCTACGAATCGGATTTCACGCTCACGCGCCTCGCCGACGATCAATACCTGCTCGTCACCGGCAGCGCGCAAACCACACGCGACTTCGACACCATTGAACGGGCAATTCCGCACGACCAGCACTGCACGCTCGTCGACGTGACCGGACAGTACGCCGTACTCGCCGTGATGGGCCCACGTTCGCGCGAGCTGCTGCAAAGCGTCTCCAAGGCCGACTGGAGCAACGAAGCGTTCGCTTTCGGCCAAAGCCGCGAAGTGGATCTCGGCTACGCGACGGTGCGGGCCACGCGCCTCACCTACGTCGGCGAACTCGGCTGGGAGCTGTATGTACCGGTCGAATTCGCGGTGGGCGTGTACGAAACGCTGCACGCGGCGGGCGAGGCGTTCGGCCTCGTCAACGCCGGCTACTATGCGATCGACTCGTTGCGCATCGAAAAAGGCTATCGCGCGTGGGGCCGTGAACTCACGCCGGACACCAATCCGTTCGAAGCGGGCCTGTCGTTCGCGTGCAAGCTCGACAAGGAGATTGCGTTTCGCGGCCGCGACGCGCTGTTGAAATTGCGCGCCGAGCCGCTGCGCCGCCGCATGGTGGTGCTAACCGCCGACGGCGCCACGCAGCGCATGCTGTGGGGCGGCGAGGCGATCCTGCGCGACGGCAAGCCGGTCGGCTTCGTCAGCTCGGCGGCGTTCGGACACACGCTGGGTTGTCCGGTCGCAATGGGCTACGTGAACAATCCCGACGGCGCAGCGGATACCGCCTACCTGGGCAGCGGCCACTACGCGATCGATGTCGCCGGCGAACTGCTGCCGGCCACCGTGCACCTGAAGGCGCCTTACGATCCGCGTTCGGAACGCGTGAAGCAGTAAAGCGCTGAGCCGCTAACGCTCGCCGCGCGCCATACTCGAAAACACGCCGTCGCGGCGGATCAACCCATGAAACAACGCCGCCGCGAGATGCAGCAGCACCGTGGCGAACAGCGCGAATGCGAGCCACGTATGCAACGCGCGCAGCAACGCGAACAACTCGACGTTATGCGGTGCGATCGGCGGCAGATGCAGCGGACCGTATAGCGTGACCGGATAGCCCGCAGCGGACAGCATCGCCCAGCCGATCAACGGCATTGCCGCCATCAACGCATATAGCACGAGATGCGAGGCCTTCGCCGCGAACCGCTGCGGCGTGGGCATATCGTCCGGTAACGGCGGGCTGCCGCGCGTGAGTCGCACGCCCACACGCACCACCACAAGCAGCAGCAACGCAATGCCGAGCGGCTTGTGAATCGCAATCAGCGTGTTGTGCGCGCGCGAGACGGTAGCGACCATGCCCACGCCGATGAACAGCATCGCAATGATCAAGGGCGCCATTGTCCAGTGCAGCAGACGCGCGAGCGGACTGAAATGGGTGGGCGTCGGCCTCATGAGTGTGCTCCGTTTGTCTGGGCTTGATGAATCGCGGGGTGCAACGCTTCCTCGCGCGTGCGGCGTTTGTACGAGAGCGCGTAAGCGGCCGAGCGCGCGGCGAGCAAGGGATCGTCCGACGGTTCGATGCCGGCCGGCAGGATCGTCGGATCGAAGTTGACGTCGCGGCACGCGCCGTTTTCCTGCGACGTCGTGTGATCGATCACCAGCGTGCCCGCGTCGATATGCTGACGATCGTCGGGCCATTGCAGCGTGGCGTCGTTCGTGGGGTCGCCGGGTTGGGCGACGGTCAGAATCAGATGCCAGCGCAACGGGCCGTTTTCCAGCCGCTGATCGAGGTCGGCTTCGAGAAAATTCTTCTCGGCTTTTTCGGCGTCGGTGATCGGCGCGTACGGCGTCTCGGGCACCATCGCCCAGCGCACGGCGCGCGTATGGCCGGCGCCGTCGGTGAAACGGAATGCGTTGATGCTGTAATAAGCGCCATTTGCCAGACTCGAAGAAGGCGGATGCGCCTTGACCCATGCCTGGAACGGCTGAGTCTCGGGATTGGCGGCGTAAAACGCCTTGAGCTTTGCGGGATCCGCTTTGCCGGTCGCCGGATCGGGCGTTGCGGCGACCAGTTGCTGATAGAACTGCTCGGGCGTGTGCACCGCGAAAACGGGCGTCGAGTTCATTCCTGTACGCCACTGCTCGCCGTTGCGCAGCTGGAATTCCAACGCGAGGCTGCGCACAGGCGAACTGGTGTCGGGCGCGGAGGGGTTGCCGCCGGGCACCGCGAAGCGGCCCGTCACCGGCGTGCGCCCCTGCGCGAATACAGCGGCGTGGGACAGCGCCGCGCCATCGCCGTTACTGTCGAAATAGCCTTCGATACACAGGCCCTTGGCATGGTTGCGCCGGTAGCCCGGATGCGGCTGGCCCGCCACTTTCTCGAAGGTGTTGATGAAACGCGGCGCGCTGAGGCGCGCTGGCGTCAGCCAGCCTGCCGTGTAGGCAAAGCCGCCGGCGAGAGCCAGCACGGCCGCGCCGATCACGGCGAGCCTGCAAGGCACGCAGACAGGCCCGGGGTTGGGAACGGATGGTTTTGCCACGAAAACTCCTTGATCGGATAGATGCGCTTACCGGGCTAACACTGCATACCGCGATCTATTCCGTGCGATATCCGGCGCGCCCGTTCCATTCGCGCGCCGGGTATCCAGAGCTTCAATTGACGCTGCCGTCCTGCGCGCTTTGGCTCGCACCATGGCGGGCGGCCGCCGCTTGCGTAGCGAGTGCTTCTCTGTGCTGTGCGACCTGCTGGGCGAACACCGGGCTTACATCCGGATACGATGCGTCGGTGACGTAATTCAGGCCGTTCTGCTGCGCTTCGATCAATTCCTGGTACACCTCAGCGCGGGTCTTGCCTTGCGCGAAAGCGCTCGATGATGCAGCCAGAACAGCAACGGACAATGCAACGAAAGCGATCTTCTTCATGATGAACTCCAGCGAGTTTTGTGCGGGTTTGCATCAGGGAGAACCACACGCTCATGGCTTTTATTCCTGCCTCGAAGGCACGGAAAAAACATATCCGGAAGCGGGAATAAAGCGGCGCGAGATCGGGTTAGCTCGCGACCCGGCGGCTCGGTGGAGGCCGCGCGAAAGTGCGTTTTCGGCAAGCGCGTAGCGTTGAAATTGGCGCGTGAACATATGGAATAAACTCGGGGCTATTCGTGTTCGCCCTCGGTAGCCGCCCTCCAACGCACGCCGACACCATGACCATCGACGCCCCTTCCAATTCGCCGCTTTCCGAAGCGGACATTCAGGCCTATGCAGACGGCACGCTGACGCCGGAGCGCGCCGCGTTTCTGCGGGACTATCTGGGCAAGGATCCGGCGGAGGCGCGCCGGGTGGCGTTTTACGGCCGACTGAACTCGCAGATCCAACAGGCCTTTCAAACAACTGACGAACCGGTGCCGAGCCGCTCCACAGGATGGCGCCGCACATTCGCGCGCATCAATGGGTCTAAACGCACCCGCAAACTGCTCAACACGCTGGCGGCGCTCGCGCTGACGCTCGCGGTGGCGAGCGGCTGGCTCGCCGCGACGCAGGTGTCGGCGCAAGCGCTGAACAATGCCGCGGTCATGGCGCTCGCCGAAAGCTCGGCCGGGCAATTCTCCGCGGCGTCGCCGACTCGCGCCGATCCGTCCGCGCCGAATCTCTCGGCAATTGGTTTGCGCCTCGTGGACCAAAGAGTGATTGCGCTGAGCCCGCTTCAGCGGGTCAGCGAATTCATCTATCTGAACGGCGACAATCAACCGGTGGTGCTGCTTTCCGCGTTGGCGTTGCTGGCGCCGGCGCAGCCGCAGTGGTCCGCGCGCCGCATCGGCGACATTCGCCTGTTGCTCTGGACCGCGCAGCGGCAGCGTTTCGTGGTTGCCGGCGACGCCCGCACCCACGGCCTGATGCGCGCCGCCGACGCGATGACCATGCGATGACTGCTGAAACGCAATACGTGATCTCACAGAAAGCAGGGAATAAAGTGCAAGCAACGGTGTTCGCCCGTCAAACGCGTCTCTTCTTGCGACTGAAGGATGCCCCCTTGCCCGCGAAAAGCCCCACGATTGGGATAGAAAATGGATGTCCGTGACGAGCTGATGGAGCATGTGCCGCGATTGCGGCGCTATGCACGAGCGCTGATCAACAATCGCGACCTCGCCGACGATCTGGTGCAGGACACGCTGGAGCGCGCGCTCGGCCGTACCGGCATGTTCCAGCCGGGCACCGACCTGCGCGCGTGGCTGTTTACGATCATGCACAACGTGTTCGCCAATCAGGCGCGCAAGGCTTCGGCGCGCGCCGTCCACGTGGCGGTCGACGACGAAAGCGTGTCCGAAAGCGAATTCGCCGTGCCCTCCGAGCAGACCCGCTCGCTGGAGATGCGCGACCTCGACTACGCATTGCAGCGCCTGCCGATGGAGCAGCGCGAAGTCGTGCTGCTGGTGGGCCTCGAGGAAATGAGCTATGCCGACGTGGCGCTCGCGTTGAACATTCCGATCGGCACGGTGATGTCGCGGCTGTCGCGCGGACGCGAGCGGTTACGGGCGTTGATGGCGGGCACGCAGCCCGGTGCGAAATTACAGGTGGTGCGATGAGCGACCAACAAATGCCGATCGGCGAAGAAGACCTGCATGCGTATGTGGACGGCACGCTGTCCGACGAACGCCGTGCCGATGTGGAGCGCGCGCTCGAACAGAATCCCGAACTGGCCGCGCGCATCAGCGATTATTTCTCCTTGAACAGCATGTTCCACGAGCGCTACGACCGCGTGCTGAGCGAGCCCGTGCCGAAGCGCCTGCAGGCACCCGCGCCGCGCCGCTGGCGGATTGCCGCGAACTGGCCGCAATTCGCCGGAATGGCGGCGGCGCTGGTGTTGGGCGTGGGCATCGGCGTGGGCACGCATATGGGCCAGGATGTCATCGCGCCGGTTGCGGGCGGCCACTCGGATACGCGCCCGGTCAGTGCGGACAGCTCCGAAATGTTCGCGCGGCAAGCGGCGGTGGCGCATGTTGTCTACATGCCCGCCGTGGACCGGCCGACTGAGATGAACACCGGCGATCACGAGCAGGATTTCGTGCAGTGGCTCTCCAACCGGCTCGGCACCAACGTGCATCCGCCGATTCTCTCGAAGAACGGCTTCAACCTCTCGGGTGGACGCCTGTTGCCCGGCGCCGATGGACCGACCGCGCAGTTCATGTATCGCGGGCCGAACGGCGAGCGCGTCACGCTGTGCATTTCGCGTCGCCAGCAGAACTCGAACACGACGGCGTTCAAGCTGTACCAGGACGGCCCGGTGAACGTGTTTTACTGGATCGATGGCGACTTCGGCTATGCGGTCTCGGGCGGGATCGACCGCAAGCAGTTGCTGCAACTGTCGCATGACGTCTATGCGCAGCTCACGGGTGCGGCGCCGGGCTGACCGCGGCGCGATGCTGCGCGGCCCTCGAGGCTTTATCGCGATGCTGCGATGCGGCGGGCATTGCGCGGATCGAGCGCTACACCGCCCGCCGCAGTGTTATTCGACTTGATCAACTCGCGTGGCGTCACGCCCAACAACCGGCCCATCCAATGCGCCATGTGACTCTGATGCGCGAAGCCCGTATCGAGCGCGATCTGACTCGCGTTGAGCTTGCCTTGCAGCAGCAGCGTGCGCGCGCGCTCCACGCGCCGTTGCACCACGTACTGATGCACCGGCGTGCCGAGCGTCTCGCGAAACAGCACCTTGAAATGCGGCACGCTCAACTCGGCGAGCACCGCCAGTTCGCCCAGCGTGAGACGCTGGTCCAGATGCGCTTCGATAAATTCGATCACGCGCGCGGCCGTTTTCGGGGCGAGCGTGCGCCGCTTGTTCTCGAGCGCCGGCGCACCGCCGATCAGGCGCACTACCATCGCCGTACACAGGCTCTCGGCGTACAAAGGATCGGATGCCTCGGCGGCTTCGAGTTCGGCGCGTAATGCCCAGGCGAGATACTGAAAGCGCGGATCGCGTAGTTGGAATTGCGGGCGCAATTGCGCGTCGGCGGAGTTTAACGACAGTTGCTCGACCGTCCGCTGCGCGAACGCTTCGCCGATCCACACGCTGAAAATCGTGCAGGCGGCCTCGTCGCTCCACTGCCCGTCGAGTCCGGCGGGAATCACGTCGGCGTCGCCGTGCGCCTGGATTCGCGAGTAGCGGCGCTCATTGCACAGGCAGCGCGCCCTCACCGGCGCGCCGACGTGCACCCCGACGCGGTGATGCTTGAACGCCGGTATCCGGTGCAGCCCGGCCGACACGTTGACCAGTTCCGCACCAAAACCCTGCCAGCCGAGCAGCCTGCTCGAACGCAACACGACGCGGGAACCACTATGCGGTTGCGGTATCGGTGTCACTGCATTCATTGCGTCCCTCGTGGATGGCGGCCAAGGTTTCCGCATTGTGCGGCGTTTTTGGCGGTTTCGCTCGACTCTACGTGATTCAACGCTTCCGCCAAGGCGCGGCAGTTCAACCCATCATCCGAATCTGCGCAAAGCCATCCCTACTCGCGCGAATGCCGGGCGCCGCGTCCCTAAGATGGCGTCATACCGACCCAACGAGGAGCGCATCGTGTTCGTGATTTTTGGAGCAGCCGGCAACGTCGGCAAAGCAAGCGCCGTGGCATTGCGCCGGGCCGGCCGCCGGGTGCGTGCGGTGGTCCGCAACGCAAACCAGGGCGAATTCCTCGCGAAGATCGGCTGTGAGATCGCCGTCGCCGATCTGCTCGACGCCGCGAGCGTGGCGCGCGCGATCGAAGGCGCGCACGGCGTGCAACTACTGTGTCCGGTGCCGCATGCGCACGCCGATCCCGCGCAGGCCATGCGCCGCATGATCGACACGAGTGTCGCGGCATTGCGCGCCGCCCCGCCTGCGCGCCTTCTCGCGCTCTCCGACTATGGCGCGGAACACGCAGCCGGCACGGGCATCACCACGCTGTTCCACGAGCTCGAAACGCAACTTCAAACCGTCGACTCGCCGTTGACCTTCCTGCGCGCCGCCGAACACATGCAAAACTGGGCTCGCTTGCTGCCGGTCGCGCTCGCGAGAGGCGTGCTGCCGAGTTTGCATCATCCTTTGAGCAAGCGTTTTCCGAGCGTCGCCGCACAGGACGTGGGCGCGCTGGCCGCCGAACTGCTGCTCGACGATCGTGCGCCGCAGGTCTCGCCGCGGGTCGTGAGCATCGAAAGCGATGAGCGCGTGAGCGCATTGGACGTGGCGCGCACGATCGGCGAACTGGCCGGCCGTGCAGTCGTGGCGCGCGAAGCGCCGCGCGGCGAATGGGCCGCGATGCTTGAAGGCGCGGGCCTCGGCGAACCCCACGCGCGTTTGATCACCGACCTGTACGACGCGCACAACGCGGGTCGCATCGACGTGGAAACTGACATCAGCGAGCGGCGTTTCGGCGCGACGACGCTGGCGGAAGTATTGGCGGCGATTCTGCCGCGCGTGGCCCCGGCTACGGCAACCGCACGCTGAACGCCAACTGGACGAGGAGAGACGGCATGGATATCTGCCCTTGGCTACGCGCCTCGATCGGGGCAAGCAAGGTTTCGACGCCCTGTCGTGCAACACGGCCGCCGCACACTAGCGCTCGCCGCCGGCAGACCAGCCTGGCGAGTGTTGCGGAATGGTTGGGCTGGCGCGCGCTGTGGGACTTACTCAACGCGATTCCCGATAGCAACGACGACTTCGGCATGTTCTGATCCACCGTGCTCCGGCGCGAAGTCGGCGCAACGAGGGCATACCGAGGACACAACAAGGACACAAGAAGGGCGCAAAGCAAAGCGGCCGGAATTCCGGCCGCAAGATATTGACGAACCCACCGCTACAGCGCCGGCCGCCGTTCAGCTACGGCGGCCGGCGTGTGCGCGTGGCTCATTCGTTTTCGTCGAAGTAGTGACCGAACTTGACCTGCTTGGTGCGGATATAACGCTCGTTTTCCTCGCGCATCGGGATGGCCAGCGCAACGCGCTCGCACACCGGAATGCCGTGCTTGGACAGCGTGTCGAACTTCTCCGGATTGTTGCTCATGAGCCGCACCGACGTAACCTTCAGCGTGCGCAGAATGCCCGCGGCGGAATCGTATTCGCGCGAGTCGTCCGGCAAGCCGAGGTCGAGATTGGCCTCGACGGTATCGCGCCCCTGCTCCTGCAGCGCATACGCGCGAATCTTGTTGGACAGGCCGATGCCGCGCCCTTCGTGGCCGCGCAGATACAGCAGCACGCCGCAGCCTTCCGCCGCGATGTAGCGCAGCGCGAGGTCGAGTTGCTCGCCGCAGTCGCAGCGGTACGAGCCGAGCACGTCGCCGGTGAGGCATTCGGAATGCAGACGCGTCAACACGGACGACTTGTTGGCGACGTCGCCCATCACGAGCGCGAGATGTTCGGCGCCGCTCTCACACACGCGAAACACATAGGAAGTGAACGTGCCGTAGCGCGTGGGAAGCGTGGCGGTGGCGTCGAGAACGACGCATTCGCCGTTGAGTGCGCCGTCTGCTGCGGGCGACGGATCGTGAGACGTGAGCATGGCGTTAGACAGTGGTGCTGACATGAACCCGATCAAACCGGGAATAAGGTACGGACTGGGGAGTTTACCGCTAATCGGCGTCCCGCACCCGTATGCCCTTGCACGCGACACGGAAGCCGCGCGGCGGCGCACCGTCCGTTACCCGAGTTGAACGTCGCGCGCGCCACAGTTATTCCCTGGGTACTCCAGCGCCGTGTCAGGCCTATACTGGAATCGCCTGTCCCTCACGACAGCACGCCGCGCCGGCGTGCTGCACTGCGAAACGGAGCCGCTCCATGACAAGCGTTGCACAGCTTCTTAAAACGAAACCGAACAACACCACTGTGTTCACCATCGGGGCCGACGATTCCGTCTACGACGCGATCAAGCTGATGGCCGAAAAGGGCATTGGCGCGCTGGTCGTCACGGATGGCGACAGCATCGCCGGGATCATCACGGAGCGCGACTATGCGCGCAAGGTCGTGCTGCTGGACCGCTCGTCGAAGGCCACGCCGGTGCGCGACATCATGAGCAAAGCCGTGCGCTTTGTGCGGCCCGACCAGTCCACCGACGACTGCATGGCCCTCATGACGGAGCGCCGCATGCGCCACTTGCCGGTGATCGAGAATGACCGGCTGGTCGGCATGGTATCGATTGGCGACCTGGTGAAGAACATCATCGCCGAACAGCAGTTCACCATTCAGCAGCTCGAGTTCTATATTCACGGCGAGCGGCCCTGACGCAGGGCGCTCGCCCTGCTACCCGCACTAGCAAAAAAAGCCCAATCCGTAAAACGGTTGGGCAAAGCTACCTTGCGGCAGCGGAGGTTCCTTGAATATGTAGGCCGCGATCTTCGCGGCACAGCGGCGCTACGGCGTCGGCGACGCTGCTGATGCGCGACGCATTCGCATGCGCTCGCTGTTTAAAGCCGTGCGCGCGGCGCCTTCGGCGTGCGCGAATTCGAACTACTACTGCGATTCCCACTTCTTGCGGCTACGGGTGACGGGTGGATGTGAAGAGACGCATGGCCGTCCGATCGTCCTGTCACCCGCCGCAGCAACTTTCGACCAGCGCCCGGTCACACAATCCGGCCGTTCACCCCCTCACGGAGTTGAACGCGCCTGCCCGAGCACCTAGTCACTTGTCGAATCAGTTACCGAAATACACGCCCTTCGGCCCCGACATCGGCTGGATCACGCCGCCGGCTTGCGACGAGCCGTTTGCCACGCCGCCGTAGCCACTGGTGTTGGCGACCGGCTCCTGCGTCTGCGCGATGGCCGGGTTCTGAGCCACTACGCGATGCTCAGCCGCCTGAACATCGGCCGGATACGTCGGATCATTGGACGTGGCTGGGTTATACCCAGCCTGCTCCATCTGGATCAGGTCCTGGCGTACATCCGCGCGGGTGACAGGTTGCTGGCTCGCCTGAGCGAAAGACGCGATCGGAGCGGCGAGAACTGCGGCAATAGCGACTGCCTTGATGAGCGATTTCATGATGACTTACCTCCAGACTTGGTTTTATTTGCGTCGCCTGAACACGGTATGTGAGAAGCGAGTGGTTTCAGTCTAGTCACCAGAGCGTCGAGGGAAAACCCTTGATTTCGAGATAAATAATTGTCGTGATCGCAATAATGCGCCGAACATTACCGCGAATTGCCATCCAACCGGCATCATTGGCGTAATAATTGTCGGGATCGCAACCCTTTGTGTCTGACATTTCAAAAATACGTCTGATTAGAGTGCGTTTTGCTGCCAGGCGCCTCAGTACAGGTCAAATTTACGCCTACTTCGGCGCACCGGACTGGGGCGTCAGCAGAAGCTTTCGAGGCCCGCTGACAAATGCGCTGCCGGGTTCGTAGAACCGCAGCGGCCGATGCATTTCGCGCGACAGGCCGATGCGGGTCGTCACGCCCACAGGCAGGTCGCCACGCTCCACGACGCCAATCCACAAGTCGCGCCCCGCGCACAGATCCCGGCCATCGAACGCCTGGCCGATGCCGAGCGCCATAGTGAGCCGCCCGGGCCCGCGCGCCAGATCGCGCAGCGGCCCGCCGGGCCGGCGCGCTTCCATCAGCGGCAAGCCTTCGAGCGGCTCGATCGCGCGAAACAGAATGCCGGCGCCGACATCCTCGGCCTCGGCGGACATATTGAGCATGTACGAGAGTCCATAGGTCAGCCGCACATACGCGTAACCGCGGGCGAGAAACAGCGAACGGTTATACGGACGGCGGCCGATAAATGCATGGCCCGTCGAGTCCCCCACCGGATAGGCCTCCGTTTCGACGATTCGCCCGCTCATGCGCCCTTCCGGCAGATCGTGCACGAGATATTTGCCGATCATGAAGCGCGCGAGTTCAACGGTATCGAGTGGTAAATCGTCACGAAGCAATGGCACGATTGGAAGTTGCTGTTTCCGCATGCGTCAGGCCTTGTATTGACGCCACGAGAGGCGAGAGATTCGAGTGAGTCAGAAGCGTGAGATGCCCCGCCCAATAGTTGACAGTTCGACCGGCCGGTTATTGGCGCCAAAACTCGCCGCAAAATTAATCGCAGATACAGCAATGCGCGCCCGATATCAAGCAATACGACGCCATCGGTCTGTTTTCATCGGCCCAATCGTTGTAGCAAAACCTCACTTGCGTACGGCGTTGCCATCACCATGGCACTAATTGGAGTATCGTGTGTTTCCGGCCTGCAGCACAGCCTTTGCCGGCTCGCGTGTGTTTCGGCCCGCCCGAATCAGCGTAAAGATGTCAAGCATTCGCACGATCCGCAGCACCGTTCCATTCAGATTTGATCCCGATGTACCCGCTGGTGTAGCGCACCGCCCCATTCCGGGGGCGCAGTGCCAATGACAATAGGAGAGAGTTGAATGAAAGCATTTCCGGCAATCAAGATGATCGGCAGCGCGCTGATCGTTCTCGCGTCCCTCAATGCCTATGCGCAAAGCAGCGATGCAGCAGCCCCGGCTGCCACATCGGCATCGCCGTCGGCCAAGCAGACCAAGGCGGCCGACCGCGCCCTGGGACGCAAAGTCCGCAGCGCATTGTCGAAGACCAAGGGTCTGAGCGTGTCGAACATCACCGTGCGCGCGCGCGGTGGCGCAGTGACGCTGGCCGGCTCCGTGCCTGAGCAGCCGCAGGTCGACCTGGCCACTCAGACAGCACAAGGCGTGGCAGGTGTGACGTCTGTCAAGAACGCCCTGACGATTCGTCCGGTCGGCCAGTAATCGGGTGAACCCGTCGTAACGAAACGACCGGGCGCCAGTTCTCTCTCACGGAGCGCTGGCGCCCTGGCACGACGCCCCGCGGCTTCGCCGGGCTCCGCGCAGTGCAGCGCAGGTTGCCCCCCGCACACCGGGATTTGCCCGGCCGCTCGGGTCCAGCCAACGAAACCACATGTCCCCGCTCGCCGCGCCCTGGCAACGCGTGAGCCCACGCCGGCCGCGCCATTCTGCGTTATCCAGTTCCTCTCACTGACGGTTACCATTTGCGCTCACAGGATGCCCAAGGCGTCTCGTCAATCTCCGCGCCAATGGACCGCCGCTCAGCCGACCATTATTCTTTATAATTTAAAGCGTTAGAGCATACTGCTTACAAGCCACCTGAACATCCAGGCGCGCTTTGGCCCGGAAGGGCAAGCCGTCCGGGCCCGCAGCACCACCGAATAAAAGCATCGAAAAGGAGGCCCTGAATGACCACGCCCGCGACCGTTCTCCCCCGCTGGACCATTGCCGCCCCATTCGTGGCGTGGATCGTGCTCGGCATCGCCTATGCCATGCCGGGCAGCGGCGTGCTGCTCACGCTGGTCGGCGTGGCGCTGTGTGCGGCGGTCTTCACGGCGGTGCATCATGCGGAAGTGGTCGCGCATCGCGTCGGCGAGCCGTTCGGTACGCTGGTGCTCGCGGTAGCGGTCACCGTGATCGAGGTCGCGCTGATCGTCTCGGTCATGCTCACGTCCGGCCCGGAAAAGGCGGGTCTCGCGCGTGACACGGTATTTGCCGCCGTGATGATCGTCTGCAACGGGATTGTGGGCATTTGCCTGCTGGTGGGCGGCATCCGGCATCGCGAGCAGGATTTTCAGAGCCGTGGCGCCTCGGCGGCGCTGGCCGTGCTCGCCTCGCTGTCCGTCCTGACGCTCGTCATGCCGAATTACACGACGACCAGCGTGGGTCCGCTTCTGTCGTCTTCCCAATTGGCGTTCGCAGGGGTGTCTTCGCTGGTGCTGTACGGCGTATTCGTGTTCGTGCAGACCGTGCGCCATCGCGATTACTTTCTCGCCGGCACGCCGGATGAAAACGTCCACGCCGCGCCGCCGACCGCCGCTCAGGCGCTGGCGGCCGGCGGCTTGCTGCTGGTGTGCCTCGTCGCGGTGGTGCTGCTCGCCAAGGTGCTCTCGCCGGTGGTCGAAACCGCGGTCAGGAACGCGGGCGCGCCGGCGGCCGTGGTCGGCATTGTGATCGCCGCACTGGTGCTGCTGCCTGAAGGGCTGGCCGCCGTGCGCGCGGCGCGCGTCGATCGTTTGCAAAACAGCCTGAATCTCGCCCTCGGCTCGGCGCTTGCCAGTATCGGCCTGACCATTCCGACCGTGGCGGGCGTGTTTTTGTACACCGGTCAGCCGCTCGTGCTCGGGATCGACGGCAAGGAAACCGTGCTCCTCGTGCTCACGCTGATAGTGGGCACGCTCACGCTCAGCAGCGGTCGCACGACGATCCTGCAAGGCGCGGTACACCTGTCGCTGTTCGCGGCATATCTGTTTCTCTCGTTCGCGCCTTGATCGGGCGCCGACGCTGCGGACTACTCTTCCCAGTGCGCAGCGATCCAGTCGCGAAACAGATTCAGCTTCTGCTGATGCGCGACCGAATCCGGATAAACGAAGTAATAACGCCACCCGGTCTTGAGCACGGTATCGAACGGCCGCACGAGGCGCTTGGCCGCCACGTCCTCGTCGATCAGCGCGAGGTCGCTGATCGCAACGCCGAAGCCCTGTAGCGCGGCGTTGGTCGCCATATCGAGCGTGTCGAAGCTCGGGCCGTGCTCGGCGTCGATGGCCGGCGCGTTCGCCGCATCCACCTCGGTCACCTTGGCGAGCCACATCTTCCAGTCGCGATGATCGCGCGTGGGATGCAGCAGCGTATGGCGCGCGAGGTCGGCCACTTCGCCCAGCGGCTTGTCTTTCAGCAGATCGGGCGCGCACACGGGCGTCAGACGCTCCTCGAACAACGGCACCGCCTGCACATCCGCACCGGGCGACGAGCCGTAGATGATCGCGGCGTCGAACGGTTCGAGCTGGAAATCGACGTCGTGCTGCCACGTGGTCGTGATCTGCACGTGGAGTTCGGGATACTCGGCCTGGAAGCGCATGATTTTCGGCAGCATCCAGCGCATCACGCAGGTCGGCACTTTCAGCGCGAGGTCGGTGCGCTGCCGCGTGAGGCGCAGCGAAATTTCCTCGATGCGCGCGAAGCTCTCCTTCACGGCCGGCAGCAGCAATTCGCCTTCGGCGGTAAGCGTCAGGCCTTTCGCATGACGCTTGAAGAGCGGAAACTTGTAGTAGTCCTCGAGCGCGATGATTTGCCGGCTGACCGCGCCTTGCGTCAGGCATAGATGGTCGGCGGCGCGCGTGAAACTGCGATGCCGCGCCACCGTTTCGAAAATCTGCAGCGCGTTGAGCGGCGGTAGGCGTCGCATCGGCTTATCCGGGATCAGAAAAAGTCATTGGTGGACGTCGCGGTACGACTTGTCGCTTGCCGCCGGAACGTCTGTCGAGCCCATAGGATACGCGATCAGGGGTTGCAGCACGAGAAGCGGCCGCCGCAGCAACCATGCGTTTGGCTCATGTCGCAGTCTGATTTCGCGGTCCGCCGGCCGGCCACGCACCAACATAGAGCGCCACGGGCTTTCAACCGCACCAGAACCGAGCTTTCCTCATACCTCCGTGCGCCAACGAATCATCGGCAAAACATGGACGTTAACCCGCATGCGCCATTGCCTAGGCGCTCCCGCCTTCTGACCGGTGCAGGCCAGCCGGATCGCGTGACGGCCGTCGCATGAGATTACGTCATGCCCTCCATGCGCATATTTCGTTTGTTGAGGGATTTTGGCAAACCTAGAGTGCATCCACACGCAGCATCAGCACGCAACGCGAAGAGGCGCTGCATCGGCGGCGGTTACAGCAATATCACCAGGCAACAGGCGTTCAACACAGGAGACCGCCATGCAAGAGATCAAACGGGGTAGAAGGCAGGCCATCAAGACGATCGGCGCGGCACTCGCGGCGTCCACCTTGCCGATGCCGTTCATCAACCTGCGCGCGCAGGAACACAACTTCAGCGGCAAGACGCTGCGTCTGTTGACCTGGTCGGACGACACGGGCGCGGCCGCGTTGCGCAACATCGCCGCCACCTTCACGGCGAAAACCGGCGCCAAAGTGATTGCCGACCGCGCCGACGGCACCTCCGGCATGGTCGCCAAGGTGAAGGCCGCGGGCGATCGCCCCACCTACGACGTCATCACGCTGGCGGGCGTCGGCGCGGCCGGTCTCGGCGACGCCGGCCTGCTGATGAAGCCCGATCTGGACAAACTGCCGAACCTCAAAGACGTCGCACCGCAATACCGCACGGGCGCGAACGGCTTCGGCGTCGGCTATCTGCTGTGGTCGGACGGGTTGATCTACAACACCTCGACCGTGAAGACCGCGCCGGCATCGTACGAAGCGCTGTGGGATCCCAAGTACGCCGGCCGCCTGTTCCTGCCGCCGCCCGAGTGGGCCGAAGCGGTCGACCTCGCGATCATCGCCGCGAAGATGAACGGCGGCTCGCAACAGAACATCGAGCCGGGCTTCAAGAAGCTGATGCAACTGAAAGATCGCGTGATGACGCTCGGTGAAAATCCGAATCAGGTGGCCGATCTGTTCCGCACCGGGTCGCTCGATATTGGCGGCATCTATTCGCCGGCGTTTTTCCCGGACCAGATCCGCAAGCCCGAATACAAGATGGGCGTGACCTACGGCATGAAGGAAGGCTTCGCCACGCAGTTGATGTTCACGGTGATCCCCAAGTCGCACCCGGGTGACAGCGATCTGATCCACGCCTTCATCAACCACTCGCTCGACGCGGGCGTGCAAGGCCGCATGGCCGCCGACGTGCTGAACGGCCCGGTCAATTCGAAAGCGGTGATTCCCGCCGAGAGCCGCGCGTTCGTGCCGAGCCCGCAGCAGATCGCCGAGAAGGCCGTGTTGCATGACGACAAGGCGCTCGCCGTCGTGCAGCCGGCATGGATCAAGCGCTACACCGAAATCTTCTCGGCATGACCACGATGCTCGCGCGCTTTTCGCGGCGTGCTTCGGCGGCGTCCGCTGCTTCGTCAAATACGATGCCGGACGCCGGGCCCGATCTCGTGCCCGATGCGCCCGCCGCCACCGCGATGGAAAAGGCGCGGCCGTGGCTGCTGCTCGCGCCGATCCTGTTGTTTCTCGCCATTCTCGGCGCGGCGGCGCTGGTGGTGCTGCGCATGAGCTTCGGCACGCAAGGCAACGAGTGGCGCGGTTTCACGCTGCAAAACTACGCGGACCTGCTCGACGGCTACTTCATGAAGTCGTTGTGGCTCACGTTGAAGCTCGCATTCCAAAGCATGATCTGCGCGGTGCTGCTGGCGATTCCGGTTGCGCTGGCCATGGCCCGCACGAAGTCGCGGCTCGCCCGGCGCCTCCTGCTGGCCGGCGTGCTGCTGCCGCTGCTCGTCAACCTGCTGCTGCAAGGTTATGGCTGGCTGATCATTCTCGGGCCGGCTGGCCTCCTCAATCACGCGCTGCTCGGCAGCGGCCTCGTGCAACGCCCGTTGATGTGGCTATACCGCGAAAACGGCGTGCTGCTCGGGCTGATCCAGACCGCGTTTCCGCTCGCCGTGCTACCCCTTTCGAGCGCGATGCGCGCGGTGTCGACTTCTTACGAGGAAGCCGCCGCCACACTCGGCGCGACGCGCTGGCAAACGCTGCGTCACGTGCTGTTGCCGCTCGCCATGCCCGGCCTCGTGTCCGGCGCGCTGCTCGTGTTCGCTTACAACGCGAGCGCGTTCGCCGTGCCGCTTTTGCTCGGCGGACGACGCGTGCCGATGCTCGCCGTGCTGGTCCACGATCAGGTCGCGCCGTTGCTGAACTGGCCGGCGGCGTCCGCGTCGGGTGTCGTACTGATGGTCGCCACGCTGACCGTGATGGCGTTGTCGCAGCGTCTCGTGCGCCGTAGCCAACGTCTCGCCGAGGAGCCTCACGCATGAGCACGCCTGTTCAAACCGCGCAAGCCGCGCAAGTCGTTCGCCGGCAGCCGCGATCGCCCCGCTCACCGCGCTGGCCTTCCGTCATGCCCGGCCAGCTCGGCAAGGCCACTGCCCTGCTCGCGGCGATCGTCCTGTTCCTCGCCGCGCTGCCGATCCTCACCATGATCACGATGTCGTTCAGCGCGGCCGACACGCTCGAATTCCCGCCGCACGCCTATGGCCTGCACTGGTATCGCGCCGCGTGGCACAGCTTCGTGTCACCGGACGCGAGCGACTCGCTGTCGATGGGCGCCGCCTTGAGCACGAGCCTGATCGTCGCGCTCTCCACCATGGTGATCGCCACGCTCGTCTCGGTCCCCGCCGCCTACGCGCTGAGCCGCTACCGCTTTCGCGGCAAGCCCGCGGTCGAACAGCTGGTCGCGCTGCCGCTCGTCTATCCGCTCGTGATGCTCGGCCTGTCGCTGCTGCTGGTGTTCAACGTGCTGCCGGTCGAACTCGGCGTGTTCCGCCTGATCATCGCGCACGTGATTCTGGCGCTGCCGTTCACTGTGAAGAACTGCGCGGCCTCGGTCGCCGCCATCGGCCCGGAGTTCGAAGAGGCCGCCTGCGTAATGGGCGCGAGTCCCGGCCGCGCGCTCGTCGACGTGATCCTGCCGCTGATGCGCCCCGGCATTCTCGCCGGCATGCTGTTCGCGTTCATTGTCTCGTTCAACGAATTCACGGTGACGTTTTTCCTTTACGGCATCGATACGATGACGCTGCCGGTGTGGCTCTATAGCCGCACGGTGTCGTCGCTCGATCCGACCGTGTTCTGTTTCGCCGTATTCATTGTCGCGATCGATTTCGCGCTGATCTGGCTGCTCGAAAAGCTGATCGGCGACGAAGGCGTCGCCCTGTGACTGCCCCTCGAACACGCGCTCATGACGACCCCTTGCTGGAGCATCCGATGACCCATTTAACGTTGCAGGCCGTGACCCGGCGCTTCGGCGCGGCGCATGCCGTCGACAGCGTCGATCTGAGCGTGCCCGACGGCAAGCTGGTGTGCTTTCTCGGCCCGTCCGGCTGCGGCAAGACCACGCTGCTGCGGATGATCGCCGGTCTCGAAACGCCCACTTCCGGCAGCATTCAATTCGCCGGACGCGACATCACGCGCCTGCCGGCGAACCAGCGCGACTTCGGCATGGTGTTCCAGTCGCTCGCGCTGTTTCCTCACATGACGGTCGCGCAGAACGTCGCGTATCCGCTGAAGCTGCGCAAAACCGCGAAGGACCAGCAGACGCGGCGCGTGGCCGAATTGCTGGACCTGATCCAGTTGCCGCACATGGCGAACCGGCCAGTCACGCAACTCTCCGGCGGCCAGCGCCAGCGCGTGGCGATTGCGCGCGCGATCGCGTCGCAGCCGAAACTGCTGCTGCTCGACGAGCCGCTCTCCGCGCTCGACGCCAAGCTGCGCGAGGCGATGCAGGTGGAAATCCGCCTGCTGCAACAGCGTCTTGGCATCACCACGATCATGGTGACGCACGACCAGCGCGAAGCCATGACCATGGCCGACGAGATCGTCGTGATGGAGAAAGGCCGCATCGCCCAGGTCGGCAAACCGCTCGACATCTATCGCGATCCGGTCAGCGAATTCGTCGCCGATTTCATCGGCCTCGGCAATATCCTGCCGGTCACGTACGATGGCGCGGGCGGCGTGAGCCTGCCGGGCGGCCGGCGCATCAACGTGGCGCAGCCGGCGCGCGTGCCGGCGTCCAGCAGCGATATCCGTCTGCTGATCCGCCCGGAAGACGTGTGCGTGAAAGCCGCTTCCGACGCGGCGGGCCCGAACCGGCTGCAAGGCACCGTGACGTTTATCCGCGACGTGGGCGCATCGCTCGAAGCGACCATCGACTGCGCCGGTTTTACGCTCACCGCCGCCACCACGCCGCGCGAAACGCCGGGGCTCGCGCTCGGCATGCCGGTGTTCGCGGAATTGCCGCCGCATGCGTGCAAGCTGATCGCCGCGCGCGCGGCGCACTGACCTCGGGCAAGACTCAGGCACTCGAGCGCACCACTGAATCACTCAAGAATTCGCCCATTCCAATACCGATATTTTCGACAGAGGACAGACCATGAACCAGCGCCCCGTTGCCCAATCCAGCACCCGCCGGGTGTTCGCCACACTCGCCGCGACGCTCGCCTTCACCGCGCTCGGCGCGCTGAGCGCGTTGCCGTCCACCGCGCATGCGGATGCGCTCGACACCATCGCCAAGTCGGGCACGGTGCGCATCGGCGTATTCGAAGACTATCCGCCGTTCGGCTCGATCGGACCGGACATGAAGCCGATGGGCTACGACATCGACGTGGCCAACCTGATCGGCCGCGCGCTCAACGCCAAGGTCGAACTCGTACAGGTAACGGGCGACAACCGTATGGCTTACCTCGCCGACCACAAGGCGGACATGCTGCTGTCGGTCGGCCAGACGCCGGAGCGCGAGAAGGTGATCGATTTCTCGCAGCCGTACGCGCCCTACTACCTCGCCGTGTTCGGCCCGAAAGCGTTGCCCGTGAAGAACGCCGCTGACCTCGCCGGCAAGTCGATTTCGGTCGCGCGCGGCACGCTGGAAGACCTGAGCGTGACCAAGATCGCGCCGCCCACCGCGAACATCAAACGTTTCGACGATCCTAACGGCGCAATTTCGGCGTTTCTTTCTGGTCAGGTACAGTTGATGGTAGTCGGCAACGACGTCGGCGCCACGATTCTCGCGCGTCATCCGGCCAATGATCCCGAGCAGAAGTTTTCGCTGTTCAGCTCGCCCGATCACGTCGGCTTGAACAAGAACGAGCCGCGTCTGAAGCAGAAGGTCGACGAAACGATTGCCAAGGCCCGCAAGGACGGCACCATGAACGCGATTTCGCAGAAATGGCTGCGCGCGCCGCTGCCGGCCGACCTCTGAACCTTTTTTGCGCGCGCCACGAAGCGTAATCCCCGCGAGGAGATTGCCTGCGTGGCGCAGCGCCGGAGTTTGACCTCACGATGAGCGCCACGCCATGACTTATGCGTTCGATTTCAGCGGCTTCGGCCTTTATGCGGGCATGCTCGCGCGCGGCGTCGCCGTGACCTTGGGGCTGACGGCCGTCTCCACCGTGCTCGGCGCGATCGTCGGCATTGCCGGCGCGAGTGTGGCGGTGGCCGGGCCGAAATGGGCGCGCTGGGTGGTGGCGAGTTATGTGGAGTTGATCCGCAATACGCCGTTCATCGTGCAGTTGTTCTTCGTGTTCTTTGGCTTGCCGAGCCTCGGCATTCATATCGACGAAGTGCAGGCCGCGATTCTGGCCATGACCGTCAATCTCGGCGCGTACGCGATCGAAATCGTGCGCGCCGGCATCGACTCGATTTCCCGCGGCCAGGTGCAGGCCGCGCAGGCGCTCGGTTTGCACGGAGGGCAGGTGTTTCGCTATGTCGTGCTGCCGCAGGCCATCGCCAACGTGTTTCCTGCGCTGCTGAGCCAGGTGCTGATCGTGATGCTCGGCTCGGCGGTGGTCTCGCAGATTTCCGTGCCCGATCTCACCTACGCGGCCAACTTCATTCAGTCGCGCAACTTCCGCTCGTTCGAAAGCTACCTGATCATCACCGCCACGTATCTATTGCTGTCGATCGTGCTGCGGCAAATCCTCAACCGGCTGGGCCGCGGTCTGTTCGCGGGCCGTGCAGCGCGCGGCAACGACAGCGCGCCGCGTAACTGGCGCAACCGCCTGATGTGGCGCGGCGCCCGCACTCTGCCCACGGAGCGTTGATCATGGTCGAATTCACGCTGTGGGACATTGCCCGCAATCTGTTGCTCGCCGCCCGCTGGACGGTGCTGCTTTCGTTGATCGCGTTCGTGGGCGGCGGCATTGTCGGGCTGATTCTGCTCGCCATGCGCGTGTCGCCGATCGCCTGGCTGCGCCGTATCGTCGTGGTGTACGTGGAAGTGTTTCAAGGCACGCCGCTGCTGATGCAGCTTTTCCTCGCGTTCTTCGGCTTGCCGCTGCTCGGTGTCGACGTATCGCCGTGGGTCGCGGCCACTGTCACGCTGACGCTCTATACCAGCGCGTATCTGGTCGACATCTGGCGCGGCTGCGTCGAAGCCGTGCCGCGTGGTCAGTGGGCCGCGGGCGCAAGCCTCGGCATGACGTTCGGCCAGCAGTTGCGCTATATCGTGTGGCCACAGGCGCTGAAAATCGCCGTGGCGCCGACGGTTGGTTTTCTCGTGCAGGTGGTGAAAAGCACGGCGCTCGCGTCGATCATCGGCTTCACGGAATTGACCAAGACCGGCACCATGATCACCAACGCCGCGTTCCGCCCGTTCCCCATCTACGGCATGGTCGCGATGATTTACTTCGCGATGTGCTTCCCGCTGACGTGGTATGCGCGGGTGCTGGAGAAACGGCAGAAGGTGGGCCAGCATCGCTGACATGTGCAGCGATGGGCGAATAAAAAAGCGTTCAGCCGCTCGGCACGGTTGAACGCTTTTTTTGTATGCCGCCTGACAGAACTAGCGCGCCGCGTGCGTCGACTTACGCAACTTTGCCACGTCTTCCGCCGTCACCGCCGGCGCGCCGTTGTTCCAACCCGCCCGCACGAAGGTCAGCACATCGGCGATCTGCTGGTCGTTGAGCACGGGTGCGTACTTCGGCATCGGATACGGCGCGGGAATGCCGCCGATCACCAGGTCCTCGGTGCCGTTCAGCGTCACGTTGATCAGCGACGACGGATCCTTTTCCAGCACGTTCGGATTGCCGGACAACGGCGCCAGCATCGGCGCGAAGCCGCGTCCGTCGACGCCGTGGCAGTGCATGCAGTACGCCGTGTAGACGCGCGCGCCTTCATTGTTCGCGGGACGGTTCAGCGACACTTTGGTCGCCTGCGGATCGTACGTATAAGGCGGCGCGCCGCTGCCGCCCGCCGACGGCAGCGACTTCAGATACGTCGTCATCGCGGCGATGTCGGTGTCGTTCATGTTCTGCGTGCTGTTGTTGATCACGCTGGTCATCGAACCGAACGCCGATGCATGGCGATTCGCGCCGGTCTTCAGGAACGCCTGCAGATCCTGATCGTTCCAGCGGCCCAGGCCGACGTTGTGCTCGCCGGTAAGGTTCGCCGCGAACCAGCCGTCGAGCAGTCCGCCGGTCAGAAACGCGCTGCCGCTTTCATCGAGCGCCTTCTCCTGGAATGCGATACCACGCGGCGTGTGGCACGAGCCGCAGTGCCCCAACCCCTGAATCAGATACGCGCCGCGATTCCAGGCCACGTCTTTGCCCGACTTGTCCTGGTAGACGCCTTTCTCCAGGAACACCATGTTCCAGAACTTCAGCGGCCAGCGCATGTTCAATGGCCACTTGATGTCCGGCTCGCGGTTCGCCTGCTGCACGGGCGCCACGCCGCTCATGAAATACGCGTACAGCGCTTTCATGTCGTCGTCGTTGACCTTCGCGTACGACGGGTACGGCATCGCCGGATAGAGATTGTGGCCGTCTTTCGCGACGCCTTCGCGCATGGCCCGCGCGAAGTCCTCTTCCGTGTAACCGCCAATGCCGGTTTGCGGATCGGGCGTGATGTTGGTGGTGTAGATCTGGCCCATCGGCGTGGTCATCGGCAGGCCGCCCGCAAACGGCTTGCCTTTCGGCGCCGTATGACAGGCGACACAATCGCCGACCTTGGCCAGATAGGCGCCACGTTGCACGAGCGCAGGATCGGCGGATTGCGCGGCCGCCTGCGCCGGAGTTTGCGCGAACAACGGCAGCGTCACGCTCAACGCGACGGCAAAACCCTTCAGTGTGTTTTTCATATCGGGCTCCGGTCAGGCGGTTTGCAACTGGCTGCCAACGGGCAACTGCCGCAGCCGCTTGCCGGTGGCCGCGAAAATCGCGTTGGTCAGCGCGGGCGCGAGCGCCGCCGTGCCGGGTTCGCCGATGCCGCCGGGCGCCTCGCCGCTCTTCACGATATGCACCTCGATAGGCGGCGTCTGATCGATCCGCAACATCCGGTAGTCGGTGAAGTTGTTCTGCTCGACGCGGCCGTCCTTGATCGTGATCTCGCTATAAAGCGCCGCCGTGATGCCAAAGATGATGCCGCCCTGCACCTGCGCCTCCACCGTGTTCGGATTGACCACCATGCCGCAATCGACCGCGCACACCACACGCTTGACCGCCACCTCGCCCTGATCCACCGCGACATCCACGACGATCCCGAAGAAGCTGCCGAACGCATGCATGACGGACACGCCGCGCCCTTGCCCCTTCGGCACCGCGCTGCCCCAGTTCGCCGCCTGGGTGGCGACGTTGAGCACGTTCAACGCGCGCGGCGTCTTGCCGAGCAGATCCTGCCGGTATTTGACCGGATCGACTTTGGCCTGCGCCGCGAGTTCGTCGATGAAGCTTTCCACCACGAACGTGCCGCGCGTTGGTCCCACGCCGCGCCAGAATGCGGTGGGGACCGCGTGCGGCTCCTGACGAACGTAGTCGACCAGTTGATTCGGCAAGTCGTACGGCAGGTCCGAAGCGACTTCGACCGCATCCGGATCGAGCCCGTTCTTGAACGCGGGCGGCGCGAAACGCGCCATCACCGAAGAACCGACGATGCGGTGCTGCCACGCAACCGGCTTGCCGTTCGCGTCCAGACCCGCGGAAATCTTGTCGTAGTAGTACGGCCGGTACATGTCGTGCTGAATGTCTTCTTCGCGCGTCCAGACCACCTTCACCGGCGTCGACACCTGTTTGCCGACCTTGACCGCCTGCGTGACCATGTCGAATTCGAGCCGCCGCCCGAAGCCGCCGCCGATCAGGTGGTTGTGCACGACGATCTTGTCGGCGGGCAAACCCGTGACCGCCACGGCGGCGTCCACGACCCGCGTCGGCACTTGCGAGCCGAGCCAGACATCGCAGCCGTCGGGGCGCACATGCACCGTGCAGTTGATCGGCTCCATAGTGGCGTGCGCGAGGAACGGCTGCTGATAGACGGCGTCCACGCGCGTCTTGGCATTGTTGAATGCACTGCCGACGTCGCCGTCTTTACGCGCCACCGCGCCGTTGCGCTGCGACGCGTTCGCGAGATCGTCGACGATCTGTTTCATCGAAACGTTCGCGCCCGCGCCTTCGTTCCATTTGATCACGAGCGCCTGCACGCCGCGCTTCGCGGCCCAGGTGTGATCGCCGATCACGGCGACCGCGTTGTCGATCTTGATGACCTGACGCACGCCGGGGATCTTTTTCGCGTGGGTGTCGTCGACGCTCGCGAGCGTGCCGCCGAACACCGGACAATTGGCAATCGCCGCATAGACCATGTCGGGCACGCGCACGTCGAGCCCGAACTGCGCGGTGCCGTCCACTTTCTCCGGCGAATCGAGGCGCTTCGCCGGCGTGCCGATCAGCTTGAAGTCTTTCGGGTCTTTGAGCTTGACGTTCTGCGGCGCCGGTAGACCGGCGGCCGCGGTGACCAGCTCGCCATAGCCGATGCTGCGCTTGCTGGCCTCATGAATCACCTGCCCGGCCTGCGCATGGCAGCTCGCCGGATCGACTTGCCATTGCTGCGCGGCCGCGCTGATCAGAACCGTGCGCGCGGCGGCGCCGGCTTTACGCATCGGCTCCCATGCGTAGCGGATCGAGGTCGAACCGCCCGTGAGCTGGCCGCCGAGCAGCGGGTCCATGAAGAGCTTTTCGTTCGGCGGCGCGTGGTCGACGGTGATCGAGTCGAGCGGCACTTCGAGCTCTTCGGCAATCAGCATCGGAATCGATGTATAGACGCCCTGGCCCATCTCGACCTTCGGAATCACGAGCGTGACCTTGCCCGCAGTATCGATCTGGATGAACGCGTTCGGCGCGAACACACCGCTTTGCGGCGTTTCGACACCGTCGCCGCCAATCACCGATTTGCCGGCCTTCTGATCCTGGCTGGCGGCCGGCATGCTGAAGCCGAGCAGCAGACCGCCACCGGCCGCCGCACCCACCGTCACGCCGAACTTCAGAAAGGTGCGGCGGGACAATCCACCCGCAGCGCGCGCGCCGCCTTTCGAAGACGCGCCGCCGTTCTGTGCGTCGAGCAATCCCTGGGACATGTCAGGCCCCCTTCGCGGCTTGCTTGATCGCCGCGCGGATGCGGTTGTATGTGCCGCAGCGGCAGATATTGCCGGCCATGGCCGCGTCGATGTCCGCGTCGGTAGGATTGGGGTTGCTCGCGAGCAGCGAAGCCGCCGACATCACCTGCCCGGACTGGCAGTAGCCGCATTGCACCACGTCCAGTTGACGCCATGCCTGCTGCACTTTCTGACCCGCCGGCGTGTTGCCCACTGCTTCGATCGTGGTGATCTTGCGGTCGCCGACCGCCGCTGCCGGCAAGACGCACGAGCGCACTGCCACGCCGTCGAGGTGCACTGTGCATGCGCCGCATTGAGCGATGCCGCAACCGAATTTCGTGCCTGTCAGGCCGACCAGATCGCGCAAGACCCACAGGAGTGGCATGTCGGGAGGCGCGTCGACGGTATGCGTCTGGCCGTTGATATTGAGCGTTGTCATTGAGCGGCTCCGAGAGTCGGGTTTATTGTTGATGAGGCTGTTTAGGCAGAGACGTCGAACCAAAACGTGAAGACCCGCCGCGTTTATTCGATAAGCCGAACTAATACGCGATGCGGCTTTCCGATACTTGAAAACGGCGGTTAATGCATGGCGCGAGCGCGCCAGAAACTGACCGGCAGATTGTAGCCGCGCATTAAGAAGTTCGCCGCCTCGCTGTACGCCGCCGGTCGGTCAAGTCATTACCCCGGCGCATATTGCCAGGCTGAAAGCGGATTCGAATCAAGGCGTTACATTGCGCGCATCAACTAGAGCCGAGCGACTTTGCACGATCGGTTAATCTTGTCGAATCATTGCCGTGCGATTTTGTTAGCATGGATCCGGTCTGACTATCCGAAGGAGCAGCCCACATGAACGACTCGCAATGCACTCAATTCCTCTCGGACATTCGCCGGCCGCTATTGGCGCTGCACAAGGCCATTCTCGATCACGAGCGCGCAGCGTATGAAAAGGAATTCGGCCCGGTAACGCCCGCGGCTTTCCTGCAGGCGCTCATCAACGGTTCGGGTTTCCGCTGGCTCACGCCGCTCTCAACGGTGATTGCGAACGTCGACGAAATTCTCGACGACAAGGAGGCCGAGGCCACCGACCGGATCGCGGCGGCCGAAGCGGTAGCGGGACTCTTCTCGCCCGACATGCCGAACAATACTTTTCTGCCGCGCTACCTGCCGTTGCTGCATGCCGATCCGGCGATCCTGCATCAGCACGGTCAGGTGTCGCAGTTGTTGCGCGGGATCGAGTCGAAGTAACCGGCTCCCGAATTTCCTCACCATCGAAAATGCGTGGTTCGATCGCTCTCAACCCTGTTCGCACGATGGCGCCATCGTGCGATTATTAGGCGTTTTCGGCTGCCGCCAATGCTTTGATGGCTTATTTCAAGGCAATTTATGCGCGAATCGTAAGAGTGCGTGTCGCGTGCGCGGCTCGTTTGTCATTGAAACGCGTCTGCGATCGAGCCACGTTTTGAATTTGCCTGGCTTTGCTGAATAAAACAAAGGTGAGCTTCTGCGGGAGACGTTCCGGGCCGGCTACGAAAACCCGGTCAGCATGCAGCACGAAGCCTTGCTAAGGTAGCCAAACTTTCTTGCGACGCTCATCGCTATGCAAAACTGGCCGCTCCCCGAAAGCTATACGTTTCGCGATCAAACCGTGCGCTTCAACGTGACCGGCAACGGTCCACCGCTAGTGCTCGTTCACGGCACGCCGTTTTCTTCGTATGTGTGGCACCGCATTGCCGCTCACCTCGCGCAAACGCGCACGGTCTACTACTACGATCTGCTCGGCTACGGGCAATCCGAACAGCGCGACGCTCAGGACGTCTCGCTCGGCGTGCAGAACAGGTTGCTGGCGGAATTGCTCGTGCATTGGCGGGTAAATAACCCGGATGTCATCGCACATGATTTCGGCGGCGCGACTTCATTGCGCGCGCATCTGATCGACGGCTGCGACTATCGCAGTCTCACACTGATCGATCCGGTGGCGGTCGCGCCGTGGGGTTCGCCGTTCGTGCGGCATGTGCGCGAGCACGGTGATGCGTTCACCGGCCTGCCGCCGTACATCCACGAGGCAGTGGTGAAGGCCTATGTGCGCGGCGCGATCGCGCGTGAGATTCCGGATCACGAACTCGCGCCTTATGTGACGCCCTGGCTCGGCGCAATCGGCCAGGCCGCGTTCTATCGGCAAATCGCGCAGATGGATCAGCGCTACACCGACGAGGTCGAAGCGCGCTATCCGCAGCTACGTTGTCCGGTGCAGATTCTATGGGGCGAGGAGGACCAGTGGATTCCGCTGGCGCGCGGCCGTCAACTGGCCGCGGCCATACCGGAAGCGCGATTTCAGCCGGTACCGAAGGCCGGCCACCTGATGCAGGAAGACGCGCCGGAAGCGATCGTCGCCGCGGCGCTGCGGTGGCTGGATTAAGGACGCGCGCCTAGCCGCGTCCTTGCGGCAGGTACGGCATGGGATCGATCGGCTTGCCGTCGCGGCGCAGCTCGAAGCCCAGCGAAACTCGCGAGTTCTTTTCGTCGCCCATTTCGGCGATCTGCTGTCCCTGCACGACGATATCGCCGGTTTTGACCAGCAGCTTGCGGTTATGCGAGTAAGCGGTCAGGAAGTCCTTGTTGTGCTGCACGATGATCAGACTGCCGTAACCGTTCAGGCCCATACCCGCATACATCACCTTGCCGTCCGCCGCCGCCCGCACAGGATCGCCCGGCTTGCCGCCGATTTCGATACCCCGCGTTTCGCCCGGCTGGAATCCTTCGACCACGCTGCCGCCCGCGGGCCAGGCCAGCGACACGGCATTCGCATGCCGCGCGGTTTGCTGCGCCACTTCGCGCGCTTCAGCGGCGCTCGGCGCGGGCGACGGGGCGGACTGCGATTGCGGCGCGCCCGCCACCGATGCGCCAGATGCCGCGGCCTGCCGCGCAGCGGCGGAAGCCGCGGCCCCGGAAGCCGCAGCGGCCTTGGCGGCCGCATTAGCCGCATTCACCGCCCGCACTGTTTCCGGCGACGCGACGTGCAACACCTGCCCCCGCTTCAGCCGCGAGGACGCCTTCAATCCATTCCAGGCTTGCAACTGCCCGACACTGCAATGATGATGCTGCGCGATGCGTGCCAAGGTGTCGCCACGTTTCACGCGATACACGAGCGGCGGTGACTTCTTGAGCAGCGCGCTCTGCTCGGCGCTGAGTGCGGCCGGCGTTGCGGCCGCCGCATCGGATGCCGGCGCGCTCGCGGCCGGCACGCCGGACGCAACCGCCGCGCCTGATGCGGCGCCTGTTTGCGCACCCTGCTGCCCCACATTCGCACAACCACTGACCGCCAGCGCGACCCACGCGCCGGCCAGACTGGCCAACATCGTTCTGTCGAAACGCTTTCCCATCTTGTTCGACTCCTGCCTCATTCATTGTCGAGCTGGATGCCGCCTTGCCGCGAGCGATGCGCGCGCCCAACCGCCGCGCTGCTTTCCTCGCGACACCGCCAGGCCGCCTCGTGCGGCGCTCATCCATGCCGTGCCGGCCAACCCAACCCCATGCGTTCAAGACCTGCCGGATGCCTCGGGCGCACGGATACCGCCCGCAAAAACAGCCGATCTTCTGCGAAAAGGGTCAGATTACCAATTAAAATTCAAGCGGAATTGTAAAGTGCGTTTTATAAAAAACGCTTCAACTCACATACTTTGATACAAACCTTACGCGCGGTATTGCGGACATCGTTGCGCGTGCAACGTGTAGCGCGGCGGCGCGTCGTCATTGCAAGAGCGGTCGTTGTGATACGCCGCGTCAAGCGCTATTGGCGCACGGGCGTCCCCATCGGGCAGCCATGCGAGCCGCACCCACGGCTACACCTCGGCAAACGCACGATAACGTTTGCTTTAACGGCAAAGCGCGGCAAAAACTTGAATCGACAGCGGCGACCGACATTGAGCGCGGCGGGAGAATGGCGCCGGCGCGCGGACGGATCTGTTCCCGACCGGCGCGATGGAAGCCGGCTAGCTGTAGTACTGGCCCTGGTACTTCACATAGCCGATCGGATGATGCGTAAAGTGCAGGACAGGCAGAACGGGATTGCGATTGTCTTCAGTGGGATAGGCGCTGGCGTCGGGGATGTATTCGCCTTGGGCTTCGATCGGCTGACCGGCCTGCAATCCGGGAATCTCATGCGCGAGTCCCTCGTTGTCGCCGAAACGCACGGCGACGAATAGTTCGGCGCCCACGAGATTCTCCGTACCGCCCTCGAACTTCACCACCGTGTCGACCTTGATGATGAAGTGCTGGTGATTGGCGCCGTTGTGATTTTCCGGGCTGGCGAACACCTTGCTGATCGTGCCTTGCACGCAGGCCAGCGGCGCGCCGATCGAATGAACGTAACTATGGTGAGGAAGGATCTGCGTCGCGCGATTGCTCATGAAGTCTCCGTGAAAGGAATCGGCATTGCCTGCGGGGAAAACGTTGGGCGCGCCGTAAGCGGTAAGCCGCGAGCAGGCAGCGGCACCGTGAATTCATTTGAACAGAGCACGGCGCGCAAGTTCATCGCACGTTTGCATGGCGCCCACGGTGCCGGACCGCGTTGGCGGCCCTTCACCGCCGCGCATGAAAAAAGCCGGCGCCTTGGGCATCGCCTTGACGCAGCGTCGAGTTGTCCACCCGATAGCGGGCAAGGGCTGGGATCATCGCGCCAATTCGCCGCAGGATGCGTCAAACTACGTGAAGCCATTTCACAAATGACGGATCCGGGTATGAACCGCCATATAACGGCTTTCAGTTCCTAAGTATGCCGAACTATGCCCGCGCTATCGTGATGCCCAACGCCTCGAACGGCGCGGTCAGCGCTTCGGCGGTATTCCGTTCGACTACGATCGTCCCCGCCGCCGTCACATCGGCGATCTTGTACGCCGAGGCCGCGTTGAGTTTTTCCGCGGACGCCAGCACCACCGTCTCCGCCGCGTGCGCGAGGAACGCGCGTTTCACATAGGCCTCTTCCCTGTCGCCCGTGCTCAGGCCCGCTTGCGGATGCACGCCGGTCACGCCCATGAAATACAGGTCGGCGCGAATGTGGCTGAGCGCTTCGATGGCTGCTGCGCCTACGTTGACCATCGAATGCCTGAACAGGCGCCCGCCGATCATGACGACCTCCAGCCCGGCATGGTCCGCCAGTTCGACGGCGACACTCGGGCTATGCGTGACGATCGTCGCGCGCAAGTCACGCGGCAGATGACGCGCCAGTTGCACGGCAGTCGTCCCGCCGTCGACAAACGCAATCTGGTCGCGCGCGATCATGCCAGCCGCCGCGCGGCCGATCGCCGCTTTCGACGCCGATTCGATCCGCTCGCGCCCGGCGAAATCCACCGCCGCCGGCGACGCCGGCAGTGCGCCGCCGTGCACGCGCTGAAGCTGGCCCTCGGCGGCGAGTTCGCGCAGATCGCGACGAATCGTATCTTCCGACACCTCGAATTCCGCGCTCAAGGTTTTGGCGACGACTTGCCCGTTACGCTTTAGCGCGTCGAGTATCAACTGCTTTCTTTGCGACGTCAGCATCGGCGGCGATTCCTGGCTGGGTTCATGGTTTGCACGAAATTACTTGTTTTTGCACGATATCGCACGATACCATTGATTCGTATGCGGCATGAGCCGATCTCCCAACGCAACAGGATGCGAGCCATGAACGAAATCGCCAGCCGGGTAAGGATTGTCGATGTCGAGGTGCTGTCGGACGACTGGTACGTGCTGAAAAAAACCACCTTCGATTACCAGCGCGCCGACGGCAGCTGGCAGCGCCAAAGCCGCGAAACCTACGACCGCGGCAACGGCGCGACGCTGCTGCTATACGATCCGCGCCGGCGCACCGTCGTGCTGACGCGGCAATTCCGCCTGCCGGCGTTCGTCAACGGCCATCACGGCATGCTGATCGAGGCGCCGGCCGGATTGCTGGAGGCCGCGTCGCCGGAAGAACGGATTCGCGCGGAAGTCGAAGAGGAAACGGGCTACCGCGTACACGAGGTGCGCAAGGTATTCGAGGCCTTCATGAGTCCGGGTTCGGTCACGGAGAAACTGCACTTTTTCGTCGCCGACTACGATGCGGTGGCAAAAGTCGGTCAGGGTGGCGGCCTCGCCGACGAAGGCGAAGATATCGAGGTGCTGGAACTGCCGGTGGATGAAGCGCTTGCAATGATCGAGCGTGGCGAAATCGTCGACGGAAAGACCATCATGCTGTTGCAATACGCCAGACTGAATCTATTGAGGTGATAGCTGGAACGCGGCGAGTTTCCGCATTTTTCGGAATTATCCTAGCCACCATTAGGAAAAGGACGATAGGTTGAAGAAGGCAATAAAAATATTCTTACGCATTTCCTTGAGGTTGACCGGCGCCGCAGTCATGGCCGCGCCGGTCGATCGAATGGAAAACCATTTCCGTCAGAATATTTTTAATTCACCGCTTCGAGCGAGGCGGCGAATGAAGCCGAGGTTCAATTGGATTCTCTCAGTTCAGCAAACAGATTCATGAGTGGTTTTTTCTTCGGCACGCTGATTGCCGCCGTCATCATGCTGCTGCTGTGCAATGCCGGTGAGTTTTCGCCGTTTATGGCCAAACTGCATGCGTTGCAACAGGTTATCGTGACCGCGCTGATTTCAATCGTCATCGTCGATGCAAAGCCATTCGCCTACAAAACCGTCTGGCGCGAGCGCCGTTGCAGCTTCGTGCTCGATGAAGACATCAACGCCACCCTGCGCGGCAGAACCTTCGGCATTCCGTTCGGCGTGTTAGTCGGCATCCTGATTCAGAATTACGTGATGAACTGAACTGAGCGTCAATCCGTTCAGGATCGATACGCCCGCCGCTATTCACGATCTTCATTTCGGCCGCATTCGCCGATAATCGGCAGCGCGGCGTTGATGCGCAATCAATTCAATCGCAACTAGAATTTATGCCGGATCGCCGCCCGCACCACGACCTGCTTCGACGTGGATGAAGGAGACTGGGTACCGGGCGTGAAGGCTTCGTCCAGAATCGAATAGGTCGTGTCGCCGGTCACCTGCTGATACTCGCCCTGAATGTAGACGTCGGTGCGCTTGGACAGGTTGTAGTCCGCCATCAAGCCGAACGAGTGGATTTTCGGCTTCACGCCGCCGGTCGAGGCGTCGTAGGTTTCCATCGTGTACACGTACTGCGCGCCGACGAACAGCATCGGCGAGATCTGATACTTGCCGTTCACCTCGAAGTTCTGATACTTCAGCGAATTCAGCAGCACGCCCGGCGGCGCGAGCGGCGTCACGCCGAGATAGCCGTTGCCGGTCGGGTCCAGATAGTTCGAATTGGTATAGACGAAACCGGCCGTCGCCGGGCCGAACGTATAAGTGATGCCGCCGCCGAACACCCGCATACGGGCGGCGATGAAACTGGCGTCGTTCGCCGTGACCGCACCATTCGCGCCGTTGCCGGGATTGTTGGCCTGCAGATACGCGGCGGCCACCAGCAAGCCGCCATACGCATACTGACCGCCGAAACTGTACGCGCGATTGTTCGCGAAATTGGTGTCGTTGCTGAAGCTGTAGACGCCGCCGAATTGAAAGCCGGACAGCGACGGACTGGTGTATTTGACCGCGTTGTCGAGGCGAAACGTGTTGTCTGTGTTGTCGTTATCGTACGGGTGCGAGAAGAGCGAGCCCGCCCAGTTGCCGTTGGCCGTGGTCTGGGCCAGATAGTCGACCACCGAGTCGTACTGGCGGCCGAACGTCAACGTGCCGAACCGGTCCGCGCTCAAACCGACGAACGCCTGGCGCCCGAACATCCGGCCACCCTGATTAAGCCGCCCGGAACTGACGTCGAAACCGTTTTCCAGCTGGAAAATGGCCTTCAGACCGCCGCCCAGATCCTCGGCGCCTTTTAGCCCCCAGCGGCTGCCTTGCGCAAAGCCGCTCGCCAGTTCGTAGACATGGCCACGGCCGACATTGTTGGTGTAGTTGATGCCTTCGTCGAGCACGCCGTAAAGCGTCACGCTCGTCTGCGCCGAGGCCGACGCGGCAAAAGTGGCGGACACAGCGGCGGAGACAGCTAGCGCGAACACTTGCCTGTTCATGACGATCTCCCTGCACTCGAGCAATGGGACAACTCGATCCGGCCGCTTTGTTCTTGGCGCTTCGACCCGGGACTGACCGCCCCGGATGCGCTTTACAGAAATCCTCACACGCCGTTAGCCTGCCGTCCATTGGGTGTCGTGTCGATATCTCAAATTGTTGCGAAATCTCCACTTGGTGCGGCAGGCCCTTTTACCGCAGCGCTCATTCAGGTAAACGACGCAGCGCCCGGCGGTCTTGAGCCGGGGAACGCTCGACGCTCCGTTGACTTGCGCTGCCCAGAGGGGATTTGTCACGGAAAGAAATATAATAGAAAGCTTTTGCGGCGCCGCAGCGGAACTCCGCGCCGTCACGAAGGTCATTTTTACTGCCTGCTCGACCGTGGCACCGCGCCTTGGCATCCGTGCCACACCGCTGCCGGTTGAGCGCGGCGCCGCGGATCGCGTATGCGCCGCTGTACTCCAATCCAATTTCTAAAAGCCTTGTGAGACGCCTGCCGCGCTGGATCAGCGCGCCGTCGCACGGGGCTTGCTTTGGGCATCACACAATGCAAAAGTCTCAACCCCGTCTGATCGAGCTCGATTTTTTTCGCGGGCTCGTCCTTCTGATCATCGTAGTCGATCACATCGGCGGCAGCATCCTGTCGCGTGTCACGTTGCACGCCTACGCGCTGTGCGATGCCGCCGAAGTCTTCGTGTTCCTCGGCGGCTTCGCCACCGCCACGGCCTATGCCGCGCTGGCCGAACGGCGCAACGAGACGATCGCGCGCAGCCGCTTCCTGCGGCGCTCGCTGGAAATCTATCGGGCGTTTCTCGTGACCGCCGCCTTGATGCTGCTGGTCAGCGCGGTACTCACCGCGTTGAGCATCGACGGACCGAACCTCGCCACCACGGATCTCGACGACCTGATCGACACCCCGTTCGCCGCGCTGGGCGACATTCTGCTGTTCCGCCGCCAGCCTTATCTGGCTTCCGTGCTGCCCATGTACGCCTTCTTCGCCCTGCTCGTGCCCATGATCCTGCCGCTCGCGCGCAGCAAGCCATGGCTGCTGCTGGCCGGCAGCATCGCGCTGTGGGCCGGGGCTCCGGCCATCGACGCCTACCTGCCCGCCGCGCCGGACATGCACTGGGATTTCAACCCGTTCGCCTGGCAATTACTGTTCGTGCTCGGCGTGCTGGCCCGTTGCCAGCCGGTCTACCAGCGCATCAGCACGCACCGCCTGAGCTGGCTCGTCAGCGTGCTGGCGTTCGCCGTGGTGGCGGCCGCGGCTTACTACAAGCTCTTTATCGAGCGCGAGCCGCTCGATGCCAGCCTCAAACAGAACCTCTCCTATCTGCGCGCGGTCAATTTTCTTGCCATCGCCTGGCTCGTCGCGAATCTGATTCAGCTCGGCTGGGCGAAGAAGCTCGCGCAATGGATGCCGTGGGTCGGCGTGATCGGGCGCAAGGGGCTACTGTGCTTTATCGCCGGCGCCGTGATCTCGCTCGTGGTCGATTCCGTGCTGTACGCGGCGACGGACGGCTATCTCAACTATCCGCTCGGACTGCTCGCCGACGCGGCAGCAGTCGCCGCACTGTTCGCGGTAGCGCTGGGCGCCGAGCCGCTCAAGCGGCTGGCTGGGCGGCTCTGTGGCGGGCGGCTGCGCACATCGCCCTGAACGGCGTGCGTGCGTCCGTGCGCCAGCGCTAGAACCCCCAGCCGATCCCGATAGCATCGCGGCCGCGCGCGACCTGCGCGGCGCGCCTCCTGATCCGACATGCGTCTATTCCTACGTTCCGCACTCGTTGCACTTTACGCCGCGTCCACCAGCGCGCCGACGCTCGCCAGCACCGTCATCACCCGAAGCTTCTATTCGGACGCGCTCGGCCGCGAGTGGTCCTACACGATCTATCTGCCGACCGGCTACCGCCACGACGCCAGCCGCCTGCCCGTGCTCTACCTCCTGCACGGCAACAACGGCGACGCTGACGACTGGATCACGCAAGGCCATCTGCAAACGGCGGCCGACGCGCTGATCGAGCACAAGGCGATGCCTCCGGTTGCGATCGTGATGCCGCAAGGCGGCACGGACTGGTACGTCGATCGCAAGGAGAAGATGGAGACCGCGTTCTTCGACGATCTGCTACCCGAAATCGAAACGCACTACGCGGTCGCGACACAGCGCAGCGGACGGATGATCGGCGGCGTCTCGATGGGCGGCTTCGGCGCGCTGCGGTACGCGATGACGCAGCCGGAACGCTTTTGCGGCGCGCTGCTGCTCAGCCCCGCGATCTATGCGAATGAACCCCCGCGCGCCTCGGCGGCACGTCGCGTCGGGGTGTTCGGCGAGCGCGAGTTCGATACGCGCATCTGGCACGAGCTCAACTATCCGGCGCAGTGGGAACGCTACATGAGCCGGCCGTATCGTCTGCCGGTGTTCATCGCTGCCGGCGACGACGACCTCGCGATCCAGGCCGAGGCATCGTCGCTCTATACGCACCTTCGGCTGTCGGGGAATCCGGCGGCGCTGCGCATTATCGACGGCGGCCACACCTGGGACGTCTGGAGTGCGCTGCTGCCCGCCGCGCTGAAATACACGCTTGGCTGCGTAAAGCCTGCGCCGCAGGAACATCCGTCGAATCAGCGGCCCTGAACGGATCAGGCGTCGCGCCGGAACAGACCGGACAACACCGTGCAACTATTGCACGAGGTCGGTCCACAACACCATCAGCACGGTCATCAGCGCGGGGCCGATGAAAATACCGAGCAGCCCGAACGTTTCCGCTCCGCCGAGAATGCCGAACAGCACCAGCAGGAACGGCAATCGCGTCGAGTTGCCGATCAGCACCGGCCGCACGAAGTGCTCGGCGACGAACACCACGACCGAGCCGAACACGGCAAGGCCGATGGCCGCCGCCACCGAGCCTTGCGACATCAGCCACACAGCCGCGATGGCAAAGGTGATCGGCGCGCAGAACGGCAGCATCGCCGCGATCGCCGTAACGAACGCGAGCAGCGCAACGTGCGGCAAGCCGGTCACGAAGTAGGCGACGCCCATCAGCGCGCCTTCGCCGAGTCCGACCACGACCAGTCCCGAGACAGTGCCGCGCACCGCCGCGGCCATGCGTTGAAGAAGCTGCGCGCCGTCGTCGCCGAAACCCCGCCGCATGCCTTTGAGCAGCGAGCCCGACAAACGCGGGCCCGCCTGAAAGATCACGAACAGCGTGACCAGCATGAACGCGAACACCGTGACGGCATGCACCGCACGCGCGCCGAAGTGCCGGCCGAGCGTCACGACCGTCGGACTATGCAGTCCTTTCATCGCGGCCGACTCGCGCAGCGGCTGAGCGAGGTTGGCCTGCCACCAGCCTGAGATCTGTTGCACGCCGAACGGCAGGTGCTGGATGAAGTCCGGCAGCGGAATGCCGTTTTCCTGCACGGTCTTGAACCACTCGTTCAGGTCATGCGCTTCGCGAAGCGCCTGAGCAATGCCGATACCCACAGGCAGCACCACCAACAAGGCGATCAGCAGCGTCAGCACCGCCGCGATCAGCGTCGTGCGGCCGGTGAACCAGCGGTTGCCCTCGACCTTGCGTAACAGCGGCCACAGCGCGATGGCGATCACGCCGGCCCAGGCGACCACCGCGATGAAATCGCGCACCACCCACAGCGCCAACAGCACGAGCCCGATGTACAGCACGAGCGAGGCCGTTTTCTGCTTCTTCGGGCGGTCCCGCGCTTCGGGCGGTTCAGGAGGTGCGACTGGTGAGGATGAAATCATGTGAGCTCTTATGGTTCTGGGAAGACGTCCCATCAGGGACTTGTTCGGGGCGTGTGCGAGCCGACCGAAAAAATGCAAAACCGCTACACTGGCGCTGCACGGTCGCTCATCAATAACCACATCTTAAAGGAAGCACCGGCGCCCTTTTCGGGCAGCGGCCTTGTCTCACCGCGTACAACACTGCGTTGCAAAAATCCGCCTATTACCGTCTTAGCAAGACTGCGGCCCGCAAAGCCCCGTCTTATCGGCATAGTTCGAATGTCAAGTTTCATTGTTGCTGTTTCAAGAACAGTGTTTCAACGGCGGCACAATGGCTATCCGGCGCGCGTCGGACTACATTCGGCACACCACAATACGGAGCCGACGACGATGACCCTGGAGTCCATCCCCCTGGACGGTGCCAATGGCGTACGCATCGAAATTCTCGAGCGCTCCGACACGACGCTGGTGATTCGCTGGGTCGAGCCGGGACGATGTCATTACGGTGAACAACGGTGGCGGCGCAGGTCCGCACACACGTCAGGAACCTGCGCGGTGTCCCGCCGCAAGATTCGCCGCGGCGACGCGGTGTTCAAACCGGCCGAGCGGCCGGCGCCTTCCAATGCGTCCGCGATGATTTGCGCTGAACTACTGGAGTGCGCCGAGGACTGATGCCTCAATCCCCTGCCGGCGTCGCGCGCGCTGATTCGACGCGCCCGATCCGCCCGGCGGAACCACCCACATAGCGGTACGCAATGCATGCGCCCCGCATCGCGCGGTGGGTAAAACACCCTTTGATTGCGGCTCTTCGCCACGTGCGTTAAGGTGGACCTCATTGCGCCGTGTCACCCTGCCGTGCCACGCCCGGCGGTATCGTGACGCGCACTTCCACCACCGCGCCGTGCCCCTCGCGGCGCCGTTTGAGGGCATACCATGGCCGAAGACACGCCGGACACCCGCGCGGCAACTGCGCCTCCCGCACCACTCGTCGCACCGCAGCAATTCTCTCTCGACGTCCTGCTGGAAAAATACGCGAAAGGCGACGAGCAATCGGCGGACGACGTGTTCAAACGCGTCGCGCGCGGCGTGGCCGAGGCGGAACCTCCGGCGCTGCGCGAATCGGTCGAGGCACTCTTCGTCGACAATCTGCGGCACGGTGCGCTAGGCGCCGGCCGCATCATGAGCGCGGCGGGCACCGGCATTGCGGCCACGCTGATCAATTGCTTCGTGCAGCCTGTGGGCGACTCGATTCAGGGTGTCGACGAACAAGGCCTGCCCGGCATTTATGTCGCCCTGCTGCAGGCGGCGGAAACCATGCGGCGCGGCGGCGGCGTCGGCTACAACTTCTCGGCGATCCGGCCCAAGGGCGCGCGCGTTCACACCACCAGTTCGTCGGCGTCCGGACCGTGCAGTTATATGGACGTGTTCGACGCGTCGTGCCGCACGGTCGAGAGCGCCGGTTCGCGGCGTGGCGCGCAGATGGCCGTGCTCGACTGCAATCACCCGGACCTGCTGGAGTTCATCGAAGCCAAACATTCGAAAGGCCGTTGGAACAACTTCAACGTCTCCGTCGGCGTGACCGATGAATTCATGCGCGCCGTCGAAGAAGATCAACCCTGGCAACTCGTGCATCGTGCCGAGCCCTCACCGGCGCAGCGTGCGGCCGACGACGTGCGGCAACGCGAAGACGGACTGTGGGTCTACAGCGAACGCCCCGCGCGCGCCATCTGGGATCGCATCATGCGCTCCACTTACGACGTCGCGGAACCCGGCATCGTGTTCATCTCGCGCATGAACGAGGACAACAATCTGCGCGCCGTCGAAACCATCCGCGCCACCAATCCGTGCGGCGAACAGCCGTTGCCGGCCTATGGCTGCTGCAACCTCGGGCCGCTGAACCTCACGCGTTTTGTGATCGCCCCGTTCGCGCAGATCAAAGGCCGCAAGCCGTCGTTCGACTGGGACGGCCTCGCGAGGCGCACGCGCACGCAGGTGCGCTTTCTCGACAACGTGCTCGACGTCACGCTGTGGCCACTTCAACAGCAATACGAGGAGTCGCGCGCCAAGCGGCGCATCGGCGTGGGCTTCACGGGCCTCGGCGACACGCTCGTCATGCTCGGCTTGCGCTACAACTCGCAGGAAGGCCGCGACTTCGCCGTGCGCATCGCGCAACTCATGCGCGACGAGGCGTATCGCGCATCCGTGGAACTGGCGCGCGAGCGCGGCGCGTTTCCGCTCTTCGACGCGGCGCGCTATCTGGAAGCCGGCACCTTCGCCTCGCGCCTGCCCGAGGACATCAAGCAGGCGATTCGCCGCGACGGCATTCGCAACAGCCATCTGCTGTCCATCGCGCCGACCGGCACAGTGAGCCTCGCGTTCGCGGACAACGCGTCGAACGGCATCGAGCCGGCCTTCTCGTGGACCTACACGCGCATGAAGGTGATGGCCGATGGCAGCCGCGAATCATTCGACGTCGAAGACTACGCATATCGTCTTTATCGCGAGCTCGGCGGCGATGTCGGCAAGCTGCCGGACTATTTCGTCAGCGCGCTGGAAATGTCGGCGCGCGATCATCTCGACATGATGGCTGCCGTGCAACCGTACGTGGACACGTCGATCTCGAAGACCGTGAACGTGCCGGCCGACTATCCGTTCGAAGCGTTCGAAAGCCTCTACTTCGACGCATGGAAAAACGGGCTCAAGGGTCTCGCCACCTATCGGCCCAACGAGACGCTCGGCGCGGTGCTCAGCGTGAGCCCGCCGCAAGCCGACGACACGCTGGCCGAAAGCGATCTCGATCCGCTGCGTATCGCAATCGATCATCGACCTAAAGGCGAGTTGCCGGCGATCATCGAGAAAGTCGAGTATCTGACCCAGGCGGGCAAGAAGTCGCTCTACGTGGCGGTGTCGTTCATCGAGGTCACGGGGCGGCTGGGCGGTGAATACGTCACTATCGAGCGGCCTATCGAGTTCTTCATTCCGACCGGCCAGCGCGACGAATCGCAGCAATGGATCACGGCGACGATGCGTTCGCTCTCGCTGGCGGCGCGCGGCGGTTTTGTCGCGCGAAACCTGCAGGATATGCGCAAGGTTTCGTGGGACCGCGGGCAGGTTCGGCTCGGCGAAGTGCAGCGTCTGGACGGGCACCGCACGCCGCGCTGGCACGATTCGGAGGTGGCCGCCCTCGCCTTTGCGATCCAGCAGATTCTGCATCGGCGCGGCTTTCTCGACGCCGAGGGCAATCAGGTGTCCTCGCGCATGCTCGCGCGTCTGCCGCGCGGACAGATGCGGGCCGAGACCGCGTTGCCGGCGGATTTCGGCATTCGTCCGCATCCCGTCGAAACCGACGCCGGCGCTCTCGCGTTGACGCAGCCTGGCGGCGCGCAAGGGCTGCATACGATGCTTGGACGCAAATGCGGGTCGTGCGGGGCGAACGCGGTGATTCGCAAGGATGGGTGCGACTTTTGTACGGCGTGCGGTGAAGTGGGTGCATGCGGGTAGGACTGGGCGGCAGCTGCGCTCTAGTGAGAAACGCCACGGCCGTCATTCAATGGCGGCCGTGCTTCTTGGGTCTATCTGGATTGCCGAGCGCGCATTCTCATCGTGTCATTCGCGCGGCCGCACAACACCCACGTCGTGCGGGCTTTCACCTCAACCAACCCTCGCGTAATACAGATTCTGCGGATGCTTCGCCTCGGCAAAGAAAAACCAGCGTTCCGCGACCAGCCCCGCGTATTGCACGAAACACGCGGCGGCCAGCAAGCCTAGCGAAGCGCCGATCGAATGCAGGCTCGCGCCGAGCGCAATCAATACGACCGGCGCGACAAACGCCGTCGCCAGAAAACCCCATTTGACACCGCGCAGGGTGCGCGCCGATTTGCCGTGAAAGAACTCGCGCAGATTGAACGCACCGGCGGTAAAGCCACGCGACACCTGCACCAGCTTCGGATTGTGAATACCGGTGGCGCTCTGTACCGTCGACTTCGGCCGCAAGCGCGCATTGCGCATGAGCGATGCCGAGCGGCTCGCGCAACCGGCGAGCGTCAACCCGCACGCGCACACGGCGAGCCCCGCGGTCAGCGCGGGCGCGAGCCACGCGCTCAACGCTGTCGCCAGCGTGAAGCCCGAAGCGCAACCGAGCAGCGCGAAGTTGACCAGCGTGAGCGGCGTGGCCCATTCCTGCAGAAAGCGCAAACACGCGTAGATCATCGCCGTGCAGACGAACAGCACCGCGCTCGCCAGCACACCGAGCCAGCCTATGGCCAGCGCCCAGGGCGATGCGAACCCATGTGCGACGCCGTAGAAAAACGCGCAAGCGAGAAACGCCGGTAGGCACAGACATTCGCGCGACAGCCACGAGGTACGCCACATGGCGATCGCGCGCCATGCACGTTCCGGATGGCCAAGATGGAAGAACGATGCGAGCAGCCCGAGTGCGCCCAATATCACCGAGACGGCCGCGCCGGTGATATAGAACGCATCGGTGGGCGACGCGAGCAGGCCGAGATGCGCGGCCGTTTCCACGCCGACGAGCGCAATCAGCAAGCCCTGCGCCGCGCCGCTCAAGGTGGTGAGGAAAACGACGGAGAATGCGGGGTTCATCGTGAGGTCCTATCGGTGTTCAGATGCGCGTCGCCATCGACGCAAGATGCAACTCACCGCGCTCGATTTGCGCGTCGAGCGATTCCGGCGATTGGACCGGCTCCGACATCGAGCCGGACGATTTGCACGAGCACGAATCGCTGCCACAACCCGCGGCCTGCGTCGGCACGCGCGGCAAATAATGGTTTGCCGGCCGCGTGTTCCACTCAGGCATCAACTGATAGCCGCCGCGCTCCTCGATGGCTTTCGACACCACCGAGTCCGGGTCGTGAATATCGCCGAACAGCCGCGCGGAGGTCGGGCATGCGAGCACGCATGCCGGCTGGCGGTCACGTTCGGACAGATTCTCATCGTGGATCCGATCGACGCACAGCGTGCACTTCGTCATCTCCTTGCGGCTTTCGTCGAGTTCGCGCGCGCCGTACGGGCACGCCCACGCGCAATATTTGCAGCCGATACAGCGGTCGAAATCCACCAGCACGAGCCCGTCTTCCTTGCGCTTATAGCTCGCGCCGGTCGGACAGACCGGCACGCACGGCGGGTCCTCGCAGTGCAGACAGGACTTCGGAAAGTGGATCGTCTCGGCGTTGGGAAAGCTGCCGGCTTCGAAGCTCTGCACCCGGTTGAAGAAAGTGCCGGAGGGATCGGCGTCGTACGGATTGAGGTCGGCGAGGCTGCCCGACTCACCCGAGGTATTCCACTCCTTGCAACTCGTCACGCAAGCATGGCACCCCACGCACACGTTCAGGTCGATCACCAATGCCATCTGTGTCATCAAAGGCTCCTTGCGGCTGACTATGCTATTTGCGCCCCGTCGCGCCACGCAGCCGCGCAGCGAACTCCCCGCGTCCCGCGAAATAGGTTTGCACGATGCGTGAGATCACGCCGTTCTCACCCGGCACCGCGGGCATCGCCGCGAACTGCGGCAGTGTTTGGCGCGCGTCGGCTTCCGCCGGATAGATGCGCACGCGCACGTCGTACCATGCGGCCTGGCCCGTCACCGGATCGGAGTTCGACATGCGTCGCACCACGTCGTCGTCTCGGCCCGGCAACTCGTCGGTGATCAGGTGATTGAGCAGGAAACCGCGTTGTGATTCGTTCGCGCCCGGACCGAGGTTCCATGCGCCCGCTGCCTTGCCGATTGCGTTCCACGTCCATACCGTGCCGGGCTCGACGGTCTCGCTGAAGCGCGCCATGCAGCGCACGCGGCCCCATTGCGATTCGGCGTAGATCCAGCTGCCGTCGGCGATGCCGTTTTCGGCCGCCATCAACGGATTCATGTAGAGATAGTTCTCGCCATGAATCTGCCGCAGCCACGCGTTCTGAGAGTCCCATGAGTGGTACATCGCCATTGGCCGCTGCGTCACGGCGGCAAGCGGAAAACGCGCGAGGTCCGTAGCCCCGCTTTCGAGCGGCGCGTACCAGAACGGCAGCGGATCGAAATACTTGTCAACGCGCGCGCGTAAGTGGTCTGGCGGCTGCCTGCCGCTCGTGCGGCCCTGCGCGGCGAGCCTGAACTTTTGCATTACGTCGGAGTAAAGCTGGATCAGGATCGGCTCGCCGAACTTGCGAAAACCGTTCTTGACCGCCCATTCGAGATACGGTCCGTTGCAGTTGCGCATGTATTGCAGCGTCTCGGGCAGCGGGTGATGGAACACACAGTTGTTCTTCGCGTACTCCTCCCATTGCCGCGGATTGGGCTCGCCGACCAACGCCTTGTCGCCGTCCGTACCGCGCCAGCCACTCAGAAAGCCGACGCCGGAATTGGGTGAAGTCGTGAAGTTGATGACGAAGTCGGGATAGTCCCGAAAGCGCCGCGCGCCTTCTGCAGTCGTGAAAGCCGGAAACTTCAGGCGCGACGCGAGTTCGATCAGCACTTCCTGGAATGGCTTGCATTCGCCGGTGGGCGGCACGACCGGCACGCGCACCGAATCCACCGGACCGTCGAACTCGGAGATCGGCCGGTCGAGCATCGACATCGCGTCGTGCCGTTCCAGATAGGTCGTGTCGGGCAGGATAAGATCGGCGAAGGCCGTCATCTCCGACTGGAATGCGTCGCACACCACCAGAAAAGGAATCTTGTACTCGCCGTCGTCGTGCTTGTCGACGAGCATCTCACGCACCTTCATCGTGTTCATCGACGAATTCCACGCCATGTTGGCCATGAAAATCATCAGCGTATCGATCGGGTACGGGTCGCCGCGCCATGCATTGGTAATCACGCTGTGCATCAAGCCATGCACGGCCAGCGGATATTCCCACGAGAAGGCCTTGTCGATGCGCACCGGGCCGCCCTGGTCGTCGATGAATAGATCCTCGGGCGCGGCGGGCCAGCCGAGCGGACCGGTGGCGAGCGGCGTATTCGGCTTGACGGCGTCGGGGCTGTTCGGCGGTTTCGCCGACGGCGGCACGGCGCGCGGAAACGGTGACTTGTGACGAAAACCGCCGGGCCGGTCGATCGTGCCGAGCAGCGACATCAGCACGGCCAGCGCGCGGATCGACTGGAAGCCGTTGGAGTGCGCCGCGAGGCCGCGCATCGCGTGAAAGGCCACCGGGTTGCCGGTGACCGTTTCGTGCGTCTCGCCCCATGCGTCGGTCCAACGGATCGGCAACGTAATGCGGTGATCGCGGCAAGTCTGGATCATTTCACCGGCAAGGCGTCGAATCGTCTCCGCCGAAATGCCGGTAATGGCGGCGGCCCACTCGGGCGTGCAATCGGCCACCCGTTCGCGCAGCAACGCGAACGACGGCGTGACCGGCGTGCCGTCGTCGAGCGTATAGCGGCCGTCGAGCGCCGGCATGACACCCGCCGTGTGATGCGGCACGGCGCGCGCGGCATCCGCATCCCACCACAAATGATTCTGCGGAAACAGTGGATTGCCGACCGGCCGCTCAGGATCGCGCACGAACAGGCCGAAGTTTTCGCTGGCTTCGTCGAGATCGACGAGTTCCGCTGCGTTGGTATAGCGGCGCACGAACTCGTGATCCCATGCGTCGGCGGCAATCAGTTCGTGCAGAAACGCCATGAACAGCGCTCCGTCTGTGCCGGGTTTGATCGGCACCCATTCGTCGGCGATCGCCGCGTAGCCAGTGCGGATCGGATTGATCGCAATGAAGCGTCCGCCCGCGCGCTTGAACTTCGAAATCGCGATCTTCAGCGGATTCGAATGATGATCTTCCGCCGTGCCGATCATGAAGAAGAGTTTGGCGCTGTCGAGATCCGGGCCGCCGAATTCCCAGAACGAGCCGCCGATCGTATAGATCATGCCGGCCGCCATGTTGGCCGAGCAGAAGCCGCCGTGCGCCGCATAATTAGGCGTACCGAACTGTTTGGCGAACAGTCCGGTCAGCGCCTGCATCTGGTCTCGCCCGGTGAAGAGCGCGAATTTCTTCGGGTCCGTGGCGCGAATCGCGCCCAGGCGCTTTTCGAGCACCTCGAAAGCCTGCTCCCACGACACCGGCTCGAACTGCGCGCTGCCCCGCTCCGCGCCGGGCTTGCGCATCAACGGCCGCGTGAGGCGCGCGGGCGAGTATTGCTTCATGATGCCCGAGGCGCCCTTCGCGCAGATCACGCCCTGGTTGAGCGGATGCTCCGGATTGCCGTCGATGTAGCGCACCTCGCCTTCACGCAGATGCACTCGAATGCCGCAGCGGCAGGCGCACATGTAGCAGGTGGTTGTCTTGACGTCGAGACGTTCGTTCTGCGTGCGGGCGTGGTGTTCCATGCGGGATCTCCGTCGCGGCTTCGGGCGGGCCGAAGCAGTGGTGATGCGATACCGCCCATCCTATGCGCGGCGACCTCAGAAGGGAAATCGCCATTTTCGACGGAAAGTATCCGCCACGCCGATAGTTTTGGTTTGCCTTTCAGTGATGCGCCGATCCGCACCGAGCGCGAAAAGGCGGCCGCGCCGGCGTGCAAACCGGGCGGGCGCATTGCCGCTCGTCAGCGGACTGGCACTACATGGCGACCCCGCGATGAATGCGCGAGCGCGGGTCGTCAGATCGGCGTCAACACCGCCTCGCCCGCGAAATGCCGCGTGGCGTTGCTCAGAAAGTTGTCGACCGAGGCCGTGATTGCTTCCGGCGAGCGGCCGCCCACGTGCGGCGTCAACACGACGTTCTGCAGCGTCAGCAAAGCTTGCGGCGGATCCGGCTCGCCCTCGTAGACGTCGAGCGCCGCACCGGCAATCGTCCCCGCCGTGAGCGCGTGAGCGAGCGCCGCCGTGTCGAGCACGCTGCCGCGCGCGACGTTGACCACGAAGCCGTGCGGCCCGAGCGCCTCGAACACCGCCGCGCCGATCAGATGACGCGTGCCCGCACCGCCCGGCGTCGCGACGATCAAAAAGTCGCTCCAGCGCGCGAGGTCTTCCACACTGTCGAAGTACCGATGCGGCGAGCCTTCACGCGGCTTACGGTTGTGATACCCGACCTCCATCTCGAAGCCCCCGCCGCGCCGCGCGACCTTCTCGCCGATGTTGCCGAGCCCGACAATGCCGAGGCGCTTGCCGGAGACGTTCGGGCGCATCGGCAGGTTGTCGCGCCAGACGCCCTTGCGCGTGGCCTGATCGAGCTGCGGCACGTCGCGCACGACCGCGAGCAGCAAGGCAAACGCATGATCGGCCACGCAATGATCGTTGGTGCCCGCGCCGTTGACGAGCACGATCCCGCGTGAGCGGGCCTGGTCGACGGCAAGGTTTTCATAGCCCGCGCCCAGCGCGCTGACGAGTTCCAACAGCGGCATGCGGTCGATTTCCGCGGCGGTGAGTCCGGTCGTGCCGTTGGTCAGCACGGCGCGAATCGTCTCGCCGTGCGCGTCGATGGCGGCGGCTCGCTGGGCGGCGTCGGGTGCGTAGATGATGTGGAACGCCGCTTCGATACTCGCGCGGCTTGCATCGTTCAAATGGATCAGAACCAGAAGGGATGGCTTCATGTCGGCGCTTTCGTCGGCAACGTGGATGGACGGTATAGATCTCGAGCCAGTGTAGCAAGGCTCGTCAAGGCATGCAGGCGAGCGCCCGCGGCGCTCCACGCTGCGCCGCGCGCGGTGCGCAACGCGCCCGGGCCGCCCCGGCGCGCCTCAAGTCAATTGGAATACGGCCGTTATCTTGTTGAATGGCGGAGGCGAAAATGATGCGTAACCGGTCTTTCTTTTCAGCAACCGCCCAACCGGCTTTAAAATAGCGGCACTTCCGATTCCGAGAACTCCATGCTGGACATCCTGCCGCGTGGCCCCGCGCCCGCCAACGACGATTCCGAGATGTTCGAACTCGCGCCCGTCTCGCTGTGGCTCGAAGACTTCAGCGGCGTGCGCGCATTGTTCGACGCATGGCGGGCCGACGGTGTGACCGATCTACGCGCGCATTTCGCCGCCAATCCAGGGTGCGTCGCGCAATGCGCGCATAGCATCCGCGTCATCAAGGTCAATCAGAAAACGTTGACCCAATTCGAGGCTGCCGATTTCGACGCGCTCAACGGCAATCTCGCCTCGGTGTTCCGCGACGACATGCTCAAGACCCATCTGGAAGAGCTATGCCAGCTGTGGGCCGGGCAATCGCAGTTCACCAGCCAGACAGTCAACTACACGCTCGGCGGACGGCGCCTCGACGTGCTGCTCAAGGGCGCCGTGCTGCCCGGCCACGAGGCGCGCTGGGACCGGGTGCTGGTGTCGGTCGAGGACATCACCGAACTGGAAGGCGCGCGGCATCGCGTGACGCTCGCCGAGCAGTATGTGCGCGGCCTGTTCGAGTATTCGCCGGTATCGCTCTGGGTGGAGGATTTCAGCGCGGTCAAACGTCTGCTCGACGAAGCGCGCGCGGCCGGCATCAACGATTTCCGCGTGTTTACCGACGTGCATCCCGAGTTCGTCGAGCGCTGCATGCAGGAAATCCACGTGCTCGACGTGAACCAGCACACGCTCGACATGTTCGCGGCCAAAGACAAGAAAACGCTGCTGGCGCATCTGCCTGATGTGTTCCGCGACGACATGCGCCCGCATTTCCGTGAGCAGTTGATCGATCTGTGGGACGGCAAGCTGTTCCAGCAGCGCGAGGTGCTCAACTATTCGCTCGATGGCAGCGAGGTGCACGTGCACCTGCAGTTTTCTGTGCTGCCCGGCCATGAAAAGAACTGGGATCTGGTGCTGGTGGCGCTCACGGACATCACGGCGCGCAAGAAAGCCGAAGCCTATCTCGAGTTCCTCGGCAAGCACGACGTGCTGACCAAGCTGCGCAACCGCTCCTTCTACGTGGACGAACTGAACCGGCTCGAACGCAAGGGTCCGTGGCCCGTCACGATCATCATGGCCGATCTGAACGGTTTGAAACGCGTGAACGATCAGCTCGGCCACGCGGCCGGCGACGCGCTGCTGCGGCGCGCCGGCGAGGTGCTCGCCAAAGCGACCGAGACGCCGTTTCATGCGGCGCGTATTGGCGGAGACGAGTTCGCGATCCTCATGCCCGACACCGACGAGCGCGGCGGCGTCGCAATGGTCGATGCAATCAGGCAACTGGTCGAGATGAACAATCAGTTCTATCCCGGCTCGCCGCTGAGCTTCTCGATGGGCGCGGCCACCTGCCAACGGGGCGACCGGCTCGAAGCGGGCGTGCAGCGCGCCGATCTGCTGATGTATGAGGACAAGCGCGCAACCTATGCGAACCAGCCGGCCGCCGGCGCCGGCGACGCGGCGGGCCGCTGACAAACAGACGCGCGGCCCGCCACTGGTTTAGCCCGGCAATTTGGCCGCCAGCACGTCGACCTTCTCGATACTCGGTGGCGAGGCGAACAGCTCGCCGGCCTTCGCCATCAACGCGGCGGCCACCTTGCCGTGTAGATGCGCGTCACGGCCGCCTTCGTCCGCGAAGGCATCGAAAATACCGAACGTGGAGGGCCCCAGCTTCAGGCCGAACCACGCGACGGTGCCCGGCTCCTCCTCGACGAGCGGCAGGCCGCCGAGCAGGAACGCTTCGACCTCTTTTTCCTTGCCTGGCCTGGCTTCAAGACGAACGTACAGGGCAAGTTTGACCATGACAGAACTCCTGCTGTGAGATTCGGGCAATAGGCATGCATTACAAATGCATTGCTAGCGTGGCGGCACACGCGGGACCGCCACGCTAGCGGAAAAGTATAGTCCGCCGCTCTTTTGGCGTCGCCACGCGCCCTTCGGGCGAGTATTTAAACGTGCAGGTTTGCGCTAACGCAGCATTGCGCGTGCCGGACACCGGCGCCCCGGCACGCGTCCGGTATACTCGCGGACCCTGAAGTTATCCGCGGCCCGCCGCGGTCCGGAAACACAATCATGTCGACGATTCCCGCCTGCCCGCAATGCGCAATGGAAAACACTTACCCCGACGGCGACAATTACGTCTGCCCGGATTGCGCGCATGAATGGCCGATCCACGCCGCCGCATCCGCCGACGAAGCCGACCAACGCGTCGTCAAGGATGCCAACGGCAATCCGCTCGCCGATGGCGATGCGGTCGTGCTGATCAAGGACCTGAAAGTAAAAGGCTCGTCGATCACGCTGAAAATGGGCACCAAGGTGAAGAGCATTCGCCTCGTGGGCGGCGATCATGAAGTGGACTGCAAGATGGACGCCGGCAACTTCATGCTGAAGGCCGCTTATCTGAAGAAGGTCTGAGCGAACAGCGCCGGCCGCGAACGCCGGCGCTCAAACGCCCGGAAAGCGCAATTCGAAACGCACCACGCCCGGCGCCGGACACACCACGCACGCGGTGCCGCCATGCAGATGCATGATCGCCTTGACGATCGCGAGGCCCAGACCGCTCGATTCGGTGAACGCGCTGCGCGCCGCATCCGCGCGATAAAAGCGGTCGAACAGCCGCCCCAACTGCTCTTCGGGAATGGGCGCGCCGTCGTTTTCGACCACCACCGTGGCACCCTCTTCGTCCTGCGTGCCGCGCAAACGCACCACCGTATCGCTCGCGCCGTAACGCACCGCATTGACGACCAGGTTATTGATCGCACGCCGGCACAGCATGGGATTCACCCATGCCACACCGTCTGCCTCGACCACGAAGCGCATGCCGCGTTCGTCGGCGGGACCTTCGAAATAGTCTGCGATCCTGACGAGTTCCTCGCGCAGGTCGATCGGCTCACGTTCGACTGAGAGCGCCGCATGGTCCGCATGCGCAAGAAACAGAATGTTTTCCGCGATGTGACTGAGGCGACTCAGCTCCTCCAGATTCGATTCGAGCACCTGCTGATACTCTTCGGGCTCGCGTGTCCTCGCGAGCGTGACCTGGGTCTGCCCGATCAACGCGCCAACCGGGGTGCGGATTTCGTGCGCCAGGTCGGCGGAAAACTGCGACAGATGTTGATAACCGTCGGCGAGACGGTCGAGCATGGCGTTGAACGCGTGCGTGAGCTGGCGCAATTCGAGCGGCGCCGCCTCGCTGTCGAGCCGCACGGACAGGCTCGCCGGGCTGATCTGCGCGGCTCGCGTGGCAATCTCGCGCACCGGGCGCAACGCTCGGCGCAGCACGCAATAGGCGAGCAGCGTCGCGGCCAGCATGCCGATCAGCGTGGCCAGCAGGATGCGGTTGCGATAAGCGGCCAGCATGCGCACTTCCTGCGTCATTGGGTGACCGGCGATCACTTCGACCTCGGTACCGTCTTCGCGCGCTCGAGCAGTGGCGATCGCCCAATGCACCGGCACGCCGTCGGCGAGCCGGGTCTGGCGAATGTCGGCAAAGGTTGGCAGACGGCCCTCCTCGCCGGCCTGCAACGCGGGCACCGCCACGCCGCCCGGGTTCACGTCGATAAACGGCGCCTCGCCCGGACGGCGAAACAGCAGCACGTCCTGTTCCGCGCCGAGCATGGTCTCGAACAGCAACGGCCGGTCCTTCAGTTCGCCGACCGAATAGAGATCGCGCACAATCCGGCTGAAATGCTCGACGCGCCCGGTCAGCACCACGTCGGCGCGGCGCTGCAACGACAGCTCCGCGGAGCGGTAGAAATACGCGCCCAACGTGCCGATCACCACGCACGCAATCGACGCGAACAGCACGGTGGTGCGAGCCGTGAGCGAGCGCCCGGTCCAGAATTTCATGAGCCGTCGCCGAAGGTGTAGCCGATGCTGCGCACCGTATGAATCAGCTTCTTTTCGAACGGATGATCGACCTTGGCGCGCAGCCGTTTGATGGCCACGTCGACCACGTTGGTGTCGCTGTCGAAGTTCATGTCCCACACTTCGGACGCGATCTGCGTGCGCGACAGCGCTTCGCCCTGACGGCGCACGAGCAGATGCAACAGCATGAACTCCTTGTTGGTGAGCGGGATCTCGACGCCTTCGCGCGTCACCTTGCGACGCAGCACGTCGAGCTTCAGGTCGGCGATCTCGAACACGTCGCTCTCGCGGATCACGCCACGGCGCAGCAGCGTGCGGATTCGCAGCACCAGTTCGGTAAACGAAAACGGCTTGACGAGGTAATCGTCCGCGCCGAGTTCGAGACCGCGAATACGGTCGCTGACATGGTCGCGCGCGGTGAGGAAAATCACCGGCAGATCGCGCCGTGCCCGCAGCGCGCGCATGATTTCCCAGCCGTCGATACCGGGCAGCATCACGTCGAGCACCACGAGGTCGTAAGGATTTTCGAGCGCCATGTGCAGGCCGTCCGTGCCGGTGCGGGCGAGATCGACCGCATAGCCGCTCTCGCGCAAGCCCTTCTTCAGGTAGTCGCCGGTTTTCGGATCGTCTTCTATGACGAGGATGCTCATGATGCTCGGTACTCCAATTCGGGCTTCGGCCCGGAGGCGCGCTCGAAGGCTCGCTGATATGCGGGACGTGGATATGCCGGTCATTTTACGTGGCCCTTGCGCGCCATTCATGACGTTTTTGTCATCCATCTGTCACTCGCCGGAGCCGGTCCCGAGTCTAATCTGCCCCCATCGTTCACCACCTGGAGCAGATTCATGAAGATGGTTTCCGCGCGTGCGTTGCGCACCTTCGTCGCCCCGGCGCTCGCCGCCGCTGCGTTCCTCACCGCCGGTCCGGCCGCATACGCCCAGAACGCCATGCCGACCGGCGTGCGCGGCACGGTGACATCGTTGTCGGGCGACCTGCTCAAGGTCCACACGCGCGACGGCAAGGACGTCGACGTGAAGCTCGCCAAGGACACGCCGATTCGCGGCGTCGTGCTCGCCGACGTGAACGACATCAAGCCGGACAGCTACGTGGGCACTGCCGCGATTCCGCAAGCGGACGGCACGCTGAAAGCACTCGAAGTACACGTGTTCCCTGCCAGCATGCGCGGTTCCGGCGAAGGGCACCGTCCGTGGGATCTCGGCGGCAACAGTTCGATGACCAACGGTACGGTGGGTTCGCTCGTGGTCAGCAACGGCCGCACGATCACCGTGAAGTACAAGGACGGCGAAAAGAAGATCGTGATTCCGCAAGACGTGCCTATCGTCGCGCTGGAACCGGGTGACCGCTCGCTGCTCGTGCCGGGCGCGAAGGTCGTGCTGTTCGCACACAAGGAAGCCGACGGCTCGATGGCGGCCAACTTCATCTCCGCGGGCGAGCACGGCGTAACGCCGCCGATGTAACACGGCATTGCCGTTTTCCGGTTTGTTCGAGCAGCCGCGCTTTTTTCAATGGCGCGGCTTTCCAGCTCCCGTTCGCCTCGTGATCCTTTCCATGCCCGACCAGCAAATGCGCCTGCTCGTCCACCCGCTCGTCGTCCGTATCACACACTGGATCAACGCGTTCGCGATGGTCTGCATGGTGATGAGCGGCTGGGCCATCTATAACGCGTCGCCCTTCTTCCCATTCAGATTTCCGGCGTGGGCGACCGTCGGCGGATGGCTGGGCGGCTCGATCGCCTGGCACTTCGCGGCGATGTGGCTGCTCTGCGCGAACGGCCTGCTGTATTTCGCGTATGGCCTCGGGCGTGGGCATTTCCGGCGCAAGCTGTTGCCGGTTCATCCCCGCGACGTAATACATGACGCCAGCCTCGCGCTGCAATTCAAGTTACCGCACGATACCGGCAGATATAACGCGGTGCAGCGCGCGCTGTATCTCATCGTATTGGCTCTTGGCGTGTTGCTGGTCGCGTCGGGGCTGTCCATCTGGAAGCCGGTGCAATTTTCGTGGCTCACAGCCTTATTCGGCGGCTTCGATTTCGCACGGCGCGTGCATTTCATCGCGATGGCGGGTGTGGTCGGTTTCGTAGTGGTGCATCTGGCGCTGGTGCTGCTCGTGCCGCGTACGCTGCTGCCAATGCTGACCGGTCGCGCACGGCACGCAGCGCATGGAGGAACCCAGGCATGAGCGCATCTGAACGCAACGGTGACGAACGCCGAGCCCGCATTGTCCTTGCCGATCATCAGCCGCAAATCGAGCGGCTGCAGCGGCGCCTGTTTCTGCGCTCGTCGCTCTCCATCGGCGCGCTGGCGATGCTTTCCGGCTGCAACATGCAGGATGGCGATTCGGTCGACAAGGTGCTCTGGGCCATGTCGCGCTGGAACGATCGCGTGCAGGGCTGGCTGTTCGACCGCAACAAGCTGGCACCTACCTACTCCGCGCGCGAAATCACCGATCCGTTTCCGTTCAACGCGTTCTATCCGGAGTTCGACGCGCCGGACATCGACGGTTCGACGTATCAGCTCGAAGTCTCAGGGCTCGTGTCGGACAAGCGCAGCTGGAATCTCGATCAGCTGCGCGCGTTGCCGCAGGTCTCGCAGATCACACGCCACATCTGCATTGAAGGATGGAGCGCGATCGGACAATGGCGCGGCGTGCCGTTTCGCACGTTTCTGGAGCGCATCGGCGCGGATCTGAGCGCACGCTATGTCGGCTTCAAATGCGCGGACCGCTATTACTCCAGTCTCGACATGGCGACGGCCCTGCATCCGCAGACGCAACTCACGCTCGATTTCCGCAATGAGCCGCTGCCGGCCAAATACGGTTATCCACTGAAGCTGCGCGTGCCGACCAAACTTGGCTTCAAGAATCCCAAGCACATCGCGGCGATCTTCGTGACGAACACGAACCCTGGCGGCTATTGGGAAGATCAGGGTTACAACTGGTTCAGCGGTTTGTAACGCGGCCCGTTTGCCCGCTCACACGGCGGTGACGTAGCGCGCAACCGGTTTGACCACGCGTGGTGCCGGCGGATCGTACAAGGTGCGCATGCGCTTCACTTCGTCCACTGGACTGAGGCCGAAAAGGCGCTTGAACTCACGGCTGAATTGCGACGCGCTTTCATAACCGACGCGCGCCGCGGCCGCGCCCGCATTCAAACCATCCTGCACCATCAGCAAACGCGCATGATGCAAACGCGTGGTCTTCACGTATTGCATCGGCGAAGTGGCGGTGACGGCTTTGAACTGCGCGTGAAACACGGCGAGGCTCATGCCGGCTTCGGACGCGAGCGTATCGACATCGAGAACGCCGTGGTAATCGGCATGAATCCGCCGCAATGCTTTGGCAATGCGGCCGAAATGATTCTGATGCGTGAGAGCCGCGCGAATCGCGTCGCCCTGCTCGCCGGTCAGCACGCGATAACAGATCTCCCGCACCACGCCGGGCGCGAGAATGCGTGCGTCGAGCGGCGAAGCCAGCGCGTCCATCAGACGCTGCACCGCGTTGCACAGCGCCGGGTCGAGCGGCGTCGAATAGATGCCGACGGGTTCGTGCTGCGCGGCGCCTTGCGTCTCGTTCAACGCCATCAGCAATTCCGCCACCATGGTGAGATCGACGCGCACCGAGATGGCGAGAAAAGGCTCATCCGGGCTCGCCTCGGTCTCGCATTCGAATGGCAACGGCACCGAGAGCACCAGATACTGCTGCGCGTCGTACTGAAACACCTGATCGCCGAGAAAGCCGCGCTTGCGTCCCTGGCAGACGATCACGATGCTCGGCTCGTACATGACAGGCATGCGCGGCATGGGACTATTCGCGCGCATCAGATTGACGCCTTCGAGACTCGTGCGCGTGAAGCCCGGGTTGGGCGCGAGCACGTCGAATAATTCGACCACACGCTGCTGAGCAGGATCGAGCGGGACGGGTTCAGCGGAACGGGTTGACATGACGGTATAGTGACGTGCAAGAGAATAATGCTTGAAATTTAGCACCAAACGACCTATCGCGCCGCTCGCCAGGAGTTTTAGGCAAACCTTCAAGACATTCAGGTATTCCCGGGCTCCCCGCCCGCTTCTATCATGGGAACCCTGCCGGATCATCTATTTCCGCGCTGCGCCGGGCTCGATTGGCCATTGCCTGTTTGACGAATTTGCCAGTCACCGCCCGCGCCGTGATCCCGGTTCATGACGAGGTTGGCCTCATCGGCGACATGCCTCGCCCATCGCCGGCGCCTTGCAACTTCACCCTCTTTGCTGGAGCTACCCATGAGCACGACTTATGCCTATGCAGCGACCGACGCTACCGCGCCGCTCGCCCCGTTCGAAATCCAGCGCCGCGAACTTCGCCCCCTTGATGTGCAAATGGAAGTACTGTTTTGCGGCGTATGCCATTCCGATTTGCATCAGGCGCGCAATGAATGGAAGAACACCGTATTTCCGGTGGTGCCGGGCCATGAAATCGTCGGCCGCGTGACCGCGGTCGGTGCGGACGTGACGAAGCACAAGGTGGGCGATCTGGTCGGCGTCGGCTGTCTGGTCGATTCGTGCCGCACGTGTGCGAGTTGCGAGGAAGGTCTCGAGCAGTATTGCGAGAACGGTTTTGTCGGCACATATAACGGAGTCGACCGGGTCGACGGTCAGATCACTTACGGCGGCTATTCCACGCAACTGGTCGTGGACGAAGCGTTCACCTTGAGCGTGCCGGACAATCTCGACCCTGCCGGCGTGGCGCCGTTGCTGTGCGCGGGCATTACCACCTATTCGCCGCTGCGCACGTGGGGCGCCGGTCCCGGCAAGAAGGTCGGCATTGTCGGCCTTGGCGGCTTGGGTCATATGGGCGTGAAGCTGGCGCGCGCGATGGGTGCGCATGTCGTGTTGTTCACCACGTCGCCCTCGAAGATCGAAGACGCGAAGCGGCTGGGTGCGCATGAGGTGGTGATTTCGAAGAATGCCGAAGAGATGGAAGCGCATTTGAACAGCTTCGATTTCATTCTGAATACCGTGGCTGCGCAACATGATCTGAATCCGTTTTTGAATCTGCTCAAGCGTGATGGAACCATGACGCTGGTCGGCGCGCCGGAGCACGATCATCCGTCGCCGCAGGTGTTCAATCTGATTTTCAAGCGTCGCCGGTTGGCTGGGTCGTTGATTGGCGGCATTGCCGAGACGCAGGAAATGCTGGATTTCTGCGGTGAGCATGGGATTACTTCGGATATCGAGGTGATTCCTATGCAGGGGATTAATGAGGCTTATGAACGGATGCTGAAAAGTGATGTCAAGTATCGGTTTGTGATTGATCTGGATTCCTTGCGGAAGTAAATTTTGGGTGGGCCGCGCTGCGGGGATGTTGTTTTGTTTTTTTGCCTGCGGCGCGGTGGGGTTTGGGTTGTTTTTTTTGGGTGTTGGCCTTTCCTTGAATTCTTGGTGGTCTATTGGCGTTGCCCCTGTGCGGGGCGGCACTTACTTTCTTTGCCGCCGCAAAGAAAGTAAGCAAAGAAAGCGGCTTCACACCGCTAATTCTTAAGCGGGTCCCCCGCACAGCCACGGTAGTGGTTCATCTGGAATCCGTGCCCTCGCACATTCCACTTCAGTGACAAAGCCATCATCCGCTCCCACTCCGCACCGCGTGCGTCGCGGAAGGGTATGCACGGGAACCCGTCAGTAAAACTGACGCCGTGGGCGCCGTCGGCTTCGCCTCGGCGACACCCTAAAAAGGCCACTGTTCAATGAAGACCGCTGCGGCGCGCGCAGCGCCGCCGGAAGCATGACTGCCTTGTCACCGGGGCGAAATGTGCGAGAACGCGGATTCCAGATGCGCCACTACCCCCTCCAAGCCAGGGGACCCGCTTATGAGCTGGCGGTGTGAAGCCGCTTTCTTTGCTTACTTTCTTTGCGGCGGCAAAGAAAGTAAGTGCCGCCCCGCACAGGGGCAACGCCAATAGACCACGAAGAATTCAAGGAAAGGCCAAAGCCCAAAGATCACAAACAAAAACCGCCCCGCAGCCAACAAACAACCCCAGACTGGAGCACAACCCGTGATCGACCGAATAACCGCAATGCGAACATTCATCCGAATCGTGGACACCAACAGCTTCACCCGCGCAGCGGAATCCCTCAACATTCCCCGCGCCACGGCGACCACCATCGTCCAGAATCTGGAAGCGCTGCTAGGCACGGTTCTCCTCGCCCGCACCACGCGGCGCCTGAGCGTCACGCCCGAAGGCGCGGCCTACTACGAGCGCTGCGCGCAAATCCTCGCCGACATCGACGAAATGGAAGCCAGCATCCGGCACGCCACGGATAACCTGACCGGTCGCCTGCGTATCGAAATGCCCGGCGCGGTGGCAAGCACGATCGTCCTGCCGGCCCTGGACGACTTCCACACGCGCTACCCGAACCTCGATCTCGCTATCGGCATCAGCAACCGCACGGTCGATCTGATCTCCGAAGCAATCGACTGCAGCATCCAGCTAGGCGAATTGCCGGATTCGAATCTGGTCGCGCGCCAACTCGGCACGCTCGAACACGTGACCTGTGCGAGTCCGGCCTACCTGACCCGTCATGGCACACCCACGGACCTCGACGATTTGCGCGGACATACGGCCGTCAATTGCATGTCGCCGCACAACGGACGCGAAGTGGATTTCGATTTTGAAGTGGACGGCGAAGCGCAAAACGTCAAGGTGAAAGGCTTCGTCAAAGTCAGCGACGAACAGGCCTATCTCACCTGCGGCTTGCAAGGCCTCGGCTTGATCCAGCCCGCCCGCATCGCCGCGCAACCCTATCTGGATTCTGGACTTTTGCGCGAAGTCCTGCCGCAGTGGAAGCCGGTGCCGATGCCGGTCTCGGTCGCGTATGTGAAGAATCGCCGCGTCTCGCCACGCGTGCGCGCGTTCGTCGACTGGCTGGCGGAGTTGTTCGAGAAAGCAGAGCACGTCGATCAGGATCTGTCGCGTGTCCGTCAGTTACTGCGCGGCCTGCATCCCGCCTGAAGCGGGTTCAATGCGGGCGCGCAGTCCGCGCGACAATTCCGTTGGTTCTGTAGTGTGATTGGCGTCGTTCGCGCCAGCAGATCGACATGAAACCAAAAAATCCCGACCATAAAAGCGATTAAGGCTCGTCTTCTGCAATCGCGCAGGCGCGCAAAGCGTATAGCCGGCAGCGCTGCCAGACTCGCCGCCAAAGCTCGCTCACTTCCGCCCATCCACCACGGTTTGCGTGGCAAATAAAGAATGCGTCAAGGCTGGCGTGCCTGCTGCGCCGAAGCCGGACAGGCCGGATCCTTACCCCAGTGACCGTCGCATACGCGCCAGCGGCACAACTGGTCTTCGAAGAAACCACGCTTGCCGCACTCTTTCACGCGTTCAGCCAGCTTGGCGTTGCCGGTAGCGCTTGCACTGACCTTGGTCGCCGTGTCCTCTACCGCGGGCTTGGTGTCCGCCGGTTTGGTCCGGGCGACGAGAGCCGCCAATAGATCGGCATCCGAATCATCCTTCGAAGCATTGCTGGTCGCGCGCGCTTTCTTCGACTGCGCGACCGCAGTCGGCGCGCTCGCGTGACGGTTCACCGTCGCCATGCTTTCCTTCTTGCCGTGCGCCGCGCTCTCGTGCTTCTCCTTGGTGGCTACAGCCGTCGCGTTTTTGCCGTGCTTCGCCGCTGGCACCGTGACCGCTGAAGCAGCCGTTGCGGATGCAACCGGTGCAGGTGCGCTGCTCGGTTCCGCACCGTCGGCGAGCGCGCGCGACAGGCGGCTGGCGTCGCCGCTGGCGGGCGCCGTGGCGGATGCCGCAGCGGCCTTGCTATCGCTGTCGTCGGCAACGATGGTCGCCGCTTGCGACGACGCCGCGGCCGGCACCTCTGCTTTCGCGACAACCTGCGGCACGTTGCTTGCAGCAACCGCGGACGCGGTAGCCTTCTCGACGCTGGCAGGCGTGACCTCCGCCAGCGACTCGCTCTGCACGCGCCGCTGCATATGCCACGCTCCCCAGCCGCCGGCTGCGATCACGAGCAAGGCGACCAGCGCGAGCACCGCTTTCGACCGGCGTGGTTTTTCCGTAGGCGGCGCAACGCGGCCTTCGAGGTTCGCAAGAATTCGCGAACCATTGCCATCAGCGCCTTTAGCCTTATCGGATAACAGGCTAGGCGGGGCTTTGGAATTCGAACTTTCCGGCGCACTCATTCACTGTCTCATTGAATCCTGGATTATTTCGCCGTGATAATACGCTCCGGCTCCTCTCAGAGCAGGCCTGATTCTAAGAGCAAGCATTACAAAATACAATTCTTTCCAATTTCCGGGGTCGCCTTTGATTGCCGTAGTACTTTTCGCCTATTTCGCGCTCGCCGTCATGATCGCCGCAATGCTGCTATTGCCGGCAGTACGCGCCTCTTTATTGGACGCGGCTCTCACTATTCATGGCCGCTTTATGCGCGGAGCATCGCGAAGTGCATCTCGCGCACGCGGCCAATTAGCGCGCTCGGCAAAAATTTCGCAATCGACCGCAATCGATATGCAAAAGTTACTGGTAAAGCGGCGCTTGCTGATTTTTACCACCACAGGTATTCTTGCGACGCCTCCATTGGTGGCATTGGCTTTACGCGGCCGGCAATTATTCCAATTCGATGACACTGCGCGGGTACCGGACGAGAAAATTGCCGCGTTATTGAACGGCGAACAGCTCGTGCCCCCGCCGCCGCTGCCACCGGAGGTATTTGCCACGCAGGAAGTCGAGCAGATCCGGCCCGCGCTTAAAGACGCGAGCCGCGACTGGAATTTGCTCGATGCCGATTTCAGAACACGTTTATTGCTCGTCTACAAAATCATGCACGAGCAATACGGGTATGAAATGGCCTTACTGGAAGGTTATCGCAGTCCGGAGCGGCAAAACCGGCTGGCGCAAATGGGGGGCAACGTCACTAATGCCGCAGCGTTTCAAAGCTACCACCAATACGGACTTGCCGCGGACAATGCATTTTTGCGCGACGGCAAACTCGTCATTTCAGAAAAAGATCCCTGGGCCATGCGAGGTTATCAGCTATACGGACAGACAGCGGAACAGGTCGGTCTGACGTGGGGTGGGCGCTGGAAAATGATGGATCTCGGGCACGTCGAATATCACAAACCCGGCTTCGTCCTCGGGCGCGGTCATTAGGGCAAAGCGGGGAATAAGAGGTTGACAATGGGGCGTTCAATCAGATTTTCTGGCGAAAAGCGGCAATGCCGCATGCATAACGGCATTGCGCCGATCACATTCTCTGCGGCTTTTTTTCGCGGATTTAACAATCTTGCCGTATTCGCTTTCGCCTGAACATGCACTCGATTTATTTCAAACGCCATACGCGCACCATGCCGTGCGCCACAGCACGCGCTACGACATTCATCACCCAGACCTGAACGGCTTATGCGACGCATTCTCAACGTGTTGACCCACACACGCACGCTCTCGATCATCGGCTTGCTCGCGCTCGCCGCTGTTCTATTCATCGGCGCGGATACCTTGCAGATCGACCTGATGTGGCCAGCCATCGCGCTCGGCGTCGTGGTCGCGCTGTGGCTGCTGGTGTGGGTGGTACGCCGTCTGCGCGCGCGGCGCGCGAACCGCAAGCTCGGCGAAATGCTCGAGCAGCAGGCGGAAAAGCAGACTGAAGCCGGCCCCGCGCCCACCCCCGCACGCCAGGCCGAACTCGACGTGCTGCGCACGCGCCTCGTCGAGGCGGTGAAGACCATCAAGACCTCGAAGATCGGCCAGGTCTCGGGCGGCTCGGCGCTGTACGAGTTGCCGTGGTACATCGTGATCGGCAACCCCGCCGCGGGCAAGAGCAGCGCAGTGTTGAATTCGGGTTTGCAATTTCCGTTTGCCGACAAGAACAACGCGGTGATTCACGGCATTGGCGGCACGCGGAACTGCGACTGGTTCTTCACGACCGAGGGCATTCTGCTCGACACCGCAGGGCGCTATTCCGTGCACGAGGAAGACCGCACCGAATGGCTCGGTTTCCTCGGCCTGCTCAAACGTTTCCGGCCGAAGGCACCGATCAACGGCATTATCGTCACGGCCAGCATTGCGGAGCTGACCAACAGCAAGCCTGAATTCGCGATCAATCTCGCCAAGAATCTGCGCCAACGCGTGCAGGAATTGACCGAGAAGCTCGAAGTCTTCGCGCCGGTGTATGTCATGTTCACCAAGGCCGACCTGATTACTGGCTTCACCGAATTCTTCAGCGGAAGCGACCGTCACGAATACGACCGCGTGTGGGGCGCTACCCTGCCCTACGAGCCGGACGAAAAGCGCGACGTGGTGGGGCTCTTCGACGAGCACTTCGAGGAACTGTACGACGGCCTGAAAGAAATCAGCGTCGCGCAGATGTCGATCAATCGCGGCAATAAGCTCTCGCCGGGTCAGTTGAGCTTTCCGCTCGAATTTTCCACCATCAAACCCGCGTTGCGCGCGTTTCTCGCCACGCTGTTCGAGACCAACCCGTTCCAGTACAAACCCATTTTCCGCGGCTTCTACTTCACCAGTGCATTGCAGGAAGGTGAGACCAATAGCGCCGCGGCCACTCGCATCGCGAACCGTTTCGGCCTGAGCGCCGATAGTCTGCCCAAGCCGCATAGCGCGTTTTCGAAGAACGGCTTCTTCCTGCGCGATCTGTTCTCCAAGGTGATCTTCGCCGACCGGCAAACGGTCAGGCAATTCGCCAGCCCTGCGAAAACGCGCATGCGTTATGCGACCTTCTTCGGCTTCGTCGCGGTGCTCGCGCTGGCGCTCGGCGGCTGGACCTGGTCGACGGTCAACAACCAGCAACTCACGGCGAACGTGCAGGCCGACCTCGACAACGTGGTGCGCCTGCAGCAGAACCGCAACGATCTGCAATCGCGGCTGCAGGCCATGGACGTGCTCGAGGACCGCATCGACCAGCTCGAGCAGTTCCGCCGCGACAAGCCGCTTGCGGTATCGCTCGGCCTCTATCAGGGCGACCGGCTCGAACAGCGTCTGCTTACCGAGTACTACAACGGCGTGCGCCAGATCCTGCTCGACCCGGTCTCGCAGAATCTCGCTTCCTTCCTGAAGGACGTCAACGCACACCCCGACCAACTCGCGCCGTTGAACCGCGCACCGGACGCCGCCGCGATTCCGGTCTCCACGCATTCGGCCATGAGCGCGAACAGCCAGGGTGGACTCTATAGCGATGCCTCGCCGACCAACGTCGAAGATGCGTACAACGCGCTCAAGACCTACCTGATGCTGAGCGACAAGCGTCATGTGGAAACGGCTCACCTCACCGACCAGGTTGCCCGCTTCTGGCGCGGCTGGCTCGAAACGAATCGCGGCAACATGCCGCGTGACGAGATGATCCGCAGCGCCGAACGCATGATCACCTTCTACCTTTCGCGCGTGTCCGACGACGATTGGCCGATGATCGACCAGAACCTCGGTCTCGTCGACCAGACGCGCGAGAACCTGCGCCGCGTGGTGCGTGGCATGCCGGCCCGTCAACGGGTTTATGAGGAAATCAAGGCACGCGCATCGACCCGTTTCGCGCCGATGACGATCGCGCGCATTGTCGGCGAAAACAATACCGCGCTGGTGGCGGGCAGTTACGCGATTCCCGGCACCTTCACGCGAGAAGCGTGGTTCCAGTACGTGCAGCCCGCCATTCGCGACGCGGCCACCAAGGAATTGCAGGCCAAGGACTGGGTGCTCAACACGTCAGCCCACGACGACCTGACGCTGGAAGGCAGTCCCGAGCAGATCCAGAAAGCGCTCGTCACGATGTACAAGACCGAGTACGCCATGCACTGGCAGAAGTTCATGCAAGGCATTGCGGTGCAGAGCTTCGGCAGTTTCGGTCAGGCAGTGGATGCGATGAACCGTCTCGGCGACCCGCAGGATTCGCCGATCCGCAAAGTGCTCGAAACCGCGTATGACCAGACTTCGTGGGACAACCCCTCGCTCTTCAACGCGAACCTGAAGCGCGCGCAAACCGGCGTGACGAGCTGGTTCAAGAACTGGTTCTCGCGTGCGCCGACCGGCCAGATCAACGCAAACATCGATATCAACGGCAATCCGGTCGAGATGCCAATGGGTCCGATCGGCCAGGAGTTCTCGGCGCTGGGCCGCATCGTGGTAAGCGGCGACAACGGCTCGATGCTCAAGGGCTATATGGACACGCTATCGAAGGTCCGCACACGCTTTAACGTGATCAAGAATCAGGGCGATCCGGGACCGGGCGCGCGCCAACTGATGCAGCAGACACTCGACGGCAGCGGCTCCGAGCTCGCCGATTCGCTGAAATTCGTCGACGAGCAGATGCTCACCGGTCTCACCGACTCGCAACGCAAAGCGCTGCGCCCGCTGCTCGTGCGTCCGTTGATGGCGGCGTATGCGGTGGTGATCCAGCCGGCCAGCGTCGAAGTCAACAAGGTGTGGAATGCGCAGGTTTATCAGAGCTTCCAGGGTTCGCTAGCCAACAAGTATCCGTTTGCGAGCGACGCGAAGGTCGAAGCCGGCGCGGGCGAAATAGCCCAGGTGTTCGGTCCGGACGGCGCGATTGCCAAGTTCGTCGGCACCACGCTCGGGCCGCTCGCGGTGCGCCGTGGCGACACGCTGACGGCGCGCACGTGGGGCGATATGGGCCTCGCGCTCACGCCCGATTTCACCAACGGCTTCGCGCGCTGGGTGGCGCCGCTTGCCGGCGGCGCGGCCGGTGCGTCGGGCCAGAGTTCGTCCGAACCGCAGACCGTGTTCCAGATCCTGCCGCAGCCGAGCAGCGGCACGACGGAATACACGCTTGCAATCGACGGCCAGCAGATGCGCTACCGGAACACGCCGCCGCAGTGGACCAACTTCGTGTGGCCGAATCCTTCGGGTTCGCCGGGCGCGACGCTGAACGCCACGACCTTCGACGGCCGCACGCTGCAACTGGTCAACGAACCGGGCCGCTACGGTCTGGAAAAGCTGATCAATTCGGCGCAACGCAAGCGTCGTCCGGACGGCACGTTCGATCTGTCGTGGACGCAAGGCAGCGTGACGGTGGCGGTCAGCATGCGCATCATCAGCACGTCGCAGGCTTCGAGCGGCTCGAGCGATGCGCCGCAACAGCAGAGCCTGCGCGGCTTGCGCCTGCCCTCCTCGGTGGCGGATGTGAGCGCGGCGGCGAATTCGGTCAACGCGACAGCCGCGGGTGCACCGGGCGCCGCGCCCGCGATCGCGCCGGCCTCGCAAGCGGCGCGTCCGGCTACGGCCGCCGCCGCGGTTTCGAATACAGGGGGTGCGCAATGACGCAAACCGTGCAGGCGCAAATCGCCTACTTCGGCAAGATCCCGTCGCGCGGCGACTTTGTGAAGAGCGCCCATAATCCGCAGCTGCTCGCCACGCTCGACCGCTGGATCGCGGAAGCCATGGAACTGCTGAGCGACGATCCACGCTGGAAGATCGTCTACGAAAACGCCAAGCCGATGCACTTCGCGTTCCTCGGTTCACGCAGCAAACTGGCGATTGCCGGGCATATGATGGCCAGCCACGATCAATCCTCGCGGCGTTTTCCGTTTCTTGCCGCGACCGCGCTCGAAGTCGAAAAGCCGTTGACGTTTCTCGCGCACAGCCCGCTGGCCTTCGCACGGCTGTGGTCGCGCGTCGCGGCGCAGATGAAACCGCTGCTTGGCGCGAGCGAACCGCCCGGTGCGCTGCAGGCACTCGGCGACATGCAGGTCCCGATCGAGATCGGCGGCGGCCCCGGCAATCCGCACGACGGCACCTTCAACGATTTCGTCGAGCATCAAACGCTCGCGGGCCTCGAACAGATGCTGCTCGCGAGCGGCCATCCGGTGCGTTTGCGCGGCGCGATGCTCGCGCTCGGGTCGCTGCTGCGTCCGGTGATGCAAAGCGGTTCGTCGCATCTCGAACGCGGGCTGACCTTGCCGCTGCCGAACGATCCGTTCTACCGCAGTCTCGTGGCCGCGTTCTGGCTCGAACTGATCGCGCCGTTCGTCGCGCAGGCGGATTTCGAACTGGCGATTTTCATCGGCACGATTGCCGAGCGCGAGCGGCTCATCATCGGCTTTAATGGCGCGTCGGCCAAAACGCTGCACAGCGTGGTCGATCCGCAATCGTATGCGGCGCATAACATCGATATCGACGACCCCGAGTGGATCGACGAACACGCACAGAACGATCATGGCATCAGCAAGCTCGTCAGTTACCTCGACCAACCGCAACTGTCGCTGCGCGTCAGCATCGACACGTTCCGCGAAGCATTCACGGGAGCGTGACACGATGCTGACCCTCTCCACGCGCACGTCCGTGCTGCTTGCGGGCCTTCTGCTCAGCGCCCTCGCGCATGCCGACAACGACGGCCCCGCTCGCGTCACGCCGGTCGACAACAGCGGTATTTCGATTCACACCACGATTTTGCCGCCGGCTGCGTCGGCGCCGGTGGGTAACGCGGGACCCGCAGTGACCACGGCCGGGCTCGCCAGCGGCACGACCGGCGCGGGCACCGGCGCGATCAGCGCAGCGCCGCCGCCCGCCAACGCTACGCCGGGCCAGGTGGTGGTTGGCGGCAAGGTGCCCGACGAAGCGACCAAGGCGGCCGTGCTCGCCCGACTGCGCGACACATACGGCGCGGCCAACGTGGTCGACCAGATCGAAGTCGCCGACGTGGCGACGCCGCCGAACTGGTCCGCCAACGTGCAAAAACTGATCGGTCCGCAATTGAAGCAGATCAGCAAAGGCCAATTGAAAATCGACGGCACGCAGATCGACGTGAAAGGCGAAGTGCACAACGAATCGCAGCGCCAGCAACTCGCGAGCGACATGGCGAATGCGCTGAACCCGACCTATACGATCAAGAACGGCCTGCGCGTGAGCGCATCCGAGCAAGGCCTGCTCGATCAGACGCTCGCGAACCGCACGATCGAATTCGAAACCGGCAGCGCCACGCTCACCCCGCAAGGCCGCGCGATTCTCGATCAGATGGCCGCCGCCATGGGGAAAATGACGACCAAAACGGTTGCGATCATCGGGCACACCGACAACTCGGGTAATCGCACGTCGAATATCGCGCTGAGCCAGGCGCGCGCGGATGCGGTCAAAGGCTATCTGGTCGCGAAGGGCATCCCGCCGCAACAGATGACGACGACCGGCGTCGGCCCGGATCAGCCGATTGCATCGAATGACACGACTGACGGACGGGCCCGGAATCGCCGCATCGAGTTTCGTGCGGGGTCTTGATCGGGTGTTTGCGCGGCGCGCATGAAAGAAAGCCTGGCTTCGATAGAGAACCGAAGCCAGGCTTTTTCATTTGCCGCGTCGAGATTCTTATCTAGGGAAGGTCTGCAAAAGTCCTGGCGTTGACGTCTGGGTCGACTATCCTGGGAGAAGGCAAGTTTCAGGGGTTCCCCGATGACACAGCTCGGTCTTGGTCTGGATCTTTCAACGAAA